>JABHIE010000028.1 GCA_018671175.1 Planctomycetota bacterium | reverse complement strand
GATGATGTCTGGAGCGCAGTCGATGTCGCTAATTTTGCATGGTCTGCAAGCGATGCCACTTCTGGCATCTTGCGCTACGAGCTCAATGGCGAAGACCTCGCCTTGGCTTTAAGCGACAGCCGCGAATACGACGATGGCGAAAGGCTCATGACGCTCACCGCGTTTGATGGTGCTGAAAACAACTCAAGTATGACTTTCATTCTTAAGGTTGATACAGCAGCGCCCGCCCTAGATTCATTCACTTCTGGCAGCCACATCTCCGAAACTTGGTACGGCAGCGACCTCGTCACACTGGCATGGTCAGCCACGGAAGACGGCTCTGGCGTCACTGACTTTAGTATTGATGGTTTCTCTTACGGCACAGCACTAAACAACGGCGATGGTGTCCATGCTGGGCACGGCATCCATGAGTTTATGTTGGTCGCAACGGATGCAGTCGGCAATGTTTCTGAAGCCATGACTTACACGGTTTGGGTTGATATGAATGGCCCAACGGTTACCAGTTTCACCTCAACATCGCACACCGAGCAAGAATGGAGCGCTGACGAAAGCATCTCTTTCGAATGGGCTGCAGTTGACGCAGATTCCGGTCTCGACCACTACTTGTTCAATGACGCAGACATGGGGCTCTCAACCTCAACGACTGAGTTCCTCGTCGATGGAGTCAACACCTTTACTTTGGTTGCTGTTGACATAATGGGCAACGAAAGCGAAATCGCCACCTTTGAGGCTTGGTTGGATTCCAACATCCCGATTGTCGATACATTTACTTCAACAAGCCATCAAGACAATGTTTGGCTCAATAATGATTCGGTTGACATGATTTGGTCCGGCCATGACACGCAATCTGGCTTGAGCCACTTCTTTGTTGAGGGCTCTACATACGCCGCCAACATTGCAGGCACAACAATCACGCTAGCCGATGGCAGTCATAATCTGACGATCGAAGCGATTGACTTAGTTGGGCATATCAGTGCAGTGGCTAACTTCCAGGCAAATGTCGATATGACTGACCCTGAAATCACGAGTTTCACCTCAGCAACGCACCCAGAATCCACCTGGACATCTAACGCTGTGGCCACCTTCAACTGGACTGGAGCAGACGCGCACTCTGGCATTTCGACTTACATGTTAAATGGCCAAGATGTTGGCTTTGTCACAACCGCTAATATCGAGCTTGCGGATGGCATGCATGACATCACGCTCTACGCGATTGATGTGGCTGGCAACACTAGCGTCATTGCAAACTACTCTGTCTGGGTTGATACGACAGCTCCATCTGCTGACAGCTTCACTTCGAGCAGTCATGCCGAAATGACTTGGTCCAACATCAGCGATGTTGACCTCGCTTGGTTGGGTTCAGAAGCCGTTTCAGAAATCGACCACTACATGCTCAATGGCATCGATGTCGGCCTCTCGACCAGCGCACTTCACGCCGCTTCCGAAGGCGAAACCGTTCTTGAGCTCTACGCTGTAGATGCAGCTGGCAATGCCTCCAACACCCTCACCTACACAGTTTGGGTTGATACGCTTAACCCAACGCTAGACAGCTTCACATCTGGTTCTCATACCGATTCGGTCTGGGCCTCCAACGGCACACTTGATTTGGCTTGGACTTCCTCTGACGCCACTTCCGGCCTCGCGGAGTACTTCCTTGACGGCGCAAGCGTCGGTTTAGATGTCGCAGCCGCAATCGCTTTGAGCGACGGCGAAAGCACTCACACCATTTACGGTGTTGATGCTGCGGGCAACACAAGCAACAGCCTCAGCTTCACGGCGTGGGTTGATGTTACGAGCCCAAGCCTAGACAGCTTCACATCTGATTCTCATACCGATTCCGAATGGGCCTCCAACGATACGCTTAACCTCGCTTGGGCTGGTTCTGATGCAACTTCTGGTGTTGCGGAATACATCCTCAATGGCACAAGCGTCGGCATGGATTTAGCCAAGGCACTGACTTTGAGTGACGGCCAACATCTCAATGAGATTTACGCCATCGATGAAGCGGGTAATGTGTCTGCAACCCTTAGCTTCACCGCTTGGGTTGATGTCACCTCCCCCGCCATGAGTAGCTTGACTTCAAGTTCTCACACCGACCGCGCCTGGGCAAACAATGGCACGCTTGACTTGGCGTGGTTGGCTTCAGATGCCACTTCAGGTGTCGCGGAATACTTCCTTAACGGCGCGAGCGTTGGTCTAGATCTCTCGGCGGCTCTTCCTCTCGCAGATGGTCAGTTCTTAAATGAAATCTACTCTGTTGATAACGCCGGAAATGCTTCGAACACTTTGGGTTTCACGGCCTGGATTGATACTACGGCACCAGCGCTCGATAGCCTGACTTCAAGCTCTCATACTGATTCGGTCTGGAGTGCAGATGGCACGCTCAACTTGGCTTGGGCTGGTTCTGATGACACTTCGGGTGTCGTGGAATACTTCCTCAACGGCGTATCCGTAGGCATGGATTTGGCTGCGGCTCTCACACCTGGTGATGGCGAAACCACGCATACGGTTTACGCTGTTGATGCAGCAGGTATTTCTTCTGATACCTTGAGCTTTACGGCCTGGATTGACACCACGGAACCAACGGTCGACAGCTTTACTTCTGCGACCCACCCAGATGGCGTATGGGTCAGCAATGACTCCGTTGAGCTATCTTGGGCCGCAAGTGACGAGGGCTCCGCAGTCGCTTCCTACGAGTTGAATGGCATCGATGTCGGTCTCGACACGAGCGCCACACTCACTCCTGGCGAAGGTACACACTCAATGACTCTGGTTGCTTACGATTCCGTAGGTCTTGTCAGCGCGACCTCTACCTATGAAGTGCGCATCGACACCATCTTGCCAAACCTCGACAGCCTGACTTCAAGTTCTCACATCGATTCGGTCTGGAGCACAGATAACGCGCTTAACTTGGCTTGGGTTGGTTCTGATGACACTTCAGGTGTCGTGGAATACTTCCTCAACGGTGCATCAGTCGGCATGGATTTGGCGGCGGCTCTCACTGCTGGCGAAGGCAAAAACGATCACACGGTTTACTCTGTCGATGCTGCGGGTAATGTGTCTGCAACTCTGAGCTTCACGGCTTGGGTTGACACGATTGCGCCAAGTGCTGATAGCTTTACATCCTCATCTCATAGCGATGGCGTATGGAGCGGTATTGCAGATGTCAGTTTGGCCTGGACAGGCTCAGATGACACTTCTGGGGTTGTTTCTTACTTCCTAAATGGTGTCGATATGGGGCTTAGCCTTGACATGATTTTGGCACAAGCCGATGGCGAAAACGCTAACACACTTTACGCTGTTGATGCTGCAGGCAACCAATCGAGCACGCTTAACTTTGCGTCTTGGATTGATACGGATGCGCCATCCATGTTGAGTTTCACTTCGAGTTCTCATACCGATTCAGTTTGGGGTAATGCGGCTGAGCTCAGCCTTGCTTGGGCGGCTTCCGACAACCATTCGGGCATTGCGGAGTACTTCCTTAATGGTGTGAGCGTTGGCCTCTCCTTGGCCGATGCGTTCGAGCCTGGCGACGGGGTACATCTCAACGAAATCTACGCAGTCGATACGGTCGGAAATGTGAGTGACACGCTCACTTTCACGGCATGGATTGACGCAACAATCCCAACGGTTTCAGAGCTCGCCTCAACCTCTCACACGAGCCATACCTGGAGCACCGACGGCACCGTCGATTTCATTTGGAGTGGCTCTGACGAAACATCCGGGATTGATTACTTCGATCTCAACGGTGTGACTTACCCAGCAGGCTCAACAGGCGCCACCCTTATCTTGGCGGACGGGGTTCACTCTGTCATGCTTGTTGGCTACGACCATGCTGGCAACAGCGACTACGCGACCTTTGAGGTTTGGGTTGATACAACTGGGCCATCGCTTGGTGCGCTTTCCTCTTCTACGCACGCCGATGCGACCTGGACACAATCGACTGGCCTCACCCTCGAATGGGCCTCTGCTCCTGACGATGGCATTGGTTTCAGCCACTTCCTGCTCAACGGCAGCGATGTGGGCAGTAGCCTCTCCTACTCCGAAACACTTGCCTCTGGCCAGCACAATTATGAGTTGGTAGCGGTCGACGATCTCGGAAATGAAAGTGCCTCTAGCTTCTTTGCGGCATGGGTTGATACAGACACCCCGACCATTGGTTCATTCACTAGCTCTTCCCATACGGCAGGGGTTTGGAATGCAAGCAGTTCCGTTGACTTAACTTATGCGGCGAGCGACCTTCATTCTGGTCTGAGCCACCTGCTCGTCAACGGTACCCTCTGGGACGGCATCTCTGCTGTGACTGTAGCCGATGGCGCATCTACGCTGACTTTAGTTGCGGTTGACCTAGTGGGTCTTGAGAGTGCTCCTGTATCTCTTGATGTTTGGGTTGATACAACTGGGCCAACCGGGACGCTTTCCATCGACAATGGCGGCAGCTACACCGTCTCATCCTTAGTTGACCTAACCCTTTCTGCTTCTGACATCGACTCCGGTATGTCTGAGATGCGTTTATCAAACGATGGCGCAACTTGGTCAACCTGGCAGGTCTACGGCGCTTCCATCACCGACTGGGACCTCACTCTCTACGGTGGTAATGGCAACGCCAATGAATTCCACACCGTCTATGTCAACTATCGCGATGCAGTCGGCAACACAGCTGAGACTTCCGACCAGATTTACTTCCTTGAAGAAATCGTGGCCGATAGCGCAAGCTTGAGTGCGAGTGCTGCAGCAACACAAACCGTCAACTTTGATTTGGCTGCAGGGCCTGAGTTTGCTCACCGCGCTTATGCACTCTACGGGTCAGCCCTGGCTGGCAGTTATCTGCTACCTGGCGGCTTAGTGAGTCTCCCCTTCGCTGAAGATTCAGCCATGACAACAATTGCTGGTGCAGGGTTCCCTGGCTTCGAAGGCGTACTCGATGCTGACGGCTTAGGCGCGGCAACCATGAATGTCCCTGTGGGCTCGATCCACCCTCTTTTCGTCGGTCGCGACCTTATGTTCGCCCTAGCGTTGCATGATGGCACAGGCACTGTTTATGACCATGTAAGTTCAACGATTGAGACTATTTACCTCGACAATTAAACCACACTCAGCCTCCCCCTAATAATGAAAGACCTGCTACGCTAATTAGGTGTAGCAGGTCTTTCTGTTTCCTCCCCACCCCCTTCCCTCATGATTCTTTCAAGCATCCTCATTTCTCTTGCCCTGTGCGCGCCTCAAGTCAGCACAACGACACTCACACCAGAGTTGCAAGAAGCCATCGCTGCCCAGCCGCAGACCATGCATCGCGTTTTCGCCGTCATGGATTCGCGCATGAGCCTTGCCGAATTTACTGGCCGAGTAGAGCATCTTCAGCGCGGTGAACGCCAGCGATTTGTCATGAATGAATTGCGTGCTTATGCCGACGCAACTCAAGCCGAAATGCTGAACCAATTATCTTGGCTCGAAGAGCAAGGGCATGTCACGCGCATTGAGCAAATCTGGATTAACAACTGCATTCAATTCCGCGCAGACGCCGAGGCGCTTCATGCACTCGAAGAGATTAATGGTGTTTCTCGTATTCAAATCGACCCTCAGCGCGACCCCGAAGAATACACAGATGCCGGCCTACGACTCCCTGCGACTTACCCTCGCAATCCAGTCGGCACCGCTCAGACGACTTACTATTTCGAAGACTTCGAATCCGGCACCTTCGGCCCCGACTGGACGAGTTCCACCACGGGCTGTGGGCAAGTGCAAGTCACGAGCCAGTTCAACCCTTTCTATGGCTCTTACCATGCCTTGATTGACAGCGCCAACGACGCTTGCGATTCGACAGCCTGGCTCATGGCCAAAGTCGACATGAGTGGCGTCACCAATGCCCAAGTGCGTTTTGGTTTTCTCGACCTTAACGACGAATATGATGCTGGCTTCGACATTTTCCAAGTGTCAAGCGATGCGGGAGCAACTTGGATTGACCTCTATAACCTCACAGGCACCGACCTCGTTTATAGTTGGGTCATCATTGACCTCAATCAAGCTGGAGTTAGCTTCACCGCAGACATGCGTTTTCGCTGGAGCTGGAAAGACAACTACTCCGCCTCCACCGATGGTTTTGGCATCGACAATTTTGAAATTGCTGATCAATTCCCACCGCCACCTCCGCCATCCCCTGAGCCCAACCTCGTTATGCTCCAAGCCACTGACCTTTGGGCGGTCGGCATTGACGGCGGCGGTGCAGTCTTGCTCAATATTGACAGTGGTGTCGAGCGCGCGCACCCTGATTTAGCGAACCGTATCTGGCGCAACCCCAATGAGAGTCTCGACGGCATCGACAATGACGGCAATGGCTACATCGATGATGTTTGGGGCTGGGATTTTGACGGCAACGACAACGACCCCGACCCTTCTGGCGCGACCCACGGCACGCAAACTGCGGGCATCATGGTGGGCGATGGTTCAGCTGGCATCAAACTCACGGGCATGGCTCCTGGGGCGCAAATGGCCGTCGCTCGCATTAGCGGTGAATCCGACCACTGGCTCGCACAGCAATGGGGCATTTCGGTGGCCGTTGACTGCTCATCCTCAAGCCATAGCTACAAATGGTACTTCAGCCCTCAGCCCGATTACCACATGCACCGCACTGCGGAAGACATGGTTTTGGCGGCGGGCATCATCCACGCCAACTCGATTGGTAATTCGGGTGGTTCGTCCTCCGCACCCGTGCCTTGGCAGATTTCCGCACCTGGTTTGTCCCCTGCGCCATGGCGGCATCCTGATCAAACGCAACAGGTTGGTGGTGTTTCTGGCTTGCTAGCTTGCGGCGGCATTGAGCTCGACAACAGCCACTACAGCCCGTCCAGTAGCGGCCCTTCTGCCTGGGAAGACATCAACAATTTTCAGAGCTATGCCCACACTCAAGATTCGGCCAACTGGGATTATCCCATCGGCGGTTGGAGTGGCGCGGGGCAAGGCTTGCTTAAGCCCGACCTCGTAACCTACACCAATGTGCAAAGCACCTACAGCGGGGGTGGTTATTCCAGCTTTGGCGGCACTTCGGCCGCAACGCCACACTTAGGGGGCGCACTTGCGCTGATGGTTTCCTCTAACCAACATGCGCGCCCCAAGCACATTGCCGAGGCCTTGCAAATTACGGCCATTGACATGGGAGCCGCAGGCAAAGACAACCAATACGGAGCGGGGCGCGTTCAAGTTTTTGATGCAGCCCTTCGCATCATTGGGCTTTGTGTGCCACTCGACCGTGAGCCTCAAATGGGTCAATCGACCACGCTAGAGCTATCTGGCCCTCCAACGGCTCCGTGGCGTGTCTACTACGGCATGAGCCGCGGCACAAGCAATGTCCCGGGTGTTGGCGTCCTTGAGATTGCAGGCGCGAGACTACTGGCTCAAGGGGCTCTCAACGGAAATGGAGAGTTCATGCTCACGCAAACAGTGCCTAGCCAACCGAGCCTGATTAACCGCACGATTTACCTTCAAATGGCGACCGATGTATCGAGTTTTGGCGGCGCATGGTTGTATTCCTTGGTCGAGGAAGTCACCATTCGTCTGTGAAATTCATAACCTGGAATGTAAACTCCATCCGCACAAGGCTTGAGCGCGTCATTGGCGTGCTTGAGCGGCATCAACCTGATGTGTTGATGCTGCAAGAAACCAAAGTCACCGACGACATCTTCCCCCACGAGGTTTTTGCCGAGGCCGGCTACACGGCTTTTGCGCACGGCCAAAAAACTTATAACGGTGTCGCCATTTTGGTGCGCGCTGGGCTTGAGGTGAGTGATGTCGTCCACAATTTCCCGGGCAACCCTGTGCCTGAGCAAGCACGCGTCATTTCCGCAACGATCGAGGGCGTGCGTTTCATCAATCTCTATGTCGTCAATGGCAAATCAGCCGACGACCCCGCTTTTGCCAAAAAGCTTGAATGGCTCGACGCGATTCACGATTGGCTTGAGACGCAACACGACCCCGATCTGCCGCTTGTACTAGGTGGCGACATCAACATCGCCCCTGAGGCACGAGATGTCTGGGATGTCGAGCAATGGGCTGGCTCGGTTCACTTCCACCCTCAAGAGCACGCTCGACTCAAAAAATGGATGGATTGGGGTATGACCGACCTTTTTCGCCAACATCACGAGGGCGATGGGCTCTACAGCTGGTGGGATTATCGCCGTGGCGCATTTGGTCGCGGATGGGGTTTGCGTATCGACCTCTTACTCGCAACTCAAGCCGTATCAAAGACTTGCATCGAAGCCGGCATCGACCGCAACGAGCGTAAAAAAGGTGACTGGGAGGCCAAGCCCAGCGATCACGCCCCTGTTTGGGCGGTTTTGAGCTAATTGCAGGGTCTTTCCGCCCAGTATTTACGATTTCGTACTGATTTTTCTTAAGTTTCGTTTTCCTCGCCCCGATAGAGGTTTGGGTCAAAAGCCCGTTTGGGTCGCAGCCGCAACTCATCCCCTCTTCAAAACGAATCTTGGGAAAGAATCATGAAAGCAAACACCAACTCCTTCCGCGAAATCCTCGAGTCTGTAGTACTCGTCCTCGGCGTCATCTTATTGGCGGGCGTCGTAAAACCTGTCTTAGATGAACAGGCCAGCATGGAGCGCGACACACAACGCGCCGACAGCTTGCGCTCGGTTTCCGTCGCGCTTGAAAATTACTTTGATGTTTACGGCGTCTACCCCACGACCGACAATGTTTGGTCCGGGATTTCCGCCGATGGTCAACATGTCGATTATGTCCCTGGGCTCGTGCCTGAATTCTTGCCTGCTTTGCCGCAAGATCCCAACACAAACTTCCCAGTAGAAAACGCTGGCTTCCTGTACTGCTCAAATGGCCTTGACTACAAACTCATGGCGCACCGCACACCTGAATCCATGCCGGTCGCAAACCCCTTCGCTGACCCTGTTCGCCCCGATGTCGCCTGGATGGTCTCCTCCGCAGGCGCCCGCAATTGGTAGGGCCTTCTTTCCCCACTTCCCCAAGTGAACATGCGCCTTCGGGCGCATGTTTTTTGGTTTAATAGACGCGCTTGCCGCCCACCCAAGTGCCGCAAACTTGCAACCCAGGGAGCTCGTTTTTAGGGGTTGTCATCAAGTCGCCCGAGACCCAAACGCAATCGGCGCACATCCCAGGCGCGAGAGTGCCTAATCGATGTTCTTCGAAAACTGCGCGAGGCGGAGCAGTAGTCAAGTGCGTGAATGCCTGCTCGCGCGTCATGGCTTCGGGGCCATTGAGAGCGAAACGAAAAGTGTCAAGCGGCCGAGGCGCAACAATCGGCGAATCACTTCCGCCAATCAAAAGCGCACCGTTCTCAAGCAAGCGTCGCCACGGAAAGGAAGCCCGCGCTCGCTCGGCACCAAGCCGCTCGTCAAGCCAAACCAAATCATCTTCGCGATGCTGAGTTTGAACCGCAGCCGTCACCCCCATCAGCCCAAAACGATGGATGTCATCTGCCGCAATCACCTGCGTGTGCTCCATTCGCCAGCGATGATCCGCGCGCGCTTCATCGCCTAAAACGGCCTGATAGCCATCAAGGACAAGCCGCACCGCAGCATCACCAATCGCATGAGTTGCCATCTGAAAACCCCGGTCGCGGGCCTGCTGTGCCAGCGTTTCAAGCCGGGCCGGCGTCGTGGTGAACAGGCCGCGGTTGCCCGGCTCATCGGCATAATCAGCAAGCAAAGCCGCACCTCTGGAGCCCAAAGCGCCGTCAGCGTAAAGCTTGAGCGTAGTCACGGCCAAATACCCCGTGCGCCCCCAATCACGCTTAGGCCCACGCTGCAACCAAATTTGAAGAGTCTCTTTATGCGAGGCCTCGACCATCGCATTAACACGGATGCCCAGCTCACCCTCTTTCGCCAAATCAAAATAAGTTTGAAGCCAAGCCTCAGGAGCGCCCGCATCATGGACAGCAGTAATGCCCTGTCGGTGAAATTCAGCAACGGCCATTTTTACGATGGCGCGGCGTGCTTCCGCTTCTGGTCGAGGCAGGGCAGCGCGAATCGGGAACATTGCATCATCAATCAAGATGCCTGTCATCTCGCCCAACTCATCGCGGCGGAATTGCCCCCCTTCAGGGTCAGGTGTTTCGCGCGTTAAACCCGCGCGCCGTAGGGCTTCTTGATTGCACCAGAAGGCATGGCCATCAACGCGGAAAAGCGCGACTGGAATATCGGGGAACGCCTCATCAAGTGCTTGACTACTCGGGAATTTGCGGTCGGCGAAACAGGTTTGATCCCAGCCGCACCCTAGAAGCCAATCCCCCGCAAATGCAGTCGTAGGTGCGGATTGAAGGCGTTGCACGACTTCATCAATGCTCTGAGACCCACGCAATTGGGCCATGCCCATCATCGCGCCCGTACCCCAAAGATGAGCATGGCCATCTGTAAAACCAGGTAACAAAGCACCACCAGCCAAATCGACTCTTTGCGTTTTTTCATCGCAATGCTTCTGCATGGCCTCCAATGAGCCGTGTGCCAAAACACGGCCTTTTGCCACAACAAGTGCCTCTGCAACGGTTTGCCGTTTATCGCAAATGCGAATGAGACCCCCCGTAAAGAGGGTCTCCGCTTTCAGGGTCGGCGCACTCAAAACGATTAGATGACGGCTAACATCCGCTCAAGAGACTGGCGGGCAGGTGCCATTAACTCTTGCGGAACGGTCACTTGAGGGCCGCGCTCATGAAGGGCCTTCCAGAGTTTTTCAGGGGTATTGAGCTGCATATATGGGCACAAATTACACGCGCATGATGCACCGGGTGCAGGTACATAACTGTTTTGCGGTGCCTCTTTTTCAAAACGATAAATCATGTTGGCTTCGGTTGCGATTAGGAAAGTTTCACCCTTAGCGGCTTTAACTTTTTTCAACATACCGGCCGTGCCCAAAACAAAATCACTCGCGTTACGGATTGCAGCCGGGCACTCGGGGTGCGCCAAAATGATGCACCCTGGATGAGCGGCTTTTTGCTCAAGCATCGTCTCGATCGAGAAAAGCTCGTGCACTTCGCAGGCGCCATCCCAGAGAGTCATGTTGCGGCCGGTAGTTTCATTTAGCCAACCGCCCAAATGCTTATCAGGCACAAACAAAATCGGGTCGCTCTCAGGGATGCTATCAACCACAGCGCGAGCATTGCCAGATGTGCAAATGATGTCGGCCTGAGCTTTTACGGCAGCTGTGCAATTGACATAAGAAACCGTCACGGGGCGCTTGCCCAGTTTTTGAGTCAGGTGCTCTTGGTAGCGCGCCAAATCGGCTGCGTCGCAACCATCGGCGAGCGAGCAACCGGCGTCCATGTCGGGGACAAAAACCTCGGCATCAGGGCACAAAATTTTGGCGGTCTCGGCCATGAAATGCACACCGCAAAAGCAAATGGCCTTGGGGTTTTCAGCGGCGGCGACACGCGCCAACTCAAGGCTATCCCCAACAAAATGCGCGGCTTCTTGCAAAAAGCCGTCTTGATAGCTGTGGGCCAAAATCAAAATACCGTGCTCGGTCGCCCAATCACGGATGGCGGCCGGTTCAGGGGTTTCGAGGAGTTCGAGAGGTGTAGCGGAGTCGGTCATGGCTCGGTAGAACCCTAGTCTAAACTCTCGGTTTCGCCGACGCGCGGCAAGAGATAAACATCGTAGCGCACGGTCTTCCCTTTTTGTGAAAAGGCGACGCCTGGGGCCAGCAAATCTGATTTCACGGGTCGCTTCACGACCACACGCGCCACCCCTGATGCACGAGCCACCGCCAATAATTCTGCGTCATCGGAATCAGAGCCAACGACCTCTTGGAAAGCTTGCATTTCTTTCCGAACTTTTGCAGATTTTTGACGAGATGGGTGCATGGGGTCGAGATAAAGCACATCAAAGTCACTGGGTGCAATCGTCTTGAGATACTCACGGGCATCTGCTTCAAGGAGCTGCAAGCGTTGTGGGTCGTCATCAAGCAAGGCCGCCGTTTCAGGGTCAGCCCATGCGCGACGCAAGCCGTCTGCCAGGAGAGCGTGAATCATGGGATGCCTCTCAAGCGCAAGAACTGCACAGCCCCATGACGCCAAAAGAAAAGTGTCTCGGCCCAGCCCAGCAGTCAAATCAAGAACTCTCAGGCCGCGATTCGCGCGAGGGATTCCAATTGCGCGCGCCAGCTCACCCTTGCGCCCCCCACCACGCCGGATGCGATAGGCCGTGCGACCAGTGACGAAATCTACGCGGACTACACCTTGCGCCAACCCAGAAAGAGGCTGCAACACGAGCGCGCCATCAATCTGACAAAGTTCCCAGGATGGCACCAAAGGCTCACTGCGTGGGCGGCGCCTGCAGCGTGACAATGCCCATCGCTTTCGTGGACAGCTCGCCATTGGGCGCCAAGAAACGGAAACGCGCGCGACCCGTGCCGTCAGAGGTTGCGTAGTGGCTGACAAAAGACAGAGGCACGCGATCTTGGTCAGAGACTTGCAGCAGAGCTCGATACGCTTGGAAAGTCGTATGCCACTCGTCAGGGGCCGTGATGGCCTCGAACTCAATCGCACCACGCTCTTCAATGGTGCATAAAATATGCCCCGCTTCAAGCGACTGTCCCGGTTTTAGGTAGTAGCCGCCAAATAGGCCGCGCGTAGAGGCACGAATGACGCGCTGCGCCATCTCGCCTTTCAGCACACTCAGCTCTTGCTCGATTTGCGATTGCGCCTTAATCCATGCAGGGGCACCTTTTTCGCGGCAAACCTCAGACTGGCGATTCAGGCGAGCAAGAGAGATCTTTTGCTGCGTTTCCTGAATTTCGAGCTGGCGGATTTCTTCTCGCAAGTCACGCAACGCGCGCGATGCCCGATCGGAGCGATAATAATGCCCCACGCTAGCGGAAGTATTGCCGAGCTCATCTTTCCAGGCGGCATCGGCTTGCTCTAGCTCATGATTCTTTTCAAGGAGGGCCTCTCGAGTGCCGGCCAATCGATGACGCTGAGTTTCGACCTCAAGCAATAGGCGTGCGGCTTCATGGCCTTGCGCGGTTTCGAACTCCTGTTGATGGCTTTTGAGATTGGACTCAAGCAGATTCAATCGCTCGCGCTCGGCAGGCAATTCAAGTTTTGCCACAAGAGTGCCAGCGGAGACCAAAGCTCCTGAAGAAAGTGGAGCCTGAACTAAAGCCCCAGCCCATGGAGCGACTAAGACAACCGCTCGTGGAACAATCACGCCCGAAAACTGAATCGAAACGGGCAGTGAAAGGCTTGCCTCGACGGGTTGCGCATGAAAATTAGCGGCCGTGGCGGACTGGGCGACAGCGTTAGTCGAAGAATCGGTATCACCGGCACCACTAAAGAGAGAATCGTTATCAAGCCATCGAGGAGCAAGCCACCCGCCCACAATGCCTAGCAGCAGCCCTGCAGCAAAAAGAGGCAAGGGGCGCTTTGAGCGCTTGGGGGCAAGAGCTCGAGGCTCCTCGGTCGTTTGCGGCGCATCAATAGAAACGGGCTGATTCAGCGACAAGGACGAAGCCACAAAACGAGTGCGACTCGCAACAGCTATCAAATCAGATGTTGGGGTCAGCCAATTGCCCTGTATCTCTATCCAACCCGCATCTTGCCAAGTTGCAACTAATTGAGAGCGGTCATCGAGATCAAAAACACGCATGGCGTCACGATTGGCACGACCACGAGAGACCAAATATCGCGCGAATAATAGTTGGCGCACTAAGCTGGCATCCCAGTCTTCGATCTTTGGGAAACGCTCGAGACAAGCCAACAACTGCCGAATCTGCTCAACATCGCTAGACTCACCAATCAGGATGCCATCCCAGGCAGATTCGCCTATCTCTGGCGGACGCACTCGACGACCATGCGTCGTAAGCACTGGTATCAACGCAACTTCTGGCGATTGCCTGATTCCTGCCAAGCTGTATTCATCATCTCCGGGAAGCACCAGGAAATCAGGTAAACGCACCCCAGGAGTAAGGATATCTCGCTTAATCGTTGCCAACTCGTGGGGCTCGAGCACCAACCCCGGTTCATGCCAATCTGGCATGACTACCTTCCTAGCATAACTCGTCAAAAACCACCCGCGCATGGGACTCGGTGGAGTCACATCCGCCGTGTCAGGCGATGAAGTGTTTGGGGATGGCAAAACGGGCGTAAAGGTGTTTAACGAAAGGGGAACCGCTTATGCGATTTTATACGAAGCAGCCACTATTGCGGAAGCCTTTTCGTGGCAATCTCGCTCCTCATCATAAACAATCGTTGCCAAGACTTGGCCCGCCTGAACAGTGTCGCCTCGTTTCGCACGAAGAAGAACACCCACACCATGGTGGACGGGATCACCCGCCTTAATTCGACCAGCACCAAGAGAAAACGCAGCTTGACCGATATTTCCGGCGTGACACGCTACGATTTCGCCTTTTTCTTCGCTTTTTATGTCAAGTCTTGCACAACCGCCACCGAGAAGTGGCGCTCCGGGGTCGCCGTGATGTGCAGACACCAACTCAAGCCATTTTTCATGAGCTGTACCGGAATCGAGCCCTTGGGCAGCGGACTCTGCATCAGGCGAGAGTTTCAACACCAGCTCTCTCAAATCGCTCGGGCCACCGCCTTGAAGGCAGGCCACAGCCTCTTCGACTTCGAGTGCATTTCCGACGGCTAAACCTAAGGGCTGAGACATGTCTGTGATATGCGCCTCGGTCTGTAACCCCGCGCTATTCCCGACTCTGACAAGCGACTCAGAAAGGGCTTGCGCCTCTTCTTTCGTTTGCATAAAAGCTCCATTTCCGCATTTCACATCCATGACGAGATTCGAAATGCCTTCGGCTAGTTTTTTAGACAGGATAGAAGCTGTAATAAATGGGATGCTCGGCACAGTGCATGTCTCATCACGCAAAGCGTATAAAATGCGGTCTGCGGGTGCCAATTCGGCTGTTTGACCGTTCATGAAGCAACCCACTTCGGCCATGGTATTCTTTAATTCCGAAAGACTTAAGCCAGTATCAAAACCGGGAATTGATTCGAGCTTATCCAGTGTACCACCTGTAATTCCTAGCCCCCTTCCAGACAGCATCGGCACACGCATCCCGAGAGAAGCCCAAAGCGGGGCTAAGACCAAAGAAACCTTGTCGCCTACTCCTCCGGTTGAATGTTTATCGATTAAAAGCCCACCATCGCTCGGCCATGAAAGGACTTCACCGGAATCGCGCATCGCCAAAGTCAGAGCCACCGTCTCTGCATCGGTCATGCCAGTATGAAAAGTGAATGCTAGCCAAGCCGCCGCCTGAGCGCGCGTGACTTCACCGGAAACCACGCCAGCGATGAAATCTTGCAATTCTTGGGGGGATTGCTCGCGCCCATCTCGGCGGGCTTCTAAGGAAGAACGAATCATGCGCATAGCCTAAGGGGGCTTTTCTGGGGGAAACAGCCTCTTTAATCATATATATAGTGTATATTTGAGAGAGTCGACATCGCCTTGCAACAATTGCGGGTCTCATACTCATGTTTACTTTCCTCATTCCCCTTCTCCTTCTGTCCATCTCCCCCCAAGAGCAGGCCAGTATTATCTGGAATTCCTACGGCCCCGAGGTTGGCTCAGCCTACGGTGACAATATTCGCCTGACGGATGACCTCAACGCAGACGGCCTGCAAGACTTGCTCACTTGGTCTCCTGGCGCAAGCACAGATTTCCTGTCTAGAAACGGCGCCATTCGCGCGCTTTCCCTTGCAGACGGCAGCCTTATTTGGCAATTCACGGGCTGGCGTGATGAGCAAAACTTGGGCGTTGACATTCCTTTCTTGGGCGATGTCAACCAAGACGGGTTCCAAGACATCTTGGTTTCCTTACCGCGCGAGTCCACATCGTCGCTCACCATGAACGGCTCGATGCTTGCCCTTAGCGGTTTAGACGGCAGCATTCTTTGGCAAGTTGATGGCGCCGCTGATCTAGAGCACCTTGGCTCTGACGCGCTTGTCCTAGACGACCTCGACGCTGACGGCATTTTCGAAATTGCCGTTGCCTTCCCCGAAGCTTCCACAAACGGGCTTTCACTCAATGGTCAAGTTCAAATCCTTTCCGGCGCGACAGGGCAAGCCATTTGGGCAACCGCCGGCACCGAGATTGGCGAATTTATGGGTGAGGTTTTAGGCCAGCCTGGCGACCTCAACGGCGACGGCACGCCTGACATCATCGTCGGAAGCCCACTTGCATCGACGCAGGGCTTATTCAAAAATGGCTCGGTCAAGGCGCTTTCTGGCGCTGATGGGTCACTCATCTGGAGTTACTTCGGCTCAGCCAACTTCCTTGGCTGGGGCAGCAAAATCATCCCTGCCCGCGACATTGATGGCGATGGCATTAATGAAGTCATCTCATCAAACCCGGGCGCATCGACCAACGGGCTTTGGCAAAACGGCGTTATTGCAGCGTTTTCAGGTGCAACCGGGCAACTCGTTTGGCAGCTAGACGGCTCAACCGACCTCACGCAATTGGGCGAAACCGCTGCGATTGTGGGCGATATCGACCTTGACGGAGTTCTTGATTTCGTCCTTGGCGTCCCCCACCACTCGGCAAATGGCATGCTTGACGCAGGGCAGATTCGCTGTGTCTCTGGGCTTACAGGCTCAACCATCTGGCAGCTTGACGGCACCGTTCTTTACGGTTTGCTGGGCGAAAACCTCGAAGCGCTCGCAGACCTTGACGGCGACCGCGTTTACGAGGTCTTTACGGCCTCACCCGACGCCGACTCAAACGGCATGGCCGATAGCGGTTTCGCCATGCTTATTGACGGCGCCGATGGCAGCATCAAATGGCATTTAATTGGCTCCACCAATGGTGAGCATCTTGGCGAGAACACTTTCACGAATCAAGATTTCAGCGGCGATGGCATCGACGATGTTGTCGTAGGCAGCCCACGCGCCGAGCATAATGGCGTCTTTAATGCGGGCAAGATTTTCTGCATCGATTCTGCCACAGGCAACAACCTCTGGGTCGCGGGTGGTTCTGAAAAAGAGCAATCTGTTGGCCATCGGATGTATGTTTTGACCGACGCCAATAATGATCAAACAATTGATCTTGTCGCAACATCCCACGAGGCAGATCTCGACGGGCTTGTCAACAATGGCTATATGATTTGCTATTCGGGCTCGACGGGCGAAACGCTCTGGGAAGTCACAGGCACGACCAACGGCGAGCACCTTGGCCAAAATTTCCTTCTTGTCGGCGACCGCGATGGCGATGAGCAATTCGACTTTATCACCAGCAGTCATTTCGCCGATCACCCGAGTCGCCCCGATTCAGGCTTGATTCGGATGTATTCGGGTGGTTTCAATCGCCACCTTTCGATTCATAACGCTGTGGCTGGCTCAACGGCCAACTTCAGTCTAGAGAGAGCCGACATCCAAGAGACCTACCACCTTGTGTCCTCTCTTGCTGGCCCCGGCCCGACCGACTTGCTGCACTACCCAGGCGCAACACTCGCATTAACCGCACCTCTTTGGGTGGTGGGTCAAGTCACAACCGACCCGTCCGGAGACGCCTCGCTTTCCGCCAATGTCCCTAGCAGCCTCCACGGCCGCATCGTTTGGGTCCAGGCCATCCGCCAGACCCTTACCGGTTTTTCACTCAGCAATGTCGCAAGCACAATTATTCAATAGGAGCCTATTCATGAAACAACAACTCCACTTGACTCTCACTCTTCTCTCTACGGTTTGCTTGGCAGCAGCACTTCCCGCGCAGACGGCAACCGAAATGTGGCGCACGGAAGGCTACAACCACTTTGAAAACCTCGGTGAGCGTATTGCTTATGTTGACGACCTCAACGGCGACGGCATCCGCGACTTGCTCTCGATCTCACCCCACGCCAATACCAACTCTTTAACAGACAATGGTTCCATCCAGGCGAGAGCCGGCAATGATGGGCACATGCTCTGGCGCATGGACGGCAGCCGCGACAACCAACTTTGGGGTGTGCAGTTGATGCTTGTCGATGATTTAAGTGGCGACGGCATTACAGATATCGTGGTCATTGAGCCTAACTACTCATCTCATGGCTTAGTCGAGAATGGGCGCATCATGGTCATTAACGGCGCGGGCGGCGGCATCCTTTGGGTGCATGGCGGCGATGTTAGCTATCAGCATTGCGGTGAAAAGGTGACCGTTGCACCAGACATCAACAACGACGGCATTTCCGAGATTTGTATCGGAGCGCCCCAGGCATCCACAAATGGGCTTTTCCAGAACGGCTTCGTACGCATGCTCTCGGGCAACTGGGGTTACACACTCTGGACAATCCACGGTGACGATAATGCCCAATCCTTTGGCAACAAGCTCCACTGTGATTTTGACTTAAACAGGGATGGGTTCTCTGACCTCGTCGTCGTTTCCCACCAAGCGCACAGCAATGGTTTGGTGCGCAATGGCTTGATGCAAGCTATCGACACAACCAATGGCGCTTCCATTTGGCGCACAACTGGTTCTGCGAGCCACGAAGTACTCGGCGACCGATTCATGATGGTGCCAGACCTCGACGCTGACGGTGTGCGCGACCTTTTGGTCTCTAGCCCTGAAGCCTTCACCAATGGCCTATTCTGGAATGGCTGGGCTGGTGCTTTCTCTGGCGCGTCTGGCACGCCAATCTGGCGGATTGACGGCGCAAGTTCCAACGAAAACCTTGGGCAGCACTTCACCTTTGTAGATGACATCGATGGCGATGGTACTCCTGACGCTATTTCGGGTTCACCCAACGCTTCCGTTGCTGGTCTCATCGAAAACGGTGAGCTCATGGCCATTTCGGGGCAAAGCGGCACCATGCTTTGGGTTGTCACGGGCACCGACAATTACGGCCGCCTAGGTAATCGTCTCCTAACTCTTGGTGATGCTAGTGGTGACGGGCTCAGCGATTTTGTTGCGCTTTCTAGCGACGCCGACGCCAATGGCCTTGTCGACGCCGGCACCATTCAAGGTTTTGACGCAAGCAGCGGTGCCGTTCTATGGCGCATCGATGGGCTTGCTGCAGGTGATCACCTCGGCGACCGCGCACTTAACCCCGGCGACCTAAACGCCGACGGCATCGACGACCTGATTGTGAGTTCGCCCTTTGCTGATAGCGCACTTGCCAATACGGGCTCGCTTACGGCTCTGGATTGCGTCACGGGCACAACCCTTTGGGCGACCAACGGCCAACTTGAAGGCGAATCATTGGGCGGCGACATCCTCAACATGAGTGATATCAATGGCGATGATGTTCCTGACATCATCAGCTTCGCGAGACACGCCGATACGAAAGGGCTCTCCAACAATGGTTTAGTCAAAGCCATTTCCGGCCAAACTGGCGAGATTGTGTGGCGCCTCGAAGGCCAGCGCAATGATGAGTATTTAGGTGCGGTTTATAGGGCCACAGACGACCACGATGGCGATGGTTTCCCTGACCTTTTCCTCGGTTCGCCATATGGCGATTCTGGTCGATTGGCTGACAATGGCTATGTTGTTGCGGTTTCTGCCGGAATGGGCCTTCACCTCGAAGTCTCACAATTGATTGCAGGTCAAACGGGCTCACTTTCCGTCACCGATTTCGAGGCATTTAGCCACGCGCATTTCCTTGGCTCCTTCCGCGGCCCTGGGCCACACAGCCAGTTTGGCTTGACTGTTGCTCTAACGGCACCAATCCGACTGGGCGTAGACCAAGTTGATGCGGCAGGTGCAGCGAGTTGGCCGATTGCCATCCCTGCCTCAGCCGCGGGCCGCCGCCTCTGGTTCCAGGCTGTGCAACAAATGGCCGGTGCCGTTAAGTTGAGTAATCTCTCTACTGTATTGGTGCAATAAGCACGACATCTGCCTGACCAGGCCGCACCAACACGCGCGCCTCTTTGCCGAATTTTGGGCTCCAGAGCTCAAATTCGGCAACATATAAATCAGGGAAGGAAAACTTGCCATCCTCGTCAGTGAGCGAGCGAGAAAGGTCGTAAATAGACTCGGGCCGTTTTTTTGGCGGCACTTGACTCAAAAATTCCAAGTCAGCCGTAATCGCAGAATGGAATGCAATCTCGATTGGCGCATGCGGAATCGGCTGACCGTCGGCGTCGACAAGTTGGCCCACGATGGCTTGGCTTGGTTGTAATTCGACGGCTAAAACGACCTCGTCTTGCGACATGTCAGGGCGCAAAATCGCCGGCATAAAACCAGGGGCGTAGGCCAGAAACAGAGCTTCATCAGATGCCGCAACCGCAGGAAAAGAAAAACGACCACCCTTGCGAGTCGTTGTTTGGGGTGCACGATCCGCGAAAAGACGCAAATCGGCCAAATGAACCGGCTCGCCATCAGGCGCAAGTACGCGCCCTGATACCAGCACGCCCGTCGAAAGGACGACTTCCACGAAATCTTGATCGGGCTGAATGCGACCAAACCAAGGTAAAAATTCGCGCGTGCGGACACTCATATTCCAGAGGTAGCCATCAGGGACGCTTGGAAGGAGAAACTGACCTGACTCATCGACGCGCGTCACGATTTGAGGGGACGGAAGATAATAGACATCTTCGGTTTCAGTCATTTGCAAATCTTCCCGACGGCCAGGTTGCCCTGCGACGACCAGTCCTGCAGGAAAAGCCAGGCCATCTGGGCTCAAAACACGGCCGTAAACCTCGTGCGAATCACCAAGGACAAGCTCAAGCCCATTATGTAATTGCCCAGACTCGACAACGCCGCTCACTCTCTGCAAAGCGACCTTGCCCTCTCCCACAGCGGCCAGCGTAAATGGGCCAGGAGGAAGCCCACCGACCATAAAACGCCCTGCATCATCTGCAACGGCATTCGTTTCGGGGTCATACTCATTTTCACCATCAGTCTTACTCGGAATGGAATGCCAAACGACTACGCGGGCCTGCGGGATGGGCTCGCCACTCTCATCAATGACAATCCCGCCAAGTACACCCGCCGGGATGACCGTCAATTCAACGACATATTCTTGGTCCGCCAGCACCTCTTCCATCATGGTTTCCGCAATCGGGGCAGTCAATGGCGTGCCCATCGCCGCACACTGAAGAATCCTCGCGCCAGGGACGACCGGGATGCGACATTCACCATTTTCTTTAGTGACTCCTTTAAGTTGTGCCGCTTCTTCGTCAGACGCTTGCCAAACGATTTCGATGGGGACATCAGGCAAAAGCGCGCCGTCCGCCTCGCGAAGCACCCGAACGGTAACCCAACCCGCTTGCTCTTGGGCTGCATCTGGCTCTTCGGCATTAGCCGTAGCCACAGAGGAAGCATCATCGGCTGAATGCACTTGCGGTGCCGGTGTGGGCGACTCTTCGGTGCGCCCACAAGCGGTCAAGCTCAAAATGAGCGGAGTCAAAACAAGGCCGCAAAGCCCTAAAAAAGCAGTTTTCCGTGCTGTCATGGACACAGGATAGCCGCTCGGAAAGGCCTAAGTCATGCAGAATACTTCCTACAAACTTGCTTATTTGCCTGTAAGATTGGTTATTCCCCTTCCCCTTGGCAACCTTCCTTTGTTCACCATGCGTAATTCGCTTCTCGTAGCGGCCATTTTTGCCGTTTTACTCCCCTCACTGCCCGCCCAAGATGGCTGGTCTTGGCCTTATAACAATGATGAGGCTGGCCCTTTTGCTCAAGAAGACCTTGGCGCCGGTGGCCTTTATGGCTACGACTCGTGCCCAATAGGCGACATCAATGGCGATAATACCGAAGACTTCGCGATCTCTGCACCTGGCGCTACAAACCCCAATGCCCCTGGCATGAGCGGCTTTCGCGCGGGGGCTGTTTTCGTCAACTCTGGCGACGACGGTTCACTACTCTACGCCATTTACGGTGATTCAGCGGGGGCTCAACTGGGTCATTCGATCGTAAGCCTTCGCCCCAAATCAGGCCAATCATTCTTGGCCATTAGCCAGCCCTACACAAATACAAGCTCTGGTTTCGCAACTGGGCGCGTTGGTTTGTACCTCCCCTACGAGACCCTGCCTTACGCCACAATTGAGGGTTCAGCATCCGGAGACCTTTTCGGCTTCGACCTCGCCGCCATCGACTGGGATGGCGACCCCTACACTTCTGAGCTGGCTATTGGTATTCCCGGTTTCGGCAGCGCAATGGCTGGAAGTGTTGAGATTTATGATGTTAGTGGTGGCACCTTTACCTTCCTGACATCCTTCGAAGGCACACCAGGCTCTAATGACTCATTTGGCACATCTTTGGCGGCTGTTCCAACGGGCTTCGCTTTTGATCCCGATCGGCTTTTCGTCGGTTCTTCCGGCACGGTTCAGCCGACCAACGCTCTTGATAGGGCTGGCTCTGTTCATCTTCTAATGAATGGAAATATCGCAGACCCATTTTCTGCGCCAATCGAGATTCTTCGCGAATATGGCGACGTTGAAGGTGCGCAACTAGGCTGGTCGGTAGCTAGTGGCTATTCCCTTGCAGACACTCACGGCGCTGGATATGTCCCTGATTTCTCAGCTGGCGCACCAGGCGGCTTGGCAACTTTCGCACCAACGGCTGGTTATGTTAAGTCTTGGGAAGGCTTCGACTTGTCAGCAATGCCAACTCTTCAAGGCGACTTCCCAGGGGATCAGCTAGGTTATTCCATGACCATGCTTCCCGACACAAACAACAATGTGACTGAAGACATTGCCGTGGGGATCCCTGGTTATAAAAGTCCATCTGGCGCTGAAATGGGCCAAGTTCGAGTTTATGACTTTGATACTGGCATTCCAAGCATCAACGCTTCTTTCGGCGATGTAAAAGCCCGCGTCCGCCTCGGTTTCTCGACCACCCAGCTTGACTGGGTTGACGATGACAACTCCGTGCCCAATTGCCTAGTGATGGGCGGTATTTTTAGCGGTAATGACACAGGTATGGCGCTTATTTCCGGTCTACCTGACCCTCGGACTTTCGGCGAATTGACCCTCAGCATCTCGGATGACACCCCCTTTCTCGAGGTTGATTTCACCCTAGATGTCACTCAAGCTGAGCCCAACGCTACATTGGAGTGGTTTATTGTTCCACCTAGTGGCCCCGGTCAACCCATCTCCATCGGAACTGGTATGGCCGACCCTAACGGAGTGGCCTCTCTGACATACCGATTCGACGATAGTAATTACATTGGCGTGACTTTCGACTTCTACGCAGAAGAAACAGTCTCTGGCGCGATTTCCGATTCTGTTTCAGGCACAGTCACACGACCTGAGATGGAGATTCAGCCGACTGGTGCTTTGGTCGCTGGGCAAAACGTCCAACTTGAGACAGAGTGGGGTACTGCGGATGCGCAACACTACTACTACTACAGTACAGCGAATACGCTCGGTAATGACACGGTTTTGATTGATGGTGTCCAGACAAATACTGGGCTTACTGATCCGCAGCTTGTGTTTGGCTCTCCCTTCACGGCATCAAACCCTGACGGTTACTCAATTACCGGTGTCCTCCCAATTGCTGGCAACTACGGTGGAGTAAAAGTTTGGTTCTCGGTTGTCGATGTTGTTGCGGTCAATTACAGGCCATACGCAGTCACAGATAGAATCACGATTCAGCAACCTTAAGTTCCTTTCCTGAAAAGCTCAGCCCCTGCGGCTGAGCTTTTCTCTTTGTTGAGAACCACCAAGTGCGATTGGGGTTGCAAGCATCCCCCCCTCGACAAACTCCTCCCCTCCTAAACATGAACATCCCCTCTACCCGCTCACCGCGGTGGCTTTTTTGCTGTGCGGCTGCCTTCCTCTCGTTTGCTCTGCTCACTCAATCCGCTACTGCGCAAGGCGAGCACATCAAAAGTAATTTACTCCACGAAATCTGGGGTGTTGCCGGAGGCGAAGGGGTTGGCACGACGACAGCGATGCTAGGAGATTTAAATGCTGACGGCTACGACGACATCGCAATTGGCGCACCGGGCGCATATAGCTACGCAGGGGCCGTTTATGTGTATTCAGGCGCTACCGGAGATTTGCTCTTGGAGCTAACCGGCGTCAACTACGGAGATACTTTTGGGGCAAGCATTGCTCCGCTTGCTGACATCAATAGCGATGGTTTCGCCGACATTGCCGTGGGCGCACCGAACTCGGCCAATGGCTACGGCGAGGTGTACTTTATCTCTGGATATGACGGCGCCACTTTATTCCAGACTCATGCAAATGGGCAAACACTTGACCAATACGGTTTTTCTATCGCAAATGTCGGTGATCTCGACTTTGACGGCTTCGATGAAGTTTTAATCGGAGCGCACGGCACTAACGCAAACAATGGCGCGGCCTATGTGGTTTCCCCAGCAAATGGCACAACAATGTTCACTCTCCTAGGCGCGATTACGGAAGGCTATTTCGGTATTAGCGTAAGTGGTACAGGTGATGCCAATGGCGACTTGACGGGCGACTTTGTGATTGGAGCCTATGGCGCAAATTCTTTCTCCGGCAAGGCGTATCTATATTCTGGAAGTGATGCAAGCGCTCTGCATGAATTCACCGGGCTAAATACAGAAGATTATTTGGGCTCGGCCGTTGCAGCCGCTGGAGACCTCAACCAAGATGGCTATGCCGATTTATTCATCGGAGCCATGGGCGAAAATGATTTCGCCGGCGTTGTCTATGCGCATTCTGGGTTTGATGGCAGCCCAATTGCTGAATTCCGCGGTTGGTATGCCGGCGACTCGCTCGGCTCGGCCATTGCCATGGTTGGTGATGCCGATGGTGACGGTGTAGATGATTTCTTACTCGGGGCGCCCGGGTATGATCAAACGCGTGGGGCCGCATCGCTTTATTCCGGCGCAACAGCATCATTACTGGATTACTACACCGGCTATTCACGGGGAGATTACTTTGGTTGGAGTATTGCCCCCGCGGGTGATTACGATGGCCGACTCCACGCTGACTTCATTATTGGAGCACCTGGGGCCGACTCTGAAACGGGTGCCGATTCCGGATATTTCCAAGCTTGGTCGCTCTGGAGCCCGATCCTGAATCCTTCGAGCTACGAAATGTCAGCCGCTCAGGGTGGATTTGTTTTTTATGGCCTTGATTTCCCTTGGGAAGCTGGTTGGGGAGCGTATCAGCTTGTCGTAAACTTGGCCGGGCCAGGGAATACGCGTTGGAATGGATTGGATTTGCCGTTGAAGAATGATGGCTTGTTGCAATCGACGATTGCGGGGGATGTACCGGGGCCTTGTTTGGGCTTTGCTGGGATTTTGGATGGGTACGGGGATGGGATGGCTGCGATTTGGGTTCCTGGGGGTTTGCCTGCGGGTATGGTTGGGACTACTTATTGGTTGGCCGCTGTTGGTGGGCAGATTGGTGGGGTTTGGGATTTTGGTTCTTGGGCCAATCCCTTAACTATTAATCCCTAAGATACTGGCCCACTCGGGTGGACCTTGATCGCAAATAAAGCGTCACCTTTTCCTCCTGAACCCGTCTACAAGGCGCGCGGATTTTCCGCGCGCCTTTGCCATGAGATTCAGCCCACCCCATTGCCCCAACCAACTCTGTCGATCACAAACAGCCGGCGACGCCTTTCTCTGGCATCGAAAAGGGACATACCCCCGCAAATGTGACGGCCGCCGCGTGCAGCGATTCCTCTGCAAGACTTGCGGTAAACGCTTTAGCACACAAGCCTTCCGTTTAGACTACCGACTCGGTTTACCGCGCTTACATCTTCAATTATTCGACCTATTTGTCAGCAAAGTGACAATGCGACAAGCCTCAAGAATTTTGAACGTGTCGCGCCACACAGTGGCCCAACGCTTAAACCTACTTGGGCAACACTCCCGCGAATATCACAAATGGAGAATGAAGCAACTGTCACCACCTGGTGGCTGGGTATTCCAACTTGATGAGATGGAAACTTATGAAACAGACCGCAGACTTAGCCCAGTTACCGTCCCTGTACTAATTGAGCGCAAGAGTCTCTTCCTTGTTGATTTAGACGCAGCGCCAATGGGTCCTCGCGGTCGATTAACAGAATCAAAGAACAATAAAAAAACCGCTCGCGAGTTACTTCTTGGCAAAAGAAAAAGTGGTTCCCGAAAAGCCGTAAAGAAATGCTTTCAAACCTTAAGCGACATCCTGCCGCAGGGGGAGCTGCTGCTGCTTCAAACTGATCAAAAGACAACCTACAGGAAGATTGTGGCTGATATGTTCCAGGGCCGGATTGCTCAACATGTGCGTGAATCGTCTAGGACGAAGCGCAATAGGAAGAATGTCCTCTTCCCCATTAACCACACTCTGGCGATGATGCGCGATGGGGTTTCGCGTTTAGTGCGCAGGAATTGGGGAGTGTCCAAGCGGCGGACACCCTTAAAGAAACACCTTTGGATATGGGCTGTCTATCGGAATTACATCCGTGCCATAACTGTTTGCGACAAGGTGAATACACCAGCAATGGTCTTCGGCGCCACCAATCGAAAGCTAAAAAGAGAAGAGCTCCTCCGATGGAGAAGCTCTTCATTATGGACCTTCTAGGTCCAGCGCATTGGGCCAGTATCTAGTTGATATAGCGTTGTTCGACTTGAGTAATGTCCCCAACCATCGCAGCCTGAATCCAAACATCCCGCCCCGCGCCACGCGTGGGAATCACACGAGAATAAGTAGCCTGCCCTGCAGCATCAGCAGAAGCGGACCCCGAGAAGACAGCATTCTTCATCTCCAAGAAGATACCCAAGCTACCAACCCAAGTCGCGCCCGTACCGCGCAATGAGTAGTAAAAGCTAACCGCGGTTCCTGGAGCAACGCCCTCAGCAATCAAAGTTAACGATGTGCCCGCAGTCAAGCTATTCGGCACGATCAGTGTGAAATCGGTCACACCACCTGAAGCCATTGCAACTGCGGCGCCTGCATCGACGCGGCCATGGCCCGTCTTGTTATCTTCGCCCGCTGACTCAATGTCCTTACAGGTATCAAACAACATTTGCTCGACTTCATCATTGGTGAGGGATGGGTTAGCAGCCCACATCAAAGCGCAAACACCGTTGGTGAGTGGGCATGAGAATGAAGTGCCACTTACGGAAGAGTAGCTATTGTTACTTGAACTGTTTTTGGTGGTCCAGATGCCTTCGCCCGGTGCCACGACGTCAACAAATGCGCCATAGTTCGAGAAACCAGACTTCGTGTCCGACTGACCACTAGAGCCAACAATAATCACACCAGCGTGATCGTAACCATTAATCTGTGTGTACTCATTACCAGAAGACCAGAAACAAAGGCCTCCTTGCCCCTTAATGTAATTGCCAGTCGTGCCTGCAGAAGACGAATTCACACCACCGTAGCTTGCACTTGCCGTTTTGGCGCCGTTATCGACACACCAACGCAAGCCATCCGTGATGTCATTCAAGTAAGCACTTCCGCCAGAGGAGTTACTGCAACGCACTGGGAGTAGCTTCACGGTCCAGTTTATGCCGGCAAGGCCTTTACCGTTGTCACCGACGGCGCCAATGCACCCGCCTGTGTTCGTGCCGTGCCCGTTGATATCGCTGACATCGCCACCATTGGCCTGTGTCTTGCGGTTTACGGAGTTGTAGCCACTTAGCAAGTGATCCTTCAAGTCTTCGTGCTGGAGATCAACGCCAGTATCAACCCAGCCTGCGATGAAGTTGGCGTCACCCGTGGTGTAATCCCAGGCATCTTTTGAATTCATCTTGTTGTGATGCCACTGCTGGCCGAATTTAGGGTCGTTTGGGGTGCGCGATGGGTAGCAGAGCCAGTTTGGCTCAACGTACTCAAAAAGGCCTGAATTCATCAACTCATTGATTTGGCTGTTCTCGTCGCTGTCTACAGCAAGAGTAAAAACATACTCATCTGTGGCTTCTACATACTCGATAAGACCCTCATCCACCAAACCGGCTGCGTGCTCACGCGCGGCTTGGGCGGCATCAGGTGAATAGCCTTGCTCGAGCAAAGCATCCATCTGGAGTGGACGGGCGGTCAGCTGACCGGAGAATTCCATCACGCCCGGGGCTTCTTCAAAGCGAAGAATACCACCTAAGTCGTTTTGGGCAAAAGCATTAGGCGCGCTGAATGTTAGCGCAGCCGTGAGGAGCAAGGATGTTGTCTTAATGTTCATGGAAGCTTGGCTTCGGAAGGATTTGGAGGGGAGGGAAATCTATTAATTTGACCATATAAATGGCCCATTGTTCCGCTATTTTTCTACGAAATCGCATTATATCCTCATAGAAGCGCTGGGATAGAAAAACACCGCTAAGCCGAAGCCTAGCGGTGTCACCAACATCACCCTCTCAGGTGATTCACAAACCTAGTAAAGCTCGATCCAATCTGTACCCAAGCCTGGGACATCTTTCATCAAGCCATCTTCAACGTGGCAGGCCTTGCAATCGACAGTATCTTCTGCAGGAGCGACCATGTGGGTCGTTGGCCAGTACATTTCAGTTTCTACCCAATCGTAGGAACCGGAGTACTCTTTGCCAGCGGCCTTCATGCCCTCAGTAACAGCAATCTGCCAATCAAAGCTAGCCCAGTAAGCCGTCTTGTCGCCTTTTTTGTATGGCATCAAGTGAGGCAAGACCATCTTGTTCAACTTGTTATCGTAAAGTTGTTTGCCTGTGTGAACCTTGAAAGGATAAATCACAGCCTTCTCGTCATCGATGTCGCCACTTGGATAAGCCAGACTCACAATGTTAGATGGATCAATGACATCATCAAGAGTCACATAGTTCATTTGACCATTGAACCAAGCATAAGTTGGTGTGACATTCTTTTCCCAGACGAAGCCACCCTTCTTGTAGTGGTAGACAAGGACGCCATCTTCCTTTTTAACAACACCTTTGCCGTCTTTCTTCTGGCCAGCAGTCGTCCAATCCCAGCTCATCTTAGTTGGGGTTTTCCGTGCATAGGCAGGAATGTGGCAAGTCTGGCAAGCAATCCGATTGTGCAGATTGAGAGCCTTCTTCTTTTTAGTGTGAGGGTCATCGCTGTGGCAAGCCTCGCAAGTCAAAACGCCGTGGTCTTGCCCAGGGTTCATATCTAGACGGCTGCCTTGAATCGCATGGTTGTCAGATTTGTGGCATACCGAGCAATCAAAGTTGAAGCCTTCTGGGCTCATGTGGACATCGAGAGCAAACTCAGGGTTAACCAAGCTCATGTCAATATCGCCATGCTTAACAGCATCGCCACCGCCACCTTTGGCGTGGCAAGTAAGGCAGTTTTCGCGGCGGGTTGGGCCAACATTTTGAGCGACCATGCGCAAATCGACGGGCTTCCAAATCTTGCCGCTACCTTTAGGGAATTCTTTGCCCTTAGGGTCCATTTGAGGATTGCCCGCGCCAGGTGGGAATTTCTTGTATTTGCCTGTTTGGTCGTGGCAAACCAAGCAGTCAACCTTGTCTTCTGCTGTGAAATCAAATTTGGAATCTTTCCAGCCATAACCGATGTGGCACGAAGTGCAACGGCGCCAGTTAGAAGTCACGCCAACGCAAAAGTTATTGACAACATTAATTTTGCCAAGCATTTTGCCTGTGGAGGCCTGCTCTTTTTCCCAAGTCCAGTGCACGGTTTTATGCACTTGCTTGGCAGCATCTTCGTGGCAGGTTAAGCAAGCCTGAGTGACTTCAGGGCCTGACTTGAATTCGTTTTGAAGAACGCGGAATTTGCGGTGATCCACGGTGCGTGACATAGGGACGAAAGCATCGTCTTGCAGGACAGGCTGGGAAACAGTTGCAGTTTCAACCGTAGCGGCGGTTTCAACAGAAGGAGTACTTGCCATGCAAACAGGCAAGGCCAAAAGCCCTGTGGTAAACAGGAGAGTGAGCAATCTAGGGTTTTTCATGATTGGCTGGGAAACAGTAGGTTTGGTGGCCCGGAATTGAGCCGTGGGGACAAATAAATCTAGTCGTTGGCAATACAATGCCCTGTTTGTCACAAGTTTGTCATTTTCTGTGAAAGTGCAGTATAAATGCGATGCCGTGACAAAAAGTGGAAGTATTCTGCACCACTATTTTCCATCGGGTCTAGAAACCGCTTTGTTGTAAACCCAAGCAAACATCCAACCGGCGAAAGCGCCATCAACCACAGCAAAAACAACGCCTATCAGCAAATCTAGTACTGTGCCATCCGCGGCAAACCCGGGGTAAAGACTTGCTGCCATCTCTAAGAATGGGCCGCCGTACTCGTACCCCGCGAGGCTGGGCAGGCCGACGAGCAATAGGCAAAGACTGCAAAAAAGAGAGCAAGTGAAAGCGAAAGCGCGGTTATTTAAGGTCATATCTATGATTAAACCCTAAATTATGGTTGTCAAGAAAGGGTAAAATATTTCACTGGCATTATATTTCCCTAGGGCTTAATTCAGGATAGGACATGAAAAAACCACCCACACGCATTCTCGAGACCCTTGGGGCAAAAGTCCGTCAGTCACGGCACGCTCGGGGGCTTTCACTGCAAGATCTCGCGACTCGGGCTGACTTTAGCCGCCGCTTCCTCGTTGAGATTGAAGCTGGCCGCACCAACCCGTCCATCGGGAAATTGGCCGCCATTGCCGAGGCTTTGTGCGTGCCACTGCGAGAGCTTTGCGATATCCCCACGGCTTGTGCACCCTTTAACCGCATCGCCCTCATCGGCATGCGTGGCGCGGGCAAGACTGCCATTGGAAAGGCCATCGCCCAGACCCTTAAAGCTCCATTTGTTGAGTTGGGTGATTTAATCCAAGAAAAGGCGGGCATTTCCGTCCCTGAGATCTTTTCACTCGAAGGCATTGAAGGCTATCACCGCCTCGAGGCTCAGGCACTCGAAGACTGGCTCGGAAAAAATGGCACCGGCGTGCTTGCTACACCTGGCGGCATTGTCCATTCGCCTGACAGTTTTGAGCGGTTGCTGCACACCTGTCGCACGGTTTGGCTGCAAGCTTCACCTCAAGAGCACTGGAATCGTGTAGTCGCACAAGGTGACACGCGCCCGATGGGCAGCGACCCTGGCGCGATGAATCAACTCGCGCACCTTCTTGAAGAGCGCACCCCGCTCTACCGCCGCGCCGAATTGCACTTCAACACTTCAGGGCGCGCCATCGAAGACTGCGCCATCGAGCTCAACAATATCTTGCACGCCACGGCGCGTAAGCCATGGCAATAGCGATAGTTGCTCCTAACTTTTAGCAGGAGCCGCACTCGACTCAATCGCAGAAGCTGTGTTACCGGCTTCGAGCGGATTGACTTGCCAACTGGCCATCAAAAGGCCAAGACACAAGACCACTGCAAATGCAGCAAAAAGAGCCACGAGGGGGCGTTCGGTTTTGGTTCGCACGATGCGAAAGGGGAGGGGATTGGGATGGAAGGGAGTCAAAGTGACGACCGACTTAATCAAACTTACCACTCTTCCCGCTGATTAGGGGCGCAAAATCCAATTTCTTAACCGAAGGACTAGGGACGGCTCGAAATCTAAAAACCTATCAGCGAATCAGTGAAAAGAATTCAGAGCGAGTCATGGATTCTTTCCTGAAAGCGCCCAACATGCAAGATGTCGTCGTTTCACTCGCCTGCTTGGCCACGCCTCGCATCATCATGCAGAGGTGCGCAGCCTCAGCGACGACCGCAACCCCTTTGGGCGCCAAGACTTGATGGACGGCCTCGGCAATCTGGGTCGTCATGCGCTCTTGCACCTGCAAGCGGCGCGCAAACATCTCAACGATGCGCGGCAGCTTACTCAGGCCAAGAATGCTCTTGTTTGGCAGGTAGCCGATATGCACTCGCCCGTAAAAAGGCAACATATGATGCTCGCACATCGAATAGAACTCGATGTCTTTGACCAGCACCATATCATCAGCCTCTTCGTGAAAAACAGCCCCATTTACAATGGTTGAAAGATCTTGCTCATAGCCGTGGGTCAAATAGGCCATGCTTTTGGCCACGCGCGTCGGCGTGCGCAGCAAGCCCTCGCGGTCGGGGTCTTCCCCCACCACGGTCAACATCTCACGCACTAAAGGCTCAAGCTCAGGATAAGAATCGGGTTGTGTACTCATGATTGTGGGCCGTGGAAAATCACGGTGTTGTCGCGGCTCTCTTGAAGCTCAATCTCGACCAAGGAAACGCCAGCGGGTAAACCACTCGCCAGTTCATGCCAAAAAGCGACGGCCAAGTTTTCGCTTGTCGGGATGACGCCCTGCAAAAAGCCAACATCAAGATTCAGGTTGCGATGATCAACCTGCGCAAAAATGCGTGTTTGAATGAGATCCGCAAGGTTGGCGTAATCCATGACCATGCCAGATCGGGCATCAATCGGGCCCTCGACGCTGACGGCCAGACGGTAATTGTGCCCATGGAAATTTGGGCTGAAGCAAACCCCAAAAGCCGCACGATTCTCAGTATCTGTTGCGCCAGGCATTTCAAGGCGAAAGGCGGCGCAAAACTCAATCTCATGGCGGATGCGGGCGATGTTCATGGCAACAGATTGTAGGCCAATATCCAAAACTTTCACAAACTCCAAAATATTTCTGCCGGATGTTGCTTTTTGAGGGATAGTTCTCCTGAGGCGCAAGTCGTCCCGATCCCACCCGCCGGGCTCGCCTCACCTTAGGGTGAATGAGAAGTGGTTTCTGTAAAGCGCGCGTCGAGTTGAAAAACTCGTCGTGCGTCTTTTCTTAGTCGACATGGCCTAGAATAGAGCCATGACAGAGCCCAAGCCCTCGTTCCCCCATGTTGGCAGTGCACTCTTTGGTGCAGTTTTGACCATTCTGGGTGTAATGCTGACTCAAAGTTGGTTGGGGCCGCAACTACTGCAGCGCTCTATGGGTGAAGATTCGCAGATGCTTTCTCAGGTGCATCAACATCTCACCGAAGATTATGTTGAACCGCGCGACCCAAAGTCATTCACGCGCAGTGCCGTCCAGGGCATGATGACTAGCCTTGACGACCCCTACTCGCAGTTTGTTGGCCCCGAAGCGCTCGCCGCTCTCCACGAAGATTCAACCGGCAAGATGTTCGGCATTGGTGCCATGCTCGCACCAGATCATCGCATTCGCTGGCCCCGCCCAGGTGGCCCCGCCGAGCAAGCGGGCTTGTTGCCGGGCGATACGATTTTGAGTGTCAACGGAAAATCAACCACTGAAATGCAACTCAACGAGTTGGTTGAGCTCATCAAGGGCGAGGCCGGCACCAAAGTAACTCTCAGCATCCAGCGACAAGATCATGTTTCTGACTTCGTCATTACCCGTGGCGCTGTTCCGATTGATACGGTTGGGCGGCACGGCATCTTGGATGCTGAACTCGGTTTGGGCTACATCCATATTCGAGCCTTCTCGGGTTCCACGGAAGCTGAATTTGATGCTGCACTTGATCAATTAACCCAAAAAGGGATGCGCGCGCTCATTCTCGATTTGCGCTTCAACACCGGCGGAGGGCTCGCGTCATCGACGGCCTTGGCCTCTCACTTTTTAGAGAAAGGTTTGGTTTGCACCCTTCAGAGCCGAGCCGGAAATTGGTTACGGCGCGTTGACCCAAAGCGCACTCAATTTACAGACTTGCCGATCGTGATTCTGCAAAACCACTGGAGCGCATCGGCGAGCGAAGTGCTTGCGGGCGCACTACGAGATTATGGCGCGGCCGTATTGGTGGGCACGCGCAGTTACGGCAAAGGGGTCTATCAAGATGTTCGCGAATACAAAGCGGGTAAATTCGCGATTAAATTCACTGCGGGGCACTATGTGACGCCGGCAGGGCGCATCCTTGAAGGGCATCTTTTTTCTGACTTGGCGGGCGGGCTTGAGCCTGACTTGCCCGTGTCAACAAGTGCCGAAGAATCAAGCGCTCTACAGTTTTGGCTGAAGACATCCCCCCCGCCTGCAATCTATCTTGATGCCGTACAATCCATTTTTCCAAGCAGCATCCTTGAAAGGCCGAAAGACTCGGCATTAGACGCTGCGAAAGGGCTTTTAGGCCAGGCACTTGGGGAATAAATGTCACATCGCGTCATCCTTGGGATTGAGTCTTCCTGCGACGAAACAGCAGCGGCGATTGTTCGTGACGGGCGTACCGTTTTGGCTTCGGTGGTGCATAGCCAAATCGATGAGCACGCCGCTTGGGGTGGTGTTGTTCCTGAAATCGCTGGGCGCAGCCACCTTGAGGCCATCCGCCCTGTCTTAAGTGAAGTTTTCGCGGCGGCAAATCTGACACATCACGATATTGACGCCATTGCCGTGACTGCGCGACCGGGCTTGCTTGGCTCATTGCTCGTCGGTGTTACGGCGGCAAAATCGCTGAGCTGGGCCTGGAACAAACCGCTGGTTGATGTGCATCACATCGAAGCCCATGCTTACGCCGCATTAATGTCGCTTGATGAATGGGTGTTTCCTTATATCACCTTGATTGTTTCGGGTGGGCACACTTCGCTTTACCGCACCGACTCGCCGCTCGAGCACACCTTGCTAGGCGCCACGAGAGATGACGCCGCCGGTGAGGCGCTTGACAAAGGTGCCGCCATGCTTGAATTGAGCTACCCCGGCGGCCCTTCTATCGAGAAAGCGGGTGCATTGGGCGACCCGAAAGCCTATGCCTTTAAGTTACCCATGCTTGATCGCGACTCACTTGAATTTTCTTTTTCAGGCCTCAAGACAGCTCTTCTTTACAAGCTTAAAGGGCCTGGCGGCAAGCGCACTGACCCGACTCTTCCTGAATCGCAAGATCTTTCGGGTATGGCGGCGAGTTTCGAATATGCCGTTGCAGAAACGCTCTCTCGTAAATGCGCAAGAGCGTGCGCGCAGACGGGCATCCCCAGAGTTTTAGTGGGTGGCGGTGTAGCGCGGAATTCGCGACTAAGAGCCAGGATGGCTTTCCAGGGCGAGAAACATGGTTTTCAAGCCACATTTGCCAAAACCGAGCATTGCACGGATAATGCTGTCATGATTGCTGGGCTTGGTCACGCGCGACTTCAAGCTGGCTGTCAGGCCGACCTGCTTCTTGATGTCGCTGCCCGATAAACATGTTGTTCACCCTTGCCGCATTTGCATTTTTTGCTTCACCGCAAAATGTGGCCATCCTTCAAGATGGCGCGAGATACGAGTGCGTTGATTCAGCAGTCCAAGGCGACTTGCAAGTCTTGACTCCTTATGGGGTTCTTCATTGCGCGCAAAACCCGGTCGTCGATGTCATCGATGCGAGCGCAGAGGTTAAGCAACTTGAGCGATTGTGTGAGCTTGACGAGGTTGCCTGGATGACTCGGATTCGTGAGCGCGGTTTATTAACGACTTTAACTACGACCACGCCAACCATCGAGAACCGCCCCTTCTGGCTTAATTCACTCGCGGAAGTGGGTCGGGGCCTAGACCCACTTCCTCAAAAGACGCCTCAAAAAAAACGGCTCGAGAAACTCTGGTCTGCCTTCCGCAAAGCTGCACCTGGGCCGGCTGCATTACTTTTAGGGCGCGTTTCATTTACGAGTCAAGGCGCGCAAGCTAGACCGCCCCATCGCATCACGCTCTCGGATTTACTTCGGGCCTATAAAAAAGATGATGTCCGCCGCTGGGGTGTCTTCCGCATTGCTGAAAGACAGCTTGAGCACGATTTATTAGCCGAGTTGCTCAATGCTAGCACGCAAGATGCATTCGCCCACACGCGCAATGCAGCGGCTCAGGCCAGCATGGCCATTGATTCCGATTTGGCGCAGGGGCATTGGGCCTACCATCTCTATGGCGGTCGAAGCGGTGAGCGTCAGTTTTCAGCGAGCCACCTCGGTCAGTTTGGCCACCCGCAAGAGGCACTCGCTCCATTGATGGCGGCATTGGCGGCATCTCAAATCAAAACGCGAGGCACAGGCACGCCACGCGGAAGCGCATTTTTCGGCACACAGGTCTCGGTAGTTTCTGATTTCAGCGTAAGTGTCGCGCAAGCGGCAGTCATCGCGCGCCCCCGCGTTTCCGTCATCATGTCGGGCAATGCCATCGATGTGCGCATCTTGGGCACGACCACAGTTTCCGCCATCACCACCGCCCTCTCGCAATTGACAAGTCAAAAATTCGGCACAAAAGCCGAAGATTGGCTTGCCTGGTACGCCAAGTCATAATCTACATTTGATGCCCGACACCGCCCCCGCACTGCTCGCCCTCGAAGACGGTTCCGTTTTCTCTTGCCGCTCCGTTGGCGCTCCCGGCGAGCGCGCATTTGAGCTTGTTTTCAACACAGCGATGACAGGCTATCAAGAAATCCTCACTGACCCCTCTTACGCGGGTCAAGGGGTCTTGATGACCTATCCGCAGATTGGCAATTACGGCTGCGTATTCGAAGATGACGAATCAGATCGTTGCTGGGCCGCTGCTATGTTGATGCGCGAAATGTCTGCCATCCATTCCAATTGGCGCGCCGATTGCAGCTTGGGTGAGTATTTGACTGAGCGTGGCGTCATGGGCGCAGACGATCTTGACACGCGCGAGCTGACTTTGCTCTTGCGCGAAAAAGGTTCGCTAAAAGCAGTTTTAAGCACTGAATGCCTTGATGCCAAAACGCTTGTCGAGCGCGCTAAAAACCACGCATCACTCGAAGGCCGCGATTTGGCTTCAACCGTAACTTGCGCTAAACCTTACCCATGGGCCGAGCCACTTTGCGCCGAGCATGCAACAAATTTTGAGCCTCATATGGGCGAGCGGCAAAAAATTGTGGCTTATGATTTTGGCGCCAAGCGCAACATTTTGCGCTGCCTCGTTTCGGCGGGCTTTGATGTCACTGTAGTTCCTGCAAACACCCCGGCATCTGATGTACTCGCCATGCAACCGGCCGGTGTGTTTTTATCCAACGGCCCTGGCGACCCGTCCGCCGTGAAGGGTGGCATTGCAGAGGTGGCCAAACTCATCGATGCAAACATGCCAATTTTTGGCATTTGTTTGGGGCATCAAATATTGGCCAATGCACTTGGCGCACAGACCTACAAAATGAAATTTGGACACCACGGGGCAAACCACCCAGTCGTTGAAATAGACGGTGGCCGCATCGACATCACTTCACAAAATCATGGTTTTGCTGTCGACCCTGACTCCATGGCCTCTGCTGGTCTTGAGCTCACACACCGCAACGGAAACGACGACACGGTGGAAGGCATGCGCCATTTAACCAAACCGGTTTTCTCGGTGCAATATCACCCCGAGGCGGCACCCGGTCCGCATGACCCGGGCCATTTGTTTCACCGCTTCCGCGAGATGGTTGCTGGTGTTTCTTGCTAGACTCGCTGAGTGATTCTCAGCACCCTCGCACTCTCACTCATCCTTTTTGCTCAGCAAGACCCTGGGCAGTGGCTTTACAAAGATTTTTTTCATCTCGGCAATGACGAATGCCCTGAATGGACGGAAGCCAGTTTACTACCTGATGGCACGGCCTTTGAGATTGATTTTAATGCAAAGGAAAACAAGCGCGAGCTTTGCCTGCAACTCACCCAGAGACATGTCGACGACAACTGGGCCATAAAAATCAATGGCCAGATTATTGCCCAACTTGAACACACAACCGACCCTAAAATCGTCTTCTTTCCCGTCCCCGCAAACACACTTAAGTCTGGCCAGAATCATTTAAGCATTACAACAGATCGAATTGGGGACGACATCGTTGTTGGAAAGATTCGTTTACTCGAGCAGTCTTACCGTGAAAAATTCGGGGTGCGCCCTATTCAGATTTTGGTGCGAGATGCAAAGGGCAACAAGCCACTCCCCGCACGCATTACGATTGCAGATGCCGACGGGAAGTTGGCTCCTCTTTATTACCCCATGCAAACCAAAGTTCCGAATCGTCCCGGCATTGCCTACACCGACATGAATGGCAAAGCGACGCTTGAAATCGGTGCAGGCACATGGAGCATCTGGGCGAGCCGTGGCATGGAATGGGGTGTCGATTCGGCCACTCTCACAATAGCCGCATCAGCTCCACAGCCGATTGGGCTCACCCTGAAGCGAGAAGTCGACACGGCTGGTTATGTTGCGAGTGATACGCATATCCATACTGTGACTGCGAGTGGCCATGGTGATGCAACGACCTGGGAGCGTGTGCATTCTTTAGCAGGAGAGGGCGTTGAATTGGCGATTGCCACCGACCATAACCATCACATGGATTACCGCCCCCTGCAAAAAGAGATTGGCGCCAACCCGTTTTACACTCCCGTCATCGGGAATGAAGTCACGACAAACTGGGGGCACTTTAATGCGTTCCCCTTCGCGGAAAACGCGGTCATCCCCGATCATGGCCTAAACGAATGGATGCCTCTAGTGGCCGATATTCGCAAAAAGGGGGCGGAGGTCATCATTTTGAATCACCCACGCTGGCCGAATTTTGAAGGCGGACCCTTTGGCAAAAAGCTGGGTGGCCTTAATCGCGAGACCGGTCAATTTACTGTGCCAATGTCCGACCTCGGAATCGATGGTGTCGAGATTTTCAACTCCACGACCGCTGTCACGAGTTGGGAAGAAGTTCTACTCGATTGGTTTTCATTATTGAATCGCGGGCACCGTTTCTTTGGCGTGGGCAGTTCTGATTCGCACACCGTTGGTGATTCTGTTGGGCAGGGCCGCACTTATGTCCGCGGCAGCGATCGCAACCCTGCTCGTATCGACATCAAAGAAATGTGCCATTCTTTTGTGAGTGGGCAAACCTCGATGAGCCTCGGTATTTACATTGAAGCCAAAATTAACGGCAAGGCTCCTGGGAAAAGAAGTCTGGTTCAAGCGCAGCACAAAGCTGACCTGTCCATCCGAGTCGCTGCCGCCAGCTGGGCAGATGTCAACTCTATTACCCTCTACGCAAATGGTATCGCCGTAGATTCGGTTCAAATCGAAAACAGCGAATCGCCCATCGACTTTACCTGGGAGCCAGAGTTTGTTCTTAAAGTTGATGCTTGGCTCGTCGCGGTCGCAGAAGGTGACAAACCGCAAGAACCTTTCTGGCAAAGTTTGGTGGCTAATCTTGGTGCGGTAACAAACCCAATCTGGTTTTCGGCTGATTGATTAAAGCAATCGCCGAGGTGAAAACAACTCGGCATCGGGATGGCTGCCCTCAAGCAAAAGTGCTGCCCCAACTTTGGCGCATTCAGAGGCCAATCCAAAACCATGGCCCGTGAAGCCAAGACACAATAAGATGCCATCCTTATGGGGATGTGGCCCGACAAAAGGCATGCCGTCAACCGAAAAGCCCATTGTGCCGGCCCATCTATATTCAGGCTCGAGAGCCTGCAGTTGCGGATACAGCTGGCGCGCGAAATCACAGAGCCCAGCCTGGACATCAGATGTGGGCGTTTCTTCGTAGCCGACCTCAAGCGCCTCTGCCGTTTGACGAAAGCCGCCAAACACAAAGCGCCCGCTCATATCTTGGCGGAAGTATTCGAAACCGTGATTGCGATAAACAACGGGTTTTAAGACGCGATCCGCAACGGGAGGAAAGGAAAGCATTTGGCCGCGAGTGGGCGCAATCAAGGAAGCAAGCGTGTCATCGAGCAATGGCGCGTAGGCGTTTATAGCAAGGACGAGACGCGCAGCCCTAACCGAGCCCCGAGCCGTTTGGGCAACGACCGATTCGCTATCCAAGTGAATCACCTCACTCTGCTCAAAAAAACGAGCACCGCGTTTCATGCATGCCTTGGCTAACTCAAGCACGAAGCAGGCTGGATGGCATCCGCCGCCGGCGGGGTCGAACATTCCGCCGAATGCATTCGGGCTGGCAAGGCGCTCGCTTAATGCATCCGCTGCGAGAAAGTCGACGGGGAATCCGTCATCGGTGAGGGCTTGCACGCTAGCGCGGTATTCCTCTTCTTCGTGGGCCGAGGCAGCGGCGACCAAGACACCATCAGGGCTCCATTGCCAGTTGATTTCTAATTGTGCGGCGGTTGCCTTGAGCCATTCCTGGTTGCGAAGAGAAAGGTGGCGCAACCGAGCAGCCCCATCGCCCATGGCCTCTTTGAGCCGGCCATACGGTTCGGCAAAATCGGCGAGCAAAAAACCAGCGTTACGCCCAGAAGCGCGGCTAGCAATATTGCGCGACTCAAGCAAAACTAAACGCTCTGGGTTTAGCCCACCCTCGAGCAAATGCCAGGCGAAAGAAACCCCAGCAAGCCCGCCGCCAATGATGACAACATCGGCCTCGATGTCCGCAAGGAGAGAAGGGCAATTCGCTTGAGTCGCTGTGTCGAGCCAAAGAGAGTCGGTGGATGGTGCAGTTGGAATCACGAAACCTCATTTTCGCTACGGGGTATCAAAAAGTCGAGACTTCCCCCACGGAAGTTTCTGTGGCACACTATTGCCAGTCCAAACATGCTAACTGCCCTTACCCTGCTTCTCCTGTCCGGCTTCAACGCTGTGATTCCGACGACGGCCCCTACGCTTGAGACTCTCGTCTTATTTCAAGAGCAAGAAGAAGAGCAACAACCCGTTGAAGTCGAAAAAGAAGAGGAAAAAGCGCCGACTCCAGAAGAAGCAATCGCGGGGCTTGAAGCCGCCAAAAAGGCCAAAAACCCGCTTGATTTAGCTTTGGCACTCGAAGTCTTCGGATCAATTGAAGGTAAAGCTGTTGTGAAATTCGTCAGCAAACTTCTCAAAGACAAAGACGACGGCATACGCCTTGAGGCGATCAAAGCGTTACGCTGGAATCCTCACCCAGACGCCACGAAAGAGCTCGTGAAGCAAAAGAAGAATAAGAAGATCACCGAGAATCGTGAATGCGGGGTGGAATATATTTACGCACTTGGTCAAAAAGGCGGCTCGAAGTGTTTAGACATCCTTACAGATGGCCTGCGATATACGGCTGCAGATGGCATTAAGCAGCGAATTCAAGCCATTGGGCGGATTCGAGATATCGACTCAGTCGAAGCTTTAATGAGCCTCATGACTTCCGGAAAGGGCCGCCGTGATTCCGCACCCAACATGAATGACCTGCGTGTTTCTCTAAAAGTCTTAACGGGCGAAGACTTGGGGCGGAAGTCAATCGACTGGATTCAATGGTGGAACAAAAACCGTAAGTCACTGAAAATTTCTGCCGAGCCATGGCCTCTTGACAAGCGACAACAATTCCAATGGGACAAGCTCTGGGCAAGTCCAAAAGAAAAAGAAGATATGAAGAAAAAGGCTCAAAAAAACCTAAAAGAAACGGATGAAAAAGAATCCGATGAGTTTTAGTTTGCCCTCCTGAAGATGGAGGAACAGTACCTCCGCGAAAAGGGTCTGCGTCTTTATACGGCAGGCGATTTTTTTGAAGCCCATGAAGTCTGGGAAGAAATTTGGAAACAAAAAGCTGGAGCAAGCGCTGAGTTTTACAAAGGGCTCATTCAAGCCGCCGTTGCTCTAGCGCATTCTCAAAACGGCAATACGAAAGGCGCTCTAAAATTAACCAAAAGGGCAGAAAGCCGCCTCTTGCAGTATTCTCCGACACACCTCGGTATCAATGTGCAGCAGATTCTCGACGACCTAACAATGATTGATGCTGTCTAAATCTAATCAAACCCAAACATCTCCTCTGCTAAGAGTGCGGGCCCAGCTGTCGCCTCAGACTTTTCTCCGCCGCGAGTTTCGTACTGAATCCATAGGTCGCAAAGCGACCTATGGATTCAGGCGAATGTCCGAGCGCCGGAGAAAAGTCTGAGGCGACGCAAGACACACAACGACCAAGCTACCCGCGAAGCCAAGAAACCAACTGCCGCAGTTTAGGCGGTTGACCGGTGCGCAAAATAGCTGTCTTAAAGATTTTCCCTGAAAGCCAAAGCGTAGCAATAATGCTGACAAAAAGTAGCACCGAGGTTCCAACAAGCTCGAACATTGGTGGGTCAGCAGCGGCTCGATTCATCATGACGAATGGAGTGTAAAGCGGGATCCAGCTTAAGATCGTCGCCAAAGTGCCATTGGGGTCGCGAGGAATAAACATCATCGTGAAAATCGGAACCATCATGATGATCATCACCGGGCCCATGAAGTTTTGCGCTTCTTTGATGGTGCTACACATACTGCCAATCGCCAAGAAAATACCCGCGTAAAGCATATAACCCGCAAAGAAGTAAATCATAAACAAGGGCATCAACCCGCCCTCGCGGATGACATCGTAGATTTGCGTTGCAATCATGGCTTCAGGCCCAGAGAAGTATGCCAAAATGCTAACCAGCGAGATAAGCCAAGTCGAAAGCATAGTCAGCCCGATACCCGCGATGCCAATGAGTTTGCCCCACATCAATTCCCAGGGCGTGACCGATGAAAGCAACACCTCAATGATGCGATTGCTTTTTTCTTCAACCGTGTTGTTGAGCAACATTTGCACGGTTGACATCAATGCAATCCAGAGTAGATAAACGAAACCCGCCGGCGCCCATTGGCGGATTGTGTCAGCCATCGAGACCACCTCTTCACCCTCAGCCTTGCTTGGGTCAAGCGACGAAAACGGCGCGGAAGTGTGCTCAATATCATGCACTGTTTTTGCATCAACATTACGGGCAATGTATTCGCGGCGGCGCACCTCGCCATCAACGGCGCGACGAATCGTATCTCGCAAACTCGTATCAGCTAAATTTGTAGACCAATATTCAATTCCACGATAATCACCGCCAATCGCCATCATGGAAGCGATGCCTGGCCGTTTGAGATGCTCCAGGATGTCATTTGGAATCAAAGCCAAAGCAAACAAACCGTTTTCCGCTCCCTCGACATCTAAACTTGAGCCAGTCAGAGCAGGGCGCAAAGAATCAACGATGTCAGCAAAGGGCATTTCAGGCGGGACTTCAAGCGAATCGGCCAACTCAATTCGCATGTATTTGCGCCGCGGTTCTTCAAATTCAGGGGCGCCCTCTTTAAGGTAACCACTCATTTGGCTGAGCGCAAAGGCCATGCCACCGTTTTCGATAAAGGCATCAATGGCCTCAGGGTTGGAATCGACCATCTCACGAATCATCGTCTCGATGTCGGCTGGGATTGATTCTAGATCAAGCCCAGCACCCTCTGTACCCGCAGCAGATAGATCACCTTTTGCGTTTTTTTGAGCATACTTTGACAGGGCTTCCATGACACGGCGATTGTGCGCCCTATCCATGGCTAAATCGACGACCTCGCCAAACTCTGCCGACTCGTCGACCAAGACAAAAGCACGCGTTGGCACCGCTTTTTCTTCGAGGAATTGAGGCACTTTAATTCCAGCCAGAATAATGACCGGAAAAAGAAAGAGGCCAATCCAGAAACCTTTTGTTTTGGCATTTTCCGCGAACTCGCGTTGCGCAACTAATAGGGCATTTCTCATCGTAGGGTGGCCTCTTTGGCGTCTGCGCCGACAAGATGTAAGAAGACATCATGCAAAGTTGTTTCGGCGTAAGAAAAATTCTGAAGAACAATGTTTTGTTCAAAACAAAACTGTAAAAGGGTGCTTGGGCTTGCCCCTCTTGCCATCGTCACGACAAAAGCATGAGGTGCAGCGCCACCAGGCTCAAGAGAAACCACACAATCGAGGTTTGTCAAAGGCGTAGGGTCACTCTCCGTTGTCAAAGAAACCCGCAAAGGGATGACATCTCTGGCCTCGCTAACCGTGCCGTCAAAGGCCTTTTCACCTTTGGCAATCAAAAGCAATCGGTCGCAAATTCGCTCTGCGTGGGACATCACATGAGTCGAAAACAAAACCGTGCGGCCTTGCTTTGCAAAATCATGAATCACATCTTCCATGACCTGTTGGTTGCTTGGGTCAAGACCGGAAAACGGCTCGTCAAGAATCACGAGCTCAGGGTCATGGGCAATGCTGGCTAAGACCTGCACTTTTTGGCCCATCCCTTTACTGAGTGCTTCAATCTTTGCATCAGCAAAATCACTCAGCCCATAACGCTCAAGTAATGCGTAAGCGCGTTTTTTCGCATCGGGCTTAGAAATGCCCTTTAGGGTTGCGAAATAAGCGATCACGGCCCAAGCGCGCATCTTTTTATAGAGACCTTTTTCTTCTGGCAAGTAGCCGATGCGCTCTCGCACATCTAAAGCACTCGGAGCCCCTAGTACAGAAATAGACCCGACTGTCGGCCGCACAATATCAAGAATCATACGGATGGTCGTGGTCTTGCCCGCACCGTTTGGTCCGAGAAAGCCATAAATCGCACCGCGCGGAATCTCAAGAGACACATCTTTGACGGCGGCAAAATCACCATACATTTTGGTGACATTATGAAGTGTTAAAGCAAAATCAGTCATCAATCAATTACCTGCACAAGTGGCTTCGATATCTACAATTTCTTTCACAGCATCAATCGTTAAATTTTCAGGGCCGTCTACCGTGACATGGATATCATCTTCGATACGCACCCCAATCCCGCGAAGTCGCTCAGGCACGCGCTCATCATCGGCGCGGAAGTAAAGCCCAGGCTCAATCGTGAAACACATACCCGGCTCAAGGGGCCGCCAATGATCGCCATCGCGATACTTGCCAGCATCGTGAACATCTAGGCCAATCCAATGAGAAGTGTTATGTAAAAACCATTCTTTATAAGACTCTGAAGCGACTTGCTTCTCGACGGAGTCCTCGGTAACGCCCAAAGTAATCAGAGCAGAGCAAAGCACTTGAACCGAGGCATTGTGGACATCTAGCAATGTTGCACCCACAACAGACGCCGCAATCGAAGCCTTTTCAGCTGCTAAAACCGCCGCATAGACCTCTTTTTGCGCATCGGTAAACTTGCCGTTTACAGGGTAAGTGCGTGTGATGTCGCCTGCGTAAAGCCCAAACTCTGCACCCGCATCAACCAAAACCAACTCGCCGTCATTGAGAGGCTTATCGTTTTCGACATAGTGCAAAATATTTGCATGATCGCCACCAGCAACAATTGTGCCGTAAGACCAGCCCATGCTCTCAGCCCCAGCGCGGCGGAAAGTGTAGTTGTAAAAAGCCTCGACCTCATATTCCATCATGCCTGGCTGCATCATCGCCATTGCGAGATTGTGGCCCTTTGCTGACAAAGCAGCGGCGCGACGCATGACATCCATCTCAGCGGGTGACTTAAACAAGCGCATTTCATGCAAAACATGAGTCGGCTCAAGCACGGCGGTCGGTGGAGCGAAACCCTTGCGGACTTGGGTGCGGAGGTGTGCGAAGCCTTTCATGACCATGGCGTCAACATCAGCGCGGCCCCCCAATCGATACCAGATGCGAGTGCACTTTTGCATTGCATCGGCAATAGCCGCCGCCAACTCTGTATTCACACGAGCGCAAGCGATACCTAATGCCTCTGGGGCGCCTTCCGAGCCCAAGCGCACCCCAAACCAAGTTTCCATTTTGGGGTCACGCGGCAAGACAAAGATCGTCTCTTCGGGGATGCCATCAAGACCCTTCGCAAGCATCAGTAGGCCATCTGACTCGCGATGCCCTGTCAGGTAGTAATAATCGGAGTCTTGTCGGAATGGGAAATCGACATCGTGATTACGCGTCACATGACACGCACCCGCAAAAAGAGCGATATCGCCCTCTTGCATGGAGTCGAGGAAAGCACGGCGGTGGGCCTGAAACATGGGGCTAGTCTACGGGCAAGAGAGGTATCCGCAGGCTTTTTCACTGCCGCTAAACTAACCCCATGCTGCCTGTGATTCTCCTCCCACTCCTGACCTTGGTTCACGCCCCATTTGATGGTTTTATTTTCCCGCTTACCGAAGAAAACCCTTGGTCGGGCCAGGCCGATGCTGGGCTTACTTTCCTCTCCGGAAATAATACCTCGTCGACGAGTTCTCTCAACGCTCAACTCGAATGGAAGCTTAATGACACTCGATGGCTCGGCACAAGTCAATACACCGGAATTCGCCAAGAAAACAGCGAGGGTTTAGCTAGCACAACTTCGCGCCTTTACCACTTTGGGCTGGCCTACAACAGCCTCTTTGGTGAAGAGAATGAATGGTTTTTCTACAGCAAATCGGCCGCACGCAACGACACACCAAACGGGCTTGAGCTTCGAGCTGACATTGGCCTGGGGCTCGGCTACCGGCACGCCTGGAACGACCTTTCCTGGACTAGCTTCGAATTCGGTCCCTCTTTGATTCGAGAAAACTTAGTCGGGGCCATAACCGAAGATACTTTTAACTCGCGCTTCGCGCTTTCCTCCGAAATCGACCTAGGCAATTCCTGGACCTGGACGGCCAAGGGTGAGTATTTTTCATCCACCGAAGACAGCAATGATCAATCTTTCACAGGGGAATCTGGCATCCGCTGGGCCTTCCACGAAGGATGGTTTCTGCAAGGCACAGCCGCTCTAGCCTGGGATGGCACTCCAGCCGTCGGCTTTGGCAATAGCGATAATCGTTTCATGCTCACGATTGGGATGACATTCTGATTCGACCTGCAGCGGCATCCCTTAGAATGCCATTGCCCCCCATCATGCGCATCGACCTTAAGACAGCCATCGAACTCACCTCGGAAGAGGTGCAAGATGTGTTTTTGATGTTCCGCGACATTGGTGATGACCCCCTCCGCGTCCAAGAAAGCTTCCGCGGGATGTTCCCCAAAAAAATTGCCGAGGCCATGGGTGAGCTTCGAGCACTGCGTCGTCGCGCGGCTCAAAAATTTCAGATGGGGCGCGATATGTATTGCACCAAACCCTTGCTTGAACAAGCCTCAAGCGAGCCAGTTGCCAACCATCGTGCGCAACGATTTGCCGAGGCTGGTTTGACGGTTGTACATGACCCTTGCTGCGGCATGGGCTCCGATAGCATTGCATTGGCTAGAGCTGGGCTCAAAGTCAAAGCTAGCGACAAAAATGATGTCGCCGTTGAGTTTGCCCGTGCCAATGCCGAGATTTACCGCGTCAGTAGCTCGATTGAGTTTACTGCTGCCGACATCACGACTGACCCGCCCGGCAAGGGTGCGATTTTTCTCGACCCTGCTCGGCGCCGTGGTGCGCGACGCATCATGAACCCCGAAGATTGGTCACCCAATCCAGAAACGGTAAGCCGTTTAATTCAGGGTCGCGGCGCGGCTTGTGTCAAATTAAGCCCTGCGACTGATTTAGAGCGCCTCTTCGAGCTCTTTCCGATGCCCGACGAAATTGAGTTTATTTCCTATCGCGGCGAGGCCAAAGAGTGTGTCTTCTGGTACGGCAAAGTGGCCAGCAAAAACGAACGGCGCGCGACCATGCTGCCTGACGGTGCTTTTTATGCCGGTCAAGCCGACCCGCAAGCTCCTGTTGGCGAGCTAAGCAACTGGATCTTCGACCCTGACCCCGCACTCGTCCGCGCGGGTCTACTCGGCGCATTCGCCAAAGAGCACGGCCTTTGTGTTCTTGACCCTGCCATCGGATATTTGACCGGCCCAAAAGATATCGACTCACCATTCTTGCGTGGCTTCCGCGTTATAGCTCAAGAGACGCTCGACCCTAAAAAAATGCGCGTCATGCTACGCGAACATAAAGTCGGTCGTTTGCTTGTACGCAAGCGCGGTATCGCAGAGCGGCCTCAAACTCTTGAGGCAAGATTCCTTCCTAAAAAATTCGGCGACCGCCAACTGACTCTGCTGGCCATGCGCCTGGGCGAGCGCCACATCGGCGTTTTAGCCGAAGAAGACTAATGCTGCGACCTGGCCTTTGCGTATTAATCGGCGCAACTTTGGGCTTGACGGCATGCCATTCAAAAACCGCCCCAAGCGAGGCAGAAACCGCAGCCACCGCGCGTTTTGCGATTTCTCAAGAGCCGCATTCCTTCGACCCCCTTCATGCAGATGACACGGCAAACCAGGTCATTCAGCGACAAGTTTTTGAGGGTCTAGCCGAATACGACCGCAACGGGGTTGATTTTTCCGTAAATCCATTGCTAGCAACGAGTTGGAGCACCTCCGATGGTGGCAAATCATGGGTGATTCACCTCCGAGAAGATGCCTATTTTTATGATCCAACAGGGCGTCTCAACTGGTCGAATCATAAGCGAGCTCTCACAGCTTTTGATGTGATAACGAGCTGGGTTCGCCATGCCGATTCACGGTTGCGGTCTCGGTCATGGTGGGCCTTCGAAGGGTTGATCCCTGCCTTAGAGCAGTTTCGCGCCAAAACAGATGCTGGCGGTTTGGAGGCCTTAGACGCTTGGGCTCAACTGCACGAGCAACAGGGGCTAGACGGCCTGCGTGCCGTCGGCGAGCATGAAATCCATCTTGAGCTTCAGCGAAAAGAGCCGCGCTTCCCTCACCGTTTGGCATCACCATATTGGGTTGTAATCCCTGCCGAAGACGCAAAAGAGCATCAGCTTGACGCACCCGTCGGCACAGGCCCCTATTATTTGACCGATTGGGAGCCTCGCCTTTCAGCAGTATTTCAGTTACGCAAAGACTGGCGAGGTCAAGAAAAACGACTCGCGCCGACTGGCCAGCCCGCGCTCCACACCTTGCACTTTGATGTTATCCGTGAGGGGTCGACGCGCACGACATTATTCGAGCGCGGTCAAGTCGAGCGCATGGCACCGCAACAAGATTCGTTTACGCGTTTCCTTGACCAAGGCCAATTGCGCTCCAAATACGCAAATGATGGCGTTATCGCGCACTCCTTGCAGACACCCGACTTAACGATGCTTTCATTCAACATGAGCGACCCCCTCGTCGGCTTTGTTGAGGGCGACCCAGATGGGAATGAACGCCGGCGGCAATTGCGTCACACTTTAGCTGCGGCATTCCCGAAGGAACGATGGCATGAGGTCATCCGCAACAATGCTTGGGCGATTCCGGCACAGACTTTTCTGCCACCGAGTTTTGCCCCGACTGGCTACGCGCCTCCGGTCATCCGATTCGATTCAGCGCGCGAGGGCGAGCACTTAAAAAAGGCACAAAGACCAAAAATTGAGGGCGTCTTATCGTTAGAGCTTGCCGGCAACGATGCCATTTCTTTGGGCATGGGTGAAATGATTGCCGAGGCCTTCACGCGGGCTGGCTACCCGACCGTCGCCGTCCCCAACACCTGGACGGCTTTTTCGACGAAAACGGGCAAGCGCGAGGCACAAATATTTCTTCGCACTTGGGCACTTGATTGGGCCGAGCCAGCGCAAATGTTAGCTTTGTTTTATGGGCCTGCGGCAAGCCCAGGCATCAACCGCTGCAACTATGGTAATCCGCGTTACGACGAGCTTTACAACCACTATCTATTGGCTCAAGCTGACAGCGAGCGCGACACCATTGCACGCGATATGCTCGACATTCTGCACCGCGATATGCCGGCTTCTCCGATTGACCATCGACGAGGATGGCTATTAACACGCCGATTTGAGCGCATGCAGCCTCACCCCTTCGACATTTTTTCTTGCAAGGATTACCTGCTTCCCAAATGATTCTGACTGCGTTTCGGCGTTTGCTTTACGCCGCCAGTTTGGCGCTTGGGGCGTCAGCTTTGCTCTTCGGGATTTTAGACAGCGGCCTTTTGGGCGACCCCGCCATTAGAGAGGCTGGAAAGCATGCAACCGCTGAAAGTTTAAACTCGGCTCGTTTTCGGCTCGGCCAACTTGAAATAGTCGAGTATGCCGAGGTGCCGGGTGGCACAGATACTCAGCACGACCGCCTTGATTATGGCAGTTTGATTCAGATCTACGATGCAAATGGCTTGACGCGCGCTTGGGCGCAACCGGCTTCTCCACTCTTGCGGTTTGCTCGTCAAACAGGTGCGCTTTTTTCCTTTCGCTTCGGCGACAATCGATTTGGCCGGCCGATTCTTGACACCCTATCGCGCCGAGGTTTGGTATCAGCTCAACTGGCTCTTCCGGCATTCGCGCTCTCGACACTTATTGCTCTTGGTCTTGCCATTTGGGCAGTAGCGCGAGGCCCCATCGCAGAGCGACGCATGATTGGCTTGGCCGCCTTAGTGATGTCAATCAGCGGCGTTGTCTGGATTTTGCTCCTGCGCTATATCTTTGCCACTCAACTACAGTGGTTCCCTCTGCGCGGCTTATCGCCCCTACCGGTATTCATTTGGGTTTCGCTTGCGATTTGGCCTGACTGGCTGCTCTACCGCGCGATTGTGGCAACCGAGGCGCAACGACCCCACTTGCAAGCAGCTCGTGCACGCGGAATCCCGGCCCGCACAATTTGGCTGAAGCATCTGCTTCCAAACATCTTGCCGCCCATTTTGACTCAGGTCGCCCTTGCCTTGCCCTTCTTGTTCTTGGGCTCTCTCCTGCTTGAGCGCGCCTTTGACATCCCGGGTTTAGGTAGCTTTATTGTGCAGGCGATTGGCGACCACGACCACGCTTCCTTAAGGGCTGTCACATTTATAGCTGCACTGGCTTACCTCGCGGCGAGTTGGCTTGCCGATATAGCCGCTGCCTTCGCCGACCCCCGTAGCCGCAAGGAGGCCTCTTGATTCACCCCTTAACAGCTATTCATGCGCCCCAGCCTTTGGTGGCGGCGAGCCAGGCTCAAACTGATTTGCCTGCCTACCTGCCTCCATGCAGCGACGCTTGGCTCGGAACCGATGCACTGGGCCATGATGTCTTGCACTATTGCCTTGACGCGCTTTTCACTGCAATTCAAGTTGGTCTTGGCGCCGGCCTATTGGCACTTTTTTTAGGCGCTGGCTTTGGCTTAATTGCTGGTTGGCGGGGCGGAAAAACCGATGCACTTTTCATTTGGATTTCTGGCGTGGTCGCCGCCGTACCAGGGTTACTTTCGGCATTGGCTATTGGCTACATGCTCAACGGTAACCTGCTTGCAATTCTGCTCGCTTTGGGCTTAACAGGCTGGATTGGCCTATTTCGTCTCGTCCGTACTGAGACGATGCGCCTGCATGGGCGCGATTGGATTCTCGCAGCCCAAACCAGCGGCGCGAGCCAAACGCGACTTCTTTTGCGGCATATCCTGCCACGATTGCGCCCACTTTTGCGTGCCCAATTCGCGCTGCAATTCCTTTATGCAATCCAATCCGAAATCATGTTGCAATTCCTTGGCATCGGGACGGGTCGCCCTAGTTTTGGTCGCGTCTTGGCCAATGCATGGGCCTTTGATGATCTCGGACGCGGTGCTTGGTGGCCCCTTGCAACCGCAACGGTTTTTTTAAGCGCGCTGGTTTTGCTCGCACGGCCACGCACGCCCAAGCAAAGCAAGAGTCGACTCTAATTTAGCCGATGGTTTCAACGGCGCCTAAAGCGCTTTCCAGCCAAACCGACCGGGCTTAAGCTCAACAAAACGCCCCATGACTTCATCGGGGTCGTGATAGAGCAAAGCGACCCAACCTTGGGCCGCGGCGCGGGGGATCCATTTTTTGCGCACGGCAAAACTGGCTTCGGCATTTAAATCGTAAGCCATCAAAAAAGGAAGGTGCACATGATGACGCGTAGGGACGACATCCGACCAGAAGCATGCTGTCTCGCCGGCATCGCGAATGAGGATGACAGAAACGCCCTCTGAGTGGCCACCCAACGCCACCATGCTCACACCGGGTGCAATCTCAACTTCTTTATCGTAAGTGTGAAGCAAACCGGCCTTTTCAATCGGCTCAATATCTTCGCGACGATAACTGGCGCGACGCAAATGGCCCGACTCAATACCGGCGTCTATTTCCACCTTTGCGGCCCAATGTTGGGCATTGGGGAAGACTGGCTCACCCGATTCATCACATGCTGCACCAATGTGATCAAAATGACAATGACTCATCAAACAATGCGTCACGGCTGAGGGCGCAACGCCGGCTGCGGCAAGCGACTCAAGCAAATCATGGCCGCCAGAATGGTCAATGTGGAACATCGATTTTTGTCGATCGCCCCATCGCCGCCCCATGCCCGGCTCAATCAAAATGACATGACCGGCATCATCTTCGAGAAGAAACGGAGTCGTCGCCATCGGGATGGTGTGGTCGTCATGAACCTCTGTCAATGATTCCCACATGACACGCGGCACGACACCAAACATGGCACCGCCATCGAGTGCAAAACGCGCGTCATTTAAGGCGCGGATCCGCCAGCGACCAATCTGCGTTTCGCGTGTAGCCATCAAGCCTAGCCAAGTTGCTTAGCCACTTTCGAAAGTAGGTCACGAGAGATGATGATTTTTTGCACCTCACTCGTGCCTTCGCCAATCGTGCACAACTTGGCATCGCGGTACATCCGTTCGACGGGATACTCGCGCGAGTAACCATTGCCACCAAAGATTTGAATGGCCTCGTAAGTTGCACGCATCGCAACTTCACTTGCGTAATACTTGCCCATCGCGGCTTCGACACCGTAAGAGCGGTGCGCGTCTTTCAAACGCGCCGAGTGATAAACCAAATGCCGCGCAGCAGTGATTTCAGTTTGCATGTCGGCCAACTTAAAAGCCACAGCTTGGTGACGCGCCAAAGGCTTGCCAAACTGCTCACGCTCAAGTGCGTATTGAGCAGCTTGATCGAGCGCACCTTGCGCAATGCCCAAAGCCATCGCACCAATCGAAATGCGGCCGCCCTCGAGGGTTTTCATGAAAGTCGAGAAACCTTCGCCAGGCTTGCCAAGAACATTTTCGACGGGAATGCGGCACTCATCAAAATAGAGGTTTGTCCAGTCAGAACCACGCGTACCGAGCTTTTCTTCACCCTTTTCGATGGTGAAGCCGTCCATGTCGCGATCGGCGACCATTGCGATGATGCCCTTTGAGCCTTTTGACTTATCGGTCTGCACCGTCAAAATAAAAGGCTTGGCGTAGGAACCGTTTGTGATGAAGCATTTTTGACCGCTTACCACCCAATGGTCGCCATCTAAAACGCCCGTGGTCTGCGTGCCGGCCGAGTCTGAACCAGCGTTGGGTTCAGTTAAGCCATAAGCGCCCATGAACTCACCTTCGCACAGGCCGCGCAGATATTTGGCCTTGAGCGCGTCACTACCGAAAGCGTAAATCGGCCAAGTACCGAGTGAAGTGTGCGCGGCCAAAGTTAAACCCGTTGAGCCGCAAACGCGAGAGATTTCTTCGACGGCGATGGCGTAAGACAAGTTGTCCATGCCCGCGCCACCCCAAGGCTCATCTTCGAAAGGGATGCCAGCGAGGCCGTTTTCGACCATCTGGGCCCAAACATCTTCGTTGAGTTTAGACTTTTCGTCGGCTTCGCGAGCAGCGGGTGCAACGACTTCATTGGCGAATGCCTCAACCACTTCGCGCATCATCTGCTGCTCTTCGGTGAGATCAAAATTAGTAAGGATGTCAGTCATGAAGGAATCTCTAGGAAGCGAATTGTGCTTCGAGGTAATCAGCGATGGCCCCAGTCGCAGTGCCGGGGCCGAAAATTTTGGCGTAGCCGTCGGTCTCTAGGACCACAGCATCAGCAACGGGGATAATGCCCCCCGCTACGAGCAAAACATGATCAAGACCACGCTCAACCAATAGCCGCCGCACTCGCGGCAATAGTTCCATGTGGGAACCCGAAAGAATGCTAAGGCCGATAACATCAACATCTTCTTGTTCTGCGGCATCAACGATCTGAATCGGAGTGCGATGAAGGCCGGTATAAATCACCTCAAAGCCGCGGTCGCGCAGGGAGGCTGCAACCACTTTTGCGCCGCGATCATGGCCGTCAAGCCCAGGCTTGGCCACCAAAATGCGAAGTCGTTTACTCATGCTAGAATCACTCATCACAAACATTTACTTTTTTTAAGACCTCGTTAAGCAACTGAGCTGCAATTGCATCAGGGCGAGCGCCATCGGCCAATGCCGCTTTAGCTTTACCTTCCATTTGAGCGTGCGACCAAATCTCTGCTCGCAAACCGCCTTCGAGCAGACGGCGGATACGCGCTAAGGCTCGAGTATTACGGCGAGTTTCAAGGAAACCACTCTCAGTCATAACCTTGCGCCGGCGCTCAATCGCAATAGCCACATCTTGAATACCGTCGCCCAATTTAGCGGAGCAAGTTACGACTTCAGGCATCGGGCCAGGGGTTTGGCGCAAGTCAAGGATGCTTTCAATCTCATGCTTGAGCCGGTCAGCACCAGCGCAATCGGCTTTATTGACGACGAACAAATCACCGACTTCCATTAGGCCGGCCTTCATGGCTTGAATCCCGTCACCACTTTGCGGAGTCAGGACGACTACAGCGACATCGACCGCAGCCATGATGTCGACTTCTGCTTGGCCAACGCCAACGGTTTCTAGGATGATTTCAGGGAAGCCGAAAGCGTCGCACAAGTCTGCGGCGGCACCAGTGGCAAGGGACATTCCGCCAAGTGAGCCCCGATTTGCCATAGAGCGCACATAAACGCCCGCATCAGCAAGAGCTTGATCCATGCGCACACGGTCGCCCAAAAGTGCACCGCCTGTAAAGGGGCTCGAAGGGTCAACGGCTATCAAAGCCGCCTGACTGCCTTTTTCTGCCCAATAACGAACCAAGACATCACTCAATGTTGACTTCCCTGCGCCAGGTGGGCCTGTCAGACCCGTCCGCCAGGCATTGCCAGTCTGTTCATAAAGAGAATCAAGCAACTCACCCGCAAACTCTTCGCCATCTTCGACCCAAGAAATCGCTCTAGCTAGTGCCCCGACACGCCGCTCGGCAAAGCCCTCAAGGAGCTCCGCGACCGTTGGCTCAGCGCGAGGGGGAAGCGTCATCTCAGAGCAATTAGCTCAAGGTGCGTGAAATCACGATGCGCTGGACATCAGCCGCACCTTCGTATATTTCAGTAATACGAGCATCACGATAGTAACGCTCAACTGCAAACTCTTTGGTGTAGCCCGCGCCACCATGAATTTGGACGGCATCTTGGGCAGCTTTGTTGCAAACTTGGGCGGCAAAAAGTTTCGCCATCGAGCACTCTTTGGTGCAGGGTAAACCTTCATCACGAAGCCATGCTGCTTTATGTACAAGCAGCCGAGCCGTTTCAAGCTCTGTCGCCATATCAGCCAACTTAAACGCAACGCCCTGAAAACGATTAATTGGCTTGCCAAACTGCTCACGCTCGCTAGCGTATTTAACAGAATCTTCCAAACAGCCGCGATGGATACCCAGCGCCTGCGATGCGATGCCAATGCGGCCGCCATCAATAGCCGCCAAAGCCAGCGGGAAGCCACGGTTGAGTTCACCCACAATATTTTCGTCGGAGACAAAGACGCCGTCGAGCAAGATCTCGGTAGTCGAACTAGAACGAAGGCCAAGCTTTGCTTCTTTCTTGCCAACGGAAAAGCCATCAGCGGATGCTTCAACTAAGAAGCAAGTGATACCTTTACCGGCAGGCGCTGATGGATCGGTAAGCGCATATACAACAAATAGTTGGGCAAATGCGCCTGATGTGATCCAAGCCTTGGACCCAGTCAATTCATAGCCCCCATCAACCTTTTCAGCGGCACATTTAAGGCTGCCCGCATCTGAACCCGCTTGGGCCTCTGTCACGGCATAAGCTCCGAGCCATTCGCCCGATGCTAGTTTGGGTAGATACTTTTCCTTTTGCTGCTCTGTACCAAATTTAATCAGAGTGCCGCAAACCAGAGACATATGAACCGAGATGGTTACGCCCATGCCTGGCTCAACGCGGTTGATTTCTTCAAGCATGAGGGATGCATGCAAATTGCCGAGGCCAGCACCACCGTATTCTTCGGGGATGGTTAGACCCAAAAGGCCATCTTCGCCAGCGGCTTGGAAGGCTTCCCAGGAAAAAGACTCTTCGGCATCCCACTTAGCGGCGTGGGGAGCCAATTCGCGCTGCGCAAATTCGGCAGCAGATTCACGAATCATTTCGTGTTCTTCGGTAAGACTGAAGTTCATTGTGTGTATTAACCCCTTAGGGGGCATTATTCTACCCTACCCTAGGCAACAGAAAGCACGACCTTTCCGACACTCTGGCGCCTCTCAAGGCAAGTATGCGCACCGGCAGCGTCATCAAAAGCAAAGACATTGCCAATATGCGGGCGGATGTCATGCTTCTCGGCAAAGGTGACCAATTCAGCCCAATTTGCACGGCGGTGGTGATATTTGATGTTGTCGACATTCAAGCCGCCCACCGTGATGGAACGATGAAAAACCGTCAAAGGGTGCAGGCGCGGGATCGCCTCGGCGTAGTTATCACGAATGCTGCTAAAGCCAATGATGACCATGCGCCCTAGCGGCGCCAGCAACTCAAGAGAGCGGTCGTAAACCTCGCCACCGACTGACTCGATGCAATAATCCACACCCAAGCCCTCCGTTAGCTCTCGCGCCTTATCGCGAAAATCATGGCTCGTGTAATTAACGCAAGCATCAGCGCCATGTGACTCGACCAGAGCGCATTTTTCATCCGTACCGGCTGTGCCGATGATAGGACCCATTCCGAGAGCTTTGGCAAGCATGACCGTAGCCGTGCCCACCCCTCCGGCGGCCGCCTGCACCAAAGCCGATTCGCCGGCGCGCACTCGGGCAATTTCTTGAAGAGCAAACCAAGCCGTGCCAAAAGTATTGGCAAAAGCGGCTCGCTCATTCCAGCTCAGACCACGAGGCGGCTCGAGCAACTGGTTGTCATTAGCAACAATGATTTCGCTATAGCAACCGTTACTGAACTTAATAACGATGACTTCATCACCAACTTGAAAGCGACTCGTTTGTGGGCCTGCGGCGACCACTACACCCGCGGCCTCTTTGCCTATCTCGAAAGGGCACTTCTGGCCCCTGCTGTATTCGCCTCGGCGCTCGACCGTCTCGGCAAAATTCAAGCCCATTGCGCGGGCTTCGACTAGATACCCATCGGCCGGGCAATCTGGGGTGGGATGATCTTTCAGTTGAAGGACTTCCGGCCCACCAAATGACTCAAGGAGATATTTCTTCACGCGCGCAGGCCCAAGACTCGACTAATCCACCCAACGCAACAAAGCACTGCCGGATGTAAAACCTGAGCCAAAAGTCGTAACTAGGATGGTATCGCCATCTTTAAATGAACCCTGATGCTCTTCGAGGCCCATACAGAATGTCGTAGCCGAACCCGCCGCGCCTTGATTGCCGCAAATCTCAACATTGTGCCAATGCTGACTCTCGTGGATACCAACCATATCGCAAACGGTCTGCAAGACACGCGAGTTAGCTTGATGTGCCACAAACGCGCGGAGGTCATCCACCTTGATGCCATGCTTCTCAAGCATCCATTTTGCGCTTTCTTTAAACGCACCCAAGGCATAGTTTTTGACGCGACGGCCGTCTTGCCAGAAAAAGCCGCCAATCTCTGTCGTGACGACATCGGCGCCGTCGTTGAAGTTTTTCATGGAGGTGTCGACAACTTCCCAGGCACCCTTTTCAGGCTTGTCTTTCGTCAAGAGCAAAGAACCAGCCGAATCGCCAAAGAAAATGCAAGAAGTGCGATCGGTGTAATCCGTGACGCGTGTATATTTTTCAGCCGTTACGAAGGCGACCTTATTGAAATCGCCCGTCTGCATCATGGCGCGAGCCACTCCCATGCCATAGACAAAGCCAGAGCAAGCGGCGTTGATGTCAAAAGCTGGGACATCAAACAATTGCATGCGCTGGCAACTCCAGGATGCCGTCGCTGGAATCAAGCTATCTGGCGTACTCGTTGCGCAGAGGAACAAGTCGAGGTCTTCTTTATCCCAGCCTGCGCGCTGCAGTGAAGCCTCAACAGCAAAAGCCGCCAAATCACTGGTGTTGTGCTCAGCATCAGCGACACGACGCTCACGAATGCCAACGCGAGATTCAATCCACTCTTGAGTGGTATCAACCATCTTGCTCAACTCATCGTTGGTCAGGATGCGCTCAGGAAGAAAATAACCAGTATCGGCAATATAAACAGAAGCCATGTATTTATCGGTCGGGGGGGAAGCAAAAAAAGGCCGTAAGCCAACAATAGATGCTAACAGCCACACGCCGCCCCTGCAACCTCCCATAATTGTTTTCAGTACCCAACAAAAAAGGGCAGACAAGGAAAAACCTCGCCTACCCATGGGGAAGAGAGAAAACCCCTACTCGTAAGAGTAAAAGCCTTCGCCCGATTTCCGGCCCAACTTGCCCGCAACCACCATGCGACGGAGCAATGGGCAGCAGCGGAATTTCGGGTCGCCTGATTGCTCAAGCATGTAATCGAGAATATCGACGCAAATATCAAGACCAATGAAGTCAGCCAAAGTGAGCGGCCCCATTGGGTGATTCATGCCAAGCTTCATGATGATGTCAATGTCTTCTGCGGTAGCGCACCCCTCGTAAAGAGAGAACGCTGCCTCGTTAATCATCGGCATGAGCAAACGATTTGCGATGAAACCCGCATAATCTTCGGCGACACCACAAGTCTTGCCCAAGCCCTCGGCAATCGCCTTGGTGCGTGCAACAATCGCATCAGTTGTGCGTTCACCTTTGATGAGCTCGACGAGCTTCATCAGAGGCACAGGGTTCATGAAGTGCATGCCAACGACCTGCTCAGGACGGCTTGTCGCCGTTGCAATCGCAGTAATCGAAATCGAGGATGTGTTGGTCGCCAAAATCGCATTTTTAGGGGCATGCTGATCAAGCTCAGCAAAGATTGCTTTTTTGACTTCGAGTTTTTCAAAAACCGCCTCAACGATGATGTCGCAATCGACCACGCCTTGAGCGATGGAGCCAACACCTGTAATGCGAGCAAAAATCTCATCGGTTTGCTCTTGCGTCATTTTTTCTTTTTTGACGAAGCGATCAAGAGATTTGCGGATGTTTGCCAAGCCGCGCTCAAGTGGGTCAGCGGCAATATCAATCAGGCGCACAGTGTGGCCTTTCATTGCAAAGGTTTGAGCAATGCCATTGCCCATAGTGCCTGCGCCGATTACGGCGGCTGTGAGAGTTTCAGTCATGGTTTTAAGATTCGTTTCTGGGGAAGAATGGAACTAAACAAGCTCAATGGAGGTGGCCACGGCATTACCACCGCCGAGGCAAAGTGTCGCGCAGCCCGTCTTGAGGCCACGGTCTTTGAGTGCGTAAATCAAGGTCGTCAAGATGCGAGCACCTGACCCACCAATGGGGTGACCCAGCGCAATTGCGCCACCGTTGACATTAACTTTGTCGGCGTTTAGCCCAAGCTCTTGAACCAAAGCGCAAGCGCCTGAAGCGAAGGCTTCGTTTATTTCAAACAGGTCGTAACCGTGGCGAGAGAAACCCGTTTTGGCTTCGAGGTTTTCGATGGCTGCCATTGGGGCCATCATGACCATCTCAGGCGCCATGCCGCCAGCGGCATAGCCCGTAATGCGAGCGAGTGGGGTCAAACCGAGAGCCTCAACGGCCTCGCCTGATGCAATCACGAGTGCGGATGCACCATCAGAAATCTGCGAGGCATTGCCGGCAGTAACGGAGCCGTCTTTCTTAAAGGCTGCGCGCAATTTACCGAGTGACTCGGCAGTCGTTTCGCCACGACAGCCCTCGTCTTTGCGAACGATCAAATCGTCTTTGCGGCGCTGCTTTACAGCAACATCAAAAGTCTCGGCGTCAAATTTGCCAGCGTCCCAGGCGGCTGCGGCTTTTTGGTGTGACTGAGCGGAATACTCGTCTTGCATTTCACGAGTAATCCCGTATTTGTCGGCGACCAACTCGCCAGTCAAGCCCATGTGCTGGTTGGAGTAAACATCCCAGAGGCCGTCCCAGACCATGGCATCGACCATTGTGGAATCGCCGAGTCGGGCGCCGGTACGAGCTGCAGGCAAGAGGTAAGGAGCGAGAGACATGGATTCCATGCCACCGGCCACAACGACGCGGTTATCGCCGGCCTTGATTGACTGTGCCGCCAGATTGACGCACTTTAGGCCTGAACCGCAAACCTTATTGACGGTGAAAGGCGAAATCTCATCGGGCAAACCAGCAAAGCGCATGGCCTGCCGAGCTGGGTTTTGCCCAACGCCTGCCTGCAAGACATTGCCCATGATCACCTCGTCAACTTGAACGCCATCAAGACCAGCGCGGGTCAGCGCTTCGGAAATGGCGTAAGCGCCCAATTCTGGGGCGCGCAAACGGGCGAAAGAGCCCTGAAACTTAGCGATGGCCGTCCGGCATGCGGACACGATGAAGACTTCTGACATGTTTTACGGGATTAGAATGAGAGGGAAAACCGAGTCTCAGTTGCGGTTTCAAGCAACCCTGAGACCCCACATTCTATAACCCCTTACGACTCTGGCCACAGCCCCGCCATTTTTAAATCTCGAGCACAAGGAACGATTTTTTTGACGCGCGCCGAAAGATCCAAATCAATCTGGCCAACCAACAACTCGCCGTCAGCACTTGCCGTGACGACCTCACCCATCGGGTCGATGAGACTGGAAGACCCAGGGAATTCCATGAGGTGCTTACTATCAAGGCCAGCAACGCCCGCCCGATTGCATGCCAGCACCCACATTTGGCTCTCGCAAGCCCGCGCACGCGCCAACAAATCAAAAACCCCTAAACGCGGCAGAGGCCATTGCGCCGGCACGACCAGCAAATCAGCCTCTTGGTAAAAAGCCTCGCGCGTGACTTCTGGGAAACGCAAGTCGTAGCAAACCACTGCGCAAACGCGGCCAACGGGTGTCTCAAGAGTAATCGGCAAGGCATCGCCTCGGGCGACTTGCCGCCCCTCACCTGTAGGCGAAAACAAAATGCGCTTGTGATATGGTCGGCGCAAACCGCCCGCCCCCAAATAATGGACTTGATTGAATGGTTTGCCGCCACCCGTATCACTTGATGCTGCGGGTGCGGAACCGATGACGCAAAGATCAAGCGACTCGGCCTCTTCATGTAGGGATGCGAGCGCGAGTTCACTCTCGGCGACCACCTCGCTGGAATAGCAAGGCAAAAACGATGTCGTCCATTTTTCGGGCAAAACCAACAAGCGCGCACCCGAGCTCGCTGCGCCTCGCACCCCATCTAGCGCTGATTGAAGATTAGCTTGAACCTCGCCTGGGCGGACATCAAAGGGCAACGCGGCGACAAGATGAGTGTGTGACATGGGGGCTTTGACTATTTTTTGCCCTAAAACAGCGCTTACGAAACTATTGGCAAATCGTGCTCGGAAGCAGAGCGACTAGACAAACAGATTGACGCTCGGCAGTGTCTTTGTAATCAATGACGAGTTCCAAGACTTCAGCGAAAAGTTCTTTCGCTGTCGAGAAGTCTTCTGCATTTTGAGCGGCTGAACCTGCTGCATAAAGACTGCCGGCACGGTCTAAAACAGCCTGAATCGCGGCTTGTCGCACCACGACATCATGGAAGCCTTGCTCGGTGGACAACTTTGCAAATAGAGCCTGAGCGCGAACCAATTGCAAATCCATTTCGAGCGCACGGGCGAGGCGGTAATCGATGCGGGCCTGCTCAGCATCAGCAGCTGCATTAAGGGTTTGCACGCGAGGAGCGGTCTCGTTGTGAGCCGCGCCTTCCACTTTATGCTCGACCTCGGTGAGAATCGAACGAACCTCATTCGGGCGACCACCGCGCAGGGCAATTTCAGCCTGCAAAAGCAAGTCTTCAACGGCAATGTGCTGTTCAAGTGAACTCAACCACTCTTTTGTATTGGCATCGCCTGGCAAAAACCGCTCGGCATCCCAAAGGGCAAGCCAAGCTTCGCCGATGCGCCCTTGCTCGAGCAAAACAAGCCCTTTATTGCGGCTAGCCTCGCCCATCTCGCGCGAAAGCTTATCGAGTTGCCCCTTTGCGCGACTTGAATCGCCTAAAAAGAGGGTCGCGTGCTGCAAAGTCGTAAAGGCCTGTAGAGATTTTTCGTGGCGCAATTGCTCGAGGCCTTCGAAGTAGATGGCCTCGCCTTTTTTCTGTTCTTTGCTGTAAACCAATTCAGCTCGCGCGAAGCCATCAATCGCAGCATCGTTTTCAGGGCTCCAATCAAGTGCGCGCTGGAAAGTCGCGAGGGCTTGCGGGTATTGCTCGTTGACTAAAAACTCTTCGCCCAACTCGATTTCTTTTTGAGTAATTTTCCCGACAGCTCGCTCAAGCAAGTTTTGCGCGCCCACATGATTTGGCCGCTGTTGGAGGGCTGCTAGAGCTACGCGTCGAGCACCCTGCGGGTCGTCATGGTGCAATAAATCACGCGCGCCATCAACAAGCAATGCAAAACGAGCCTGTGTGACACGAGCTGCCAATTCGCTGCCGGGGCTAGGATCGCCAGCTGACTCATAAGCGGCTAAAGCCTGGTGGAAATGGCCTTGACGATAAGCACGGTCGCCCCGCGCAAGGGAATCAGCACTTTGGCAGGAAACCAAAGCAAACAAACAGAAGAGGAGCGTGCCACGCATGGGCTTATTGTGACGCCTTCGAGCACAAATATCTTGCATGGATATGCCCTCGATCACTGATCCGCTTTCAAACCGCAATTCAAAGCGGGCCTAAGTTGGCAAATGCCTCTGCACACGCAGGCTTAGGGCTGCAAAAAGCAACAAGGGAGATAGGCCGGCCAATTGAGGAGAAAGCAAGCCACGGCCTCCTAGATCACGCAATAGGAACTCGAATACAAAGAAAAGTGCACACAGGCCGAGACCGACCGCGATGCCCTCCATGGAGCTACGACGCTCGAAGCGAAGGGCAAAAGGCAGCCCCAACAACAATAAAACGAGATGCACCCAGGGAGTCGCTAGACCCGCCCAATACAAAGTTGCAGCAAGTCGATGATCGGGCTCAACGCGACGGATGGCGGCGTAATCTTGCACGGACAACTCAAGAGGCTCGTTTTGCATAAACCAAGCACGAGTCAAATCTGAAGGTGTAAGCCCAGGTGCAGCCCACTGCTCGACTTCCTGATTGCCAGCTCGAGTCGAGGAAAAGCCATCGGCAAGCATCCATTTCCCGTCTTTCCAAGTGGCCGTGGCCGCCTTTAGGAGACTATCTCCTGAGCCAGATGGCCCATAAACCTCAAGCCCCAAGAGTCGAGGCGTCGGGGCTGGACGGAAGCGAAAAGCGTGCAATCGCTCGCCCATTTCGCCGCGAGCCCACAAATCGCGGGGCTGCCAATCTTTTTGCTGAAAGAGACGCGCCGACAAGGCCTCACGCTCGGCGCCATAGGTCGGAATGAACACCTCTCTTAAAAGCGACACGCCGCCAGCCAGGAAAGCGGCCGCCAAGAACATCGGTAAAAAGGCGCGGAAAGAGGAGCGCCCACCCGTCAATGCGGGCAACCATTCATTTCTTTTTTGCATCGATAAAACGGATCCGAGCCCAGCAAGCAGCGTAATGTAAGGCGCGAACTGGAAAAGCAAGAATGGCACATTGAGCAAGTAATAACGAAAAGCATCAGCCTGAGCAGCACCGAACTGATCGGCGGCGGCGACAAAGTCATCGCTCTTGGCGAGGACATCAAGCCCGGTGAACATGCACAGGAAAGCAGCTGCCACGACAAGCCAATGCGACAAAAAAGCGCGCAAAATGTAGCGGTCATAAAGCGGCACAAAGCGACGAATCGGCGAAAGCAGTGAAACCATTACGATGACCTGCGGCGCAAGAGAAACCACAAAAGCGGGGCAAGACCCAAGACGGGCAGAAAGGCTGCTGGGATGGCTGGCATCGTGCCCGCATTCACCTGTGCGCGGCCAAAATAATAGAGTGGGTAAAACACCAGGGCCAAAACGCCAAGCCCGGCGGCGAAACCACTCAAGAACCCTGCGCGGCGCAACCACCAACCCAGCAAACCGCCGACCAAAGCGATAGGCAAGAAACTCATGGCTTGGGCAATGCGCTCCCATAGAACGAAGCGATACTCTTCGCGCTTGCGCTCTGACAGAGAATCGTCTTCTCGAATCGCCTTCTGGATTTCAAAGGATGAGCGGTTTTTTACGAAAGACACAGGCGGCAATCGATTACCCAATTGCTGCACATCAACCCTCAAGTAAGTGCGATTGGGTGCGGCGACCGTCCAGCCAGCACCGCCTTGCTCGGATTGCTGCTCGGACCAAGTGCGCATGCCGTCGAGGGAGAAAACGAGCTCTCCGCCTTCGAAATCCATGGAAGCTCGGTTCGCGCGAACGCGAAGCAAATTAGGTTGCCCCTTTTTTCCGACAGCACTTGCTTGGCTTGGAGAACGGAGAAAAAGCACAACATCTAAAAATGCACCATCAGGGTTACGCGCAGTCCAGGTCAAATCGAGGCCGCGAAAGTGCATGCTACTTGACGAGGGGTTGGTGTTTTCGAGTGCGGCCAAATCCATGCGACGCATGATGTCACGCATCTTGCCATAAATTTCAGGGACGACCAGACTTGTCAATGGGTAAGCCACGAGCATCATCAACACGCCTGCCCACAAAGCCGGGCGCAAGAGACGCATCGGCGGCTGGCCCGACGCTAAGAGTGCGACCAACTCGCCGTCGCTTGCCATCCGCCCGTAGGTGAGAACGATGGCTGTTAAAAGTGCCATCGGGAAGAAATACGGGAGCGCATTTCCGACCATGAGCGGAATCAAGCTCAGTGAAACCCAGATGGGTGCGCCCTGGCTGGTTGCGGAGGCACGCACCACCGCACCAAGCGCCACTAGGAAAATGACGCCGAGAAGTACGAACAGCAAATGCTGGACAATTTCGCGGAAGTAGGAGCGCTCGGTCAGCACGAGGATGGATTGTCCCCGCATGGAGGGGCCGCGTCCAGCACGCTCTTGGGTGGCGGCATTAAACTCATAGCGTGACAACGCTGCTGCGTGACAATTTGAACCGAGTGAGCGACCTTTTGGCCGGTCACGATTGGGCGAATGAGCAGATGAACGAGCTCTGGGCCGCCGCGCAACTTGAATCAGCGGTTCTATTAAGGCTCTCCCCCCAGCGGACAGTGTTGCGCCTTTCGAGTCATGGAAAAGAATGGGTACTAAAGATTTTCCACCCCATGCGGAAGAGTACTGCGCTGCGACAGATTTTCCGAGCATGCCCCGCAACACGGGAGAAAGCACTTTTAGAGGCCTACGACAAAGATTGCATCGCTGCTATTGAGATTGTCCATGCAGGGCTTTCTTTCCTTGCGCGCCCTTGGGTTGACGCGCTAGATTTGGCAAATGCTCTCTCGATTTCCCCAGAGAAAACAGCTAAATGCGCTGCCCGCTACTTTGCTTCCTTTTTTGAAAAGGGCTGGCTTGACTTAGACCCATCCGCGCAGGATTATCTTTATCTTCCCATGGAAGACGCGCTTATCCCAATTGATTTGGGTCATGCACAGCGACACGGCGACTGCATTCCAGCTTCTGGCCGCCACGGCTTTTTCCTTCGCATCCTCTCATCGTTGCCAGATGACGGGCCAGGCGCCAGAGCACTTGCCAATAGCTGTTCTCCGCTTTGTGGCGCTTCTCCTGCTGAGTTGCTCGAAGGGTCAAGACAATTAAGGAACAATCGCTTCCGTCATCGTAGCTTTCGATGCTTAAGATCATGTTCTGATTTTCGACCATCAAACGATGGCGGTCATCAAGCCCTTGTCGAAAAAAAAGGGCGCTCTTTATCGACATCTAAGCGCAGCTTAGTGGAGCATCAGAATAAAACCGTAACAAAGACATGGTTACTAAAACGCTGGACTAGGCATCTCGCCAAGACCTTTGGCCAATCCCAGGCAAAGCGAAGTTTCAGGATGCTTTACTTACTTGAGTTACATGGCATTCCGGCGGCCCGACCTTTGGCATGGAGCCCTACGCCTCACGCGGGTGAGCTAACTTGCGCTTTCGTGAATGGCACTCATGCAAATCCAAACGATTTAACCAGCCTTGCGCGCCATCTTGCCGCGACTCACCGGGCAGGTTTGGGCAATCGCGACCCAAAAATGAGTAACTTTATCCTTACCGAAAATGGCCCTGTATTAATTGATGCTGATGGCGTTCGAGACAGGATGAGCCGCCCTGCTAGAGATCTTGGCAGGTTGCTTGCTGAAGCTCAGGCAGACAGCCCTGCGGAAGAGATGCTCATCCACACCTACCTTGGTGCTGTATCTTCAGCATTACCTCTCGAGTCAGAGGCGCAAAGGAATTATTTTATCGGGGAAGCCCAGGAATTTGCAAACGCTTTTCGACGCCGCCTATTGCAAGGTAAAGACAATCAATAAGGCCTCTTAAATCGCAACCCGGCAATCAGCTCACTCGCAAGGGCGAGTGTCACGCCAAGAACAAGCCCCATAAAGAGGCAGGTCGCATAAAGAGCGGATAAGGTTGGAATCTCTTTCGCACCTTTTTCCGTTGCCATCGCATTTGGATTCCGGACAGTGAAATGGAGGCCACGCTTTAAGTGCAACTTCAATTCACTGATACGCAGGCGTACTTTGCTTAGGTGGGCCTGAGAATGCCTCAACTCACCCTGAATGCCGCTTAATGTGGCCTGAAAACCCGGCATCTTCTGCAACTGCGCCTTTACATAAACGAGCTGTTCGTCAAGAACAATCTTTTGCGCCTGATAGCTTGCATCTGCTATTTCCATGCTGACCAATTGATTTAGCATTTCAAGAGTTTCTGCATCAAGAGATTCAGATGTAGAGGAATGCACCATCCGCTCGATACTATTTTGGGCCTGCCCTTCGAGAGCTTTAATGCGAGCACCCAGGGCCAGCATCTCAGGGTGGTCATTTTTATAAGTTAAACGCTTCACCGCCATATCTGTGGCGACGGAACCAAGGTTCGAGAGCAATTGTGTATAGGATGAGTTCAACTGGAACTGCCTAGCCGTAGTACGGAACTCGGAACGTTTAGAAAGAAGCTCCTCTAAGACTGGGCGCTGAGCTTCAGAAACAAGCCTCGAAAGCCTCAGAGAGTGCAGCATGGAATCAATCCTTCTCCTTTCTGAAAGCAATGCCTGCATCTCGCTGTCAAGATCGACTAAATCCATTTCGGCCAAAGCAAGAATCAGATCTGCTTGGTTTTTCTCAACGGCAAGCTCAGCCCCAGGAAGCTCAACTTGCAATGCCGCTAGTGACATCTTGGGGCCATGTTCGGCTTGTTCCTTAATGAGCTCTTCGAAGGCCAGAGTAAATTCATTAGCAATATCAGCCGCGACGCCTGGGTTCTCGTGAATTGCAAGAATGACAAAATTGGAGACTCGGTCGATATCTCCAATCACATTTTTGCGGAGATAGGAGTACGAAATCTCTGGCATATGCTCCGCAACACGCTCATGAATGGCGCCCGAACTCATAATGCCCATCATCCCTGAGCGAATCTCTTCTTTAGATACCGGCAGAACTGGGCCATTCGGGATATTCTGATCTTCAGAATTAAGTGAGAACCCCGGCATCGTTTCTGGGACGATTACGCTTGATTCTGCCACATATCGTTGCGGGAACGCCGCACCGTAATAATATCCACCTGCGACAGACCCTAGGACTGTCAGCAAAACGATAAGCCGGCGCCGGTAAAGGACGCCAAAGATTGTTGTGGAGCGATCAAGTGCCATGGTTGTTTTTCTGCTGCAAGAATATCAAGTCCGAAGGCTCTGGTTCATTTCTTGGTCGGCCCGTCATGATGACAAGGCATTCAAGAATTCCGACGCAACTCCAGAGGAAGGGTGACCAAAGGAACATTGTGAAGAGACTCTGTGTAGCTGTAAGTAATCCAACGAACATAAATCCAAGAAGTAAGTCGCGGTCATAACTGTCTTTTAGATGGCGCAGGCGATGCTGGATGCGATAAGTTAGGATTGAAAAGAAAAGCAAGAAGGCTCCAACTCCAAACAGGCCAAGAGAAGAAAGTGCCTGCAAATATGCGTTATGTACTTTCAATTGAAAAGGGTTAAAGAAAGTCACTACGCCAAAAACTCCGCGACCTATCCACGGAGAGTTCAGCCAAGCCTGAACGGCTATATGGTCAATTTTCCAGCGGAATTCAGCTGAGCCTGTGGATAGTGCCATGACCTCTTTGAGAGCCGCTTGAATGAAACCCGTCGCCCATCCAATCGTAAAGGCCGCCAGCAGAATGAGAAAAAAGGTGGGTGCCTTTTTCGGCCAACGCACTAAGGGGACAAGCACGATGCCAACGCCAAAGCTCAGCCAGCCACTTCGGGATGTCGTAAGGAGCACTCCAATACCAATCAGAATGAAAGCTGACAAGTACATGACGCGCCGAGAACGGGATATAGCGTTTTTGGGTTTAAGCCCCCACAAGAAAGCAATGAGCCCAATTCCGCCGATGGCATTTGCTTGCACGTTCTGGTGCGTCATCAAACCGGATGCGCGTGGAAGTAGTCCGACGAAGGGAAACTCCATCGTATTGTCGCTGGAAGTAACAAAAGTTACTGGAACACCCAACATGAAGGAAAGGAGCTCTTGAATAAACTCAACACCAACAGAAATTGCCGCCATCAACAGAAGCAAATGAAAAAATATTTCAATATGACGACGCGTGCGAAGAATTATCGGAAAGAGGATGACCATAAACATGGTCATCCCGTGGTCTAGTGATGTTGAAAGAAATGACCCGAAGTTGAGCGTCTGAAAGCCTGTTGTTGCATAGGACAACAGAATTAAAGCTAACGGAAAAAACAAAGGTGTCAACGGAATGGGTAATTCCTTTCGAGCGGCTCCCCTCGCCAAAAGTAAGAAAAGGAGCGGGAAAAGCGCCACCAAGTGAATAAATGGGATGGCCTGCGCCATAAGAGACAAAGCCAGTAGACCAAGAAGGGGGCGGTCGACACCTCCTGAATTATAGACCCATACGAGGAAGCCAAAAACTGAAACAAAGAAAATAAGACCTAAGGAATAAGTCGTCAAAAACGGGAGATCATTAACAATTGCTGGATCTGGTCCAAAGAATTGAACCGACCAGATGGCTCCCCTTAAACCATCTTCCGCGACAAGACGTGCAGAGGCGATGCCAAGAAGTAATGCGACTGCTCCGATCAAGACCGAGCCGATGCGACCCCAATCTTGGAAGAAGCGAATGTCACTTGATTTAGTCATCAATCGCTAGTGGCCCATTCAAGAGAGACCAGAACCGTAGTATCTTTCGGCATGTTCAAGATTAAATGACCATCGGCCAAGCGGGCATAGTCGGAACTTTTCACAACCGCTGGGTAGGCTGCCTCATGCTGAGACATTTTGTAGGGTGTCGTATCAGCAATACGCTCAGTTTCCATCTGGAAATCAGCACGCACCCTGGCAGAAAACTCTGGGGACAGGCCGGACACTTTCACTTTTTTAGACTTCAAGGCCTCTTCGAGTAATGTCAATTGTTTCGTGGAGACACCCTCTGCTTGGTACCGCTTAATAAGATTGCGAGCGGCCAACTGATTTGGCCCGGCTTCGAATGGGAGGAACGCAGCTCGAAAAGCAGCGTCATCTCTTGGATTACTATGGTCCTGGTCTACGACACGAACCTCGACAATGCGTGTGGGGAAATCATGCAATGCAACTCGCACTTCCCGGCTGTCATCCTCGGACTCCTTCTTGATCGTTGAAACGAACTCCTGAGCTGCCAGCCAGATTTCTTCGTCACCCGCTGGCACTCCAAGTTGCTTAGGAGTTAGCCCTCCTTTAAAAAACTTCCGCAAACGCCCCTCTTTACCTTTCAAGAAATCTAATGAGGTGCCTTGACTATTCAGCATGCGACGAATTGACTTATGCACGCCAACAATCGAATTTGCGCCGAGAATAAAACCAGAGTTCCCTTGTCGAGTCGCCAGCAATGAAAGATTTGGAGTCCCAGAGACTCGCTTGGCTGGAATCTGCGGATACTGCGCCGCCATCTTTACCATTTGCATCCCATTAAAGATAGCTTTGGGTGCACCATGCAATGTAAATATGCCAACAGAGCCGCCATCGAAATCAGCCGCGGATTCCCATTCGCCATCTTCAATAAAGAAAAACTCAGAATGATTAATCCCGGTATCGATGACCGCAGTCGTAACACCGACAAAAAAGGCGGCGGCCTCGGGGCCATCGAGCCTTTCGTCTGGGGGCATTTCAAGGCTCCATTCAGACAAGTCTAATTCAGGCTCTGGGTGCCCATATTTTTCCGCTAGCTTGCGAAGACCCTCTGCTGTTCTGTATAGTTCCAAATCCGTTGCGAACCCGCCATAAAGGTGGAACGACAAAAAATCAGGGTGGAAACCAATTTTTGCACTTTCGGCCAAACACAATTCGATCGACTTGTAGCCGGCGCCGGAAATCGATGCGGCAGCAGGCCCACCGATTGTCGGTGAGCCACTGGGGAATTCTTTCCGCAAAGCCAGACCTGCTTCAGCAAAGAACACAGCGAATTCCTCAAGGGAACAATTGACATGATGCTTCATGTCGGGCTCATCCCAAATTTCAATCGCACGAACCCGTGCGCCAGCTCGTTGCAAACGGCGCACATCTGCAGCGACCAGCTTAGCCCAGGCAGCGCCATCTTCAGGGACAATCATATTGGCGTCTCGTGAAGCGTTACCTGTGTCAGACGGGTCTCCACGAGCAATAAACAGCACATCCATCCCAAGCTTTGTGATTAATTCTGCGGCGTGCAACTGTTGCTTGAAACCTGAACCGGCATAATAATTGCGCCAAATCCGCATCATCCCACCTGCGGGTTGAAGTCGCTCACCCCATGCTCGCATTGCACCATCGGATGTGTTGTGCTCATTCATCCCGTAAATTTGAGTTGGGGATATAGCGCGGCCCTTTGCCGAGAAATCTACCTGGAAATCAGGCTCTTGCACGGAAGTTAGTGGAACCAAAGTGAGCAGCAGCGAAGCCCAAACGGGTGTAAGTAAACGAAGCATTACAAGTATCCTAACCCACGCAAAGATTCTTCGATGGCATCACTCTCAGCCGTTGAAAAAGCTGACTCGTCGAGATTTCCGGGCTCCGGCTCGGCTGTGCGATCAAACTGAATCTCTAATTGTTTTTGAAGCAACTCGATGTTCACAGAACCGTCCATCCAGGCGGGGACAGCCTCGCCAAGAGCATGAAGCAATGTAGGCACCGTGTCTTGAATATGAAGGCCGTCCAGAACAAGGCCCTCTCTTACATTAGAGGCCGCAAAAGCAAAGATACCATTAAATCTATGCTGCCCTGAAATGGCGGCATTTTTGCGCATCGTAAACATTTCATGGCTTCCGAGATCATCCTTGTTTAGGCAACTCAGACCCGCCATCTGAAACTGATAATCGGGGGCCTCATCGATCATCGGGCCTTCGTAAATATCATCTTTAATCGCACCGTAATCAAAGGCGGGTGAGCCATCTGGCATTTTGACCTGAGTAAGTTTGGCTTCGATTTCCTGGAGCAGACTATGAAAGTCTCTTTGGTCGACAATTCCGATTGGCTCGCGCCCCTTCATGTTAAGCGCTATACCGTGCAATGATGTGTATGCACGGGTTTTCGGCCAATCAATATCTCGCATATCAGCAGCGACCTTTCGCTTTGGGCGAAACAATTTCCATTTAGCAATGGGGCCAAGGAGCTTAACGGCCCACGGAACTTTTACTGCATGCATGACCTCGCCCAAAGTCGCGACACCTAAAGTCCAGCGGGGTACAGGCTTGCGAACCAAATAGCCCTCTTGCTCAAGCCATTTATTCAGGTGAAAATCTGAGTACTGTGGGCCAAAACCATGATCGCTCACCAAAGCAATCGGCACATCGTCGCCCACGATTTCGCGGACGGCACCCACGAACTCATCAGCCAAACGATAAGAATCGCGGATGACTTCCCCGAAAAGTTTGGCGCCTTTTTCGGACCAGCCGGGATGGCTTTTATCTTGAAACTTCCAGAAATAATGCTGGCAGCGATCGGTCACCGAAATCACGGTAAAGAAAAAGTCAGTGGGCTTATCTTTGAGCAAGCGGCGCATCAACGCCAAACGATCGCGCTCGATGCGAAAAAGCTCATCGCGCAGGCGCGCATACTGCTCAAGATTATCGTGCGGCTTTTCGTTATCGCCATCAAATGGCCCGTAATCGACATCAGCCTCGTAGGGGTGCCCCTGCCACGACTCGAGCTCTTTCATCAAACCCGCTGGCCAGCCAAGCGAATCACCTTGTATTGGGCAAGGAATGCCCGCAACTTGATAACCCTGATTTACCGGGAATGGTGGGAAAACCATGGGCACCGAAAATGTACCGACACTCCAGCCCCTCTTGCCCAGAATCGTCATGATGTCTTTGCCAGAGTATTTCCGCGAGTCATTCAGCGCATAACCATAGCTGTTAGGCAAGCGCCGGATGAAATGGTAAACCCCGTGCCTACCAGGGTTTACGCCCGTCATCATGGATGTCCAGGCAGGCGGTGTAATCGGCGGCTTTTCCGACTCAAGATCACCCGAAACGCCCTCGCGCAAAATGCGCGCGATATGCGGGCATTCACCGCCTTCGATAAGAGGGCGCAGGATGTCGAATGTAGCTCCGTCGATGCCGACGATGGCGAGGCGAGTCAAGGTTTATGTTGGTCGAAGTAAGGGGGGGCCTACAAAAGCAGGATTGCCTATTTGACCCGAGCGCAGGGTTTGGGACAATAGGCCGCGCCCCAAACATAGGCCCATGTCACTTAAGTTTCTCCCCATCCTTTTCCTTGTCGTCGCTTGCGCGGCACCCTCACCCTATGCAGAGGGCCCCTCTCTCGGTGAAAACCCAAACCTACTCGGCCCAAACATTACCGAAGAAATTGCCAATGGTGAGTTTTTCATTGGGCCTGGCGACAAAGTGACTTTGGCCTTTTGGCAGCACACTGATTTGTCACGCCCCTACCAAGTGCGCATTGACGGCACCATGAATTTGCATCTTGTTGGCAAAACGGCTGTTTCAGGCCTTACTCTTGAGGGTTTGCAGCTAAAACTAGAGACCGCATACGAGCAGTATCTCGTGAAGCCCTCTCTCGACCTCACTGTGGAATACACATCCTCGCGCAAGGTCACAATTCTGGGGCAAATCAACAACAGCGGCATTTACCCACTTGCCAACCCTCGCACATCGGTGCTCGACATGATCGCCCAAGCAGGTGGCATCTCCGAAGATGGCGACAAAACGGCCGTCCTGATTGCTCGTTTGGTTCAGGGCCAAGTTCAAATTAACGCCTACAACCTTGACTTGCTCTGGAGCCCACCTGATGCTGCGGTGAAAACGCAGATTCCTTATGTGCAGCCAGGCGATTACATTTATGTCCTGACCACTGCGCTCAGTGAGTACCAAGACAAAATCGCTGTCGTTTCTGACACTTTGCGCACGGCCACTTTTGCACAGCGCACGATTCTCATGACCGAATCTGCGGCTGCCGCCTTCCAGGGCGACTAGGCCAAAAGCCAGCGTTTCGACGCGCCACTTTGCACGAATGCCTGCCAATATTGATGCGCGGGCATGACCAAATAGTTTTCGGCTGGGCCGTTTGAGAAACGACCATTCCAGGCTTGAAGCCCTGCAGAAACACGCGAGTAGTCGACCTCCTTGATTTGTGAGGCATGAGCAGCAAGAGCCCGCTTTTGAATGGCTACCGTCTCAGCTGTGAGAGCAAGGCTCTGCGTTACGCCCGCCAATAGCGGAAGCGGCGACCACACACCCCCCACGGCCATTTCGCAGCAAGACAGCGATGGCGGCATTGCACTGCGAAGCAAGCGGTTGCTTTCGTAATGATCCACATTGTTTTCAGCCCACCATAGAGAATGGATGCGCGTGGGCTGAAACTCATCGAGCAATTGGGTTAATTGACTTGCCCATGGCCCACGAGTAGTCAATTTAGTTTCGGGGGCTTCGAGGAAGTGAACATCGCTCACCCCCAAAATCTCGGCGGCTCGCATGGCCTCTTGATGCCGAATTTTGGCTGACTCTTCATGAGAAACCGTTGAAACGCCACGCGAGCCGTCGGTTAGCCAAATCAAACGAACCTCTGAACCCGCAGCAACGGCTGTCGCGATGGCACCACCAAAGGCCAAGCACTCATCATCAAAGTGCGGGACAACCACAGCGACTCGACTCGCCGGCTGGAGTTGGCGAGGTGTAAACATAGTGGCAGAACTCGCATTGTGCGATTGGTTTTGAGAGCTCTGCGCAGACAAGGCCGCAACCGAGCGGTGATAATCTAAGGCCAAAGTTAAGAAGCGGCGGTTTTGCAAGCTTGGGCCAGGACTTGGCTTTGACTCAAAACGGAAGGCCAGGCGCGCCAAATAGCGCACACGACTTGCAGGCAACAAAACCAGGGCTTCCGTCTCGCCGATACCTAAATGCCGAAAAGCCGAGCGATAAGCACGCAGGCCGGAACTTGCTGTTTTGAAATCAACGCTCTGCGATTGATTGCCATCGCCCACAAGGACATTTGGAAAGAGAGGCTGCTGAGCCTCGTAAAGCAAAACGGGATAGTCTGCTGGCAGCCCATCTAGCACCTCAAGAGGCAACTCGCTAGCCAAGGCCGGCGAGGGCAACATCAACAAATCACATTGCGGCGACCACGGCAAAACGGGTTGCTGGGTTTGTCGCTCAAGGGTGGCCAAAGTGGACGGCACCCAAAGCGCAGGGTCACCTTGCAGAAAACCTGGCCTCTGAGTGGGGAAGCGGTCAGCTACAGCAGGAACACTGAGCAGGTTGTCCGGTCGGCGAAGAATTAGGGGAAAAAAGCGCATAGCCTTATTTCCGTCGCAAAATATTCCGGGCGATTATTTGGTTGATTTTAGGGTCAGTCGAGCGAGTCAGAATCGTAACCAAGAAATAGAAGGTCGCGCCGAGCACCGGGCCAATGAGCAAAGAATCTTTGAAGCCTAGTTTTTGCAAACCAAAGACCATCACGACAGAGGCAAGCACAAATGGAAAGAAGATACCAATCATCGGAGTGGGGCTGCCCAAAATGCGAGAGACCACTGTGAGCTTCAAGAAAAACTCAAAGCAGGCTGCACCGAGGGAGGAGTATGCTGCGCCCATAATCCCGAATTTAGGAATTAAAATGACATTTAAGATGATACTAACCACTGCGAGCATAGCCCCAAGTTTGGGCAGTTTTCTATCCATGCCAGGCACACCCATGATAATTAAACCAACCGGGCCGCCAATCACATCAACCATCATGGCAAAAGAAAGCACGCGCAAGACATCACCCGTAGAGCCACCCAGAGCTTCATAGCCATTTAAGTATTCCGCTCCGAATAAGCCCGCCACGCCGTCAGCATAAAACCAAAGGCCGCAAGCCAAAGGAATCGCCCACCAGGCCTGTACACGAAGAGCACGGAAATAAGTCACGCGAACCTCAGCCTGGTCGCCTTTATCACTCGATAGGCGTACCATTCGAGGAAATAGCGCCGTATTAAATGCAACAGAGAGCATGTTGAAAATAATGACCACGCGCATTGCTTGAGCGTAGAGAGCGCGACTCAAGTCAGCCGATTCCATGGCGCCGAGCACGCCGCCTGAAATGAGGAGCCCCAACAACAAACTATCGACACGGTTGCGAATCATGCGCAGCATGCGAAAGACTGCAAGGAAGAAAGCCTCTTTCAACAAATCGAATGCACGACGAAAACTCTTAGTCGGTAGTGGACCCGATAAAAAGCGGCGGCGAGCAAGAATGGGCATCAAAATGCCCCGCAAGCCAGAGCCCAGCAAAAAGACCGTGTAGACACCGACGATTTTCCATTCTAGGGGCAAAAGAATGACAGCAATCGTTGCACCCCCTGCGCGAAACAAGCCTGACGCAGCCTCGACCACGGAAGACACTCGCATATCTTCGTGAGCCTGAAACATCATGTCGCCCAATGAGCCTAAGGCCTCAGCCAAAATAATCCCGCAAACCAAGAAGCTCAATAGCAGGCGGCGGTTGTCCCACTCGCCGAGTAGATTCATCTCGAAGGTGACCCAAACTAGCGGGAGAAGCAGGGCCAAGCCCGCGCCCATAAGTACTGCCGTGCGGGTATCGACGAAAACCTCTGCGGCACGACTGCGATCGCGAGCAATGGCACGCACAGCCACAAAAGGCACACCAAAATTAGAAGCCAATGACCCAAAGAAGAGCAGAGTGCTCATCAATGTGTAGACGCCGTTTTCGCGCCCAGGCACCAAACGCGCAAGCAGCAAACCAAAAACCGCGTAAAGCCCCGTGCCAAAGATTTTGGCTACAGCCTGAAAAATCGCATTGGTAGCCGTGGACGACATCTAGCCAAGCAATGGAATTAAAGTCGAGCGCAAACGCAAGAACAAATCTGCCGTGGCGCGAGTGTCTCTCAAACAATACTCAGCGATTTCGTCATAACGCCCTGCGCGAGCCTTGTCGGCCACACGCGAGCCATCCATTTTGCCTTTTGGAGATTCAACTCCAAAACGCCGACACCAATAATCGAGGGAGTAACTCTCGCGAGCGGCACCGAAAAAGTTGAGGACTTCCATCAAGTCGCAATGATCTTTAATGCTGTAGCGGTAACCCGTGAGATTGCGAGATGGCGCGACATCAAGCATGGCCGAGCGCGTCATCAAAATCGGGCCGTCATAACCACGACCGTTATAAGTCACAACGGTCCCCCACTCTTTTGCCTGCTTCCAGAACTCGATGAGCATCTCACGCTCATTGCCTCGGAAGACTTTGGTGCCAGGGACGACATCGAATTCTTCCCATTTGCAACCGGAGCCTTGCACCATCACCGCGCCGCTGTCGGTTTTGAGATTCCACATGGCGATGGAAACGACACGCCCCATGCCGCGAACAAAGGCAAGTCGATCTCGAATGCCCTCGCGGGCTTCATCTGTCTTTTGACGAGAGAGCAAGTAATGGCGAGTGGCCTCGTCAATTTCTTCCCAGGGAGCACCCGCGACTTCGATGTCGAACGCAACAACAGGTTGGCGCAAGGCGTCAGCTACGGATGGCGAAGGAGGGGTCATGAACTAAGGTTAGCCTTGCGGCTGGGCGTCATCTTGATGAACAGATAAGACAGGGCAAGACGCTGACCGCACCACTTTTTCAGCCGTCGATCCAAGGAGTAAATGAGCAAGCCCGCCTCGACCATGCGTCGATAAAACGATGACCTTTCCGTCAAGTTCTTTGGCCGCATCGACAATCGCCACGGAAGGTTTGCCACCCTCTAAAAGATGCGTCTCAACACGCACGCCTAATGCTTTTACCTTTTCGGCTGCGGCATCTAAGGCGCGTAAAGCGGCAGTGCGAAATTGTTCTCGATAAGAACCCACATCAAGCGCCTCGGGGGGCATGAACCCCGCAAAAACGGGGGTCGTGGAAACGAGGTCATTTTCGAGTGCGTGAACCAGCAAAACGACACCATCACTGGCGCGCGCCATTTGCGCGGCCCATGGATAAGCGTTTTCGGCTTGGTCCGAAAAATCAGTAGCGAGCAGGATGCGTGCAAACATAGTTAATCTTCTCCGATGGCATAGCCTATCTCGCGGATGCTGTCGATAAAAGTATCGGATGCACCTTCGACAGGTTCTTTAGGTCGAGTTGCGGGCCGAAAGCCATCCGACCAATTTTTTGCGGGCAATCTCGGGTGGGCTAGATTCCAGGCGTCGGTCATCATCCCACGCAAAGGCTTGCCCTGCATTTGGGTCGATTGCGGCACCGCGAGCAAATCGAGAATCGTCGGCGCAACGGCATAAACACTGCCTATGCGCTGCACGGCACCGTTGGCATCATGAAGTAAGCCCGTTTTTTTGACACCTGGCCCCGACAACATGAAAACACCATCGGGGCCGTCTTCGTGTGCGCCCGACTGAATGGCCTTGGGGTCACTCACATTTGCCGCGTGCATCCCGTGGTCGCTCACCACCATCACGATGGTCTCGGACGGCACCTTTTCGAGCAACTCACCCAGCCACTGGTCGGCCACCTCATAAGCCAAATCAAGCCGATCACCTAAGCGCGCAACCTGGTCTCCCTGAACTGGATAGCCAAATGCCTTTGGTTCACGCCATCGCCACCAATAATGCCCCGCCACATCGGGAAGGCCAATGTAAACCATATTAAGATCGGCCATGCGCTCGGCCATCAAATCACCCGCAATATGGATGTGAGTGCGGTCGCCATGGAAAGCGGTGCGGTACAAACGGTCAAGCTGCAAAGGCCATTTCCATTGACTTGGAATCTTGCCAAATTTTGATTCAAACTCACCGCGAACCGGGCCTTGCGGGCCACCTTCGGTGAGGCGAGGCGCAATGGCTTCTGACATGTGCGGAGGCCAAGTCAACTCGGGCAAACCATTTTCCCAGACGCCTGGTTTCCAGAGGATGTTGGCTTGCACTTGCGCAGCATAAGAGGCCACCACGCGAGAATCTCCTGCAAGCGGCTCAGCCGGCCAGCTCACCCACCATGCGACGGATAAGACATCACGATTAGCGTCTGAAGCGATGTTCCAGATTGCAGGCACTTTGCGAGTATTTGAAGTGTAGGGCAGGCCATCTGCCTTGGGTCGGTTTTGGGCATCAAGCTCAGCAAAATGCAAAATGCCGTGCTCCTTTGGGCCGACACCGGTTGCGATTGTCGTCCAGAGGACTGGGGAGAAGGTTGGCACCAAAGTGCGCAATCGACCACCCGTGCCATTTGCGAGTAATTTAGCAAAATGCGGCATGCGCCCTTGGGCGAGAAGCGGCTCGATGACGCTCCATTCGAGGCCATCCATGCCGACAAGCAAGATTGGGGGCTCGTCATAATCTGAGCTAGGGCCGCCACTGCATGAAGGGGCGACGCAGGCGAGCAAAATGACCGCAAAGGTCAAGGCGAGTTGAGTCAGGATGTTGGAGCGCGACACGCCTTAATCGTAACCACTCGGCGCGTGCGACGACGCAAGCCGAAGTAACCGACAAGCAAAACCGTCAAGGCCAATATGTCGGCTGCTGGATTGGGGTTGCCGCCCGCCATGATGATTCCACCACAACCTCCGCCTCCGCTGTCGCCACCGCCGCCAGAAGACGCGGTGCTGTCAAAAGTAAAGCCGCCCACAAGCACACCTTGGCCACTCGTCAGCTCAAGCATCATTCCAAATTGCCCCACGCTCGCGAAGGATGGCGTGATGACTCCAACTTCGGTGTCATTGACGACCTGCAGGCCATTTCCGTCTGCCCCACCCTGAGCGGTGGTTGGGTCAACGCCAAATCGCACAAGCTGCGCTCCCGTAAGCCGAACTCCCTTAATCGTGATGGAAGTGCCGCCGGAACGCTTGCCGTGATTGGGAGTGAAGGAAGAAATCACGGGGTCGCTCGCGCTTACATATTTAAACGCCGATGGAATGCGAGTTTCGGCCATACCTGGGTTTGTCAAAACGAGATCAACTGAACCCGTTGCATGAGAAGGCGTCAACACGCGCAGAAGTTTGCTCGACTGCACAATGACTTGCGCCTGTGTGCCACCAAGAAAAACTTGGATGTTGGGGTCAAAGCCCGCGCCGTTTACCAACAAAAGCGTGTTGCCAGAAGACTGCCCCGCCGCTGGAAATGACGCCGAATAGGATGCAATCGCTTCGTACTGAAAGGCATTTTGCAATGTCGCTTGCTGCCCATCGGGGTTAATCACGCGCACATCGCAAATACCGGGGTCGCCGGCTGGGGCATTGAGTTGGACGGTTGTGGAATTGAGGACATCCACATTGAGCGCCTCGCGGCCGCCGAACAGGACAAAACAACCCTGTTGGATGTTTTCGCCGCTGAGCAAGACTTCCGTGCCGCCGGCAAGTGCACCAGATGGAGGAGTCAGCCCCGTTATCGATGGCGCCTCTCCAGTGATATCCAGAATGCCAGTAACAGGCTCCATTGAGCCGCTCGGCGTCGAAAGGTAAAGATCGTAAGTGCCGGCTGGCGCATCTCCCGACACCTGAATCGTAGCTTGGGCCCAAGTGCCGCCGTTGTTCACTTGCGAGACTTGGATGTACGGGCTCAGCGACTGCATTTGCATGGCACCAGAGATTAAGTTCTTTGCCTGAAGAGTAATGCGACGAATCTCACCCGACTCCAGCGAATAAGCCGTGCCTCCAGAATCACGAATCGAACTGTCTGCCGCTAATGTGAGCGTTCCGCAATTCAAATCGCTCGAGGCATTGAGATGAAAACTTTGCGGTGAGGCAAGGCTTCCGTAGAAGGCAGCCCCGAAGTCAGTGTCGACCGTGCCATTACTCGTGAAGTTGGACGCCGTCATCGCGCCCTCAACAGGTGCGGCGTAGACAAAGTAATCACCTGCGGGAAGGCCCTTGATATGAAAAGTGCCGCTCGCCGTACTCAAACCAGTTGCAGCCAAACGGCCATCACTTGCGCGCACAGCTGCGACCATAGCGCCACGCGCGCTCGCACCACTCGTTTTGCGCAAAGTACCCCGAAGGTGACTAATCGCGCCACTAGAGGCAATCGCCTTGGCTCCAGAGTGCTCATCACCAGTTAATGAACGATGGAGAGTTTGCCCCTGGCTAACATATGGCCACATCGTGCCGGAAAGCACAGGGCTGTGATCGAGACCAACAAAGTGCCCGATCTCGTGTGTGGCAATATCTTGGATGTCATAAGTGCCAGGCGTGCCATCAGTTGAAAAATTCCAGTCACGACCGTTGAAGATAATGTCGGCATCCAAAATGCGGCCATTGCCTGTGTCGTAAGAAATCGGCGTAATCGCAACAATTCCTGAACCCGCTGGGAAGAAGCCAGACCCATTGCTTTCATCAAAGAAGATGACATGCGAACTCGTGCCCGCCGACTTGCTGCTGGTGTCGGAACCGCGAGAAAAACGAATCGCAGAACCGCTCACATTTTGCCACTCATCGAATGCAGCTTGAATTGCCGCCTCGTGGGAGCCATCCGCAACATTGTCTGACCCAGCGGTATTGAGTCTCCAGCTTATAGTGCTCGACGACCAATTCAGGGTTTTGCCCGATAGGTTAATGCGGACATAACCACTCACGGCAGCGGCCCCGGCGATAAAAATCGTCAGGGCGATGAGAGTCTTTTTACTAAATCGTTTCATGATTCTGCGTTGATCCTTTACTGCTGGCGAGCCACTTCATCCATGATGTCAAAAATCAAATCGTCGCGGCTCAAGACTTGGGCTGAAGAGTGCGCTTCATGGAGTTGACGGACGGCCATTCTCTCGCCCGAAGCTTCCAGATTCACTTTAAACGAACCCGCAGACAGCCCGATGGGCAGGCGCCAGTTTTTGGCTTGAGTTGCTTTGCTTAAGAAAAGGATGTTTCGTTCTCCGGTTTGGTAAGTGGGCATCCCAGGAATCAGGAGCCCGCGGCCGGCCACTTCGCCACCAGGGATTCGGATTTCCTGAATGGAAGCGGCACCCCCTTTTATCGGCGTAATCGTAGAAAAGGTGTAGCGTGTTTCGATAGTTCCGTCGTCTAGAAGCAAGCTTTCCTTGGAAAGGACTTCGACTTCGCAAATCAATTCGGCCTTCGACACCAAACTCTCCAAATCATGGAGATCGTGCATGGAAGAGGCTGAGAGTGCACTCCAAGCGGCGCCCATGAGGACAAAGGCGAGTGCGGCGACTGTTGAGTTGAGTTTCATCACGCCCCCTTTGCGGAGGCTGACGGCTCAACATGAGTTTATTATCTAAAAATATTTAAACCCTTTGCGAGAAAGGACTTAGTCGCTTGACTCTAGCCACTTTTCGAGCTCTAAAATTTGATTTTTTAGGTTTTCGACCTGCTCTTCCGCGGCTGCTCGGATGAGCTCAAGACGACTCGGGCCCTCTTCGGAAGCCTCTGGTGCCGCATCGGTGCCCAGCTCAGGCTGCCGTTGAACGGATCGCGAGGTCGAGCGCATCATCGTGACATTGCCCTCAAAAACGACATGCACATCAGCGCCGTAAGTCTTTACTGCATCAGCGATAAGGACTTCTCTTTTGTCTTGAGGAGTGCTTTCTGGGTAAGTCAGCCAGGTCTCGGTGAGCATCTCAGTATCGCCCTCACCAAAAAAATCAAAATCAAAAGTGAATTGCTGACCGAAATCATCAAAATGCCGCTCAAAATCGCTAAACCCTTGGGCGAAATCATGCCCTAAGCCTTGCATGTCAGGCATACGCTGCATGCCCTGTTGAAAACGCTCTCGGATCTCAGCGGGCAGACTATCGAGATCAATTTCTTGCAAACGGTGATGGACGCCCTCGCCCATGTCTTGCAAATGCCCGCGCATCGATTGCCCAAGTGAAGACCTAGAGTCAGGCAAAACATCATGCTGAGCCCGCGCCAAAACGCCGAGCATCTCGAATGTCGCCCCTTCTCGCTGAATCGTGAGATTGACAATATCGCCGGCTCGGTGAGCACGAATCGCAGCAACCAATGACGCCGGGCTAGTCAAACGGACATCATCAACGGCAAGCAAAACATCACCTGCTACGAGCCCCAAAATGCTGGCTGCTGATCGTGGGAGCACTGTTTCGACTCGTGGGCCGGCATCGCTCGGAGCAACCTGAACGCCTAATTGTGCCTGCTGAGCTAGAACCGGAGCGGCTGAAATAACAGCCGTGATGAGAAACGGGGTAAGGGAAAACAATCGCATGAGTCAATCTCAAGCAATCATACGAAATCGCAGAATTAGCTGTTGGCGGTTTTTCTGCCGTTATTGGATGCTCATGAAAGTAACATCCGTCAAATCGGTGATTACACCGCCAGGAGCAAGCCCAACCGCGACAAGATAAAAACTCGTGCCTGACAGGCCTTGAGGGATGGGCAATGGTGCAGTGCTCCCTGTGCCATCGACTGCGATACCCCCTCGAAATTGTGGGAGGTCTTTAGTAATCAACAAATACGAGTCCGCTCTAAGCCCAAGATTGCGGCCGTCCGTGAGCAAAAAAGAACCGGGCGATGCAGCGGCGACGACTTGAAACGCGTCTCCTGCAAGAAAGCCACTGAGCGTGAAAGCTGCCGCGGAGCCTGCGACAGGTGCGCCGGGGTCTATTTGCTGAGCGCGATATCCGCCTACATAGAGTTGATTGATTCCTGAATCGTCGGCGACCCAAAGAGAGAGGAAGTTGTTGTAGACATCATTCCAGGCGACTTCGGCATCATCGACATCCGCCACATTGTCGCTGACGGAAAAGGTCGACGACCAACGATCATTCATGTAATAGCAGCTGCTGTAAGTCTCGCCCGGAAATTGCGACCAAACTACCGCTAGAGCTTCATTCTTGAGCTCTCCGGCCAAATGCGGGTTTCCTGCAACAAGCGTTGTGTCAGAGCAAAGGTGGTCGGCCGTAAAAGTCGCCGTCGCAAATTCAGCGATGGCGCAATAGACCGCATCTTGACCCGTGCGGTTGTCTTCCCAAGCGACAGCAACACGCGCATCTTCAACAAGGATGACACCATTATCGGCATCATGATTCAACAACGCGTTGTCGTATTCGCCCACTTGCGTATCGCCCGACCACGAAAGCCCAAGGTCGCTAGAGAGGTTGACCCGCAACTGCTCGGAAGTGCCACCCAGCTTGTCAGCGTGATACATCACGGCAAGGTAATTTTGATCAACGGCGACGGCGACTCCATCATCTGCATCTCCACCGGCAAGGATTAAATTAGGGCTGACATTGAGGTCTTGAGCAATGAAAACGCCAGTGGAGAAATCGAAGATTGACATCCAAATGGTGTCATCGATTCCGTTGAGTGAGTTGTCGCGCCAAACGATATAGGCGATGTCATTCTCGCAAGCCAAATCGATATTGTCGACATCGGCAATTCCATTGTGCGATGTAACGGGAAGAGCCGCATTCCAGACTTTGCCCTCGTTGTTAGACCATGTTACGAAGAGGCCTTCATCGCCATTGCTGGTCGAGCAAATCACAACGACATCTTTGCCGCCTGAGCCGATACGGAAGTCTTTTACATCTTTTGCACCCATGGCGTAGCCGTCGTCGATTCTGATATTCGAAGGCAGCCAGGTCGTGCCCGAGTCATCTGAAGATGTGAAGTAAACATCATCGAATGAGCCATTCCTTTTATCTCGCCATGCAAGATAAATACGATTGTCATCGACCTTCAGAGAATGGCGGAAAGTCGCTTTCGGGGCACCTGTGATGTCGTCATCCATCCGAATCGGCGAGCTCCAGTCGATGCCACGCCCATCTGACAATCTCAGCCAAAGAGAGGCGTCGCCGGCATCGGCGTAAAGCATGGCTGACAAATCGGCGTTTTCGGATGAAATCGAGATGCCCACGGGAGCCCCAGTCAATCCGGCTGAAACCAATTCAGATTCCCGCGCCTGCTGGGCGGGTAGGGTGGTGGCTAATGCCAGCAAAACAACGAAAGGTAGAGCCTTATTCATGATGCGGAGGGGTTCTCAGGTAGGGGGTACTCAATTTGGGAGTTCCTAGCGTATAGAGTACCACACTTATGGATAAAATCTCTGCGTGACGCCACCTGACACCCTCCCCACAGCCGCGCGAGATGCTCGCTTGCGATTCGTCCATGTTTTGGGCGCGGCCTTACAGCGATATGGCGCACCCGCCCATCGTTTGGAAGATGTCTTAATGACGCTTTGCAGCCAATGGGGTCTTGAGGGGCATTTCTTCAGCACACCGACGGCCTTGATTTCCTCCTTTAGCGGTTCGGGTTTGGGCGAGGGCGAGCAAGGGCGCTCGTATTTGCATCGCATCCCTGGTGCAGAAATTGACTTGGGGAAGCTAGCCAAACTCGATGTGGTTTTCAACGATGCCGCAGATGGCCGAGTGAGCCCCACAGAAGGTGTTGACCTTGTCAAATCGGTCGTCGCGGGTGCAAGCCCATGGTCGAGCTCATTGACCACTTTATGTTTTGCGGCGACATCAGGTGCGGCCGCTCGGTTTTTTGGAGGTGGGCTACCCGAAATCTTGCTCGCCACAATCGCTGGCCTAGCACTCGGGCTTTTCGCATTGTTTACCCCTCGCCAGCCACGCTTGCATCATGTTTTCGAGCCACTCGGAGCCCTGCTCGTTTCTCTGACCGCAACGCTTTTTGCACCACTCGTTTTAAAACTTTCGCAAGCCCTTGATTGGGGGCACAGCCTCTCGGTTGACCAAGCCACTCTAGGTGGTCTCATTGTGCTTGTGCCTGGGTTCAGCCTGACGATTGCCATTGCAGAGCTGGCCACACGCAACTTAGTTTCTGGCACAGCGCGGCTTGCCGCTGCATCGATGAGCTTTCTTATGCTCGGCTTCGGCACTTGGCTAGGCCGCAGTTTAGGCCAGCAAGCCCTTGACTGGGCAGCGATTGACTTCCCGCAGGTGATGGCCGATGCTCTGCCACCCGCCGCCTGGACCGAACTCATAGTCTTACCCATCGCGGCCACAACGATTGGCATTTTATTCCGCGCACCCGCTCGCGAACTCGGCTGGATTTTTATCGTCTCGGCGTTCGGCTGGCTCAGCGTCACTCAAGCTTCAGCACTCTTTGGCCCCGTGGCTGGCGTTTTCTTCGGCGCTCTAGCCGTGGGTATCGCAAGCAACTTCTATGCTCGATTGCTTGACCGCCCCGCCTCGACCACACGATTGCCCGGATTACTCTTTTTAGTGCCGGGCGCACTTGGATTTTTGAGCATCAGCACTTTGATGCAAGGCGAGCCCATCGAAGGTTTGCGTTCGGCTTTTCAAGTCGCCATGACTTCCATTGCGCTCGTCACTGGGCTACTCGCAGCGGCTGGTTTTGTGCCGCCACGAAAGGCACTCTAAAACCAATAACCAAAACGCACTGTCAACATGTGCGTGGCATCGAGCTCACTCAGCTCAGCTCGTGAGATGCCCATCAAAATGGTGGAATGAGGGTTCACGAACCAATTCAGCCCCAAATTGGTCACGGTTAATTCATTATTCAGACCGGCTGCTTCAGTCAAATCAAGATTAGAATGACGCAACAAAACCTGCCAAGCACCATTGCCCTGACCTGAAGAATCAAAGGCCGCATTTTCCGGCAGGACGCCATTCAGGCTGCCATTTGATTTTTTGTATCGAGCATTTTCGCCCGTGAGCACCCAGCCCGCTTCAACAGAATAAGCTCGGAATGCCGGTTCTAAGCCACTGCTATGGCTAAGAGCAGCTTGCGTATGCTCGGCGATGCAATGCAAAGGGCCGTCAATCCAGATGACTTCAGCACCCAACAAGCTCACGGAATCGGCTTCTAGATCGCCTGTATCGAGGAATTTTGGCAGCATATGAGATTCGAGGCGGGAGCCAAATGAAACACTTTCGTCAGGGCGACGAAAGCTATAGCTAAAGCCAGCATGCAAAATGCGAGCGCCCCCGTTTTCGAAAATCGGTCGAAAAACGGCTCGTGTCGTGAAGGAATAGCCCTCATTGCCCACGCTATCCCCCGCGTCATCGGTATTGCGGAATAAACCCGCGGCGAGAGAAAGACTGTCGTCAGAATGCTCCCAGAGGAAGCCTGCGTTACGCCCAGGAATCAGGGCGGCTGTTAGCGGGCGGTCGATAAAAGTCATCGTTTTGCTAGATTGGATCTTGCCTAGGCCGACTGGCTCTTTCATGTGGCCAACTTTAAAACTACCTAGTGGGAGCTCTGAAAACCGCAAATAAGAATCAGTAACCTCAGCAGCGCCAGAGGCGAAATCAATTTCGAGTTTAAACTCTAAACCTGGGCCAAGAGGCCCCTCTGCGCCAATCTCAGCTCGGCGGATTTCAGCGCCGTCTGCAAAAGGTGCATGAGCAGGGTCAGCCGCAAGCCAAGCCGCTTCTGAATCGGAGCCAGGAGAGACAAAGACCCAATCACTATGCAAGCGACCAACCAACTTGATGCCGTCTGGCTCAGTTTGAGGAAGCAAGGAAGGGAGGGCAATTTGAGCAAGGAGGAGTGCAGTAATCATGGGAGTGGTTAGGCAATTAACATGCCGAGGTGGGCTACATGAAACCGATGCAGATTGTTCCGGGTTTGCAACACAAGGAAGCCTCTTTAGTTAAGCAACTCGACAGGTGCAAAATCTAAATCAGCCATGGGCGTGATCCCGCCCGTAAGCGGAAGTGCGTAATCGACAAATGCCGAGCTCACATCGTGACGGCCACTCAAGAAGTGAGCTGGCATGTCTTTGGTGAATTTTGCGACATCGGCAAGTGCGCCGACAAAAGTTTCAGAGGCGTAGGTGTCGCCTTCGATGCGGCGCAAAGCAATTGTGCCGTGGTCATATTGGCCAGAAACGGCAGCGACAACGGCGGCGCGACCTGCGGCGCGTGCCTCTTCTTGATCGACCGTCGAAACATCACCAGGATGAGAACGCTGTAGATAACCAAAAGTGTCAGCACGCACGCGAGTGCCGGGCAGGGCCTCTTTAATCAAATTGGCCAATGCGTCACCAAGTGCACCCGTACCAGACAATTGCACATTACCGTGGCTATCAACCTCGCCCGCCATGGCAGAGCCAGACATCTCAGCGTAAGTTTGCAGGAAAGGCTTGCCGTCAGCATCGTGAATGCCCTCAGAAACGGCGATTACGCAACGCCCCAGTCGCTCGTATGTGGCTTTAACTTCGGCCAAAAAATCGGTCGGCTCAAAAACACGCTCAGGCAAGTAAACCAAATGTGGGCCATCATCTTTGCCCGTGCGCCGCCCCAAAACAGAAGCCGCCGTCAGCCAACCCGCATGACGCCCCATCACGATGTTGACTTTAATGCCGCGCAAAGAGCGGTTGTCGCGATCATCCCCCTGGAAAGCATGAGCCACAAAACGCGCCGCAGAACCGTAGCCGGGGCAGTGGTCGGTTACTTTTAAATCATTATCGATTGTTTTGGGGATGTGGAAACAACGCATCTCCCAGCCTTGCTTGGCGGCCTCTAGCGAAACGATATGGGCTGTTTCAGCGGTGTCATTGCCGCCGATATAAAAGAAATAGCGAATGTCAAACTTCTTGAAAGTCTTAATCATTGCGGCGACATCATCGGCGCTGGCCTTGAGCCTGACCGAACCAAGTGCAGCCGCGGGTGTCTGCGCGACAGCCTCTAAATTGGCCGCCGACTCCTTGGCCAAATCGACCAAATCGCCACACATGATGCCTTGGACGCCATGCCGTGCGCCATAAACGCGCGTGATGACTTCTTGCTGCGTCGCCGTCTCGATGAAACCGACCAGTGATTGATTGATGACAGCTGTTGGGCCACCAGATTGACCGATGACGGCCGCTCCTTTCAGGATTTTGCTCATAGCGTATGGTAAATCAGCGACATGCAAAGCCACGAAGTAGACTGCGAAATATTCGGCGATGATCTCTAAACTGTCGAAATCTAACTAGACACCGGCAAGACTGCCATCGCTGAGGCAGGCGCAACAAACCTAGACGCTAGGCCTTAATTGCCAATTGTTCTTCGTACATGACAACCGCGCGCATCAAATCAGTGCTCGACAAAAGCCCGATAGCCTGACCGTTATCAGTAACAACGGCACGATGGATTTTCTTTTCGAGGAGCAGAGCGGAAACTTCAGCCGCTGTGTCATTTACATCGCAAGTGAAAACAGCTGGCGTCATAACATCGTCAACGGTAACTTCATCAATGCGATTGACGAATTGCTCGCTTAAATCAAAATCACTTTCGGCAAGCATGGAAAAAGAGCTCTCTTCGCTCATCGAAATATCGGAAAGATAAATCAAAGCATCGGTGTAAGAAACCACGCCAACAAGGCGGTCGCCTTCTTTGACCAATGCGCCGTGGATGGCGTTTTCGCGGAGGTATTCAAGGAGCTCGCGCAGAGTCATCGACGGGGCGACGGTCATCAAACGCGAAGACATGAGTTCTTTGGCAGTGAGCATGATTAATTAGTGGTGTCGTTGGCCGGCGGTGTCACAGAGTCGGTAACCCATGTCGTGCCATGCTGAGTGGTCGGCATTATAGGTGGTTCAGATTCGTCACTTACTTCGGGTATGCCGTCTTTTTCGGCAGCTTGATCGGGCTCATGATTTCGACCGGAAATCCAGAGAGCCAAGCCAGCCCAGCGAGCGCCGCGCATTGAAATCCGACCGAGCGGAATGAGCAAGACTAAAGACCAGAGAGGCCAATGTAGGCCGTTCACCATGGCAGGAATCCCAACAAGCCAAAGGCCTTCGAGGATGATGCCGGCGCCAAGCAGTGTCATGACGACATGCGGTTGACGCAGCATGATTAAAAATGCCCGCAGCAATGCCCAGAGGCTAAACCGCCCATCGCGAGCGACTAGGTCCGCGCGCGCGACATCAAGCATGGCTTCCGTGAATAGAAGCATCAGGACATAAAGGATCTCGCGGCCATGCTCAACAAATCGGGCCGTGGTTTCGGATGCCGCCATGCCGGGCTTGCCTTCGGGAAGGAAGAGGCCCATGACCCATTCGCCGGGAGTCGACCAGATTAGCCAAGTGATCCCGAAGAAAATGGGCAAGCCGAGCAACCAAGTGCGCACGAATGGAAAGAAGTGAGAACCACCACCTCGGAAGAAGGCAGCCGGGCCATGTTCACCACGCCCATGGAGCGCGGAGTGCATCCATCCGCCGGCAAAAAGTAGGCCGAGGAGGCTCGCCAAGAGCAAAGCTGGTGCCATGCCGTTGCGGATTAAGTCGCGCCAATTTGAGTCGGCGCGCGCCCATTCGTCAAGCAGCCAACCTGGGACTTCGTGCAAGAAATCTGGGGCTGCGTCGCCGGGGTAAGCGGAGACATGAGCCAGATGGGTGTCGGCGGACATCCATGCTGGGATGGCCACGGGGAGGGCCATAAAGAGGGAAACCAGCACGAGCAGAAGTAAGACGCGCGGGCGGGCGAGGACGAGCCCCATGCCAATGAAAAAGAATCTTAGGGCTTGGTTCATCCCATACCTCCGTACCAGTGAAGGACTTGTTGCGCCCAAAGAAGTGCACGCACGCTGTAGTTCCAGGCGCGATCATGATCAGGCTCAACACGCCGCTCATTATTGAGCCTATTTCGGTCAAGCATGAGTTTGTGTTCAGGGTCGACTTGCACGCGCATTGCTTTTGTATCGTGGCGCAAGCGCTCTAATTTCCAGACCGAATCTTGGCCTGCCCAGAGATGATTTGTGATGGTGTCATCGCTCCAGTGAACTCGAATTTCAACGGGAACACGGAATCCGTCATAGCGGCGGACGGCGATGCGGACATCCCATATGTTTTCTTCATAAGGCTCGGCGCCGTCGCCTTGACCCGCTGTTGAGTCAGCGACCGATGGTCGGTTATCGAGCCGCGCAACGCCAAAATCCATGCGGTCATTTCCGTGGTAAGCCTGCTGCCAAAAATCGTGCCAGTCAAATGAGACCGTTTGCACAACGCCCGAAGTATCAAGCCCGCTTACCGTTGCGCCGGCACCGAACTCGGCGAGATGTTTTGCCCACTCACTTGGTTGAGGGTGTTGAAACCGCATCTTCTCGTGCCAAGCCCGCATCAAACGAATCCAGCGTGTTTCACCCATCAACTCTTGAAGAGTGAACAAAGTCATTGCAGGGCGGTTATAGGAATTAGTGCGGCGCAATTGACCGTCAAGCAAAGCAAATGTCGGCACTTCAATCGGCTGCGCCCAATCATATTGATGCACACTTCGATTCCAGACACGCGATGAGCGAGGTACCTCTTTAAAAAAGGAAAGGCTTGGCACTTGCGCCAACCATTTTTCAATTGAAGTGCGACGACGCAACTCATATGAAAGTGCCGGCATGAAGCCCAAATCGGGTATTTCAAGCCGCTGCATTGTTAGTAGCGCACGCACATCATCTGCACCATACGAAGGCAAATCAACGGGCGACTTCCCGGTGAATTCGTGGCCCAGAATCGAGTCGTAATAGCGAGATGACGGCCAAGCCTTATGCAAAATGCGGCTCGTGCTGTAGGTGTTAAAACCCTCATCTAAGAACGCGTGGCGGAATTCATCGTTGCCGACCAAGCCATACCAAAACTGATGTCCAAATTCATGAACCGTCGTGCCTTCGGGGGACAAATGCGTCTCATGCAAACCCTTGCGCACCCCCACCGTAAACAGCCTCGGGTATTCCATGCCACCCGTTGCGCGAGCATCATGAGCGGGGTCAACACAGCTAATCGTTTCATAAGGGTAAGTGCCATACCACAAGCCAAAGTAGTAAAGCGCGCGCGCCAAAGCCGTGAAATACTCTTCTTCGTATTCGCCATGCTCCGGCTGAAGCAGCAAAATCATCTCCGTATCTTTCGGACGGACGGCCTCAACAGGGCGCCCTAATGCAGCAGCAACTTTTTCTTCCTCTTCTATATCACGCCACTCTTTTTCGACGAATGGGCGATGAATGACACGAGCTTCTGGATCGACCGTCCAGGCGAAATCATGGATGTCATCTGCATGCAGCGTGTAAGTAATTTGGTCGCCAGCAATCTGTGGTTCACCGACAATCGAACCAGAACTAACCATGTGGTTTTGATAATGCGCGGGCAAAGTTAGCCGCACATCGTAGGTGCCATAATCGGCATAGAACTCAGAGAGGTAGTGATAGGGCTCGCAAGACCAAACCATTTCGCCATCAAGCTTTTCGAAGACGCCGAATTTCGGGTACCACTGCACGGCATGCAAATAACCCTCTGAACCGTATCCCATTCGCCGAAACGCGGGCGGAAGGACGGCAACAAATTTAACCTCTATCGTGACCTCAGCACCTGGAGCCACGGGCGTTGCTAGTGGAGTGCGCATCACGGTGCGGTCGTGTGGCGCGTTTTCGTGAGCAACCCAAGTGTTGAGCAGAGTCGACCAGCTGCCATCAGGCTGTAAAACTTTGGTGTGAATGATTTCAGTATCGCCCCACTCTCGCGGCACTCCATTTGACCCGTAAGCGCGCGCCTCGACCAAAGCCACCGAATCGCGGTCACGCCAAGCGTTGTTGTAAACATGCCACAACAGCTCGCTCGTCGCGGCTTCGGTTTGATTGCGCCAAGTCGCGTGAATCGTGCCTCGAATGGTGTGCCCATCGGGGTCAAGCACGATATCCATTTCATACTGAGTGATTGCCGAGGAATGCTCGGGCATCAAATCAGGAAGAGGCGATTGCTGAGGATTTGCAGCAAATGCAAAGCCCGTCAAAGCAGTCGCACAAAAAAGGAGAGTCAGGAGGAAGGCCGGCCGTTTTGCCATGCCTTTAGTGTAAACAAGTTCTTAGCCCAGCTTTTCCATGGCGCGACGCAAGCGCGACAAAGCGTTAGCATGGATTTGACTGACGCGCGATTCTGTCAGGTGCATGGCGTCAGCGATCTCTCGCATTTTCATGCCGTCTTGATAGTACATCGTCATCATTTGCTGCATCTTCTGCGGCAGTTTGGCAATCTCACGAGCCGTGGCCGCGCTGAGATCCTCGGTTTCGCAAGATTGCGTGGCCTCGGTGGCACCCAAACTCTCATGGCCATCCTCATCGCAAGGCAAGCCAACGATTGCAGGGGCATCCACGCCTGATTTGCGGGCTTCGTCGCGGAAACTGCGAGGCAAGTAGTCGGCGCGGCGGAGGTCGTCCAAAACGGCGCCGCGAATTTTGTGGTAGGCGTAGGTTTTGAATTCAGCGCCTCGACTTGGGTCATAAGAGCGCGCGGCTTTGAGAAGCCCATACATGCCTGAAGCGTAAAGCTCTTCCTCGGATACACTTATGGGCAAACGGTTCTTGATGCGATTGACCACATACCAGACTAGAGGCTCCCACTGGTCTAGCTCCAATTCGTAGGAGTTGGCTTCCCCCACCATTTGGGCGGACGGGATGTGGTTTTCCAGGATTTCGTTTTCGTAGGTGTGCTTCATCTTTATTTTGTGGCAGAGGCTTATCCCTTCTTGCCATGAACCTCTTTCGGATGGATGTTGCTTTTACATTAGTCAGAAATACCCTTTTTCGTTAAGCCTTTGTTTATATGGCTTTTCCAAGACTAACCACAAAATAAAGGAAGCGCAATTAGAAATTGCGACTTCCTTTCGAGTTGGCGTTTCGATGGTGCCAAAACCTGTTAATTCCCTTCCATCAGCCCGAAGAGACTGGAAATCGGACTCAAAAAACGCCAGAATCGCTGTTCTTCCCCGTCTAAACGGGCTAATCCACCGCTTTTCATCCTGTGGCAAAAACAAAACACTTAACCGCCGAGCAAATGGGCAAGGCCCAGCGCGAGATCTCAATTTCTGAGTTCTTCGCCAAAAACCGCCATTTGCTAGGCTTCGACAATAAGCAGAAGGCTCTGCTTACCACCATTAAAGAGGCCGTCGACAATTCGCTCGATGCCTGTGAAGAGGCGGGCATTTTGCCTGATTTAGTTGTTGAGATTCATCAACTTGAGCAAGATGATCGCTTCCGAGTGGTCGTCCAAGACAACGGGCCGGGCATTGTGCGCGCGCAGATTCCAAATATTTTTGGCAAACTGCTTTACGGCTCCAAGTTTCACAGCCGCCGACAATCTCGCGGTCAACAGGGTATTGGCATTTCCGCTGCGGGCCTTTATGGCCAAATGACGACCGGCAAGGGGCCGCACATTATTTCTAAAACGATCCGTGGCAAGGCGCACCACTTTGCTATCCAAATGGATTCGACAAAGAACAAGCCGCTCATCACAAAAGACGATGAGCTTGCCGAGTGGCACCTCAAGCAAGGCACGCGCTTTGAGATTGAAATCGAGGCGAGTTACAAACGAGGTTTGCGATCGGTTGATGATTACATCAAGCAAACTGCCGTTTCAAACCCCCACGCGAGTGTGACTTACCTGGCACCCGGCATGGAAGAGGCTCGTCTCTATGAGCGCGCATCTGATGTGGTGCCGGAACGCGGCGAAGAGATTAAGCCACATCCTTATGGTGTCGAATTAGGCGAGCTCATGAAAATGCTCCGCAACACCAACTCGCGCTGGCTGAGCGGCTTCTTGCAAGAAGAGTTTTGTCGCGTAGGCCCAAAGGTGGCCAAGACGATTATCGCCGCAGCCGGCTTGACAGAGCGCAGCTACCCCTCACGCATTGCTCGCGAAGAAGCCGACTCGCTTTATCGTGCGATTCAGGCGGCAAAGATTTCGGCGCCCCCCACGACATGCCTCTCGCCCATTGGCGAAGAGCGCATTCTCGATGGGCTGCAAAAAGAGACAGACGCAGATTTTTACGCGATAGCAACACGGCCACCATCTGTGTATCGCGGTAATCCCTTTCAGATTGAGGTGGGTATCGCTTGGGCGAAACCGGGCAATGACTTGCTCGATGTTGACACTTCGGGGCGAATCACGAAAAAGAAGAAAAAGAAAAACACAGCCGACACTGAAAACTTGCTCGGGAATGCCGACGAGGCCGTCCGTGTGTTGCGTTTTGCTAACCGAGTGCCTCTTTTAAGCCAGCAATCGAGTTGTGGCTTCACCAAGGCCGTCATCAATACCGCCTGGAAAAACTATGGGCTCTCGCAATCACGCGGGGCGATGCCTGTCGGCTCGGCCGTGATTTTGATTCACATGGCGAGCGTCTGGGTGCCATTTACTTCTGAGGCAAAAGAGGCAATCGCGCCTTACAACGAGATTTTGAAAGAAGTCAAGTTGGCTTTGCAAGAAGCGGGTCGCAAATTAGGGCAGCACATCCGTAAAGGTAAGCGAGTCGCCCAAGAATTCGAAAAACGCAGCTACATCGAGAGCTACTTGCCCCATGTTGGCATTGGCTTACAAGAGATTCTCGGCATTACAGATGTGCAACGCGAAGATGTTGTTGAGACTCTTCGTGATTCTATGGAAACAAAACGGAAAATCTAATGGCCGCAAAAAAAACCACCAAAAAAGTGACTGTTCCCAAAAAGAAAAAACCGCGTTTACGCAAATCTGGGCCAGCCAAAGACGAAAACAAAGGTGACCTCAAACAGGTTGCACTTGAGTCAATTGTTGAGGTTGCTACAAGTGTTTACAGCACCGCTAGCGCGGGCGATTTGCCAACGATTACGATGCCGCAGCGCAATCTCGGAAATGTAACTTATTCAAAAGAAACTGGCTATTTTGAGTTGGGCGACAACTTCAAGACGCGCACCCTCGATGTCAATTCGGTTAAGACTTTTGCTCAATCGTTGCGGCTTATGTCGCTGGCCCAAGACATGGTTGGCGACGATGATTTTGCGACCAAACGAGAGGCCTACTATGTATCCAAAAACTGGGGTGCGGCTAAATTCAACGAGCAGCGTGAATCTGATACCGTTCTCGATGACATGGAAGGCATGTTCTCTCTTAAGGGCGTAACGCGCGAAACTTTGCGCTTCGTACCTGAAGAGCATGGCGGGTCTGTTGTGGGCGCATTGACCGTTATTGACCGCGACCCTGAGACTTTAGAGCCGATTCGCAGTGATTGCGCTGCGATGGGTTCGGGGGCATACACTGTGCCGAGTTCTGTTGATCATCTTGGTTTCGAGACCACCGCTGAATTTGTACTCGCCATTGAAACAGGCGGTATGTTTCAACGACTTAACCATCATCGCTACTGGCGCACGGCCAATTGCATCCTAGTTGAAATGGGTGGCGTCCCGACTCGCGCGACGCGGCGATTTGTGCGACGCTTAAGCGAAGATTTAAAGTTACCCGTTTACGCTTTTGTTGACTGCGATCCTTACGGCATTTGCAACATTTACCGCACCCTCAAGGTTGGGTCGGGCGCATCGGCGCACATCAATGCGAAATTTTGCGTGCCCAATGCGACTTATCTTGGCGTGACCCCACAAGACATCGAAGATTTCGGCTTACAAGATGCCACCCACCCGCTTTTGCCCGTTGACATCAAGCGAGCCAAAGATGCGCTGAAAAACGACCCTTTCTTCCAAGCTCATCCGAAATGGAAAAAGGCGCTCAAGCATATGCTCAAGCTTGGTGTACGCGCCGAGCAGCAGGCCTTTGCAAAATGGGGGCTTAACTTTGTGATTGAAGAGTATCTCCCCGTCAAGATGAAGCAAATTAAGCAGTTCTTGCCGTAAATCACTCAAGTTAAGCAAGTTACGGGCGGCTCAATTCCATGATCCGCCCGTCTTTTTATGAGGTATGGTTGAGTATTCCCCGCACCCCCCCCATGCGAAATCTCCTCACTTTCATTTTTGCTCTTACGCTTACTTGCGTAACCCAAGCGCAAAGCGTCATCCATGTTGACCCACAACGCGGTGTCGACCACGCAAGCGTTCCTGGTACGCAAAATGAGCCCGTCCGCACGATTGGCTATGCGCTTTCGATGCAGCAAACGGGGCAATCGGTTCGCATCCGACTTGAGCGTGGGCAATACCGCGAAGAAACTTGGCCTCTCGCCATTGGTTTAGAGGAAGTCACCATTGAAGCTGTAGATGCAGGGTCGGTTGTTGTGAATGGCCGCCGAAATAGCAGTGCACTCACTAATTTCTCGGTTCAGGCAAATAGCAAAGGGCTCACTTTGCGTGGCTTTACTTTGCGTAGCGCGCCAACCACTATTGAGATGAGTGGGTCCGCAACGACCACTCAATACACGCGCATCAAAATGGAAGAGATGGTCTTGCTCGTTGCCGATTGCGCGATTGCGGCAGATGTATCAGGTTTAACTCAACTTGAGATTGATATCCGCCTGAGCAACTTGCATGCATTACAAACGGCACTAGAGCTAACAGCCCGTGAGGACGCACACCTAAAGGTTAATATACAGCGCAGCTATCTTTATGGTGGATCGGATAATGGCATCCAAATGCTTGCAGAGGGCGTGAATGCCTCGATTGAGACCAATTTCGAAAACTGCGTTTTCCGCGATTTCGACCGGCACGCAATTCAATTCGAAGGCCAAGGTGGCCAGTGCAACCTCTATGTGGTTCACTCCAATTTCCTTGATTGCGGTGCAAGCGCCATCCGTGTGACGGCACCACCGAATTCTTGGTCGACCTACAGTGTGATTCGTCGAAATCTGTTTTGGGGGAATGCCGCTGATTTCCATGACTGGGTGGGCATGACCCATCTTGTAACCTGGGAGAGCAACCTTGTGCAAGATAGTGGCCTCGCTGCCATAGGTGGCAATTTGCATGGCGACCCCATGTTTGTTGACGACAGCTGGGTGATGCGGAACGATTCACCCGCGCGAAATGCCGTTACGCCGGCATACCCCTTCGATGATTTCCACGGCAATGCTCGTGGCCAAAATGGGGCATTGCACGACTTGGGCGCCATTCAGCATGACACGCTTACCGCTGGCCTCGAGAGCCAAGTCTTTTTGTCGCACGGCCTCACACTCACAGCGAGTGGCCCCCCGCAAATGGCGTTTCAACTTCGCGTGGGTGATCAAATTCAAAGCCAGCCCTTCCCTATTATTCCAGGAGGCGCGGCGCATACGAGCGCAATAAATGTCGCAATGGATGGCAGTGGCGCTTGGCGTGGGCATTATCAATTGCCGAGCAAACCCAATCTGGCAGGAAAGGTCTTTTTCGTTCAAGCACTTGGCCGGGATGCACAACATGTTTTCCACGCCAGCCCAATCATCCAATCAAAAGTGTCGATTCCACCGAGCCGATGAGCCTCAAATCTCGTGCAAATGTCGCCTTAAGAAAAGATGAGCGAGACCCGATAAGAGCATTGGCATGAACCACTCCCCCAAAACTCGACCACTCAGCGCATTTTTTGCTGGGGTCATCTTTTTGTTTGCCTGCGTTTTAATCGTGCAAGCTTGGGAAGTCGCCCCAAAAGTTGAGCAAGAGAGTGCGCAAATCGCACAATAATTCAAAACGCTAAAGACTCGTGCACATCCTAAAATAGAGGGTGATGCGACCTCCAAAACGATTGCCGCTTAACCGCACTCCTCGCAGTGCTTTTTTACCCACATCTCGCGCCGACATGGACGACCGCGGCTGGAATGAACTTGATGTACTTTTCATTACAGGTGATGCCTATATCGACCACCCCAGTTTTGGCGTTGCTCTTCTAGGTAGACTCCTTGAGCAGCAAGGCTGGCGAGTAGGTATCGTCGCGCAACCAGATTGGCATTCGGCAAACGACTTCTTAAAGATGGGGCGCCCTCGCTTATTTGCGGCGGTCACCGCTGGCGCCATGGATTCGATGGTGTCCAACTACACCTCGGGCAAACGCTTCCGACATCGTGATATGTATTCACCTGGTGGCGAAGGCGGTAAGCGACCCGACCGTGCGATTTTGTCCTATTGCTCCCGAGCGCGTGAAGCCTTCCCAGGTTTGCCCGTTTTGATCGGGGGCGTTGAAGCCAGCCTTCGCCGTTTTGCGCATTATGATTTTTGGTCAGATAAGCTTCGCGGATCCTGGCTACTTGACAGTAAAGCCGACTTGCTCGTCTACGGAAATGGTGAGGGCATTTTGCCCATCGTGACTCAGCGCATCCACGATTGGGCTGCTGAATATGCCGCTGATTCCCAAAGCGGTGGGCGTGATGCAAAAACGGCTCGACGCGCCTTAAACCAGGCATTAGACGGTATCCGTGGCACTTGCATTGCAAAGGCTGCAACACTTGATCCCGCAGAAAAATGGCGCGACCTACCTAGCTGGGAGGCCGTGACTAGTTCGAAAGAGGCCTTCATGCAGGCCGCCAACATTATCGAAAAAGAGGCCAATCCTCTCAATGCATCGCTCTTGCGCCAGACTTTTGCTCAGCGCGCGGTTTGGTGTTATCCACCGCCGCCGACCATGAGTACTGCACAACTAGATGCTGCTCATGAGCTACCCTACACGCGAATGCCACACCCCGACTATGAGCGACTGGGTGGCATCCCCGCCTATGACATCATTAAGCATTCCATGGCCGCGACCCGAGGCTGTTTTGGCGGATGCACTTTTTGTGCAATCACTCTGCATCAAGGCCGCAAAGTTACTTCGCGTTCGAAAGAGTCGCTTCTGCGTGAGCTCGAGCAAGTCAAGTCTATGCCAGACTTCAAGGGCACGATCTCAGATGTTGGCGGCCCTTCGGCAAACATGTATCGCATGGCTTGCAAGAAGCCAGAAGTCGAGGCCATTTGCAAACGCACGAGCTGCATCGACCCAACGATTTGCAAGTTGCTCGACACCGACCATAGTGCTCAAATTGATTTGCTCAAGACCTTCCGCGAGACCGAGGGCATCAAGCATGTGCATGTAGCCAGCGGTGTGCGCTACGACTTAGCCTTAGAGTCACCCGAATATATTAAAGAGCTTGCCGCGCATTACACGGGTGGGCAACTTTCTGTCGCCCCTGAATCGACCGACCCTAAAGTCTTGCGTTTGATGAAGAAACCGACTATTGAGGCCTATCAAGGCTTTATGAAACAATTCAAAAAAGCAAGTAAAGACGCGGGCAAAGAGCAATATTTAATCCCGTATTTTATCTCCAGTCACCCAGGCTCTTCACATGAGTCCATGGAGCAACAAGCCCGATGGCTCAAGCGAGAAGGTTATCGCTTGCAGCAAGTGCAAGACTTCTTGCCGACACCCATGACTTTGGCCACCGCAATGTATTGGTCTGGGCTGGGGCCTGATTTAAAGCCCATCCCTGTGATGCGCGGCGAGCGTGACCGGCGCATTCAAAAGTCTCTGCTGCGTTGGCAAGATGAAGACAATCGTGAGTTTTTGCGCAAAGCGCGACCGAGATTCAGGGTCTGAATAAAAACTCAGCACAATGCTGGGGCACTATTCGTCAAGTGAGTCAACGGCATAACCAATCTCATTGAGACTGGATAAATCGCTGTCAGACACCGTAACTTGAGAAGTGCGCAAGCGGCCTGCCAAATAGGATTGCCACCAGCCAGCGACCCAAGGCTGCTGTTTATTCCATACCGAAATCTGTTTCGCCGAAAAGGAACTTGGCGATGCCTCGGCAGGGTCAAGAGCAAGATCAACCATCGTTAATGGAGAGAAAATCTCAAGCTCTTCATCAACTCGCACGAGTGTCTTCTTGCCCCCTTCGTAGATAGCCACTGTCGTAAGGGGATAAAAATGAGAGCGCACGCCGAGGGGGCCAGATTCGCTAAAAACGACATTGGGGCTGGGCTTCCTTGGAGCCCCAGAAGCGGCAAGCAAAGAACGACTATGCCCTAATGGCTCTTTGATTCCAGCCAAAGCCAAAACCGTGCCTGGCACATCAATCAAGCTCACCGTCTCAGAAGCAACCTGACCTCGCGCCAATGAAGTGCCCACGGCTATCAACGGAATATGCTGCGTCTCTTCAAACAAGCCACCGCCGTGTTTCATCAGGCTGTGTTCACCGAAATGCTCACCATGATCAGATGTCACAATCATCACCCAAGGGCGCTCGCCAGATTCTTGAGCAATGATTTCTTCGAGGTTACGAAGCTGACTGTCGAGGTAGGCAATTTCAGCGTCGTAACGATCTTGTAGCGCGGCAACCGTTTCGGCATTGCCCTCACCAATTTCGACTTTATGAGCAAGAGTTTTAAGCTTTATTGAAAACTCAAGGCCTGTCATACGCTCGCGAAACTCGGCTGGGTCATGACTTAAGTACTTATCAAACCACTCGCCGGGTGCTTGATAAGGCGCGTGAGCCTGCATGTAATTCAAGAACAAGAATGCAGGTTGCCCCGTTTGACTCAGTGTTCGCAACTGGGTTTGCACAAGACGATTCTGCCACTCGGCACCAAGCCTATCTCTTGAGCGCACCATATTATTAAAGATTTTATTTAAATTTAGCCGCGAGAATAAGAAAGGAATCACACCCCAAGTTTGGCCATGAGCCGTTTCGCGACCGACAAAACCAAAAATGCGCTCTAGAGCTGTAGCCACGACCATTGAGTCGTCATAGGCCTGGAAGCCTCTCCCGAAGCCCGAGGCGCCACGAATCACATAATTTGACACAATGCCACTCGTCAGATAACCACGATTAGACAAACGCTCTGCCAAGGTTTCAGGCCCAGCGGGAAGCCCCACACTCGTTGCCATGACGCCATGCTCATGAGGGTAAAGCCCAGTAAACAAACTCGCGTGACCCGGCGGGGTGTGATTGCCTGTTGATTCGGCACGCTCCCAGAGGATGCCACGGTCTGCAAATTCAGTTAAGAATGGCGTCGTATCACGAGCATAACCATAAGCGCTCATACTCGATGCGCGCAAAGTATCACACACGACGAGAACAATATTGGGTCGCATATCACCTTCCAGCGCAACAGCTGTCTCAACGGATGATTTCGACTCAGCAGTCGAATCTGCAGGAAAGAAACCAAGCAGGGCAATCAAAAGACTAAATACAAACCCGGCGGCGAACAATTGTGTGAAGCCGCGAGAATTGGAGGCCTCTCTTCTTTTGGTCGCCAAATATCCCAAAAGAATAGAGGAAATCAAAGAGGCAACCAGTAAACCTTTGTAAGTCAAGAAATAGGGTAAGACCAAAACCAAAACCCCGACCATCATGCCCGATTGCCGCAACGCGCCATTGCAAGCCCCTTTTGCAAAAAGGCCTGCAACAGCACCAAAGAAAAAGGCAAAAGGTAAAACCCGAACCATCAAAGCCAGGCTTACCGTCGCCCAAGGCAAGTTGTCTTGCCCAGCGATTCCAATCGCAGCGACCAACAATAAACCGATTGCCGCCATGGCCATGGAAGCCGTCGCCCCTCGGAAGGCGGCAGCAAAACGGTTATTCGAAACAAAAGGGGTAGAATGTGATGGATTCGTCATTGCGCGCAGTCAGTGTAAGATAATGCACAGGCGATTCTTACATGATTTCTACTCTACTCCTCTCACTCCTCGCCGTTTTCGGCCCGGCCCAAGACGCCGAGCCCGAAAACTTCGCACAGCCACCACCGAGTCATTGGCCGGCCACCACCGATGAGATGGCAAAACGGCTAGGGCTTCGCGCCATGCAGCTCGTCAAAGAAGATGGCCTTGAGATTTGGTTCGAAGACTCAAAAATGCGGCGCAGTCTTGAAAAAAACCTGCTCAAATCATGGGCGTCCATTAATGAGCGTATTGGCGAGCCCGACACTCCAAATGATGTACCGATTCGGCTTCTATTGATTGACACTCCTGAAGCCGTCGCACGCCTGCGGCCTCTCGTCGCCGAAGAGGCCAGCCGTTGGGATCTAGCCGGCCCCGACCGCGCCTTCTTCGAAGCTACCGCGAAAGCAGGCAATGGCGTGTGGTCTTTCCCACCCGTTGCAATTGTTGCGAGTCGCCCAATCGGCAAAACTGAAGTCCGAACGCGCGCAGTGCATGACCTCGGTATTTTGCGCATGAATCTCGCATGCTCCTACACGGGCTTTGGCGTGCCAGAGGCCCTGAAAGAGGGTTTCGCCGGTTGGCTTGTTCTAGAGATGGTCAAAAAACCATTCGGCCTCGTGTCTCACGAAAAGGCTGCTCTTAAAACTAAAATTTATGGCTATGGTGTTTTCGCCGGCATTGGCGCGGCCATGAATAACGCTGACAACCACCCATCCAACTGGGAAAACTTGGTCAAAAACGCGATGCGGCAAATGCGCGCATCCGATACATCCGTACCCGAAGCGCACCTTGATGCTGTCCTGGCGCGCACGCGCGAAAATTTTGCTCGCACCGATTACGCCTATTCTTGGGGCGTGCTTTCCTTCCTGATGGACGCCCATTACCCCGTTGGTGATGCGGCGCTCAAAGCTCAAAAAGCCACGATATGGAATCGCCCGAAAAAACCTCTTGCCGTGAGTCGCCAAACTATTTTTCTTGATGCGCTCAAAACATTACGCGGGCACAAATTATCTTTTTTAACGCCAGCCGAGCGAGGTCAAAAATTAGGTGAATTGCTCGAAGAGGCGACAGGCGAAACACGAGAGCAGAGGCACCACGCCTTTTTGCATTGGTCGATAAAAGGCCTCTAGCGGAAGTAACCTAACGGCATCATGTCAGCCGGATACACCCTCGGTCTCAATCAATACACCCATTCCGCTTCGGCCGTTTTGCTCGACGCAGATGGCTGCGTCGTTTTTGCATTAAGCAAAGAGCGAGTTACGCGCAAAAAGCATGATGGCGGCGACACAGCCGAATTGGTGCGGCATGTGCTTGAGCAAGCCGACATCAAATCGAGTGATTTAAGCCTTGTGGTGGCCAACAATCACCTTTTTCGCATTTCTCCATTCGAAGAGACTTTACCCTGGGCCGCTGCACTTGACCAGTATCGCCCAGGCTATTTGAGCGACGACAACTTACTGCCGGGTGTGCGCAAAGTTGAGCTAACTCACCACCTCGCACACGCTTGGTCAGTTTTGCAAGACGCCCCTTTTGACGATGGCTTGATTGTCGTCATGGATGGCATTGGCTCGACTTGGCATGACCTGCACGCCGGTGATGCAGCGCCTGAGACTTTTACAGATTTAGATCTACCCAAAGCCGAGGGCTTTGAGCAAGTCCCCCACGACCCCGATTTGTCGACGGGCTGGCGCGAAGGCGAATCGGCTTTCCTCTTTCGAGATGGCGCCTTGGCGCGCACTTTCAAGCGATGGATCGCTGAAAAAACGCCTAACTTTTTATACAACTATGGTTTCGAAAACATGGAGTCATTGGGTGCGGTTTACTCTCGCATTTCGAGCCATATTTTTGGCGACTGGAATGCTTGTGGCAAAATCATGGGCCTTGCACCATGCGCTGGCGAATGGGCCGCCGAAACGCCGCGCCGCAAAGTCATGTCGGGGCCTCTTGAATCTTTAAAGATCAATTGGGCACGACTCCATGCCGAACCTGCGCCTAACCAATGGGCCAACTCAGACAACCATCCAAAATATGCGCGGCTCGCCGATGATGTCCAAAAAGATCTCGAAGACATTGCGCTCGACTTCCTGAAACGCTTGCGTGAAAAAACAGGTGCGACCCATCTTTGCCTAGTTGGTGGTGTGGCTTTAAATTCAACCTTAAATGGCCGCATCCATCGCGAATCGGGGTTTGAGCAGGTTTACATCCCGCCAGCACCCGGTGACGATGGTGTTGCTTTAGGTTGTGCTCGATTTGGGCATGCACTCTTGCAGAAAGAAAACTATGCGCGGGCGCAAACAGCAAGCGATGCACGCGCTCTTGCAGATGGCGACACGATTCTCAACTCTGCGACTAAACCTGAGCCATTCCATCCCTATCAAGGCACTGAGTTTGAGATCACTGATATCCAGGCGGCTCTACAAGACAAGGCTGCTTGGCTTGAGTGGGTCGAAGTTGATGACGCAGCCGAGAGTGCCGCGCATTGGCTAGCAGAAAGTGAAGTCATTGGCTGGTTTCAAGGCCGCAGTGAGTTCGGCCCGCGCGCGCTCGGCAACCGCTCGATTTTGGCGACACCCGCTGACGGCAAGATGATTAAGCGGATTAACTCGGCAATCAAAAAGCGCGAGTCCTATCGACCGTTTGCCCCCACCGTTTTAGCCGACCACGCCGACGACTGGTTTCAAAATGTGACGCCCAGCCCATACATGTCGCTCACCGTTAATGCGCGAACCGATAAAGCTGGTCAAATCCCAGCGGTGATTCACTTTGACGGCACGGCGCGCATCCAAACTTTGCGCCGTCGCGAAAACCCGCTTTACCATCGCTTGATTGAGGGCTTCCACAAGCGCACAGGTATCCCGATGGTGCTCAACACGAGTTTCAACATCAAAGGCGAGCCGCTGGTCGATAGCCCAAGCGATGCGATTCGAGCCTTTCTTGATTCGGATCTCGATGCTGTTTTCCTGGGGCCTTTCCGCGCCTGGAAGCGGCCCTGGCCCGCAGATGCCGATGAACTAGGCGATTCGGCACTGGGTTCGCTGACGCCCCAAGCCGACTCGACCTTCACCGCCGAGGTGACTTCCAGTGCTGATGGCGATGTGCTTTCCGTGCGCTTGATGGCTGGCGGCAACACCCACGACGCCGACGCTATGGAGCTGGGCTTGCTTGAGCACTCCGACGGAACAGCAACCGTTGCCGAGCTCGAAGCCTTTTTCGTCGAAGAATTTGATGCCGAGGTCTCTGAGATTCACTCTCGGCTCGAGCGACTCTGGAAGTTGCAACTACTTCACTTCATTGAGCATGCCGCGACAGATCCAGAAGAAGTCATTCCTGACTGGAGCACACCGGCTTCCTGACCTATAAAATCTACCCATGTCCGAAACCGACACCCCCGAGATCAGAATCACGGCCGAGCCGCAATTCTTACCAACCAACTGCAAATTCCGCGTTGACCGCAGTATGTATTCCGGTCACCTTTACACCTCTGACCCTGCATGGGCCAAAGAGTGGTCACCGCTTGCCGCTGCCATTTTTAGCGCCGTTGATGGCGTGCGTGGCATCCGCATTGGCCGCTCTGAGGTCATGATCACGATGCATGAAGTCCCAAGCGATTGGCGCGAGATGGCGCGGTCAAGTGGCTCGGCGATTCGCGGCTTCCTGCAAGGTGGTGGCGAGGCTTTCAAAGAAGGCGCGGCCGAAGCCCTGCAAAATACTGACCTCGTCCGCCACAATGCGCAAACTGTGATTGATGACGAGCTCAACCCTGGGCTGGCCTCTCACGGCGGATGGGTTGAAATTCAGGCTTCTGATGGCGCTGATCTTTACATCAATATGGGCGGTGGTTGCCAGGGTTGCTCAAGCGCAGGCGAGACCATGCAGCAGGGTATCGAGGTTGCCATTCGCGACAAAGTGCCAGAGGTCGGTAATATTTTTGATTCAACCGACCACAACTCTGGCTCAAATGCTTATATGTAAGCGGCATTCGCCGCACTTGATGTCGGCATTTTGCGCGAGGGTGTGATATCCTCTCGTCTTCCGAAGAGTCTTTGCTAGGGCAAAAAAATTCCCTAGGTAGGGCTTTTCCCTTCCCTAGTCGGGGTTAATAAAGACCTTAGGTTCCGCCCGCCTATTTTCTTTTCTCGTCGCACCCTCGCGGCAAAACCCCACCCCAAAATGTCGTCCTCTACCATGAGCTCTCAAGACACCAAAACCGCTCAACTCTCCTACGACGGGAATTCTTACGATTTACCCGTCCATGTTGGCACCGAAAATGAAACTGCTGTTGATATCAGCAAACTCCGCTCCGAGGCGGGCCTGATTACGCTCGACCCTGGCTATGGCAATACGGGCTCTTGCAAGAGTTCGATTACCTACATTGATGGCGACAAAGGCATTTTGCGCTATCGCGGTTATGCCATTGAAGATTTGGCGAAAAACTCGACCTTTCTTGAGGTGGCATACCTGCTCCTTAACGGCGAGTTGCCAACCCCGGAAGAAAACACCGCGTTCACTGACTCGATTACTCAGCACACCATGCTCAACGAGAATTTCCGCTCGCTGTTCTTGTCGATGCCGACCAACGCACACCCCATGCCCGTGATGTCGGCTGCGGTTTCGGCTATGTCTTGTTTCTATCAAGGCGACGAGTATGGCGAGCACGAAGGTGACATCAACACCATTCGTTTGATTTCTAAGATTCCTACGCTAGCTGCGTGGTCTTACAAGCACTCGATTGGCCAGCCGTTCCTCTACCCTAAAAACCACCTCTCTTACGCAGGAAACTTCCTCAAGATGATGTTCGGCAACCCATGCGAAGAGTTTGAGGTTGACCCCGTTGTTGAAAAGGCGCTCGACATCTTGCTGATTCTGCATGCCGACCACGAGCAAAACTGCTCGACTTCGACCGTGCGCATGGTTGGCTCGTCGCACGCCAACTTGTTTGCAAGCATTTCGGCTGGCGTATCAGCTCTTTGGGGCCCACTTCACGGTGGTGCTAACCAAAAGGTAATTGAAATGCTCAACGCAATTGCAGACCGCGGCGAAACAGCCGAAAGTTTTGTCGAAAAAGCTAAAAACCCAGATGACCCAACTCGCTTGATGGGCTTTGGGCACCGTGTCTACAAAAACTACGACCCACGCGCGGCTGTGCTGAAAGGAGCCTGCCACGATGTAGTCGAGCGTTTGGGTATCGACAGCAAGCAACTCGAGATCGGCATGAAGCTAGAAGAAATCGCTCTCAACGATGAGTATTTCGTCAAGCGCAAACTGTTCCCGAATGTCGACTTCTACTCCGGCATCATTTACAAGTCACTCGGCATCCCGGTTGACATGTTCACCGTAATGTTTGCCATGGGCCGTTTGCCAGGCTGGATCGCGCAGTGGCGTGAAATGAATGCTGACCCAGCTGCGCGCATTGACCGTCCTCGGCAGGTCTACATGGGCGCAAACGAGCGCAAATACTTTACCAGCAAGTAATTAGGCAGCACCCACATCTTAAGCAGGCCATCCGATTGGATGGCCTGCTTCTTTTTTTTAAGATGACTCCAATCAAACGGATAAGCTAGGGAAAAATAATGCCAATTCGGGCTTTTCGTTGGCATTCTGTGACCTATTTATGACAAGCATGAAAACGACCCTCCGTGTGCTTTCTGCGCTTTCACTGAGCGCAATTCTCTCGACCCTACTGATTGGCCAAGACCAGGCCGCATCAGCCAAGCAAGATGTCCCGACAGGCCCCGTAGCCATTGAAAAATGCATCGATTGCCATGCCGATCAGGCCAATGCCTTCCATGATGGCATTCATACGCCTAAATCGACTGGTGATGAGCGAGGCTACCCCGATTGCTTCACTTGCCATATCGACCCCCACTTTGATGGCGAAGCTGAGTGCAAAGGCGTCACCGAAGGTCCGCTTGCCATTCACGAGCGTTGCTCAAGCTGCCACGAGAAAGACCTCGAAAGTCTCGGGCACAGTGAGCACTTGCGCCAGTTGCAACGCGGCAATGCAGATGCACCAAGCTGTATTGATTGCCACGAGACACACGCAATCACCAAACCAAGCGACGAGCTAAGTGCCGTCCATACCAATAATGTTTCTGAGCGTTGCGAAACTTGCCACGACGATTATCGCAAGCGTTTGCACCACGATCTTGACGATGGCCTCGCCAAGATTAGTTGCACTTATTGCCACATTGGCCACGATACTGAGGTTTCAAGTTTTCAAGATCGGGTCAATTATGGCTCAGGTATGCAGCATTGTGGTTACTGCCACCAAAACGCACACGAAGGCGAAAACCTCGCTCACGGCAAGTTTATTGACCCTGAGCAAGTTGGGCGCGAGCTGAAATGCACGACTTGCCATGTCTACCATTGGGAAGTGCATGATGGCCAGCCAACTCCTGTGGCATCACAGCAAGATTGCGCTCTGTGCCATAAAGAAGAGCAAGCCGATTACAGCACGAGTATTCACGCACGCTCATTGGCCGCTGGCAACTCCGACGCCCCTGGCTGCATCGATTGCCACGGCGAGTCTGATGTTTTGAGTGCAGATCACCAGTTTACGCCACAAGGTGTGGTTCAAACTTGCGAAGAATGCCACGCCGACAAAGAGCTGATGTTGGCCTACGAAATCAACCCTTACACGGTTAAAGGCTTCGAGACGACCTATCACGGCAAGCTATACGACTTGCTCAAGACCGACAAAGATTTTGCGACTTGCAACTCTTGCCACGGGCATCACGGCGTCCTTGAGCCAGAAGACCCCGCATCGATGGTGAGCCGCCAACGCATTCTTGAAACTTGCCAAGAGTGCCACGAAGATGCGACGGATAGCTTCATTACTTATCTGGTGCACCCGATTCGCCCGTCCAGCGACGACTTGGCTGCAATGGGCGCACTTGCCAGCACTAAATCTGCGGCTGCTCCACGAGATGGCATCACTCTCAATACAGAAGAAGACCCACTCGGCATTGGTGTTTGGGGAGCAATCTTCACCGCTGCAGATTGGTTTATGAAGGCGCTCTTTGTGAGCGTGATGGCCTTCTTTATCTTGCACACATTGCTGTGGTTCCAGCGCGGCGTACGCGAGCGTTCGGCGAAACCGAGCCTCAAGTATTACCGTCGCTTTACGCCTTATGAGCGGTTCATGCACATTTTGGTCAACATCAGTTTCTTGATGCTCGCCTTTACGGGTTTGCCGCAAACTTTTGCGCACACCGATATGGGGCGCTGGATTCTCGAAAACATCATGACCCTGCCGACGGCCCAGGTGCTGCACTACTGGGCGGCTGCGATCACTCTGCTTTACTTTGTGATGCACCTCGCTCAAGTGGCTCTCAAGCTTAAGAAACACGGGTTTAAGCCCATTTTCTGGGGCCCCGATTCGCTCGTGCCTCAAATGAAAGACTGGCGCGATTTTGTCGGCCACATGAAGTGGTTCTTCAACAAAGGGCCGAAGCCTCAATTTGACCGCTGGACCTACTGGGAAAAATTCGACTACCTCGCCGTATTCTGGGGTGTTGCCATGATTGGTGTTTCCGGCCTTGTGCGCTGGCAAGAAGAGTTCTTCGGCAACTTGCTTGGCGGTGGTGCCGTTTCATTGGCCACAACGATTCACCAAGAGGAAGCCCTGCTTGCGACCGCGTTTATCTTCATCGTGCACTTCTTTAATACGCACATGCGTTCTGAAAAGTTCCCAATGGATGTCTGCATCTACACGGGTCTGATTTCAGAGGAAGAGATGATCGAAGAGCGCCCTGAGCAGTATGAGCGCCTCAAGAAATCGGGCATCTTGGATAAGTACGAAGTCAAGGTTCGCAGCCAAACTTCGGTCTTGCTCTCTTACCTCTGGGGTACTTTGGCTTTGTCAACCGGGTTGTTCTTGTTGGTCTTGATTGTGATTGGGTTGATTAACCACTAATCTTTGCAAGGATGTAGTGAGTTTTCATGGCCTTTCGGGCTACAGCAAAACGGGTCGCAGGCGAAGCCTGCGACCCGTTTCAGCTACACCCTGCAGGCCATGAAAACTCTAGACGATTTGCGTTGAGCGAGTGGTGATAGGCTTAGGCGGGCGTGGCGGAAAGCCTATTCGCAGGGTTTCAAATCGGAAGCGTCGATAGCCATCCCTGTTTTAAAATACAGGCAAGTATTAGGATGCTCGATTTCTATAGGGCCTTCTTCTGTTTCGCAAACATAATACAAACAGATACTGAAACCAACATACCCCACCTTCAATTGACCCTCCATCATTGGGTATTGACCTGGGAGCAACTCGACTTTGCACTCAATCGCCTTTGAGTAAGTTTGCGCATCTCCTTCGCTTGCATTCACTTCGAAACCTAGCTTAGTTATCAAACCAGAGAGAGTGAGACCCGAGTCTTTGGAGATTGTTTTTGACACCGTTTCCGTCGTATTCCTGGAATAGCTCCACTGACATCCTCCGTTACCCATGGCTGGGCAAATCAACTGTTCGGTATACATCGGGGCATCGACCCAGGGTTTGGTTAGCCACTTATGCTGACAAACCGCTGAAACTTCGACTTGCGGGTTCTTTAAAAGGAATGCATAAAGACCCGGCTCATGAAGGTCTGCGCTCATGATGGCCTCTGTCATATTTCCGCCCCATTCTGGGCTTGTTTGAGACCAAGATAAATGGCTCTCGTCGAAGGTAAACGAGGCAAACTCCCAGCCATCAAGCAATGCTTCTCTGGCCAAAACATCTCCTGCCGTCATTTCCACCTGTGCCGGGAAAAGCAACGGTGCGCCCACAAAAGGTATGCCAGAGGCATCAAGCCAAGTGATACGAAATTGAGCCGCCATAACGAGAGGCTGTGTGGAGACAGCATCGATTTGATAATTATTCCATGCTGATCTTGCCGGCAGAGCTAGCCCAAAACGCTGGGGTGCCTGGATTGCATTTGCTGGAATTGAAAATGAAACATCTTGCATGTATTCCACGGGATTTGGGTCGCCAACATATTGCCCCAAAGACTGACCCGTCGCAACTTGGATGGATTTCGTGCCAGCAGACGAACCGAAAAGAGGTGAAACCCAATCGCATTCAGGGGCAAGCCCCAAAAAGAAATGGGTGAGATTGCTGCAGGCAGAGTCAAACACCAAGCGTTCAAAGAAATGAGTCGGATATGCCGCAGAAGAAACCTCAAATTGCATGTCAACATTAGGTGCAAATGGTGTAGAAAACTCTACGATGCCCTGAGCGTTTGAAAAACCTATCGCTCCAGAATTCAATTCAACTACTTGCACATCAGCAATTGGGGTTTGAAGCCAAGAATCGCCAATGGACAATTCGATATGCTCCTGCGCAGATGCTGACCCATACAATATAAAGGAAAGGATGAATGGTATTACTTTAACCATGCATTCATCCTAGCCCCCCCCCGAAAGAATTCAATCGCCGAGTAAATTTCAAACTCCTGCAAATCAGAGGCACTATTTATCCTTTTTCTTAAAACAAGAGAACCATTATTCCCTATTTCAACTCACGCGCAAAACATAGACTGTTAGCTACATAGAGATGCGCTTATCTGCCTGCATGGCACACATTACGCATAACATCTTGGCGGCTCTGATTTTCTTGAGCAGCTCACTTTTCGCATCTGCGCAAACAGATTGGGAAGACTTCGAATACGGCATTTACGAGGATTTTGGCTTAGTCGCCTACGATTCCCCTGAAATGGCGGCAAAGGCTTTTATTGCGGGTTTAGACAACCAAAGCGGTCTCACCTTGTTGCTGAGCCGGGCGTCTGTGGCGCCTGATTATGTGCAAGAAGATGCCGATGATAAAGACGGTCGGGCTGGCTGGCTGATTTGCCTCGACGACTCGGCACTCTTGACGGCTCTTGCCAACGCTCACCCCAAATATGTTGTCGCGGGTCAAATCCGCGTGGGCTTCCACCAAGAGCCGTCGGGGCTACGCATGACCATGCTTCAGCCAGAGACTTTTGTGCGCATCGTGGCAAATGATCTGAAAGAAGACGCCTATCTTGCACTCGCAAAACATGGTGCAGCCGCTGCTAAACGGGTGCGCGCATTAGCCAAGACTTCCGTCAATGCGCCTTGCCCAGGCACGCACCGCGAACCACTGCGCGAAGGCGAAGACATCTTTGACGCCGACCGCGATATGTTCATGATGGTCGGCAAAATGACATACTTCGAAGACGAAGACCAATTCCCTCTTCTCTGGTCGGCCCCCATTAAGGGCGATTCTCAAGCCGCCCTCGAATCTGCGGTCAAACGCATCGAAAATAATCTAGCCGCTTTCTCGCCCGCCGAGGACGACGCCGATTATCGCTGGTCACCCAAGCCCACAACCGATCTTAAATGGGCCATCCAAACGCGACAGCAAGTCGATGGCAAGGCCATCCTGCTCACCGTCTGCCGCCCGCGCACCGAAGCGTTGTCCATGAAAATCGCGAGTGCCTCCCGCTCCGAAGATGGCTGGCAATCACCTGGTCTTGACCATGTAACGGCCTTTCCGATTGAGGTTTTGCTCTATGTTGATAACGGCCAGGTCAATCTCCGCACCGCACGCGAGATGTTCCGCATGGACCAGTTTTTCTGGGACGCCGGGAAGATGGCGTTTATGAAGTATAAGAATATGCCTGATATGCTTGATGATTCGCTTGCTTCTGCGCTTGTCGGTAATGTAGATCTTTAGCGAGTTTCCTTGCTCTTCATGGGCTACAACAAAACGGTCGCGGGCGTAGCCCGCGACCGTTTCAGCTACGCCCAGAAGAGCAAGGAAACTCTGCTGAGCAGCGAAAATGTGAGTTGTTTCTTGGATCTATTCCGCATCTTTATCAAAACTTATTCCTATATTTCTAAGAGTTCGAAAGGGCAATCAAACATCCACACGCAAAGGGTAAAATGTGCTCATGAAAATCATTGCAGCAAAACTCACAGCCCGCGAAGGCTGTATCGAAGAACTCGCCGAAGCATGCGGTGGCATGCTTGATCCATCACGCGCCGAGCCGGGCTGCATCAGCTACTCTTTCTATATGAGTGTCGAAAAATACGGTGAAATCCTCTTTTTCGAAGAGTGGAAAGACCAAGCGGCTATTGATTTCCACTTTGCAACAGACCACTTTCAGGCCTTCGGCCCAGCAATTGAGTCTTACCTCGCAAGCGAGCCCGATATCAAGATTTATGATGTCGCAGGTGAGCCCGTAAAGGCTTAAACAACAAACCCAGACTGCGGAGCCTCGCCAGGCTTGCGCGTATAAAGGATGGCATATTCCTCGCAAACCAAATCGGGGCAATCGCCGCATGCCGTCGGAAACTCGCTGGGTGCCATCAGCACGACCTGCACCTCAAAGCCCATCGACTCGTAGAGCTCTTTCCCCTCTTCGACGCGCGAAGGGTCGCCCATAAAGCGGCGCTCCCAGCCTTGGGAAATAAGGTCTCGATCTGCTTTCGGGGGTGAGGGTTGTTCGTGCTCAGGCATGACAGAGGTTTGGGGTTACTCTCGCTACGGATTCACTCGATTATGAACCGTCTATCCTACAAAAAGAGCGAGGCCAGAGAATCAATCTCTGGCCTCGCCGTGAGCCTAAAGCTCGTGTGCTTAAGGCAATCTACTGAACGGTGCCGCTCACCGCGTTGGACAGCAGGCCGTGGCCTAGATCCAATGCTTGGAACCACAAAGTTGCACCTTGAGCACTCGCAGGAAGAGCAAGCTCAAAGACAGCCTTGCCGTTAGCGCCAGCCTTAACCGTGCCCATTTGCACAACCTTGCCGCCCAGCTCGAGGTTGCCCCACTGCGTTGCAGTAGAACCATGACGAGTCGAGTAAGCAAAGCGAACATTAGAGCCTGGCTTAGCATCAGTAACCATGAAGCGGGCTTTAGCGCCTGCAACTAGGCTTTCAACAGCGAGAGTTGCACCGAAAGAAGCGCCACCCACTGCACCACGCGTGATCCGAACCTCAACCGTTGCGACATTCGAGCGCGCACCGCGCACATCGGCCATCGAGTAGTTGAAAGTATCAGTCGTATCTATCATGAATGGCAAGCTACCGTCAGGTGTGTAAGTCACCGTACCATCAGCATTGACCACAACCGTGCCCTTATGAGGAGCCTGCTCAATCACAACCGAAGCTGGGTTGAGTGCATCGCCATCTGGGTCGGTGTCGTTAGTCAAGACATCAATCGTGACCGACTGGTTGATTTCAGTTTCGCGCGCGTCGTAGATGGCACCCGGCATGGCGTTGCCGCCTTCCGTCATGATTTCTACCGTTGCGGTGTTGGAATTCAAACCTGTTGTATCACTGACATAATAGTTGAAAGTATCAGCACCCAACCAACCGAGGTTTGGTGTGTACTCAACTTTGCCATTACTTAAAACACTCACGCTACCGTGACTTGGTGCTTGGGTAATGACTACGGATTCTTCGTCGAGGTTACCGTTAGCGTCGGTGTCGTTTGCCGTCACATGAATGATGGAAGCGGTATCTTCCGCAGCAACAATCGCGTCATAAACAGCGACTGGAGCAACAGGCGGGCCAGACTCAAACTCAACCAGTGGGCGGAGTGCATTATCAAACTGGTGATAGATGTTGTCTTCGATGGAACCCGAACCCCAGGCGTTGCCATAAGCAGGGAAAGTCAAAGCTGCGAGGTTAGCACTCGAAGAAGAACTAGAGCTGATGTAGATGCCATCTGCGTCTCCCGTGTTCGAGGAACCACCCATCAGCAAGTTAGAGTGGATACTGTTGTTGCCCGGGGCGCCAACGGTACCGAAGTCCATGACCAAATCAACACTCGAAGAACTGATACTCGAGTACTCAAGAAACAACCATATGCCAGAATCGCCATTTCCGGTGAGAGTGTTCCCTTTGAAAATGAAGTCATGGTGGACGCTTGAGGCGGAGCTCGATGTATGCTCGAGGGAGATATTAATGCCATCGCTCTCGTTGCCCGTGCAAGTGTTATTGGCAATGCGGTAATCTGCATTGAGAACGAGGCCACTCTCATAGAAGTCACCTTCCATGTCAATGTAAATACCATCGTTGCCATTGTCGGAAAAAATGTTGTTATCGATATCGAAGTCAACATAGAGCTCGCTAGAGGTCGAAGAGGCAGACGCCCAAATCTCGAGGCCGTCATCGCCACTGCCTGTCACGGTGTTGTTGATAACTGCGAAAGTTAAATCGGCAATGTTTGAGTCGTCATCAGTTAATGCCATCGTACTGAGCATTAGTAATCGTGTTGTTGTCGATATAGAAATCGGCACGACAACGAGCGTCTGTATCGGTCATCTCCAACTCAATATCAAGCGCATGGTATTCTGCCCCGTCAATGGTATTGTCGCTAATGAGGCCCGTCACGAGCAGGGCACCGTAAGCCCAGCTGGCACTATCTTCACTTGCCTCTAGCTCGACAGAAATGCGGCCACCAGAAAGTGTATTGTTCATAACGACAAAGTCGACCTGAGCCGAATCGCTAAAGGAAAGATCAATCCCCTGCCAACTTAAACTCTCGATCGTATTATTTGCAATGAGTAGGTTTTTTTCTTCGTAATCGTAGTACTGCCTGGCACTAACAAGCTCGCCGAATGATGCTGTATTGAGAACAACATTAAGAGTCGTTGGAAGTTGAGAGGCAGAGATGAATGTGTAGTAACTGTTAGTCGCGGTCTCTGCGTTGAAGTGATTATTGGTAATATCAATCATGCCACCTGTATCCGCAGGATCGATGTTAATCATGCCGCTCGTCCAACTGGCAGTACTATTGCTCAGGCGCTCAAAGCTCATTCCGGAAATTGTCGTGTGACCCAAGCCGTCATCGACCAAAGATATCATATGTCCGCCGTTTTCAATCACAGCTGAATGATCGCCAGGGCCAATCAGCTCGGTTCCTGCAACCATATCGATTGGGAAAGATTCACCAAGAGCAGTGTTGTAGGTGCCTGTCGCGACATGGACCACATCGCCTGCAACGACCGAGCCAGAGTTCATTGCCTCTGTGATGGTTGTCCAGGGCGCAGCAGCAGAGCCACTACCGCCGGCAGCGGAGGATGCATCGACATAGTAGTCGGTAGCGAGGAGTAGGTTTGCTGGGCTACCTATAACAAGGATGCCGCAACAAAGTAAATTCAGGAATTTCTTCATGATGAGGGAGGGGGAAGGGGAAATGCGCCTTTTGACGCAGTAAGCAACAGCCCGACCATATACCAACTTCCTATGTTTGCACAAAAAAAAAGAGATGCCGTCTCAATAAGGCCTGTCACTTCAACCTAATGCCTTCTTTCCCAGGGCCCAGCATGCCTGCCGGCCAGACTTCAACATCTAAAGGCAGTGCTTGCCATGACTTATGTCGAGGCTCTCCGTTTGAATCAAGGAGGGGCTTCTCTTTATTTGGCTTTTCATTCGCCCAACTCGGAATCTCGCAATTAATTCGAACTGGCTTGTTTTGAAAGACTTCAAACTCTTGGGCTGAGCGAAACTTGCCACCCACATCTTTGATTTCGAGGCGATAGACACCGGGCCGCATAGCTGGAAATATGAGTTTGCCATCTACGGAATCTTTCATTTTTTGCTTCAGGAATTTCTTCCATGCCTTTTCCCTGATTTCTTCAGGTGTTTTCAGCTCGCCTTTCTTGTTGGGCTTAGGTGGGCGAGCTCGATAGCTCTCAGCAACTCCTCTATCAAAGTAGAGCAAACTAACGCTGGCCTTCTCGCTCGCACCTCGCGGAACGACCTCGAGCATGGCGCCCTGCTCCATAACAATCTGTACCGAGCGGCGCTCAAAGTCAGAAAGCTCAAACCAGTCGCTGAGGAGTTGAGATTTACCGGCTGCGCGACCCGCCGAAATGCGATACCGGCCAGGTGTAAGCAAAGGAGATGTGAAAGAACCGTCTTTACTCTTGGGGCGAGCATGAAGAGCCGCCTGGGAATTCTTGTACCCGCGTGGGTGCTCTTGCCCCTCTTTCAGGAAGAAAACATACACGCTGTTTAGGCTCTTACCGTAAGTGTTCAAGAAAGTGCCGTAAACCTGAGACGCTGGCCTTAGCTCAAGCTGTGTTTCTGTGATTGGGCCATCTTGCACATCGAGGCTTTGGGTGGCAGGGAAACGCATCTCGGCTGTGGCCTCGAGCTGCCACTGGCCAGAGGAGATGTCACGCCAATCCGCAAACGAACCCATAGCCTTGCGCGATTCACCACCAGCCTCTGGCGTCGCCAAAAAGGTAGTCGCAGGCACAGGCGCGCCCTGAGGGTCGACGGCAAGCACCTTAAGGCGTGCGGGCGAAAGCGCGACATTTTCACGCTCGCCCAAGGCTAACCCCTTGGGGAGAAAGTCTTGTGATGAAAGCGGCAAGCCGAGCAAGTCAGTTGCCCCAGGAGCGGGCCTAGGATCGTGCTTGGTGGCATCGCTACGAGAAAGCAGGATTGCAACAGCGGCAGCGACAAGAATGACCAGTAAGAAAAGGGGACGCTTTTGCATCAATCTAGACTAGATGGTGGCTAACAATGCCGCAAGCAGAGGGTCTTTGCCAGCGCGCTGCTTGACCTTGTCGGTAGATTGCTCAAGGGCTCGACGAAGATAGGCCTGTGCAGGCTCTAAATGCCCCAATTGATGCTCACTAATCGCGGCAAGAACCAAGGGGAGCAATGAATTGGGCTTAACCCCAAGCAAAACATCAGCGGCCTCGAGGCAACCCTTCCACATTCCAGCGGCACGGCAAGCGCGCATCCTTTGTGACCATGCCACAAGCTCGGTCGGCTCAGCCTTGCACGCCCGCCCAAAAAGTGCCGCCGCAACGCGAGGCTTACCGATGGAAGATTGAAGCAAGCCGTAGTTGTAATTGGCTTTAAAGTCATCTTCTTTTATCGCCAAAGCTTGCTCATATCGAGTCGATGCCGCATCAAATTGGTTGGACTTCATGTAGAGATTGGCCAAATTGACCAAGGCCAAAAGATGCTCTGGTTCTAGCTCAAGTGCGTGCAGGTAAGACTGCTCTGCGTCGGAAGTGCGGTCAGTGGCTTCCGCGACGACGCCCAAGTCATACCAGGCCTCGTAAGCGATGGGGTCGCATTCAAGGGCCTTGCGGAAAGCCTTTTCGGCTGCGACTTCATTGCCTTTGCGATGCTCGGTATTCCCGATTCCGATCCAAGCCTTGGCGGCACGGTCGTC
>JABHIE010000025.1 GCA_018671175.1 Planctomycetota bacterium | reverse complement strand
TTCGCCATCGTCGTATTCGCGGCTGTCGCTTAAAGCCAAGGCGAGGTCTTCGCCATTGAGCTCGTAGCGCAAGATGCCAGAAGTGGCATCGCTTGCAGACCATGCAAAATTAGCGACATCGACTGCGCTCCAGACATCATCAGAATGAGTGGAGGAGGTGAAGCTCGCTAAGTCTGGGTTGGTGATATCAACCCAAACCTCGTAGGTCGAAACCGCGCTGGCGTTACCAGCAGCATCAACGGCGTAGAGGTTGTAGACCTTGGTGCCATCGGTTTGCGTAAATGCAGTGCCGGCGCTGAGGCCTTGGTCGACTTCATCGAGCATGTAGTGATCCACGCCCGCGAAGGTGTCAGTCGCAGCCCAGTTGAGCGAGACGCTGTCGTTAGAGAGCCAAGAAGCCTCTGCATGACTTGCCGATGCGAATGTCGTGACTACTGGCGCCGTAACATCAATATTGACGGTTACGCTTTGAGGTGCACTTTGAATGCCCACTAAGTCGACAGCGATGAGAGTGAAAGTTTGCGTGCCTTCGGCAAGACCATTGAGGGTAGCCGAGGTCGCTGCGTATTCAGCACCATCGAGTAGATAGTGATCCACGCCAGAGTGATCATCATTTGCACCCCAGGTGAGAGTGACATCTTGGTTGGAGTACCAAGTGGCATTATCAGGGTGGCTGGTGCTTTCAAAAGCCGTGATAACCGGGGCGTTGGTGTCAATCATGACTTCAACGGTTTCCTGGTTTTCGTTGTGAGCGAGGTCGAAGGCACCCAGAGTGATAGCGTGCGTGCCGTCAGCCATCGTGTTGGTGACGGATGTCGCCAGACCTTGGTTAAGGCCATCAATCTCGAAGTGATCCAAGCCAGAGGTCGCATCACTTGCGGCCCAAGTCAAATCGACATCAGCATTGTTTGTCCATATGCCAGGTAAGTGGCTTGTGGAAGCGAATGATGAAATCTCAGGAAGGGTTGAGTCAAGCCAAGCGTCGAAGGTCGCGATTACGCTTTCGTTGCCCGCCTCGTCAACAGCCGTGAGATCGTTGATGTATTGGCTGTCGGATGATTGGAGGACATCCCATGTCAGGGCGGCGCCAACATCGGCTCCGTTGAGCATGTAGTGATGCACACCAGAGACATCGTCGTGAGCGGCCCATTCAAGGGTGACGCTCATGTTTGAATTCCAGACGCTGTCATTGTGTGTTGGAGAGGTGAGGCTATCGACAACAGGAACCGTTGTGTCAATCCAAACTTCGCCAAGAGTGGAGGCGGCGCTTTGGTTGCCGGCGAAATCAACAGCGACGAGGGTGTAGCTGTGCTGACCTTCGGCGTAGATGTTTGTGATTCCGAGACCATTACCAATGTTGATGCCATCAAGGAGGTAGTAATCAATTCCACCACCGAGCTCGCCATCGTCGGCGGCGTCCCAAGCCATGGTGACTCCTGGATTGTTGCTCCAGGTGTCAAGATCGTGGCTGGTTGTTGTGAAGTTTTCCGGAGCCAGTGGGGCTTCGGTGTCAACAAGGACGGTGAGCATGATTGGCTCACTGCGGTTGCCGGCAAGGTCGACGCTGATGAGTTGAACATCATGTGTGCCATTGCCGTAGTGGCGTGTGATGCGCTTGAATGTGCCGACATCTTCGCCATCAATCTCGTAGTGGCTGAAGCCTGAGTCAACAGATGTGCTGCGCGAGCCGATGCCTACGCCGAGAGCAAAGTCGACCCATTGCAAGTCAACATTGTAGTTTGAAACCCAGTCACCCACAGGGTGCGAAGGAGACTCAAACTGAACCGGAGCAGGGGGAGCCGTTAGGTCAATCTTTAGAGTAAAGGTTGATATCGCGGACTCGTTGCCTGCCACATCAACTGCGACAAGAGTGTATTCCGTGATGCCCTCAGGAGCCTCAAAGTAATCTTCGGTAACGGTGCCGATATTGACGCCGTTTAGCTCGTAGTGGTCAAGGCCAGAAGTGGCATCGGTCGATGCGTCCCAGCTGAAGTGAATCCATTGGAGGTTGCTCCATTGGCCGTCAAGATGGTTTTCAGCAACGAAGTTGCCTGGCTGCGTTGGGGCAATCGTGTCAACCCAGAATGGGCCAAGCGTTTCAGTTGCGTCGCTTTTGTGGCCAGCATTGTCGTAGGCCTCAAGGGTGAAGGTCATCTGGTCGCCTTCGGGCATATTCCAAGACCTGCTCGTAGCATCAGGGCCAAGAATGAATTGGCCGTAGTTCATGGAGTAGCCCTGGATGCCAGAGGTCTCGTCAATGGATGCGTCCCAAGTGAAGACAACCGTATTGTCTGTGAGCCAATTTTCTCCAGGCATGCCAGCGGGCTGGTCTGCAGCTAAGTTGCCAGGCATCGTTGGCGCAACCGTATCAACCCAGAATGGGCCAAGATTTGCGGTTGGCGCGCCATCATTACCTGCAATATCCCAAGGCGTGAGTTGGTAGTTGTTGTCGATGCCATCTGGGTAAGTCAGAGTGACTTCAGTAGTCTCAGGGGCAAGATCGACGATGCCGTCGCCATCGGTGTCATAACCAGCGAGACCGGAATCGGCATCCGTGGAAGCACTCCAAGTGAAGGTGACATCTGACTCGATGAGCCATTCGCCAGAAACTTCGCTGGCATTGAAAGCACTCGCTTGGCTTGGGTCGATGAGGTCAAACTTGAATGTGCCTAAACTTTCGTTACCTTCGGAAAGGTTGCCCGCATTGTCAATCGTGACCACGCTGAAGTCGAAAGTTGTCGCCGTCTCGTCATCAAAGTGCATAGAGAAACTTGTCGCCAGGCCACTCAGGTCACGGACGCCATCGCCGGTGATGTCATAACCACCTTGGTCGCTGTCGCGGAGTTGTTCGATACCCGAAATGTCGTCTGAGCCTGGGTCCCAGTTGAATGCGATGTCGCTCTCGTTGAGCCATACATCAGAAGGCTGGTTGGCATTCAGGTTTGAAGTGGCGACTGGGTTGGTGTAATCCACGCGGAGGAAACCCCAGTCATATTCTTCAGAATCTAGGCCCACATTGTCGTGAGTCGTCATTAACACGCGATACTCGCCTTGGCTATCGGTCATGTCAATCGCAAGAGTTAAATCTTCAGGGAGCAATTCGCCTGTCTCGGCGCCTTCGATGTTGTAGGTGTAACCCGAAACGCCTGAGCCTGGGTGACCTTGGTTTGCCGTAGGTTCAGCAAGAGGGTCAAGTGCAGAGAGCCACTGGAAGTCGACTGCCGTTGCGTTTGTCCAAACGCCAGGGTTGTGAGTGTTGGAAACAAAATCACGAACCGCAGTTGGCGCCGAGTTGTCAATACCTAGTGGGCCGAAGTCTTGCCAGCTTGATTCGTTGCCAGCAAAGTCAAAGGCGCGCACGAGGAAGGAATACTCGCCTTCGATGAGGCCCGTCGTGTCAAAGGCAGAATCAGTAGTGGTGTTGGTGGTGCCACCAAAATCGGTTTCGTACTCGGTAATACCAGAGGCAAGGTCGTCTTCAAAGAAAACCCAACCGATATTCAGATCGTAGTTCTCCGTGCCAGGGACGGGGCTTTGAGCCCAACCGTCTGGGTTGGTTGTGGAAGTGAATTCAGTTAGCTCTGGAGCAGTAGTGTCAATCCAGAACATGCCAGCGTCAGGGCCGACATCGTTGCCGATATTGTCAGCGTTGTCGTGGGCGGCCAGGTGGAACTCGTTTTCTGCGCCGTCTTCAAAACTGATCGTGTATCCAGTCTTGTCGGCAGGAAGATCAACCGTTTTGTCATCGTCAAGGTCATAGCCCAAGAGCCCAGAAAGGTCATCGCTCGCAGCAGACCAATTAAAAGTGACTTCAGGGTTGTTTGTCCAGGCGCCTGGTGTTTGGCTTGAAGTCAAACCCGAAGCGTCAAATGGTTTGACCGTATCGATCCAGAAGGGGCCTTTAGGGCCTGCGGTTGGGCCAAAGTTTGTTGCATTATCTGCGGCCTTTAGCGAAAACTCGTTTGTCAATCCGTCAGGGAAGACGACGGAAGTTGTTAGTGCATCTGAAGGAAGGTCAAGAAGGTCGTCGCCCGTTGAGTCGTAGCCTGCAATGCCGGAGAGGGCATCTTGAGCAGCTTCCCAGGTGAACGCGATTTCGTTGTCGTTGGTCCAGGTGCTTGGTGCTTGATCACCGCTTAATGCGAGTGGCTTGCTCGGCGCGGTTGTATCAATCCAGAATGTGCCGATTGAGGTTGAGCTGGTGTTGCCAGCAATGTCGTAGGCCGTTAAATCAAAGTTGTGGTGGTCACCGTCGCCAATAAAAGTATGTGGCGTGTTGGTCGTAGCCGCGGTCAGAGGGCCTGCGCTACTTGTATATCCGTCAAGGCCAGACAAATCATCGCTTGCTGCCGTCCATGAGAAATTCACGGTCGGGTCGTTGGTCCATGATTCGGTCGCTTGGTCACCTGCGAGGTTTGTCGCGGCAACTGGGACAGTGATGTCGACCCAGAAATTACCGAGTGTGGCGCCA
>JABHIE010000024.1 GCA_018671175.1 Planctomycetota bacterium | reverse complement strand
TGCCCTCAGAGAGGGAAATAGGGAAGCTTCCGGAAGGTTTTTCAGTTTAAACCAAACAAGCCGACTCAACAGCCATTTCTTGGCTATTCCAAATACCCCAAAGACCGCAAAGTCTCGGCGACTTTGGCAGCATCCTCATCGCTACCCCAGTCGTCAGATTTTTTGAAATCAAGACGGCCGCGGTTGCCAGTGCGCGCCAGCACAGGGTTTGCGGCAAGCCACTCAGGCTCAAACGCATCGCCCAAAAGCCCGCCATCCATGTAATCTTCGGCTGGGAGACCAAGCAAGTGCAGCATCGTGACCGCGATATCGGCGATCTGGCCCTTTGCAGCCTCATGGCCCTTACGGACGACGCCTGGGCCCTCCATCAGGTAAACGCCCTCAAGCCGATGCATGGCCGGCATGCCATCAAGCGCCGGCTCGGATGTAACGGGCATCAGCGGATTACCGCCCGCATTTACGCCCGTATCGCTCGCCAAGAACTGAATATCAGGTGCCAATTCGATTGACGGCCCTGACCACAAATCTTCGCGCTTCCAGGCATCAGCGACTAACGCCGTGCCATCAGCATCTTTGTATTGCTTGATTTTGTCGATGATTTCTTCGCGCAAGCTTTCGTATTCTTGCCCCAGCTCGACACAGCCTTCGGGCTGACGCCCCTTGAGGTTGATAAGGACAATGTCTTCGCCCCCGCCAAACGATGAGTAAGCCTTAGTGCGCGGCCAATCAACAAGCGACATCAACATGGCTTCACCCATGTCTGGAGAATTCCCGCCGCCACCTAGTTTTTTCATGGTGGCTTGATAGGTCTGCAGCAGACGCAAGCGGCGCAATGCGCCATGGAACTTTTGCCTGAAAAATAGCTTGGTTTTCATCCAAGCGATTTTGCCGTTTTTTAATTTCAGGTAGCCTTGCTCGACCAGCCAGCGATTCACATAGAAACGGTGCGTGATACGATCAAAACCATGATCAGAGGCAACGACTAATGTGGTCTCGTCATCGAGACGATCTCTAATTTCACCTAGTTTTGCATCGAGTAAATCATAAACGCTACCAAGTAAATCTTTTCCTTTTTCAGCAGCAGCAGGGTTTAGTTTGGCCCATTGCGGGTCTTGGTAGCACCATGCGCGGTGTGAAGCCAAATCGACACCCCTAAAAACGATGCCATATAAATCCCAGTCTTGCTTATCGAAAGCGTAAGCGCCAATGCGCGCGATTTGATCGGTTGTTTCAAATAACTTTTTCGCGGCAGCCTCTTGAGTGACTGTGCCAAAAACGACTTCAGGCTCGTTATCACTTGGCACCTCACCGACGGCCTTTTCTAGCTCTTGGCGAAACTCGGGTGGATAGATGAAATCAGCATTACGATCAGGAGTCAACAGACCACTAATCATCACACCGTCGACCTTTTCAGGCGGAAAAGTCATTGGGAAATACAATGACGAAACTCTCTTGCCATGCTCATTGGCCAACGACCAAATGCTTGGAGCGTGCACCGAATTCCAGCTGACTATTGGCCGTTGATACATGCCGCTTGGCTGCTCACGGAAAAAGAAAATCCCGTGCTTGCCGGGGTGGACACCCGTCTGTAGTGATGTCCAGGCAAGTGAAGAATTCGCTGGGCAAGTGCTGTCGAGCACGCCATAACTGCCGTTTTCCATCATCGCGGCAAGGTTGGGCAGACGACCAGAGGCCACCATTGGCTTGATGATTTTCCAGGTGGCGCCATCAATGCCAAAGAAGCAAACGCGGCGTGGTTTCGTAGTGCTGTCACTCATGTAGAGAAAATCCTAACAAACTGCGGGAAGTGGAGGAACTGTCGCCCACTCTTTAAGTCATAGAACTACAATTTCCGCCATGAAACGCCTACTCGAGTGTGTCCCCAACTTTTCCGAAGGCCGCGACCTTGCCGTCATCGAAAAAATCACTGCTGTCATCGAAGCCATCGACGGAGTTGAGCTCCTCGATGTTGACCCTGGCGCGGCCACAAACCGCACCGTGGTTACGATCGTGGGCGAGCCTGACGCCGTCCTTGACGCCGCCGTTGCTGCCGGCAAAAAAGCCGCCGAGCTCATCGACATGAGCAAGCACACTGGCGAGCACCCACGTTTCGGCGCCATGGATGTCTGCCCCTTGGTGCCCATTTCAGGCATCACAATGGACGAGACGGCTGAATACGCGCGCGAGCTTGGGCGCCGCCTTGGCGAAGAGGCTGGTTTGACAATCTACCTCTATGAAAATGCCGCGAGTCGTCCTGAGCGCCAGAACTTGGCAAATGTGCGCAAAGGCGAATACGAGGCACTCAAAGACCGCCTCACCGACCCAGAGTGGGCTCCTGATTTTGGCCCAAGTGAGTTTCAACCAGGCACGGGCGCGACCGCGGTTTCGGCACGCAACTTTTTGGTGGCTTACAACGTCAACCTCAACACGACATCCCCGCGCCGCGCAAATGCCATCGCTTTTGATGTGCGCGAAAAAGGCCGTATCAAGCGCGAGCCCTGCCCTCTCACGGGCGAAGTCGTCCGCGATGAAAACGGTAAAGCCATTTGGGCGCCGGGCGAGCTGAAATGCGTCAAGGGTATTGGTTGGTACATCGAAGAATTCGGCATCGCTCAGGTCTCCATGAATTTGACCGACATTAGCGTCACCAAAGTTCATCAAGCCTTTGATGCGGTTTACGCTTCTGCTAATCGGCGGGGTATGCGCGTAACGGGCTCTGAGCTTGTGGGTTTGATTCCGCTCCATTCCATGCTTGATGCGGGTCGCCATTATTTGCAGCTACAGAAGCGATCCACCGGCGTAAGCGACGGCGAGCTCATCAAAATCGCAGTCAAGTCTCTGGGCTTAGACGACCTCAGCAAATTTGACCCGCAAAAGAGTATTATCGAATATGTCCTTGCCGCCAAACAGCAAGGCGGGCGACTCGCCGCAATGACAGTCAAAGATTTTGTCGAAGAAACCGCAAGCGAATCACCCGCACCTGGCGGTGGCTCCATCGCCGCAAATTTGGGCGCACTCGGTGCAGCACTCGGCACAATGGTGGCCAACTTGTCGAGCCACAAGCGCGGGTGGGATTCACGCTGGGAAGAGTTCAGCGATTGGGCTGAAAAGGGCAAAGTCTGTCACCAAGAATTAGTTGCTCTCATCGACCGCGACACCGAGGCCTTCGAGCGCATCATGATGGCTTGGCGCTTACCAGACAAATCAGATTCTGAAAAGGCCGCCAAAGAAGAAGCCGTGCAAGCCGCGACTTTATTTGCGATCGAAACCCCCTTCCGCGTGATGGAAGTTTCGCTGCAATCCATGGATGTCGCCCGCGCCATGGCCGACATCGGCATGAGCGCATCGGCCTCTGATGCGGGTGTAGCCGCACTTTGCGCACGCTCCGCGGTAATGGGTGCATTCTTAAATGTACGCATCAACTCAGGCGACCTCACCGACAAAACAGCCGTTGCTGATTTCGAAAAACGCGGCCAAGCAATTGTGGAAAGCGCACAAACTGCCGAGACTGAAATCCTCTCAATCGTCGAGAGCAAGTTATAGGCTCAACCTGGGGAATTGGCACATGGCCGCTTGCCCTAAAAATCCCTTTCTTGCCTAAAATCAGTCTCTGGTAACTACATCACGGGGCATTCGCCAAAGGCGTAGCCAAAATGATGAATATCAGGCAAATCAAGCATCAAAAAGTCGCCCTCATAACCTGGGGCGATACGCCCGCGGCGGTCGCCGATACCGAGCGAATCAGCCGCGCCCGCAGTGACTCCGTAAAGCGCCTCACTCGCGGTTAAACACAAACGCACGCGCGCAAAATGCGCGGCTTCAGCCAAGCTTGGCGTATAGCAAGAGCCTGGGTTGAAATCAGTCGCCACAAAATACGGCACCCCTGCATCCAGTAACTTCCGCGCGGGTGCGTCAATCGACTGGCGCAAAAAATGCGGGACAGCGGGCAACAAACCCGCAAATGTTTTCTTTTCACCCAAAGCTAACGCCTCAAGCCCCGCGTCAGTGAGCGCTTCGAGGTGATCGACACATTCAGCGCCCAACTCAACGGCCAACTGCACGCCACCCAACTCATTAAATTGATCGGCATGAACCCGCAAAGCAAAGCCCAATTCTTTTGCTCGCTCGAGATAACGACGCGCCTGTTGCAAGTTAAACGCACCTTCTTCGATAAAAATATCGGCGGCTCGCGCCAAGCCTTCGTCGGCAACTCGCGGCAACATCTCTTCACAAAGTAAATCCATATAAACATCGGGCGCGTCGCGGTGCTCGGCCGGAATCATATGTGCACCCAAAAAAGTAGGGTGGACTTCCATGCCAGTCAACTCAGCCGCGTCACGAATCGCTCGCAGAGATTTACACTCGGCGTCAAGCGATAAGCCATAACCAGATTTCGCCTCGCAGGCCATCGTGCCTAAACCCAGCATGCGCTGAAAATGCCCCTCGACGATTTCGGTCAGTCGCCCCTCATCACACTCGCGTACATTTTTCACGCTCGACAAAATGCCGCCACCGCGTCGGGCGATTTCAAGATAATCGACCCCTTGCGCGCGCCAATCAAATTCTTCGGCACGCCCCACCGCAAAAACAGGGTGCGTATGCGCATCAACAAACCCCGGCACGAGCACACTGCCCGACGCGTCGGTTTCTTCAGCCGGATTCCAGGCGGCGCGCAAGCTCGCTTGATCGCCAACCGCAACAACTTTTCCGTCTAAAACAGCCACCGAATCGCCGGCAACACCGTCGACCCAAGTCACTACATCGTTTGCACCAAAAACCAGAAGGTCGCAGGGAGTCCGTTCCATGACTAAGATAGTAGTCAGGACGCCCTCCCGTTTCCTGTTTTCCAGCCTTGAGCAACCCCGCCCTACCCGAACCTTCCCTCGCCGTCCCGGCGCTTTTCATCCTTATCGGTGCGATTTGCGGTGGTTTGCGCACTTTGCTGGCCTCGCCCGTGCGCTCATCGCTCATCGATGATTTACCTGATGGGCCGCGACTGCGGGCCGAAAACGCAGCCGATTCTCCGCTTGCGATTGCCACGACCGCCGGAATTCTGCGCATTTTCTCAGTTGCGGCCGCGGTCGCCATCCTCCTCGACGAAACGGCCCACCTCAAACAATCCGATCAAGGGTTCGCACAGATTCTGACCTGGATTTTTGCCGCAGCCTTCGCCGGCATCGCCCTCGAGGGCATCCCTAGCCTTATTACCCGCCGCCGCGCGCGCAGATTTGTAATTGCGCTTATCCCGCTTGTCACAGTCGCGGCTTGGTTTTTACGCCCCTTGACGAGCCTTTTGCAGTTGCTGCTTCGCACGCTTGGCGCCGACACGACTTCCCCCGCCACCGATGAATTGGCGGCCGACTTGATTGATGTCGCGCGCGAATCAGAGCGCGAAGAAGAGCTCAAAGATTCTGAGCGGCGCATGATTAGCCGAGTCATGGATTTGCCCGACACCGACGCCGCCGAGATCATGACGCCGCGCACCGAGCTGACCGCCATTTCGAGTTCCGCCACGGTTCACGAAGCTCTTGCTCTCGCGCTCGACGAAGGGCATTCGCGCGTGCCCACTTTCGAAGAAGACCTCGACCACATCGCGGGTGTTTTTTACCTCAAAGATGTCGTCCGCCCAGACACGAGCACGGACGACTGGAAATCAGCTCTCGTCAGCACGCAAATGCGCGAGCCGTATTTTGTGCCGGAAACGATGCGCGTGCCAAGTTTGCTCGAAGAAATGCGCCGCCGCCGCATCCATCTTGCGGTTGTGGTCGATGAATATGGCGGCACGGCGGGCGTGGTCACGATTGAAGATATCCTCGAGAGCATTGTGGGCGATATTCAAGATGAACATGATGAAAAGGAAGAAACGCACGGGCTGCAAATGCAATCACCCGACCGCGCGATTGCCGATGCGCGCATCAATCTGGCCGAGCTCAATGAAGCTTTCAAATGTGATTTACCCGACGACGAAGACTACGACACGCTGGGTGGTTTGATTTTTGATCGACTGGGGCGCATCCCGACGATTGGCGACTCGCTGCTGATTGAGGGTATCTCTTTCGAGATTCTTGAAGCCGATGACCGCCGCATTTTGAGTGTGCGGCTCATGCGCGAAACGGGTGGTGTCAGCCCCATAGCTGATAACCCGCCCACGACTTCTACCGACTGATTGATGGCCGCCCGACACAAAACGCCGGCCATCGTCCTCCGCCGCTGGCCTTATTCCGAAAGTTCGCTCATCGTCCGAGTTTTAACCCCACGCCAAGGCACAATTTCATTGGTGGCAAAGGGCGTAAACAAGCTCAAATCAGGCTCTCTCGGCGTTTTGGATGTCTGGTCGCTGGTTCAAATCGAATACGGCGGGCCGCCCGACGCCGAGATGCAGACGCTTTATCGCTCTGAGCTTCTCGACCGCATGCCCGAATTAAGCGCCAACCCCGACCGACTCGCAGCAGCAGCGCTCTTGGGTGAACTGGCCGAATTGGGCTCTCCTGCCCACCAAAGCTCAGCCGAGATGTTCCTGTTTTTGGCCGAATCTCTGCAAGCTTTGAGCCAAGGAAATGCTGAGACCGACTTCTCACTCATTTCCGCAATCCTACGCGTGCTCAAGCTACTCGGGATTTCACCAATCCTTCGGCATGACCCGCCACACGACCTAGGGCAAGAGATTTGGTTTCATACCGCATCGGGGGGCATCCTGGCTCCTGGTCAGCCTCGGCCTCAAAGTCGAGCGCATCAACTATCTGCTGCGCAACTTAGCTTTTTTCTTTCAGAAAGCGCAGCAAAACTCACCCTGCGTGAGCATGACCTATGCCTTACAATCATGGGCGAATTTCTCGCCTACCACCTAGATAGGCCGCCCAAATCATGGGCCGCCCTGGCACGCCGACATCAAATCGCGCTGACATCATGACTCTTGCCTCCATTCCTGCCCGCATTGCCGCGCTTGGGCTCATCACATTTTGTGCTGCAGCCTGCCAGAGCAACATCCACCCCCGCAGCCAATCTGAGCTGGCGCCAGCTATGGCTGCAGCACAAAGCAACGACTGGGAAACGGTTGCAGACAGCCTCGAATCCTTCAAAGTCGAGTCTTTTGACCGCAATGCGCGGCCGATATTTTTACGCCTTGCCGGTGACAGCCACTGGGAGTTGGGCAAAATCGACCCCGCGATTAATTACTATCGCGCCTATATCCAGTCTCCCGATTCTAGAACAGATGCCTTCCGCATCGGCAATCGCCTCTTAAAAGTGGGCACCGAATATCTCCAAGGCACGCGCAAGGGCTTTCTCGGTTTCTTCTCAGCACCTGCGCGTGGCGAAACGATTTTAGATGACCTCGCGACTTACCATTATCAAAATGATGATCTCAAGGCCGACGCGCTCATTCGACTTGGGCATTACCACCTCGAAGAGGGCGCCTTTACCGAAGCAAAAATCGATTTTGACAATCTCATTGAGAGATTCACCGGAACTAAATACGAAGATGTCGGCACCTTTCGCGCAGCTCAAGCCAGCTATTTCAGAATTATCAGCCCCGAAAGCGGGGTTACGGATATGCGCACTGCTCGCAATTTACTGACATCGTATTTATTGCACTTTAGCCAAACTGGCGCGTATGTCGACGAAGCCACTCAGCTGCTAGTTCAGGTCGACTCGCTCATTGCTCAACACTATGTAGTTGTCGGTGATTTTTATGCCAAAATCAACAATTTGCGAGGCGCAAGGAATGCCTACCTAGAAGCTGAAAGATACACCGGCACAGAAGGCGCGGCCAATGCTCTAAAAAACCGACAGGCCTTGCCACACGACACAAAACCCATAGTTGCCGAGCCCGCCGCCACGGAGGAAGGCAGCTGAGACCGCTCTTTTTAAGCGCTTTGGTGTACCTCGCGATTGCGAGCATCTCGAGCTGCGGTTATCAAATACTTGACGCATCGATCACTTCGGGGCGTTCGATGGCAATTCCTGTCACGGTTAATGACACGCGTTGGCACGGTATCGAAGCGCCGCTTACGCGGTTCCTGCGCACCGAGGCTATACGGCAACTTGATGTCTCTCTTGACAGCCAATCTGCTGACTACATTCTTTCCACAGAAATCGGCCGCGTTCGTCGCCGCCATTTCGTAGGCACCGTTGTTACGGCTTCTGACCTACAAATACATTGGTCGTTTCAAACTTCCACCGGCGACAAAATCGCGTCGGGCACTTTTTCTCGCTCACTCGAATTCTTACCCGGCCAAGGCGAAGACCCCTACTCGGCGTTCGACGAGATTTCGGCATCCGCCGCTGAATCCATCTTGATGGAAATCGCTGCCTCGCTCCATCGCGAGGTCTACTGACATGCAACCCAACTCACCCAACGAAACCCCCGAGCCAAAAGGCGACAACAAGGGCAAAGGCGCAAAACCGCCACGCCGCCCTATCGCCCCATTTTTATTGGTCTCGGCTTTGCTCCTCGTCATGCTCGTCATGATGGGATCCGACCCTTCGCGGATCAACATTAACGAAGACGCCTTCTGGTACAACCTCTACACGGGGCAATTTGAGCAAGTGCTGGCATTTGACGACAATTCCGGGTTTGAGGCGACTTTCCGCAAATCAGAAACCGACCCTAAAGCAAAAGCAATCCGCGCAACAATTACGGTTCCTGACAGCCGCACGATTTGGCCAAAGGTGCGCGAGATTCAAGCCAAGGCAAAAGACCTTGAGCCATCGATGCCATTTGATCGCTTTCTGGCTGATGTCAAAGCGGGTTCGATTTTGCCTTTGCGCGGTTATCCGATTCGTTTATTTGAGCCGATTGACCCCAACGATCCAAAAAGCGCGACGATTGAGCGTCAACGCTTTTTCCTCGATTTCAGCGACTCTAAGGGCATCCATTATGCCGAAATCGATGCGCTCTCTAGCGATGACAGCGCCCTTGACTTAAACGCATTGCTCGTGCAACTGCGCGCGGCAAACGCACCGATTGAAGAAGGTCTCACCTTCCACTCGACTGGCGGTATGCGCACCAAAGAAAGCTCGGGCTTCATGATGTTCCTGTACAGCTTCGGCCCAATCCTGCTGTTTATTGGCGTGATTTGGTTTTTCATGGGCCGACAAATGAAAGGCGGTGGCGGTGGCGGGCTCATGAATTTCGGCAAATCGCGAGCTGTCATGTATGACACTGAAAAACGCACCGGCGTCACTTTCGCCGATGTCGCAGGTATCGAAGAGGCCAAAGAAGAGGTCTCAGAAATCATAGAGTTCCTCAAGACTCCCGAAAAGTTTAAGCGACTCGGTGGCCGCATCCCACGCGGTGTGATGCTGGTCGGCTCCCCAGGCACAGGCAAAACCCTTTTAGCAAAAGCTATCGCAGGCGAAGCTGATGTACCTTTCATTTCCATTTCTGGTTCCGACTTCGTTGAGATGTTTGTCGGCGTTGGCGCAAGCCGCGTGCGTGACCTCTTCGAGCAAGCCCGCAAAGCCGCTCCTTGCATTATTTTCCTCGACGAAATTGATGCCGTCGGCCGTAAGCGCGGCAGTGGCATGGGCGGAGGCAATGATGAGCGTGAGCAAACCCTCAACGCAATCCTGGTCGAGATGGATGGCTTCGGCACCGACACCAACATCATCGTTTGCGCAGCGACCAACCGACCTGATGTACTCGACAGCGCGCTCATGCGACCTGGCCGATTTGACCGCGAAATCGTAATTGATTTACCCGATGTAAAAGGCCGCGAAATGATTCTTAAGGTTCATGGAAAGGCGGTCAAACTTGATCCTTCCATCAATCTTAAAGTCATCGCTCAAGGTACACCCGGCTTTTCAGGTGCTGAGCTTGCCGCACTGGTTAATGAGGCGGCCATCCTTGCTGCGATGCAAGAGCACGAATGGGTCACTCAGGCTGACCTCGAAGAAGCTCGCGACAAAGTGCGTTTCGGCAAAGAAAAGAAAAGTCGTGTCATGGAAGAGAGTGATAAAAAAATCACCGCCTACCACGAAGCCGGTCATGCCGTTTTGAATTGCTTCCTCGAAAACACCGACCCCGTGCACAAGGTCACAATCATTCCACGCGGCATGGCGCTTGGCGCAACGATGATGCTTCCTGAAAAAGAACGCATGCATTACACACGCGGGCAGGTTCTTGATGAGTTGGTCGTCCTTTATGGCGGTCGACACGCAGAGACCATTTTCTGTGATGACATCACTACGGGTGCGGTCAGTGACATCCAGCGCGCGACTCAATTTGCGCGGCTCATGGTCACCGAATGGGGCATGAGCGAGAAGCTTGGCCTAATTCGTTTTGCCGAGCGGCGTGGCAATGACTTCCTTGGCGGCGAGATTGGCATGGGCCATGACCACTCCGAATCCACCTCGCGTATCATTGACGAAGAGATTTCCACTATCAGCAAAAATGCCGAAGAACGGGCTCTAAACATGCTAAACGAGCACAAAGACAGTGTTGAGAGTGTGGCACAAGCCCTCATTCAATACGAGACGATTTCTGGCCAAGAAGTGCGCGATTTAATCAAAGGAATCGCCATCACGCGGCAAGAGGTTGTGGCTGATGCTTCACAAAGCGGGCCACCGCCGATGCCCGACGCATCTGCAACAAGTTGATTGCACCCTGGGCCCTCGCCGGCTACGAATTGCCGCACCATTCCTTTCCATTAGGTGTTGACGGCTGGTGGCGAGGCCCCAAGATTGCCCGTGCCGATTGCGATGCCATTGGCCTGCAACACGGAGGCGAGTTGCCCGATGGCTCCCAACGATTGCGCCCACTTGATTGGCTTAAATTTGAGCAGCTTCACGCGCCGCATCTAGACGCCAATGCTGATTGCACCCCTAATAGCCCCGGCTGGGTTGCAGCACGACTCCTCTCGGCGAGGCACGCCTTTGCCGCGCCTCGGCCCGCACCAACCTGGATGGCCATCCTCAACCTCACGCCCGACTCCTTTTCAGACGGCGGCAAGCTAGCTAGCGAAAGCGATCTCATTCGCACGGCAATCAACTCGGTGCAGCACGGTGCAAAATGGCTCGATCTTGGCGCAGAAAGCACGCGTCCAGGCGCAAAGCCCGTTTCAAATGAGACCCAACTATCCAAGCTTCTGCCCGCAATCGAGCTTCTGTTAGCCTGCCCTGAATTAACAGTAGCGCGCATCAAGATTTCCATCGACACACAATCGGCCGTTGTCGCCAAAGCTTGCCTCGGCGCGGGCGCCAACATGATCAACGATGTCTCGGCTCTGTCTGACCCCGAGATGGCACAAGTCGCCGCCGCCGCCAACGCCAAGCTCACGATTATGCATATGCGCGGCACGCCCGCCGATATGCAAGAGCGCACGCAATATGACTTCCTGCTTGGTGATGTTTTTGACGAGCTCCTCCTCCGCGCCCACCGCGCCATGATTTCAGGGGTTTCACCCAAACGACTTTTCCTTGACCCCGGCATCGGGTTTTCAAAGACCGCTGAGCAGAGTCAACGACTCATGGGCCAGCTTCACATTTGGAGAGCATCTGGCTTCCAAAGCCTCGCTGGACCCTCGCGGAAGTCCTTTATGGCTCCATTCCTCAACAACGCCGAGCCGAATCAACGCGACCTTGGCACGGCTGGGGCTGCAGCACTTTGCGCATCAGCAGGGGTAGATGTCATCCGCTTGCATACCGGTGAAAAAATATGGGATGCTGCAAAGGTTGCCTGGGGCTGCACTTCCACTAATCTAGAGTAACTCCGCCACCCCCACCCGCCCTACTCCCCATGCCTTTCCTACTCGGCCGCCCACAAGTCTCGATGATTCTCGAAATCATCCTGCTCGCGATTGCCATCTATGCAATTTTGCGCTTCCTTGGCAGCACTCGAGGCGGCGGTGTCCTCCGCGGGATGTTTTTCTTTGGGCTCTTCGTCATCCTGCTGATTGGCGTTTTGTCACGCTGGCCAGGTGTTCCCGTTTTGGCCGATATTCTTTCGAGCGTTACGCCTTACTTAGTGATTGTGGTCGCCATTTTGTTCCAACCTGAATTGCGGCAAGGCGTTTCACGATTTGGTCGCGGCACGGGCTTCCGCCTTTTTGCTAGTCGCCAGCGCGTATCCGGAGAGGCACTCGGGCCTGTTGTTGCCGCAGCCAAACGCATGGCCAAAGCGCGCACGGGCGCACTCATTACTTTTGAGCGGCGCGACTCTTTGGCTGGTCTTTGCCAAGGTGCGGTTTCTATTGACGCACCAGTTTCGGGCATCCTGCTTGAGAGCATTTTCTTTCCGAGCGCCCCACTTCACGATGGTGCGGTTGTCATCCGCAAAGACAATGTTGTCGCGGCATCGGTTTTACTGCCCCTTTCTAATAACCCCGACATCCAGCGCAACCTTGGCACGCGACATCGTGCAGCCATCGGCGTTACTGAAGAGAGCGACGCCATCACGCTAGTGGTATCCGAAGAAACGGGTGAAATTTCTCTCGCTTCCAACGGTGAGATTCAAAAGCCTATTCCGTTTGATCAACTCGAAGCCGCGCTTTACGAGGCACTCAACGCTGAGCCGCCTACCCCGCAAGAAGAGTCCATCTCAAGCGATTCCAAAGCTGACACAAATCTTAGCGACACGCGCCACCCAGGGTCTGCATCATGAGTTTCCTGAAGTCTTTATTATTTGATGATTGGCGGCGCAAGGTCATCGCCATCGCACTCGCAATTACCCTATGGTTTTGGGCAAGCGGCAATGTTGCGACTGAGCTCTCTCAGCCATTTGTCGTTACGACATCAACCTCTTCCGCCTTAAGCGCGCATTCCATGCAAATTGGCGTCCCTGAAGGCTGGATGCTCGTACAACCAAAGCAAGGCGCTTCCGTAAAACTCCTTTTTGATGGGCCACGCACGAGTTTGCAACAGTTTTTTGCATCCCCATGCCGCGCGAGCTATCAAGCCGTTTTTAATGCCGCCCAAGAAGTCGATATATACGAGATTCCGTTCTCACCCATCGACCTTTCATGGGCGCGCGAAGCAGAAGCCAAGACTTATCTCACCGAAATACAAGAGACGCGCCAACCCTTGCAAGTCTTACTTTTCGAGCGGCGCAAAGAGCTTTCCATTCCGCTTTCATCTGCCTTCTTACGCATTCAAGGCGAAGCAGCCGAGGGTTATGCCGCCCAACCTGACACCGCTGTTTTCAGCCCTAATCAGGTTTCATTAAATGGGCCATCAAGAGAGGTCAAGCGCGTGCAACGGGCTCTTGAGCAGGCCGCTCAGGGCAAGGGCGTCAACTACGAGCTCCTAGAAATCGCCCGCATTTCTCCAAACCAGCGCGACACGATGCGCCTTGAGCTGGGGCTAAGTCAACGCGCCAAAGAAGCGCACCTCCAGATGCAACCCAGCACGATCAGCATCTCGCTGCCGATTCGCTTGAGCGAGCTGCCCACCGTCAACTGGATCCCCGCCGCCACCGATTTGTCGCACACCGGCAAACCCATCGCGGCGCATCTCCAATTTAACCCATGGTCGATTAGCCCCTGGGTCGCCACAATTAATGACTCCGCCCTGTTGGGGTCAAAATTCACCGAAAAATGGGTGCGCGATCACATCATGCTTTTTGCACACCGCGACCGCATTCCAGAAGACGCCGCTGAGGGGTTCACAATCCCCATTGAGTGGGCGCTGGTCGATATTCAATCCGCCGACCTCAAAAAGCAACTCATGCTCGCCCTCACCGTCGGGCCTGAGTCAGCAGGCGCAGGCGAAATCTCTGTTCACAAACTCGAGAAATAGTTTTGACTCGACAATTTTTTGGTACGGATGGCATCCGCGGCCGCGCGGGCGAATATCCACTTCAACCCGAGTTGCTTACGCGACTTGGTCATGTTTTAGGGCTTCGCGTAAGGCGTGCGGCTCAGCAAGGCGATACGACGACGACCCAAGTCGTCATCGGCCACGACGGTCGTGAAAGCGGCGAGCCTTTCGCGGCGGCACTTGCCGAAGGTCTCGCTCGTGCAGGTGTCCATGTTGATGTCTTGGGCTTGGCCACTACGCCTTGCATTGCGTTCATAACCGCTCATGGTGATTACTCCGCTGGCATTGTTGTCTCAGCGTCACACAACCCCGCCCACGACAATGGCGTCAAGTTGCTCAACGCAGACGGGAGCAAACTGGGCGACACCGTTGAGATTGAGCTCGAATCCGAGCTTCTGTGCGAAAATGAGCTTACGATGCATAGCCCACTTGGCGAAATCCGGCGGGCAAAAAACCTGGTCGCCGACTACATCGGTTGGCTGAGAGCCGACGCCTTCCCTGACCTTGATTTGAAAGGTTGGCGCGTTTTGGTCGACTGCGCAAATGGGGCTGCATCTCAAATTGCTCAGCGCATCCTAAAAGCTTTCGGGGCAGAGCCAGTCGTCATCCACGACAAGCCTGATGGCAGCAACATCAATGCCGACTGTGGTGCGCTTCATGCACAGGCCGCCGCCGATGCCGCCAAAGAGCATGATTGTGTTTTAGGCGTATCCCTCGATGGCGATGCCGACCGCGGCATTCTGGTCGATGGTTCAGGCCGCATCCTCGACGGGGATGTCATCCTAGCCGGCCTAGGAAGCCTTCTAAGCCGCAGTCGTTCACTAGCTGGCGACCGCGTCACGGCGACGGTCATGAGCAATCTCGCGCTTGAGCGGTGGCTCTCTAAAGACGGTGTAAGCCTGCATCGCACACAGGTTGGCGACCGCTATGTTTCGGCAAGCATGAGAGCCACTGGTGGTAATTTGGGCGGCGAAAAATCGGGCCACATTTTATTTGGGTCTGAGCACGGCTTCCGTGGCGATGGCCTCTACACTTTCTTAAAGATCGCTCAAGCGATTTGCGAGGCCGGTCTTGAGCCTTCTGACTTCGCCAAGGGTTACGCCGATTTCCCCCAAGAGTTGCGCAATTTGCCCGCCACGCGTCGGGCGCCAATGAGTGAGCTTCCTGCTCTTTCTGCCGCTTGCGCAGCCATTGATGCTGAGCTTCAAGGTCGAGGTCGCACGGTCGTGCGATTCTCTGGCACTGAACTTTTACTACGCCTCATGGTTGAGGCCGAGACGCAAAACGATGTCAGCCAATCGCTCGACACACTCGAAGCCGCCGCTCGCGAAGACGGCATCCTTGCTTAAGTGACTGGCGCTCTTTTAGCCATCGAGCAATCAGGGCGCGAGGCCAGCGTAGCCGTTCGCTTTGAGGCAGATGCGCAAGGCCGTGATTTACATATGCGATTTTTCTCGGGCCAGCGCGGTGTGACGCTCCTCTCTGAGATTGACGACCTCCTCAAAGAGGCGGGGGTGAACAAGAATCAACTTTCAGCGGTGCTCGTCGGTATTGGGCCAGGCTCTTACACGGGTTTGCGCATCGCTTGCGCTGCTGCGCGCACTTTAAGTTTTGCGCTTGAGATACCTTGCGCTGGTGTTGTTGGCTTCCAAGCCAAAATGCTTGAAGCGCCTCTCGACCAAACGGCACACTTTGTATTAGACGCCTACCGCAAAGAGATCTATCACGCTTCTTATAGGCGCACGCGCGATGCAATTGAAACGCTGAGCGCACCTCTTATTTTGCCTCAAGAGCAGTGCGATTCCGCCGTCCCGCTGGGCGAAGCTTTCTTTGGCGACCCCGGTCTTTTCACCGACGAGCGCGCCTCTCTGGGTGCTCAAACCAACCCAAATGCAGCTCAAATCCTTGATTATGCTGCGTTTTGCGGCGTGACACTTGACGCTCCTAGACTCGAAGTTTTCGAGAACGCAACGCCTCTATATTTGCGAGCGGCCGCTTTCCGATCTAGCCCTAAGGCATAAAAAAACGCTCTGCATGAATCAACATGCAGAGCGCAAGCGAAAACCGATTTACAGGTCTTGTGGACGCAGAGTTTTGCGGCCGTTTGACTTGGCGCGGCCTTCAGCGGCAGAGATTGCCGAAACGACATACTCGTTAAGAGCGGCGTAGAAATCAGAAGAGACATTGCACTCTTCGACAGCCTTTTTGGTGCGTGTCTTGGAGATGATCATGTCGACGACTTTCTTAGCGGCGCGCTTTGTGGACTTCTTTGCAGCCTTCTTAGGGGCAGCTTTCTTTGCAGCTTTTTTAGGAGCGGCTTTTTTTGCAGCCTTCTTAGGGGCAGCTTTTTTAGCGGCCTTCTTAGGGGCTACCTTTTTGGTTGCTTTCTTCTTTGGAGCCATGATGACTTAATTCAGAATGGGGGTTAATGTATGGTTTCGGCGGGGTATTCCGCCTTTGAGCGCAAATTGTGCGAGATACGACTAGGCAATGTCAAAGATTAAATGCTGAATTTCGCCTTTATTCCAAGATTCCGTATCCTTTGTTGATGCTGTTCGCTTCGCTTCTCCTGTGCATTGCACCTCAAAACGCCGTTCTTGAAACCCCTCAACCAGGGTCAACTTCAGCCATTGTGCTGACACGCTTGCAAGAGATGAGCCTCGAAGAGCAAGAAGAAACTCTGCATTGGGTTTTTGACGATTTATCCCAGATTGACGAGGCGTTCGCGCAACGGCTTTTGCAGCTTGCGCATTTCCTAGATGCCGCAGAAACTGGTGTTTGGGACCCATTCCAGGCATTTAACCCAGACACTTACGCACTGGCGCTAAAGCTCAAAACTAAAAAAATCAAGCGGCGGTCAGCGACATGGAAATCCTTTGCTCGCAAGGTCTACCGCGGTGAAACACCCGTGCCTTATGAGCAAGATTGGCAATGGTCGTATGCGAAAAAGTTGCTCTTGCATCCTGTGCAAAAGGGGAAGCCCTCGCAGGCCATTCTTGAGCTCATTTCAGGCTTCTTGCCGCGAAAGAAATATTGGAAATCTTTAACCGTTGGCGCTCTAGATTGGGATTCAAGCCACCAAAAAACGGCAGATTACTTTTCTCATGTCTATCGCAACCGAGATGGCGACCTCTTCGAGGGCATTCGCTTGCATGACATTTGGGCTAGTGGCGCGTCGTTTGGTGTGAGCGATTGCGAGGCGATTGCATGGTGTCGACGCATCGGAAATATCACAAACATCCATTCGCCGATGTCTGGGCCAGAACAAAACAAAGTCTATGCCCTCATCGAAAATGATTTTACGCCTTGGCATGAATATCAATCGTTGATTGATTTAGTCGCCACCAAATTCCTTGACCCTGACGCGCCATTACCCAAAAAATATGACCGCAAAGTCAGCGACACCATCAACATGGCGTGGGTGATGGTTGAAAACGACATCGCAAAAATGCGAGAGGTCCTCAAGCTGTATCCCACTCGCCTCGCTTTTTTTGATGCCGTTAAAAAATGGAAATTAACACCTCCTGATGACATTTACGAAGACGACTGGTTTGTTTCGATCCTCGAGGGTCTTGAAGCCCGCAAGATTGAGCCAAAACCAATCCAAGAAAGCGTCCTTGCTAGCCTAAAAGCTGAGGGCTTACTCGGCATCGGTCGTCGCTAATTGTTAATCTAAGGGCGTGAATCGCGACCATCGCGCCTGGGCTGAGATCGACCTCACCGCTTTCCGCCACAACCTATCCATCGCGCGCCATTGTGCGGGAGCGGCTGAGGTTTGGCCCGTGCTAAAGGCCAACGCCTACGGCCACGGGGCTTGCCGCATGGCTCAGATTTGCGCAGAAGAAGGCGTCGAGCGCATTGGTGTCGGCGACTCCCACGAAGCCCTCGAAATGCGTGAAGCAGGTGTCACAACGCCGCTTTTAGTTTTAGGCACGGTGATTGATGCCGAGGTGCCGCTTCTTTTGCGACACCACATCGAAGTCGGGATTCACTCCGAGTCGCGCGCCCATTCGCTCGGGCAATTGGTTGCTCAACATGGCGCACGCCTAGGCGTTCACCTCAAAATCGATTGTGGCATGGGCCGCCTTGGTGTGCGTCCCGAAGCCGCTCTGCGTGTCGCGCAAGCCTTGCTCAACGAGCCCGCCCTTGAGCTGCGCGGTGTCATGACTCACTTCCCCGCTCGCGAAGGTTGCCTCAACCCCGACACGGCAGAGCATCATGCTTTGTTTCAATCGGTCTTGGCTGAGCTTCGGGCGTCAGGCATTTCCGTCCCCATGACGCATTGCGCTAATTCAGCCGCGCTCTTCACCGGGCTTCAACCCCTCGGGGGCGCCGTCCGCCCGGGCATCGCTCTCTTTGGTGTCCTGCCCGATGCCCTTTCGGCCGAGCATAATTTGCGGCCAGTCCTCTCTCTGCACACTCAGGTCGTTTTCCTAAAAGACCTCCCCTCTGGCGCGCCCGTGGGCTACGGAGGCCGTTGGGTGAGTCATCGCCCCACTCGTATCGCGACACTACCTATCGGCTACAACGATGGCGTGCCTTACCGCCTCGGCTCCGAAGGTCGTGGTGCCGTTTTAATCCGCGGTCGCCGCTGCCCCATCGTCGGCGCGATTTCCATGGATTATTGCACCATTGATGTAGGGCATGTCCCTGGCGTTGACATCGGTGATCGAGTGACCTTAATCGGCCGCGATGGCGCCGAATGCCTATCTGTCGCCGAAGTCGCCGAGGCCGCTGGCACCATTCCTTATGAAATCACTTGCTCAATTGGTGCTCGCGTGCGCCGCGTTTGGTGTGAAAGTTCCACACCTCAACAAGGGCTAAAACACAAGCATCATAATCCGACTTAATGATGCTCAGCCTATCTCGCCGCGCCGCTTTTTCGCTAGCCATTACCGCCGGCATTGCCGTTTCCGCTAGTTTAGAGATTCCGCTTCCGTCCTCCTATTTGCAGGGCGAATTTACAGTCAGCGAGCTTGGTGATGCCCCCCTTCACTGGCAAGTCGATGACGCATCCTTCTCGTGGGCGCGCGGCCAAGCGACGATTCAAGGTTTAACCGTCACCCAAAACGGCGCCGAAGTTTTGCACTTAGCACACGCATCGGCGACTCTCGCTTTCCGACTCTTTAGTGAGCCGACTATTTTGCTGAAGCAGGCCACGATCATCGGCCTCGACTTGTCTTACGACTTGGCGCAACTACCCGTACCCGACCAAAACGCCGAGATGCCCGATTGGGGGTCATGGCTTGCAATGGCGCAAACCGTCCCCGCTGTGCAAGTCAGCCTGCAAGATATCACCGCTGATTTGCGTTTCGATACGCTCACCGCAAAACTCCAACTTTCCGCGCAGGGCGATTCGCATTCGGGTTTGCATCTTCAGCTTGATGCGCAAAGCCACGAGATCGAGCTCTCGACCCAAACGCAACTGGCGCCTTTCGAGCAATCCGACGCTTGGTGGTTGCGCGTGCGAGGCTCCAGCAATCCAATGGCCACAGATGGCCCGGCAATCGCGCGTCTAAGAAAATTGGCACCCAAGGCCATCCCTATTCTTGACGCCCTGCAATTGCGCGGTGCGGCTAACGCTGATTTTGCATTCGACTACTCGATTTCACTCGATGCTGAGCTTCAAACTGACGCGCCTAGATGGGCTACCGCGGCCTCCTTTGACGATTTGGGGGTTACATACAGCGGTTTGCCGGCTGCGGATGGCACGCGCCCTAGTTTTCCATATCCAGCCGATGGCCTTCATGGGCTAGCGGCTTTTTCTGATCGACACCTTTGCTTCCTTGCTGAGGGGCCAGCAGGCACAGCGGAAATTGACGCACTCGGTCATCTGCATTTTACTCCTAAAGGGCTGGCGATTGATATTCAGGTTGATGTCGAGCGAGCGCAACTTGATGCGTCTATTTTTGCGGCTTTAGATGGCATCCCTAATGTTAACCCGATTGTGCAGCAGCTGGGTCTGGCTCAGCAGGGTGCGGCCAATGCCCAACTGCGCATTTACGGCACGCCGGGGGTTAAGCCTGGTCTTTATTTAGATGTGCAGGCTCACGATGTCTTGCTGCAACCACAGATTCCTGGGGTCGTTTTGCCGCCTATTCCCGTCATGAGCGGGCAGATTCATCTGCAACCCCGGCTCATCCGATTTAGTGGTGATGCGCAACTTTATGGCGGCCAATCTAGCGCTCATGGTTTTGTACAGAGCCGAGGCTTGCAACAGAAACCACTCGTAAGTTTGCAAATTAACGCTGAGGGTTTGCAGCCAAGCCTGCAGCAACTCGACCGTTTAGTGCCACAGCTCAAACGCCCTGCGATTGACCCGACCTACTCTGCAGAAACGGTGACGCAGATTTCTGTTTTGCTTGACGGGCTGTCTCCGAATTTCCTGTTGCAGCATCAAATCAGCGACGGGCAAGTTAACAACTTACCCAATCAACTTACGGCCAATCATCTGCACGCTAACCTTTTTCTGGCCAGCAATCACAGCACAAAAAGCGAGGGCCTTTCGGAAGGCGGGCTAAGCGAGGGCTTCCATATCTTTGTGCCGCGGGTTACGGCCGAGAGCTGCCATGGTTTATTTGCGGCTTCGCTTACACCAAATAAAGATCTGCTGGCCACGACGCGACAGTGCATTCTTGAGCCCGAGCTGCTTCATGAATGGGCCAGCCAAGCGGGTATTTCGGCGCTCGACATCTATCAATGCACGGCACGGATGAGCGCACAGGCTCTCATTCCACTCGATGCTCCTGAAAATTTAAGCGCAAGTTTTCGACTACACCCGCTCAATATCAAAACGCAAGAAGATGCCTTTTTGAGTCAAGCCCTCCCCGCACTAACGGTGCAAGGTGATTGGCAACTGCACAGCCTTGCGCCCCTACACCTCACGGCAAGCGAGCTTGAATTCCACTCTTTATGGGGTGTGGCCACCGCGCGTGATTTTGATTTAATCGCTCAACAAGACGGCTCTCTGTCGATTTCGACGCGCTGGGAATCCCAAACGGGCATTCGCATCCACCCTGAGAGTGTTGCTTTTTTCGGTGAAGCGCCCGCCAATGCCATCCGCGACCTTGGCTTGTCGGCGCTCGTAACGCCTGTTGATTTAACTATCAATGTAACGCTTAGCAAAGATGCTTTCCCCGCGCTTTCTGCAACAGGCTCACTTGAGTTGCGAGACCTTCAATTAACGGCAAGCCCTGTTGTGGAGCGAGGGCGGGCCGATTTGCAGATCGAGCATTTCCAATGGCAGCGCCGCAACTCTGATCGTATTCAAATTCAAATCAATCAAGGCGGGGCGGATGTCGCCAACCTACCCATCAGCAAGGCAAAGGGTCGGCTCACTCTCACGCCATCAAGTGCTAGCCTGACTCATTTTGAAGCCTCACTTCTTTCCGGAATCATTGAGACCGCTCACCCGAAAAACCCCGGCAGCATCCATGTTTCTTTTGAGTCTGGCACGCCTGTTTCGGCAAAGCTCTATGCAAGCGGTCTTGAGCTTGACACCTTGCAAGAGCAACTCAACCTCCCTGGTGCGCTCAGCGGCACGGTCGCCGGCATGATTGACATGGCCGGCCCGACGCCTAATCCGCTCACCTTAAAGGGTAATGGCTGGGCAAAAATCCATGACGGCTCACTCGGTTCCGTCCCGGTTTTGTCTGATATTTTCCGAGCCGCGGGTATCGACCCTCCAGTTTTCCAAAAAGGCGAATTCGTTTTCCAGGCCAATGGCGCGGGCACGATGCGTGTCGAAAAGCTTCAGCTCGACCACCCACTTCTCGAGGTCAATGGCAAAGGCTGGGTGATGGCCGATACAACGCTCAAACTCAAGGCGACAATCCGCACGCTTTCTTTTATTGGCCGCCTACCTGGCATTTCACACTTCCTTGATTGGTTTGTCGAGCAAGATATTTCAGGCCCGGCCGAGCGACCCATCATTTCTCAACGCGGTTTCCGCAAACTAATTGGCGGCGAGCTCCCCACGGCTTTCTTCCCACTCTGGCTGCCAACTGTGCCCGAGCCAAATGGCATGCTATCTCCAGCGATTCCAGTGAACCCCTAGGTTCACTCGTGGCTTTTTCCTAAACTAAAGCCATGTTGCACGCCGTCATCATGGCCGGAGGTTCCGGCACCCGTTTCTGGCCTGAAAGCCGCGGAACTCGCCCTAAGCAGTTGCTCCCCATTATGGGCAGCGACCCCATGCTCACCGAAACCGTTGCTCGACTTGACCCGCTCATTCCAGCTGAGCGCACCTGGGTTGTTACGACCGCCCCACAGGTCGAGGGTGTCCGCCGCGTTTGCCCTGACTTGCCCGCCGAAAATATTTTGGTTGAGCCATGCGCGCGTAATACATCGGCATGTGTTGGTCTCGCCGCTGCGGCTCTACATGCCGTCGACCCAGAGGCCACGATGGCTGTGCTGCCAGCGGATCATGTCATTGGCCCCAAAGCTGACTTCCAACGCAGCCTGCTTGCGGGCGCAGAAGCCGCCGCAACACCGGGCACATTCGTGACTTTTGGCATTAAGCCGACCTACCCGGCTACGGGCTACGGCTACATCCGTCGCGCAGGCAAATCGGGCAATTTTCAAGGCATCGATTGCTTTGCGGTCGATCAATTCACCGAAAAGCCCGACGCCACGACTGCACTTAGTTTTGTAAACGAGGGTGTTTATTTCTGGAATGCCGGCATTTTTGTGTGGACGGCCAAGACCATCCTGAGCGCGATGGCGACGCATATGCCTGAATTGATTCAGGGGCTCGATCGTATTCAAGCCGCGGCTGGCACCGAGGCATTCGAAGCCACCCTCAACGAGGTTTACCCCACCCTGCCCGCCGAGCCTGTCGACATCGGCATCATGGAAAAGGTTGACAATGTGCAAATCATGATTGCTCCATACAAATGGAGTGATGTCGGCTCCTGGAAAGCCCTCTACGACGAGCTTGCCGAAACAACGGGCGATGATGTCGCCATTTTCCCAGCAGGCGGCGAGCTGCTCACCGAAAATGCAAAAGGCACATTGGCCTACTCTTCAAGCGAGCAAACCATCGCCGTGCTGGGGCTCGATGATGTTGTGGTCGTGCACACCAAAGATGCCATCCTTGTGGCCCATCGCGACAAATCAGAAGATGTTAAAGCCATCGTCAATCGCCTGCGCGAGTCTGGCCGCGACGAGCTGCTTTAACGGTTTGCGTCATGTCTAAATGCGCCCTTGCGATTGATTACGGCGGCAAACGCACGGGTTTGGCGATTTGCGATGCGCTTGGTATTGCGGCGCAACCATTGCCCGCGATTGTTTCACGCGATGTAATCGAAGTCGCAACAAAATCAATCACCACGGCCCGCGAGCGAGGTGCAAAAGTTTTCGTTGTGGGCATGCCGTTTATGCCAGATGGCTCTGAGGGCCAGCAAGCGGCTAAAACGCGTTTGTTTTTAGCCGAGCTCAAAAAACACATGCGCGACGACGAGCGCATTGTCGAGATTGATGAGCGCTACACATCAAAAGAGGCGCACACTTTGCTGCGTGAAGGCGGCATGACATCCGCCAAAAAGCGGAAGGCCCTGGTCGACTCAACCGCGGCGGTTGTAATTTTGCGCGAGTGGTTGGTTACGGGCGATCGCGCTTGAGAGTTTCTCGAAGAGATTTTGCATAGCCAGGGTCGCTGAATTCTCTCTCGACCAGTTGCCATGCGGCGTCGCCAAAATGCTCAATCCTTGCCGCTATGTGCATTACAACTGTTCCACATCGAGTGTTGTAGGCATGCTCAGTCTCTAAGTGGCTGATGAGGGAGGGGACTTCTTCAACCGCGCTGGCGCCTAGGGGCGGTTGAGGAAGAACTCCGTACTGCGAAAGTTCCGCGCTCGGTTGGACAGCTGGAGATTGGCACGAGATGCATGCGAAAGAAAGGAGAATGCTACGAATTATGCGAGAAGGCTCGCACAATCTTGCTTTATCTCGGTAGCAGGGTGGTGATGCAGGGGGCACTAACGCCTAAAATAGCCTGACTGTTTTTGTTCGGCAAACTGTTACCATTTGAAAGCAGCCGCAGCACCAACAAAACTTCTTTTCCAAACGAGGAGGAACCCCGCACTTTGCGCATGCGATGGCCTTCTCTGCTACTTCGTTTCCACAATTTGTACAGTACATTTCTTTTCTCCTTTTTTATGCCGAAAGTAAATTACACCAACCCGCATTACCCACCGACCGCAGCACGCTATAAACCCCCAACCAGCAAACCAAAAAGCAACGCTACAATAGCTCTCGGAGTACTGCTTGGGCAGTCGCGGCGGGCTTGCCCCGTCGAGGAAAGTCCGGGCTCCACAGGGCACCGAAGTGGCTAACGGCCACCAAGGGAAACCTTAGGGAAAGTGCAACAGAAAGATACCGCCTAAGTGGCTTCGGCCGCCGGTAAGGGTGAAATGGCGAGGTAAGAGCTCACCGCGCGTTTGGTGACAAACGCGGCTTGGTAAACCCTTCGGGGAGAAAGTCCAAATAGGGAGGGTAGGCGTGGTCCGCGCTGTTGAACCTCCGGGTAGGGCGTTCGAGGCGGCTGGCAACGGTCGCTCCAGATAAATGACTGCTGCTCGCTCGCGAGTACAGGATCCGGCTTACAGGGCAGTGCTCCACTTTTCCACATACGCCATTCGCCTTGTGCTTGCGGACGACATCTGCACACCACAAGATGTAGTGCCACAGCATCTTGTATGAGTTTTCCACAAATTCACAACAACTTGCGAGAAAGGCTTGCCAAAGCCAGATTCGGTGCTAAAACGGGTGCATGGAGTTTGTCTGGGTCGTCCCTCGTTGCGAGTTGTTTGCAAAAAGCACCCCCCATGGTTTACTGGCCCTTCCGGCCGATGAGCTTGAGGGTCGTTTCTTGGCCACGGGCCGTGATTTTGGCTTTTTTGTTGAGCGCCGCTACGCCGAGACTCAACCCGAGCTCAAGCAGGTCATCCCCTATGTGGCTGTCTGCAAAGGCGACACCGTTTTGACTCTGACTCGCTTGTCGACTCAGGGCGAAAAGCGACTCCACGGCAAGCGCTCGATTGGTGTGGGTGGCCACATCAACCCTTGCGACTCGCCCGATGTTTTCCCCGCCGCGTGCTTGCGCGAGCTTCACGAAGAGCTCGTTTTGCCTGATGGCGATTTGCTCCTGACCCCGATAGGCCTTCTCAACGACGACACCACCGAGGTGGGCGCCGTACATGTTGGGCTGGTTTACAAACTCGACGCAAGCGACTTTGATGTTTCCGTGCGCGAGACTTCTGCCATGGCTGGCGACTTTGTGGCCCTCTCTGAATTAGAGGCCCTCGCTGCCACAGACGACTCGCCCTTTGAAACATGGTCGACCTTGCTCATTCGCTCTGGTGCGTTGCGCAGTTGCGCCCCGGCCACTTCTCTCTAACCTACACCACACTAAGTCAAACCACCATGGTACGCAGATCATCCGAGCCCGAGCTCATGGCCGTCGAAGAGATTGCCAAATTCCTAACCGATCAATGCACTAAAAAGGTTCTGGATATCAGATTCAAAGACGGGCGCCTCGAATCCGGCTATGTCACTTACGCCGCCCGCAAAGGCTTTGGCCGCATCATCGACATGCCACGCGAGTTTTCCATGAATTTCAACATCCATGAAGTATCTCATGTCCAATTTCAAGAAGAGCTTGAGCTAGAGCAAGGCTAAACCCTTTTGATGAATAGGGCTGCTTAGCCCCTTAGTCATCAAATCAATAAACCGCTGGTGAGCATCGTGCTCACCAGCGGTTTTGTTTGTGCAAGAGATTAGCGCAAGAATGTCGCGTAGTCAGCCTCGTCAAAACCCAAAATGGCCTTTTCGCCACGCGCCAACAAAGGGCGACGGATCATGTCGGGGTGCTCTCGCAACAAGTCAACGACCTCTTTCTTGGTCTTAAAAGTCGCGTCAGCGACCTTGTTGTCTTTGTAGCTTTTGGCTTTTTGGTTGAAAGCGCTCTTTGGATCTTGAGCATCAACCGCCTTTTCAAGCAATTTCTTAGCCGGTGGGCTAATTAGGATATCGACAGCCTCGAACTCAACCTTTTTCTTGGTGAGATACTTGACCGCCTTTTCGCTGGTTTTACAGCCTTTTTTGATGTAGAGCTTGACCTCGCCCATGATTTTTTCTTTGAGTCTAATTTGGAGGGACGGAACAGCTGAAATGCCGCGCCTTTTAGGACTTTCTCCCCCAAAACGGTCGAGCATTCTACCCAAAAAAGCAAAAACCGTCCAGCCCTAAGTTCTGAACAAGTCAATGATTGGCAAAAAAAGTGATTAAGCAGGGTCTTCTGATTGAACGAGAGCCTTAATCATGCCCACAATATTGCTCGCAAATGTGGATCGAGGTGTCACGACGACACCCAAAGCAGCGGCCTTTTGCAGGGTTTCTTCGCATTCAGGAGAGCAAAAAGTCAACAGCGGCAAAGGGGCCAGGATTTCATCTTTTACGATCTGCTTCAATATCTCGATGGAATCAAACTGCTCATCTTCGAGGTCAAGCACAATGCCCGAGCCAGGCTCGGCGCGGACGGCCGACAAGATATCGCCATCAAATTGAGCGACTTGTGGGACCTCGTCTAGGGCAAGGGTCGTAGCGACCACGCGCTCTTGGAAGAAATCTTCCGAGATGAGTACGTGCAGAATTAGAGGTGAAGGCATGGCTGAACCGCAGGGAGGAAACCCCTACTTCTCATCGGCAGGAATACCCCATAACAAACACCCAAAGCGTAAAAATCTTCCAGAAAATGACTTATGATGGCTCTATGCCAGAAATCGACTCCCTTTTAGGCCGTATGCAAACGATTGCCGTTGTAGGTTGGTCGACTAAACCAGCCCGGCCAAGTCATTGGATTGCAGATTATCTCGAAAAGGCTGGGTTCACCGTTTGGCGTGTAAACCCTGTTGCAGAAAGCACTTCCGAAACTCAAGTCTGGGCTTCGCTTGCTGATTTGCCTAGCTCCCCTGATGTTGTTGACATCTTCCGCGCTGCGCCACAAGTGCCGAGCATTGTAAGGGCCGCCGTTTCGGCAAAAGCAGGCGCAATCTGGATGCAACCCGGCACCGAAAACCCAGATGCAGCTGAAACCGCACGCGCAGCCGGGCTAGTTGTAGTCATGGGCCCATGCATTTACCGAGAACACCGCCGCTTGATTGGCAACCCTGTCCCGGAAGGCGAGCACGGGCCGCCTTAGGCTCGCGCGCGATGCTCGCCCTTAGGCCTAAACGCAGACGCTGATTAACGAATAAAATCAAGCGGAGGCATCGCAGGAATCATGCCCGCGTCAAATGCCCGCTTCAAGAACAAGTGCATCGATTCGCGGCCATCGTCGCCGTAGTCAATCGTGCGGTCATTCACATACATTGCGATGAACTCGTCGGCTTGCGCTAGATCAAGCCCGCGCCCAAAACCGAGCGCATAGGCGACAGCCTCTTCGCGGTTATCGAGCCCTGTCTGGATGCTCTCTTTGAGCAACCGCGAAACCTCTGGAATCAATTCGGCCAAATCACGACGCACCGTGTTGCCACCGAGAGGGAGCGGCAGCCCGCCAGTCTCGTTGGCCCACCAAACGCCCAAGTCATCAAGCAAGACAAGGCCGTCGGCCTCGTAAGTCAGCTGCCCTTCGTGGATGAGCAAGCCAGCGTCGTATTCGCCACGCGCAACGGCCTCGGGAATTTGGTCAAACTCAACCAAACCGTAGTCATACTCGCCAAGTCGCATCTGACAAGCGAGATGAGCCGATGTCCATTCGCCAGGAATGGCTAGGCGCTTGCCTTTGCCCTTTTGGAGCTCGTCAAGATTCATCTCGGAGCGGGCGACCAGGCGTGGGCCATAACCCTCGCCCATGGAAGCACCATGATTCAAAAGCGCGTATTTATCAGCGACATAGCAATAGCCATGAATCGACACAGCGGTGATTTCATAATCACCCGTAGTGGCTCGTTTATTGAGAGACTCGATATCTTCGAGCTTATGCTCAAAGCGCAGATCGCCCGTATCGAGCATATCTTTAGCCAACGCCCAGTGCATGAAGGCGTCATCGGGATCGGGGCTATGCCCCAGTTGTAGCAGGCGGGTTTGCGTGGTCATGGGGCGGCATTCTAGCCGCTCCATGAGCCTCAAAAGTGTGGATTCAACCGCTTCTGCTTAATGAAGCTTCAAGAGGAAATCCTCGAGGTCGCAGCGCAAATCACTCAGACCGTAGCCTTCGTCACATAGGGCGCGGTAAATCACGCGCTCCAGCGAGCGAGGCGCGTGCTCATTCAACTCGCGCGGCTGTGGGTAGCTCAGGTAAAGGCTCATCGCCAAATCACGGTCTTCCTTACTGACTGCGGCCGAATCGCCGAGTCGCGCATAACGGAAAGGCGCGTGATCAAAGGGCAGGCAACCACAAAGTAGCTCGTAGAGCATGATGGCCACACTTTGCGTATCGCCTTTTTCATCGCGGCGCAAAAACGGGTTGTACCACGGTGTCGCCAAGACCTCATCTTCGCGACCAGAACCCGCCAAAGGGTCGATTAGGATGACTTCCTCGTTAGCGGTGATGAGGATGTTTTCAGGTTTCACATCGCCGTGGCATTTCCAACCCAGACGCTGCATACGCTCCAGCGTACTGCAAACCTCAGCAATCCAGCCAAGCTTAATGCCTTCGAGCGAACGGATGCGTTCACGGAGAGTCGTGCCCTCAATGTAATCCATGACCAAAGCAGGCCGTCCATCGACCTTCACAATCTCATGCAACATCGGGACGCCATGACCTTTAGCGCGCGCAAGAAGCTCAGCCTCTTTCAACAAGAGTGCGTCAATTTCGCTCGAATCAAGCGCTTCAGCTTGTGGGCCTTTAGCTGGGTCGAGGAAAAGCGCTTCAGCTGGGGCTTCATCTGGGCTCAAGCCAGAAGGGTTACGCTCGGAAGTCACCTCACGAAAGCGCGGCACATAGGAGCCGCCGCCGCCAGCTTCGCCCACCTTGATGGCGAAACGATTGCCTTGAGCATCTTGAGCGAGGAAAACTTGCGCAAAAGCGCCCCGACCTAGGAAGTCGAGGATCTCGTATTGAGCGATGTGGGTTCCGGTTTGGACTTGTGTCATGGTTTCAGTGACCTTTGAGGTCAAACCTCTTTCGGCTAGCTTCTTAGCGAACTTTAGATGCATCCCTTTAGAATGCGGCTTGTTTCCAAGCGATTCCCCACCTAAAGAAAGCGCCACCGTGAAAGAATTCCCCCGCCCCGCTGTTACCGATGAAGCCATCCATGGCTTTCTTGCCGCTGGCCGTATTGCCGGCGACGCAAGGAAGTTAGGCGTTTCGTTGATTCAACCTGGTGTGCGACTTGAGGCCGTCCTGCTTGAGGTTGAGACCTTCATCCGCGACCAAGGCGGTTCGCCAGCCTTTCCTGCTCAAACGAGTCGCAATCAAATCGCGGCGCATTATTGCTCGAAGCCAAACGATCCGATGGTCTACGAGCCCGAAGATTTAGTCAAAATCGACATTGGTGTCGAAGTCGATGGCTGGGTCGCTGATAATGCTGCGACTGTTTATCTTGGCGAAAGCGCGCACGGCAAAAAGCTGGTTCAGGCCAGCCAAGATGCCTTAGCGGCAGCTATTGCTGTTGCCGCTCCTGGCGTCCAAATCCGCGAGCTCAGTAGGGCTATCGAAAATGCGATTACAGCGCATGGGCTCAAACCTGTCTACAACCTGACGGGGCATGGCGTGGGGCGATGGTTGGTGCACACCGCGCCGCAAATTCCGGCAACACCCGACCGCGAGGGTAAAGCCACGCTTCAGCCAGGCATGGTCATCGCGATTGAGCCTTTCGCTACAGACGGGCGTGGGCAGGTTTATGAGCAGGGTAAGGCTGAGATTTTTGCGCTCGTGCGGAAGCCACATAAATTCAAAAATATCGATGAGCGTGTGTGGAATTTAATCGAAAAAATGCAGGGTCTGCCTTTCGCGCGCCGCACTTTTTGCGATTTACCAACAGGCGCCGTTGAAGCAACCCTGCTGCGCCTCAAACGCACCGGCTGCCTCATCGACTTCCCGCCACTCGTTGACCCTGACCCTTCTGTGCGTATTTCACAGGCCGAGCACACGCTAATGATTCTCGAAAACGAGGTCGTGGTTACGACTCGCGATGTTTGTTGATGTAGGGTGATTCCTGCCCCAACGGGCAAGAATCTGGGCGAACAAAAACCAACAGACTGATTTACGCCTGCATCGCTTCTAGAGCGGCATTAATCCGCAAATCACCAAAACGATCTGCGGCATCAGAAGTACAAAGACCTTGATCTCGCGCGATAGCGAAAATCTCTTTTAGGTTTGTGTAAATCTTTTCCATCATGTCCATGGCAACTTGCTCGTTGTAACCTTCGGTTACTAGCTCGTTGTAGACATTGATTAAACCGCCGGCATTCACGACATAATCAGGGGCGTACAAAATACCGCGCTCGCGCAGTGCGTGCCCGTCATCAGCGTCGAGCAGCTGGTTATTCGCCGCACCGCAAACGATTTTGCCCTTTAAGCCAGGGATGGTCTCTTTGTTGACCGAGCCACCCAATGCACACGGCGCGTAGATATCACAGTCAACGCTGCGAATCTCGTTAGGCGAAACAATCGTGCCACCGCACTCTTCGGCGACCGCGCGGGCCGATTCTTCGCGGATGTCAGCCGCAATGATTTTTGCACCACGGTCAGCCATCAGCTTGGCGTAAATTGCGCCGACCGAGCCAGCGCCCTCGAGGGCGACGACCTTGCCGGTTAAATCATCGCTGCCGTAAACTTCTTCAAGTGCAGCGCGAAGGCCAACAAAACAACCCCAAGCAGTTTTGGGCGATGGGTTGCCGGATTTGCCCGCAAGGCCGACACAATGCTTGGTGCGGCTATTGACCTCGGCCATATCTTCGACCTTAGTGTTGACATCTTCGGCGGTAATGTAGGAGCCGCCAAAACTCTCAACAAATGAGCCCATCGCGCGGAAAAGCTCTGGAGTCTTTTTGGCCGGATTGCCCAAAATGACCGACTTGCCGCCGCCAAGAGCCAAACCTGCGCACGAAGCTTTGTAAGTCATGCCTTGGGCTAGGCGCAAGACATCAAACATAGCCTCTTTTTCAGACTCGTAGTGCCAGAGACGCATGCCGCCCAAAGCTGGGCCGAGGACAGTGGAGTGGACCGCAATAATCGCATGCAGGCCAGATTGGGTGTCGATGCATCGTTTGACGCTTTCGTACCCATCAATGTTTAGGTCGGTGATTTCCATGTTTTCACAATTTCGGGAGTGGGCCCGGCCCCTCATTATCGCAAAGAGTTGCAGAAACGGCAAACCCCGTAAGCAGGCCAGCCTTTGCCTTGCGACCCTTTAGAGTTAGTTCACAAACCCCAATTGCGCTAGGGTTTCCTCACCATGCATGCTTCCACCGACCCCGTTTTCGTTGCTTGTTGGGCCACCGGCTCCGACACCAACGAAGATGGAGTTTTCTTACTCGAAGGCTTTGGCTACCCCGCAACAGAAGGGCGCGTGGAAGTCCTTTCGACATCGTGGTTTGCGCCTTACAGCAACCTAGAGTCGGGCTCTTCGGCTTCACGAGAATTGGCAGCACTTGGCTTAACAGGCGAAAAACTATCTGATTTACCCGACTGGAAAGATGCAACGCCTGAATATTTTGCCAAGCTCGAGTCCCGCCCTGTCATCTTGGCGAGTGGTCGAAATGAGTTTTTAACTCGTTTTCGCCGAGCCTGCCCGACCCTTCACGAGCCTGTGGTCCTTGACCTTGAGAGCCTAGCTGCATTTTTGCTCCCCGGCCGTGGTGAGCGCGCATTTGCAGGGCTTTACCAGCGTTTATTAAGTACCGCGGCATCGAGTTCTTCCAAGCAAGGCACCAAGGCAAATGAGCGCATTACCGCCCCATCACGACCGCGCGCTAATGACATCCGCCGACTATGCGAGGCGCTGATTCGCTGGCATTTCGCGCGGCCAGAATCCATCCGCCAGATGTTTGCGCGGGCATTTGATGATTTGCAGGCCGTCACCGAAGAGGGTGAGTCCGCCGCCTGGGAGTGGCTTGAGCTGGCCCGGCGACTGCTCGATCGGCCGAGTCGTTTTGCCGCGGGCGATGACGATGATTTGTTTACGGCTGCCTTGACCGACGGTGAGTTTAGCCGCGATTTAGACAGCGCCCCGATGGATGCCGAGCGCGCGCTCACAGAAGCGACTCCTGAGTTTCGTCTCGAATATGAAACCGAATTTGGCGAGCATGCACCTCTCGAATCGAGGCGTGAAGATGCCGCCGCCCTTTCGCAAGACGACCACAAAATCTTACAGGCTTTTTACGATTTGGTGCCACGCGCTTTTACTCCAAAAGGTGCTGAACCACGAGACCGCCCTGGGCAACGCGTCTTGGCCCAAGAAGTGACAGCCGCCTTAGAAGAGAATCGTTTTTTGATGGCCGATGCGCCTACCGGCACGGGCAAGACATTGTCCTATTTGGCGCCCTCTTTACTTTGGTCGACAGCGACACAAACGCGTGTTGCACTTTCGACTTATACGCGAGCTTTGCAAGAGCAGGCATACTTCCGCGAAATTCCGCGGGCGTTACGGTTGTTGCGTGACGCGGGGCTTCCTGACGAGCGCATGCCGCGCGTGGCTCTTTTGAAAGGCCGCGCTAATTACATTTGCGGTCGTGCAATCTTAGACACGGCACCGGAAGCCGGCAGTGGCTCCGTGATTGCGCGTGCAACATGGCTAAGGCTCGCGCTTTTTTATGCCGAAGATTCTTCGGGCGACCTTGACGGTTTTCATGGCGCACCGGGTTTACCGCTTGGCCAACCCGCCGCGGTGCTACGAGAAGTCTGGCGGATGGTGGCATCAGTGCGCGCTATCCCTGGCTGCTGTCATGGAAAAGCCGCAAAACGATGTGGTGCCGGAATCCGCACATTGCGTGCCGCTAGAGCGCATTTAGTCGTAACCAACCACGCCTACATGCTACACCGACCCGATGATTTCGGGCACGCACTTTTTGACGAGTGCGACCACTTGCACGAAGTCGCACTCGATGTTTTATCTTGGGATATCGAGCTCGACGAGGTCGTCGAGCTCTCGCAAACTTTACTAGTTGGCCGTGGGCGTGACCGCGCGCCGCTTGAGCGTTTGCATCGCTTAGTCAGGCAACTTCCCGAAGGCGATGGCCCCGAGCGGTTGCGGCCTGCATCATCAAACTCGCTCAAAGCCGCTCATGAATTAGATGCCGCCGCCTATGAATGCACGCGACACTTAAAAGAGTATCGGAAATATCGCGAAGAGCACGGCAACAATCGCACCAAAGAAGAGCTTGCGTTTTTCCTGCACGAGTATGTCACCTCCGGTCACGGCGAGCAGTTGGCCACGGCCCTCAATAGTTTGCGCGACGCCGTTGATCGACTCGACTCATCCTTGCGCACGGCCGTTGAAGAGCTCGGTGACTTGCAGCACCGCCAAGCCCGTCGACTACGATGGTTTCTCCGGAAGCCACTCGACCGACTAGCCCACTGGAATCAAGGCCTAAACCTATGGTTAGGCGGCGAAGACGAAGAAGCCGACTTTTCAGAAAAGCTGCACTACAACGCAGTCTGGGAGCAACGAAGGCGCCCGTTATTGGCGCTCAAATACCTATTGCCGCAAGAGTGGCTCGGCACGGTTTACTTTCCGTCCTTGTCGGCGGGTGTATTGGTGAGTGCCACGACAAAACTGCGGGGCGGCTTCAAGGCGATGCGCGGCTACTTGGGTATTGACCACCTCGAAGCCGACACTCTTGCGCGAAAAGGGCGCGAAGTTGTGACTTATGAGGGGCCGACGACTTTCGATACGCGCGCCGCGCTCTATTGCGTGCCCGAAGATGCGCCACCTTATCGATACGCTGGCCCCGATGCCGAAAACTGGATGGCCTATGTCGAAGATGTCTTGCTCTTTTTGGCCGAGCGCACGCGTGGCCGCATCTTGACGCTCTTCACCAACCGCAAATTGCTGCGACGAGTTGCCGAGCGATTGACGCCCCGATTTAGAGCACTCGGCCTCCCCCTACTTTGGCAAGGGATGCCAGGTGTCGGCAAAGAAGATTTAGCGCGACAATTCTTAGAGCACCCCGAATCGTGCCTATTCGGTCTAGATACTTTTTGGTATGGCGTTGATTTCCCGGGCGATACTTGCCAGTACATCGTGATGCCTAAATTGCCCTTTGGCGCACCAGATGATTACATGATTGCGCAACAAGCCCGCATGGGTTGGGGGCCGCACCGCAATTCGATTTATATGCCCAAAGCGTTGGCGATGTTCCGCCAAGGATGCGGCCGTTTGTTGCGGCACGAAGACGACCGAGGTGCTGTGCTTTTGCTAGACCATCGCGTCCTTAATAAACGCAACGCTGACTTTTTGAATGAATTACCTGGCGGGCAAGAAGAATGGGACCGTCCTGATGTTTTGGCGGCGGATACTGACACTTGCTTGAAGAAAATCTTTGGGCACATGCAGCTTGGGGCTGAGCTTGAGCGACGCGGCTTAGACCCCAGTTTCCGCGTGCATTCTTCGTAGGGCAAGCGAGCGTTATCCTTAAAGGATGAATGTTGCCTCCCCCCACGAGCTGCTTGCGCAAGGCCAAGCTTTGCGCTTGGGTTTTGTTTGCATGTTCGTCGACAAGTGCCCAGATGGTTCTTGCCATTCTGGCGAGCGCGATCAGGTTACTCTCAACCTCTCGCCCGCCGATTCGAGACTCGCCGCTTGGCTCGATGCGGGCGGGTTACTCGGCGCGCAATCTCTCGCACCACTTGCGGCATTAAGCACGGGCGCAAGACTTCAGCATCGCATTTTGGCCGTTGGGCCGGGTGCAGCGCTTCCTGCACTGGTCGCCATTGCTTCTGGCGTTGGCACGGTGCGAGTCGTTTTGCACCCCGAAGATATTGAGCCCTTCGACGCGATTGTTCAATCCATTGAATCTCCGACTCGCATCGAAAAATTGACGAGCTCAAGCGAGCGGCCACCGCTTGCATCGGCATCGAGAGTCTTGCTCGGTTGCGACTCAGCAGACCCTGAACTCGGGCTCGCTTCGCATTGGGCGCGTTGCCTGCAAGCTAACGGGCAGTTCATCTTTTTCGGGCTCGCTCAAGATGCAGCCACCGCAACTTTCCGCAACTTTGCCAAGCGCGGGATGGCACTCGCCGCGACTGGAAACAACGGCCATCACGCCTATTTAGGTGGGTCGCTTTCGCGCGAAGGCCGACTTTGAATTTCAGCGCGCAAACGCTCTAAACGCTCGGCAATCCGCACTTCTACGCCATCATTGCAGGGTTGATACCAACGAGTGCCGACCAATTTTTCAGGCAGGCAATCCATGTCACTGATACCGCCCTCGTCGTGGGCGTATTTGTAGCCCTCGCCGTAGCCGGCCTCTTTCATCATGGCTGTTGGCGCGTTGCGCAAATGATTCGGCACG
>JABHIE010000023.1 GCA_018671175.1 Planctomycetota bacterium | reverse complement strand
GACGAGACGATCGTCCCTTCGGTTTGCGAAATGTGTTTCTGGAAGTGCGGCGTGCAAGCCCATGTCAAAGATGGCAAAGTGCGCGCGATTTCAGGCAACCCGCATCATCCTTTGTCGAAAGGCAAACTGTGCCCACGCGGGGTGGGCGCGGTTGGCACCCTTTACGACCCTGATCGTTTGAGCGTGCCTCTGATTCGTACCGGAGAGCGGGGCGAAGATAAGTTTCGCGAAGCGACTTGGGAAGAAGCTCTTGATAAGGTGGCCGATAACTTCCGCACTATTATCGATCGTGATGGCGCCGAGGCCATCGCCATGCTTTATCACGGTGCTGGCGGCAGCTTTTTCAAGACCCTCATGAAGGGCATGGGCTCGCCGAACATTGCTGCACCTTCTTATGCTCAGTGTCGTGGCCCACGGGCGGCTGGTTTTGAGCTGACTTTCGGCTCAAGCGTGGGTTCGCCTGAGCCCCTTGACATCCCAAACTGTCGTGCCATGGTGTTGATTGGTTCGCACCTTGGTGAAAATATGCACAACACTCAAGTGCAAGACTTCGCCGAAGGGATGGCGCGCGGCATGAAACTGTTTGTCGTTGATCCTCGGCATTCGGTTGCAGCGGGCAAGGCTAAGCGTTGGTTGCCGATTAAGCCAGGTGCCGACATGGCGCTCTTGCTTTGCTGGATTCGCGAGGTCATCGAAAATAATTGGTTCGACAAAGAGTATATCGCCAAGCGCACGATTGGTTTTGACAAACTACGCAAAGCGGTCGCGCGTTACACACCTGCGGCGGTTGCCATCGAGACTGGCCTGACGGTCGAATCGATTCAAGAAACGATTCGCGAGGTGGCCGATGCCGCTCCGCACTGTTTGATTCACCCAGGTCGCCATGTTGTTTGGTACGGTGATGACGCACAACGAAGTCGCGCAATTGCCCTATTAAACGCGCTTTTGGGCACTTGGGGTCGCCGTGGCGGTTTTTATCTGCCTTCTCGCGCTGATCTAAAAGGCATGCCGAATATGCCTCACGCACCTGAGCATCGCCCGCGCGCTGATCAAGAGACTGAGGGGCAATACCCTTTCGCTTCGGGCGCGTTGGCTTCAGGTTTGCGTGAAGCGACATTGAGCGGCAAGCCATACGACATCAAAGCCTGGATGGTTTACGGCACAAACTTACCCATCGTCTTGCCGAATAAGCAACGCACGCTTGATGCAATTCAGAAACTTGACTTCATGGTCGCGATTGACATTTTGCCCGCTGAAATTTGCGGTTGGGCTGATGTCGTTTTGCCTGAATGCACCTATCTTGAGCGGCATGACGATTTGATTGTGCAATCGTTCCGCGAGCCATTTGTCGCCATGCGCCAACCCGTTGTTGAGCCATTGGGCAGCAGCAAGCCCGGCTGGTGGATGGCAAAAGAGATCGCAAAGCGTTTGGGGCTTGATGATTACTTCCCATGGGATAAGCCAGAAGATCTCCATGCTGCTCGTTTGCTCGCTACGGGTTACGGCCCTGAAAAGTATCAGCAGTTAATTGCCGATGGTGCTTTCACCACAACAGCAGATCCGCTCTACCTTGAAGACGACGAAGAATTTGAGTTTGGCACGCCAAGTGGCAAAATCGAGCTCTATTCGCAAGATTTAGCTGATTCTGGTTTTGACCCCGTCCCGCAATACAAGCCTCAAGACCCTGGCCCAAGTGGCAGTTACCGCCTCTTGACGGGTCGCTCGCCGGTGCATACTTTTGGCCGTACAGCCAACAATAAAATGCTCTTGCAGCAGTACCCTGAAAATTTGATTTGGCTGAATCGCACGATGGCCGATGACGAGGGCTTAGACAATGGCGACTATGTGATGCTGACAAACCAAGATGGCGTCGAAAGTGGCCCCGTCCAGGTTAAGGCAACCGAGCGCATCCGTCATGATTGTGTTTACCTTGTGCACGGCTTTGGTCGGCGCAACCCTCGGCTCACTCAGGCCTTTGGTCTAGGCGCGAGTGATTCGGATCTTTTTACTAAGTTCAAGGTCGATCCGCTCATGGGCGGCACGGGCATGAACCTCAATTTCGTTTCCCTAAGAAAGGTGCGCAAACCGCGCCACGAGGTCTGAAATGAGCAAATCCGCAACTTACGGAATGGCGGTTGATACGCGCCGCTGTGTTGGATGCAGCGCTTGCGTCCTCGCCTGCAAAACCGAAAACAATGTGCCTGATGGTTACGCGCGCCGATGGGTGACGCAAATCACAGAGGGGCGTTTCCCTGATCTCACGATGAAGGTGTGGTCAGATTGCTGTCAGCATTGCACCGACGCACCTTGTGTGCAATCGTGCCCAACGGGTGCAAGTCATCACGAAGATGTCTTTGATACGGTGCAGGTTGATCGCGATTTGTGCACGGGGTGTAAGGCGTGCATTGCTTCTTGCCCTTATGGTGCGCGATTCGTTCATCCAGAGGGTTTCGTCGACAAGTGCACGCTCTGTGCGCATCGACTGGGCGCGGGTGAAACGACTGCATGTGCCGGTGTCTGCCCGACATCCGCAATTGTGGTGGGGGATCTTGATGACCCTAACTCAGACATCTCTCAACTTCTGCGCGCGCGACATCATTCGGTGCAAAAACCCGAAGCTGGCACGCAACCTCGTTTCTTCTTGGTGGAATAGGAGTCGATCATGAATCTACCTCTCATGCTTCAACATGTCGAAGTGATGTCCACACGGGCGAATCACGGCATTGACCCTCACATGCACATCTGGGGTTGGGAAATCCCGGTGTATCTTTTCTTGGGCGGCCTAGCTGCAGGGCTCATCATCTTGGGTGCACTTGCAAGCCTCAGGAATCGCACCGAGCAAGATGCAACGCAAGCCAACTTGGCGCCACTCTTTGTCTTGCCCGTTTTGGCAATCGGGATGACCGCGCTGTTCTTAGACCTGTCTTACAAAGTTCATGTCTTCCGTTTTTACACAGCATTCAAAGTAACTTCACCGATGTCGTGGGGGTCCTGGATTTTGCTCTTCGTTGGGGCAGGTGCGGTCTTCTCGGCTGCGGCTGCATTGTTGCGCCATCCGTATACGCGCGAAACGGCGTTGGCCAAGATGGGGCTTGTGAAATGGGCCGCCACATTTGCTGAAAAGCATCGTGCTGTATTGGCTCGCTTTAACATCGGTTTTGGTTTGGCCCTCGGGATTTACACCGGTGTTTTGTTGTCAGGTTTTTCCGCTCGACCATTCTGGAACTCTGGCATCCTCGGCCCACTCTTTTTGGTTTCTGGTGCATCCACGGCCGCCGCGCTGCTGGCTTTGTTAACTAATAATCATGGGGAACACGAGCGGCTCATTCGTCTCGACCTTGCGTTAGTTGGCACAGAGCTAACCCTTCTCGGTCTCTGGATTATTGGGTTGCTCACTCATGGCGCGCCGACAAAAGAAGCGGCGAGTCTCATCCTTGGCGGTGCTTACACGGCTCCTTTCTGGGGTTTGGTGGTCATCGCCGGCCTTTTGGTGCCTGCGACTCTTGAGATTCAGGCACTCCGCAAGCGCTGGGCCGAAACACCGGTCGCGCCGATTCTCGTTTTGCTCGGCGGTCTTGCCTTGCGATTTGTAATGGTCTCCGCGGGTCAGTCCGTGGGTTTTTAGGAGCACACCATGACACACACAAACAACATCACACCTGCAAAAGACAAACCCTATTGGTCGCCTTACTTGGCGGGCTTTGGCCTGGGCTTGATTTTGCTGGCTTCTCATTTGCTACTTGGCAACGGCCTTGGGGCATCCGGCGGCTTTGGACGCATTGCACTTTTTACCGCTGATCAGGTCAATTCTGATTACATTGACTCGCTCGATCATGCGAGCAAAATTGCGCACGGCTCACGCCATGTCTTGATGGACAATCTTGTCTTCGGGCTACTTGGTGTCGCTATCGGAGGGTTCTTCGCCGCCATCTCAGCAGGGCGCGTCAAGCCATTTGGCACAGTGGAACGAGGCCCAACCGCAACCAAGCGCAGGCGACTCCTGCTGGCATTTGTGGGCGGTTTGCTCATGGGCGTCGCATCTCGCATCGCGCGCGGCTGCACCTCGGGCCAAGCTCTTTCGGGCGGCTCTCAACTCGCATTGGGCTCTTGGGCCTTCATGATGGCTGTCTTTGCAGGCGGCTTCGCACTGGCCTATTTCGTACGGAGGCAATGGAAATGATTTTCCCTCTTAATGTTCTCGCAGAGTGGGGTTTCGACGCCACGCTTTTCTGGTCGCTTCTGATTGGTGTGGGCTTCGGCTTCATGCTTGAGCGAGGTGGCTTCGGGTCGTCCAAAGTATTGGCCGCGATTTTCTACGGCAAAGACTGGCGCGTACTCAAGGTTATGTTTTCGGCCATCGTTACGACCATGCTTGGCCTTTACTTGCTGATCGGGCTCGGCGTAGTCCAGATGGACGCCATCGCTTTTCGCCCGACTTACATCTACCCACAAGCTATCGGCGGTTTACTGCTTGGCTTCGGTTTTGTGATGGCGGGTTACTGCCCCGGCACTTCGGTGGTGGGCGTTGCGAGTGGCCGACTTGATGCCGTGTTTGTGGTCTTCGGTATCATGTTCGGTTGTCTTGGGTTCGAAAACCATTTTGCTCGCGTGCAAGAGTTTTGGAATTCAGGCTCGATGGGTGTCGTTACTTTGCACGATTGGTTGGGCGTAAACCCAGGTATCATTGTGATGGGTGTGGTCTTGATGGCTATCGGTGCCTTTAGTGCTGTCGGCTGGTTTGAACGCCGCGCCACGGGTATCCCATTTCCAAAGGCTCACAAAATGGCGGCTGGTGCTGCGGTCATGGCCGGCATGATTGTCGCTACGATTTCCTTCGCAGGCCCTGGCAATGCACGCGCTCTCACCACAGCGGGCGATGCGCAGAGTGTTGCCGTTATTCAGCCGCTTCAGTTGCTGGAATGGGCGGCCGCAGAGCGGCAAGATTGCCTTTGCATTGACTTGCGCCCCGAAGGTTCTCTGCCAGAAATGCCAAACGCCCTTAAATTCACATCCGAAGAATTGCTCGACCTGCGCACTCGACCAACCTTTGCGGATTCTCGCAAGCTGATTGTTATCGATGCTTCTGGCTCAGATGTCGCACGCCATGTCGCGGCAGATTTAAGAGCGGGTGGCGCTTCGGTTGCCGTCCTGGCAGGCGGTGCCGCCGCTTGGCAAGCTCAAGTGCTTGATCCATCTGTAACCGATGCCTTGGCAAAAGCATGGCAATTACGGATGCAAGGCAAGAGTGCACTCGGCGAAGGTGCCGCACCACCACCCGCACCCAAAAAGAAAAAGGTCAAGCGCAAAAAACGCAAAGAGGGCGGATGTTCTTAGATTTCTAGGTTCTTCCCTTTGAATCGTGGGTTGCGGGGTTTATTTATCTCGCAACCCATGAGCGTGTCTCAGGGCCCTTTCCGCCATGAATCCTCCCCAAGGTTCTCTTTCTCCCGAGCAAACGCGCATGGTCCAAGCACAGTTGTGCCGCGTGATGGGTCACCCCGTTCGTTTGCAAATTTTGCAGCTCTTGACCGAAAAGGGGGGAAGTATGCCCTCGGCCGATTTGTTGTCGGCAACCGGTATTAGCAAGCCAGCGCTATCTCAGCACCTCACCAAAATGACCAATGTGGGGCTTGTGCGTACACGGCGAGTCGGCCGCTTCCTTGAGGTTGAGTTGCCTAACTTAGAGATTGGTCGCGCATGTGGTGCGGTGGGTTGTCTCTTGTCACGCGGGACGGCCGTTCATATCCCGCCTGTTTCTTCAAGCGACGACGCGGCCTAAAAAAGAAAGGCCCCAACCAAAGTTGAGGCCTCTGTTGTCAAGCGCGCGTTGCAGCACGCGTGACGCAAAGTTATTGCACGACTTCAGCCGCTACATTGGTCTTGACGCTGTGTTGAATCGCCTGGAACCAAACCGATGCGCCTGCGGCATTGCCGGGAATGGGTAGATTCCAGGTTGTTTGACCGAGAGCATTAGACATCAGCATGGGGCCTGCTTGAGTTGGGTTTGCAATGTCGAGGAAGACATTAAGCTGAGCAATCCAGGTCGCGCCTAAGCCTGCGAGGCTATATGCCAAAAAGCTAGGAGCATTTGCGTCGCCGTCAACGAAATCAAAAGTCGCTGTTTGACCAGCATTTAGATTTGAAACAGCAAGAGTTGGTGGAAGCGTAGAGCCTGAATCATGCGCGGAGACTGCATTGCCATCAATCCAGATATCGGCAGAAGTTGTGCCATCGTCAAACTGGAATGTTACATCCATGGCGAGAGTGAAAACGACATTGGTGCCGTCGTCGTAAACCATGCCTGTAACAGGCGTGGGGTCGGATGGGTCAGAACTGGCAAGCGGTGTAATCGTTGTCGCGCCAATAAGAGGCACAACCTCGACTTCTCCAGACACGGCGGTCAGGATAATCATAGTGCTGTAATTGCCAGCGGCGTCGACTGTGAAAGCATCGCTTGTCACTGAAAACACAGCATCGCGAATGTACAAATCGGCGAGGTCAGGCAGAAACGAAATGGGGTTAGGTACAACAGCGTGAAGCGTCGTAGGGTTTGTAGCGAGCGCGCCAGAAGTCATTTGACCGTCTGTGAACAGGCCTGTGCTCGCGTCTTTTGTGAGATTGACAGCCATAGAGCCCGTGAGGCGGAAGTTGTTGGGTCGGCCCACAATGTCGCCTAGGCTGGTCGTGCCGCCGTAGTGAAATTGCGACTGCCCGGTAACGACATCGAAGGTATGGTCGGTTTGTGCCATCGCAAGTGGAGCAGACAGCAAAATGGTAGCGAGAAAGGGGAGGGTTTTCATGGTCTATCTAGCCTACATTGCATTGAGCCGATGCGCGACCCTTATTCTTGCAAAGGCCAGTCGTAACGCACAGAGAAGGGCGCATGGTCAGAGAACCGCCCATCTCTGTAAATGCCCTCAGATACACGACTTGCAGCAATCTTTGGCGTTGCGATTTGGTAGTCTAGTCGCCAGCCGGTGTTGTTGGCCCAAGCCTGACCACGGTTGCTCCACCAAGTGTATTGCTCTTCTTTTTGGTTCAGCTCACGGAAGACATCAACAAAACCAGTGTCGTCAAATACGGATGTCATCCATGCCCGCTCATCAGGGAGGAAGCCTGAGTTCTTCTGATTACCGCGCCAATTTTTGATGTCGATCTTTTTGTGCGCGATGTTGAAGTCGCCGCAAATGATGGTTTGCCGGCGTTTGCGTTTTTGCGCGCGCAGCCATTCGTGGAAGACATCAAGGAACTCATATTTGAATGCCTGCCTCACTTCACCGCTCGACCCGGAAGGCACATAAACCGAAACGATACTTAGCTTTCCATAATCAGCTTGAATAAAACGCCCCTCGCGGTCGGCCGGCTCCCAGCCCAATTTTGTGATGACGCGATCTGGTTTGCGTTTGCTGTAAATCGCAACACCCGAATACCCCGGCTTTTCGGCGTGCTGATAAAAAGCGTGATAGCCGCCAGGAGGAGTTTGCATCTCGGCCGACATCTGATGGTCTCGAACTCGCGTTTCTTGCAGGCAAACAAAATCAGGCGCCGTAGTTTCAAGCCAAGGGAAAAAGCCCTTTCGCTCAGCGGCACGGATGCCATTCATATTTAAGGTGGTCAAAAGCATGGTTTAGATCAAGCCCATCGTTTCAAGTTGCGCTTGAGCTTGAGGTGCCCAACCGCGATTTGCCGCAGGGGATGCCGGGCTAGGATGCAGGATGCTGCCAAATTGCAGAGGCGTTTCATCAATTTGAACATCAGCCAGAGCTTTTCGCGCACGCTTTTCTGCGAACTTACCCACGCCAATGACCCATTCTGGTCGGAGGTGCTCTACCGTTTCAATTAAAAACGCATCGCACAGAGCCTCAAGTGGCAAGCGCTCATCGGCTGGCAACTTGTCGGGCGTGAAGTTTTTTCCAGTTTCGGTCATGAAGCAAAGTGGGCAATAATTCAAAATGAAAAAGCGATCAAAAAATGCATCGGCGGAGCCGAAATACTCGCTCGCCCATTCCCAAACGCGGCGGCCACTGACCTCAGAGCGTGGGCAGTCAAAGCCCTGAATGGGCCGTTTAGGGTGCTCTCTGGAGGGTTTGTCGATTTGAGCCTCGACCCCCAAAAAATCACGCGCGGCCGCAACCTCGCCAAATGGAACACCCGTTTGCGCCATGCCCCAGGGGCCGGGGTTCATGCCGAGCCAAATGGCTTTGATTTTGTTTGGTCGTGCGTAACGCTCAAGATATAGGTGGTGTGAAGCGCGTGCGTAATCGAGTGGGTTGTAGACATGAGTCACGGGCTCGGCAAACGATAATCGATTGCAGGCTTTGGCAAATGCGTCACTCCGGTCGGTGAGTTTCATGGACATGAGTTTAGAGTCGCAGAACTGCGATGGGCGATGCACTCACGCGTCGCTAATCTGTGCGAATGGATCGCACACCTGAAACGGAAATCATGGCATCCGCCAACGAGGCTGAGCTTTATGACGCAATGGACCACAGTGAGGCGAATGAGGCTTTTTTGATGCGCTTGTTTCAACTCGGCGCTGGCGGACGGATGCTTGATTTGGGTACTGGGCCTGGGCACATCCCTTTGACTGCCGTTGTCATGGACCGCGAATGTCGCATCGTGGCGACCGATTTAAGTGAACCCATGCTCGCGATAGCCGAGGAACATCGTGCGATTTCGAATCATGGTGATCGTGTTGAGTTCCGTAAGGCTGATGTCGCTGATTTGTCAGATGAGCCAGATGGTGCGTTCGATACGGTTTGGTCGAATTCGGTGTTGCACCATGTCTCTGACCCCGTCGCTTTTTTGAAAGAAGCACGGCGACTTTGCAGGGCGGGTGGTGTTTTGCTCATCCGTGATTTGCGCCGCCCCGAGACCGAGCAAGAGGCCATGCAGCTCGTCGCGCAACACGCGTCTGACGAGCCGAAGCAGGCGCGCAATTTGTTTTACGCATCTTTACTTGCGGCTTACACCACGGCAGAGTTGAGTGCATTTGCCAAAGCGGCTGGTTGGGTCGGCGCCTCCGTTAAAAAAGAAGGCGACCGGCACCTCGTCTTGGAAGTGCTGGCCGCCGATTGAGTGTGTCGCGCGTTGCTCAGTCAGCAACGCAATTCGCTCTAATAGACCACACCCGTTGCTAAGACTGACATGATTGAGCTTGCGCCACCCGCACCGCGTTGTGCGACGGCTTGGCTATAAACCGTTATGCCAACAGGGGTATTGCTTGGCACCATGACTTGCGCCTGTGCATCGCCGTTTGAGTCGGCTGTTGCGGCAGATAGGTAAATGATAGGCGCACCAATTTCAAGGACTAAGCCACCAAGCTGCCCAATCGCGGGGCTCGGCCCAGGCTGCAAGCTTGCCAAGAAGTGAACCCTCTCGCCTGGGTTTGCACCCGTTGCATAGAACTTAGTGTTGCGGCCGTGGATTAAGTTGTCATGAGAATGACCCATCGTTGTGACGGTAGAAAACTCACCACACCACACATGCCATCCGCCTTGGATGTATTCGTGGGCGCTCCAAAAATGCCCTGGGCGATCAGGGTCAGCATCAACGCCAGCGTAATCGCCGTAGCGGCTGCCGGTCGCGGGGCCGTTTGAAATCTGAAGCTGTGTTGGGTCGCGCAATTCGCCAGCAGGATCACCCGCCAAACGATAGCTGTATTCGATTGACACATATTGACTCGACGACGAACGGTTAAAGGCCAAAACCATATCACCTGAAGTCGTTACATGGATGTCGGGGAACCAGTTGTGCTCGCCAACGCCCAAGTTTTGCGTGCCACTATCAACCAGCACAGGGTTGGAGCCTGAGTTCGGCCATCCTTGCAAATCAACTTTGTACCAGCGCACGCGAGCCGTGTTCGCATGCCCAGAAGAGTGGGTGATGTACATAAATCCATCTCGCACTACACCGTTTTTGAGGCGGTAGTCAATCGTGCTCACTTTGTTGGATGACCCCAATTGCGCGGCATCGGGTGGGCTGTAGTAAGGCTGAGGAATCGACAGTTGGAAGTCAGTCAAAGTGAGTGAGCTCAGCGGGTTAGTCATGGCTGTCAACTTAATCTTGCTATTGCTCGATGCGCCCCAAGTCGTCGCAAAATAAGCTGGCGAATTAGTATCGTAGTTGTTGGTCGCGCCCAAAGATTGGAGGCTGCCCGATGCCTGCTTGTCGCCAAGAGTAAATGATTGGCCACTCATCATTTTGGCCTTATCAAAAACAAAGATGCGGTTGCCGCCACCGCTAAAGCAATCGCCTGTCATGTAGACGGCTTCTTCGTTGACGCCCAAGTTAGGGAAGTCAAGGAACGCGCATGAATTAGTGCGGAAACGATATTTGTGCCAACCGCCGTTTGGGTCACCTGTTTTGGACATGGCGATGCACACGGCGTCGTTGGTGCCGGCACCATCAGCAGCGGCCACAATGAAGCGACCTGTGTGGGAATCCCAGAGTGCGACGGGGTCAAAGACAAAGCCACCTGCGCCGACGCTCGACCAAAAGCTCGTCAAAGATTGAGCAAATGAACGGTTTCCACTTTTATCAAAAATGGCGATTTGACCGTTCACAACGACGACAATGTGGTTTTCCCCAACGGCGAGGTCTGGGTCTGGTGGCGTCCAGCCTGTATTGCCGATTGCGTCAAAACCGCTGATGCCACCCGCCGCCGAAACCCATGGGTTGCGAGGTGCGGGCTGAACAGTTGGGTCGTATTCAGGCTTTGCGCTGTCGCCATAAACCGAAGCAAGAGTAACGCCAGCTGCGGCAGCTTTCCGCTCGACGCTCTCCGGAGCCGTGGGCTGAAAACCATGCGGTGCAAAAATCGAAACGCCAATTGCGCGATGGTCGTCATCAATGTTGCCGTGCCAAGCGCAGGCAAGTTGATCTTGAGCCGTCCAGAGTGCGTGGCGCGCATTAATACCAACTTGAAGCGTTTGCTCACCATCATTTGTTTTGTTGAAACGGAATGGCTCGCCTTCGAGTGCGCCGTTTGCTGCAAAGCGTTGGCCGCGGACTTCCGCCGGGCGTTTAGGACGGTGGGCGGGCTGGTCGGCAATCTCTTTGAGACCATTTGCGTTGTAGCTCACAAAGAAGCGACCGTCAGGAGCCATGGCAACCAATGCGCCGTTTGCAAAACCTTCGCCACCGGCATCAACTTGTTGCCGCTCGCCAGCTGGTGTGCCATCGGCATGAAAGCGACGCACATAAGGAAGATAGTCTGCATTATCTTGTGTGGCCATCCAGGCGACAGCAAATGTATCTTTACCATTTGTGTCGAGGCAAGGTTCAACAGGCATGTCAAAATCAGTACCGCAAATTTCAAAAGAAGCACTCATCTCGGTCACGCCCATCAGCGGCAGTTTCCGCCCACGGATGCCCTGAGGCCAGCCTTCAGAAGTGTGTTGCGCCCAAGCAACCACGAAACCATCGCTTAGAGTGCCGATGGACGGCAGGCGCTCTTGGTCAACTCCTTGGTAGTCGCTGACGGCCATGTCGGTGCCCAAAGGAGTGCCATCAATCGAGAATCTACGAGCGAAAATACGGCGTTGCCCAGATTCGGCTTGCTCACCGGCCCATGTGATGAGCACCTCGCCTGAAGCGTGGATGGCAAGGGTTGCATTGCTTTGCTCACCCTTTGTTGTGGAGTTGACTAAGAATTCATCTCCCAATGGGCCGAAAAAGCGCTCCGTTTTTTCATCAACATCTCGCTCTTGCCAGCCAAATCGGCGTGCGAAAATGCCACCGCCGTCACCATCTTGCCCGATGGAATTCCAGATGACCCAGGCGTTGTCGTCATCGGAAAAAGCTACAGCAGGCCGCATTTGATGCCCAACCATATATTGGTTGACATGAAACTCGGTACCGATGTGGCGGCCAAGCGGATCAATCAGCTGGGCAAAAACACCAAAAGTACCTTGCTCTTGCCGGCGGCTGCTCCATGCGGAAAGCATTGTGCCAGAAGGACTTGCGGCAAGCGATGGGTCCATTTGGCGGTTGCTTTCGAAAGTGTTGGCGCGTGTTTCGTATTGCGCAAAATCACTTGCGGCGGGGGCGACCGATTGTGTAGCGGCTGCTAAAAGGATTAGGGATTCAAGAATCATGGGTGGGGAGTTTAGTAGAAGGGAGTTCCTAGAAAGGAAATGACGCTCCAATCCTACTCTATGTTCCCGATTATGCGTGGTGCGTTTTCGCACACGACCGAGCTTTTGACCCGGCATAGGGCTTGCAATCTCAGGTACTCTGGCCAGAAAACTATAGAATGTTGGGCGTCCGGAGCACATCGAACCATGCCAAAACTACCGTCATTACTCCTTCTTCTTGCGGCTATCTTGCCGTTGACCTCTTGCTTGAAGGTTGAAGACGCCGATCCTACTACAGGCGGCGATTTCTTGTTACTCACAACAAATATGCTTGACGGGCAGCAGTGGGCTTTGAATCGTCCAATCTCTTTTGTCTTCAACCACGCTGTAGATCCAAGCACGATTGATTTTTCTACCATTCAGTTTAGGCCACTCGAAAATGGCAACCCTGTCACGGGCGGGTTCACGGTTTCTGAAGATGGCTTCGAGGTCACTTTTCACCCTAATTGTGGCGTCAACGAGTCTTTTGATGATGGTGGTTTGATTCCGGACTCTGAATATGAATTGTTCGTGCCCTCCATTACCTCTCAAAACAATAGCTTTTCCTTTTTGCGAGACTCTTCAGGCAAGTCATTACGATCTGGTACTTCGCTTCAATTCCATACCCCGTCTTATTCTGAACCTCTTTTCCAAGATTTCGTTCCTGGCCCGCCAGTCGTCATAGAGCCTGACACTCTTTGGCCTAGTGGCTTAAACTTTTTCACAACGGCTCAAGACGGTAAAGCCAAGGTCGTTTTGACTTTTAACCAGCCCATTGATGGCCGTAGCTCAAACTTAAATACAAATAATATTTATGTGCTCTATTCCGATGACGAAATTGGAGAGCCCGGCGAGTCTATTTACAGCTCATCGAATCGCGTTCCAGGCTACATGGAGCTTCTTTCTAATTGTGGCAACAATCAAGCGATTGTTGCTTTCGTTGCTGTTGGTGTTTTGCTGCCAAACCGCAACTTGAAAATCGTCGTTGATGCTGCCTTCCGCGATATTGCGGGTCAATCATCGGCATCTGATTTTACGAGTGTTCCTTTTTCGACTACAACTCTTGCTAATTATTTCCCTTCCGTCTTAAACCCCGCTTCAGGCATTGCAGAGCCGTTTGACCATCGTTTCGCAGTTTCTGATGAGTTTCAAGAGGGCTTTCTAGATTCTTCCATGATCGATCTAGAAGTTGGTCTTCCCTTGCCAATGGCAGATGTGGGCGATGGCTTTGTTGGCGCTTCTTTTGACTTCCCCGGTGAATTTGTAAGTGATGATGATGACTTCTACTGGGATTCAGGGTTCACCGACATCTTTACGATGAGTAATCAAATTTTCGTCGACAGTCATAATCGTCAATTCCAAGTCAATAATGGCGTGATTTATGTAGATGATTTTTATCTAGCAGAAGGCAGCACTTTGCGTGGGATGGGCGACAACCCTTTGGTTATTTACGCCACGGGTAATGTTGTCATCGAAGGCGTTTTAACGGTCGATGGCGACCGCGGTTTGCAGCCGTCTGCTCTAAACTCTCCTCAATTCTCCGAAGGCGGGGCCGTAGGCAAATGCGGTGGTGGAAGTGGTGGTACGGCATCTCAAATCATCGATGATTACACTCCTCGCGGCTCTAACGGTGATGGCCCATTTGGGCAAACGGGCGCGGGTGGTCAAGGTGGCGAGGGTTGCTTTAATCAAAAAACAGGCGTCGTGAGCAGTAGTACCGACAACACGGTAAAGCACATTCTTGCAGCAGGCGCGGGTGGTGGTACATTTGCCATGACGCCCAACTACGCTCTGCATAAATCAGATTGGCTGTTTGGTGAGGGTCACGGCCCGCAATCGGTTGACAACGGCGGCCCCGACCATTTACCTAGTCGCCACACAGCCTGGAACTGGCAGGTCTACGGCGGCGAAGATGGCCTCCGTGGCTCGGCCTACGAATCGGCTTATTTAGGCCTCGCCCCTGGCTGGAATGACCCTCGCGGTTCCTTTGGCATGGAAGACCAGATGCCTGATGACACTTGTGAAGATGTCACTGACGGAGCCCCAGGCTGGGATCCAGCCTGGACGAGCGGCACTTTCCCACCATTCCTCTTTGGGCACCCGACATTGGGCCCAGACCCTGGCTCAGCGGGCAACACGGTTTTCTCTCCAGATGGTGATGGAAGCAATGATTTCTGGGGCGCGCGCTTAAAGCCAGACGGTACTGTCTCGGTTGGTGAGCTGCTGATGCCTTGGGCGGGCTCTGGTGGCGGTGCATCAGGTGATGCTCAAATCGTTGTGCGTCCCGATGCTGACTTCGATGGCGAAAAAGACGGCCCGCTCGAAGACTACTTCCCTGTCTACCCCCTGTCATCCACGACGATTGCGGGCAATGAGTATTACAAAGGTGCTCCAGGTGGCGCGGGTGGTGGGCAGATTATGATTTTTGCAATTGGCAAAATTACCCTTGGTGAGTTTGGCATCGTTACCGCTCGAGGTGGCAACGGGGCAGCCGGTGAATCTTTGAACTGGTTCTACACCATGATTTCGGGGTCGGGTGGTGGCTCAGGCGGGCATGTCGTTTTGCATAGTTCAACGGGTCTTGATTTGTCTCAGATTGATGTTGGCACTGCAAACACCGAGGAAGAGCTTAGTTCTCTCACGCGCACAGAATCCGTTAATGCATACGGTGGCCGTCGCGGTTGGGCGGGTGCGCACTTCATTAAGGTACCAGGAACCAACATTAACGATGGCAATGCTACTTTTAATGTGGGCCGTGGCGGTGCCGGCGGCAATGGCATTATTCAGATTCATGTTCCAAACCCCGAAAGAGACATTGATTGGCCACAAAAGGCGGCTGGTGCTATGCGCAGTTATGTCAATGCCCAAGGGGGCGATCCAATTGCTCGCGCCGAAGAGATGCTTGAGTATGCATGCGCCCCTTACGCGCTTTGCCTTGTGCCAATGTTCTCTTCCAAGTCCATGTTCATGAGCCGCTGGATTGACACAGGCTTGGCTGGCATGCGATTGTCTGAGTCCATTGTTGACGGCGCTACTGGTGAGTTCCAGTACCTTGATTTCCCGGCCTATTCCGACTCGATTCTGGCGGCAGGTCTAGGTGGCGACCCCGGCGTGAGCATCACGGCAAATCAAATTGTGATTCAAACAGATGTCGTCCGCGTGCCTCAACGCTTCCTTGACGACACTGATTTGTTCTTGGCCGATATCGGTCTGGGTGAGCATTTGGTTTACCCTGATTCAAGTGCAAACGGCACGCAAATCGGCTATACGGTCCTTTCGGCGGCGTTTAACGCGGGCAGCTCTCAGTTGACATTAGACACTGACCCGCTCGATGGCGACATGACTCTCACCGGAACAGGCGACCTTGATTGGCAAGTACGGATGTCATCCTTGGTTACTTTTGATGGCATCAGTGCCAAGAGTGGTGCCGTTTTGACTTCGGGTAATCTCACCACGCCCCTTTCGGAAGTCGCGTCGGCTTCAACGAGCTTACTTGACATTCAGTTCTACAACATCGAGATTCAAGATGCCTCGCAGAGCCTTCCAGCTGACTATCTTCGTAATCCGGTGCTACTCACGGGTTATGATTTCTTGCCAGACTCACTTGGGCAGTTGAGCTTTGCGGTTGTTCAATCTTCCTACAATGCCATTGCAGATGTTTTGTCTTTTGTGACAGACTCGGCAGATGGCGCACCATCCTTCGCGCTTAATGCGGCAAATCCAATTTGGTCTTTACGCCGCAAGTTTTTCAAAATTGCGACGAGCGGCTTGAGAGATTCTCTCCCAGATAGCGTCGCGGTCTACATGGAATTTCAGGGCGCTCACGAGTCTTTTGCTGGCTCTGACCTTCCTGGCGTACCATTGCCTAGCGCATCCGACTGGACTTCAAAGTTGGGCGAGTTGCAAGGCTGTCGCTTCTTGCGCTACCGGGTGATTTTCAATATCGATGCCCAAGAAACAGGTGTTGACCTGTCGAGCCCTCGCTCGGTTCTTGATTTCATCAAGATTCCGATTCAGTGGTAGCCCCTTGGCTCTGGCCTCAGCTGGCTAGAGCCCGCGGTTCTGCTTGACGACACTCCAGGCGTCGTTGACAGTGGCCATTTTTTGTTTGGCAAATTCCATAAAGTCGCTTGGCAAACCCTTTGATTGCAAGACATCTGGGTGATACTCCTTGGCCAAATTGCGATAGGCCGATTTAACCTCGGCATCAGTGGCCGTCGGCTCGACGCCAAGCACTTTGTAGGCTCTCGAAATCGATGTCTGGCTTGATGCGCCACCACCAGATCGCCCACGGCCTGCTTCAAAAGTGGCCTTGCATGACTGAAAATGACGATCATCAAGCCCCAGCTCAAGGCTAATTCGACGGACGAGCACCTCTTCGGCCTGGTGAAAATGCCCGTCGGCATGAGCAATGGCCAAGAGCAGAGTCACAATATCGCTCATGCGGCTAGGGTTGCCGCCAAGAAGCATCCGGACTTGCTGGGTGTATTCAGCCGTGGGAGTGTCGCTATGTCGAGCTTCATTAAAGACTTTTGAGGCCACTTGGCGGTCTGCAGCGACTGGCTCAAGAAGCGGTCAAAGGTATCAATCTCTTCTCGCGTGACCTCGCCGTCGGCCTTTGCCACTTTGGCGGCAAGGCTAGTCAAGGCGACGGCAAAGACCATTTGCATGTCTTCCGCTGAGCGAGGGACGCCGCCTGGAAATCCATGCCGCGCGCCGCCAGCAGTAGGCTCACGGGTCATCGATGAACCGATAGCGCCGCCGAGAAGCGCACCCAAAGGGCCGCCCATCATGAAGCCGAGGCTTCCTCCAAGTAGTGTTCCGAAAACTCCCATGGTGCAGATTCTAGCGCGAGTAGAATATGCGGCTCATGGCATCCCCAGAGCTCATCGTGGTCGTTTCGGCCGTTCGCACACCCATAGGCCGTTTTATGGGTGGTTTATCAACTCTTGCTGCTCCTGATTTGGGTCGTGCCGCTGTGGCGGGTGCACTTGAGGCTGCCAAAGTGCCGGCCGATGCGATTGATGTTTTGTATTTTGGCCAAGGCCGGCAAGCGGGTTCCAAGCCAAACCCAGCTCGCCAGGTTTCATGGGGCGCTGGCATCCCTGAAGAGGCCACTTCGATGACCGTCAATATGGCCTGCGCTTCTGGCATGAAGTCGATTCAGCTCGCTGCTGACGATTTGCTTTTAGGGCGCGCCACCTACGCAGTCGCGGGCGGCATGGAATCGATGTCGCGAGTTCCGTTTATGCTCGATCGCATGCGTGATGGCTATCGTTTAGGCGACGGCAAAGTGGTCGATTTGATGTATCGTGATGGCTTCCTTTGCCCATTGAGCGATCAATTGATGGGCGCGACGGCCGAGACTTTGGCCGAAGAAGGCAGCATCTCTCGAGAGGCGCAAGATGCATTTGCCCTTGAGAGCCAGCGCAAGGCCGCTGAGGCTTGGGCGGCGGGGCGCTTTGATGACGAAATTATTTCGATCACAGTCCCCAATCGCCGTGGTGATATTTTGATTGATCGTGATGAGCATATGCGGCCACAGACCACGATTGAGGGCTTGGCCAAATTGCCGACGGTGTTTCGTGCCGAAGGTGGCACAGTTACTCCCGGCAATGCTTCTGGCATTACAGATGGCGCGAGTGCTTTGGTTTTGACGACCGCACGAGAAGCCGAGCGGGCAGGCCTTGAGCCTTTGGCCGTTTTGGTTGATAGCCAAACAGCCGGTACTGACCCAGCGCGTATGGGTTTGGGGCCGATCCCTGCGACCTTGCCTTTGCTTGAGCGTAATGGTTTGACGCTCGATGATTTTGGCCTAATCGAATTAAACGAGGCCTTTGCAGCCCAGGCGATGGCCTGTTTGCAAGAGCTTCCGATTGAGGCCGAGCGCCTCAATGTCAATGGTGGTGCAATTGCATTAGGCCACCCGATTGGCAACACAGGCTCACGCATCGTGGTAACCCTGCTCCATGAAATGAAACGCCGCAAAGAAAAACGCGGTTTGGCCACTCTCTGCGTAAGCGGTGGCCTCGGCATGACCACAGCCTGGCAACTTCCATAACAAACACCTGATGAAAACGACTCTGATTCTTCCATTCTTATTGCTGATAGCCGCTTGTGGCGGTGACGCAGCTTCTGCAGCCATGACTGCAGATTCTTCCGCTATGCCAGCAGCCGCCGAAGTCGCAACGCCTTCCGCTCCTGCATCTGCAACTCCAGCTAGCGAGATTCTTGCTACTGAGCAAATGCCAAAAGTGAAAAAGCCCTACACGCCAAAGCGCGAGGCTGAGTTCCATTTTGAAAATAAAGAGTCCGTCGCCGATGCAGACTTGGGCAATTACTACATCAAAATGCATTGCTCCATCGGCGGCAAATCCGTCGGTGCAATGACCTTGGTTTTTTGGGCGGATGTCGCCCCGATTCATGTGCGTAGTTTTCTGCGTTACTGCGACGAAGGCTTTTACGACGGCTTGACCTACCACCGCATCATGCGTGATTTCATGATTCAGGGTGGCTGCCCCAACGGCATCGGTAATGGCGATGGCCCTCATGGCAATCTCAAGGCTGAGTTCTCAAAAGACAAAAAGTATGCTCATAAATATGGTGTGCTTTCCATGGCGCGCGACCGCTCACCAGACTCGGCATCTTGCCAGTTCTTCATTTGCTGTGAAGAGACGCCATCCGTGCATAACCTTGACGGCAACTACACGGGCTTCGGCATGTTGGTTAATGGTGTGAAAACACTCGAGGCCATTGCAGATACAAAAGTGAAACCCGGCCCCGGCGGTGGAAGCCCATCGAGCCCCGTCGACAAGGTAACGATTGATAAAGTCGAAGTCGTGCATGGTGCACCGACCGAAACTGAATCGGTCGTGATGCCTGAGCCTGATCTTGGCGGCGAGCCAGCTAAGGTTTCAGTGCAGCACATTTTGATTGCCTTTAAGGGCTCAATCCCCTCGGCTTCTCGCTCAAAAGAAGAGGCCGAAAAGTTGGCCCTCGATGTTTTTGAAAAAGCAAAGGCTTGCAAAACAAATGCAGAATACACTGCGCTTGTGCGTGAGTTTACTGACGATTCCGTCCGTCCAGGTGATGAAAACCCAGGCGTTTATGCAATCCTCAATAACAAGGTGCGCCGTGACGCAGACTTTGAGAAAAAATACACCGAGCTCAAAGCGCAGTTCGATGCTTTGCAGGCTGACCTCAAGGTTGCCGTTGAGACCAAGGCGATGACAAAGGCCGAGGCTGATGCTGAAACGCAACGCGTCGGTATGCGTCTGCAGTCTGAGCTCGAAAAATCAAAAGGCATGCCACGAGGCAATCTCGTGCCAGCTTTTGGCGATGTTGGCTTCAAGCTCGAAGTCGGCCAAGTGGGGCTTGCGCCTTACGACAAAAATGATTCTAAATACGGTTGGCACATCATTCGCCGCGTCCGTTAATCGCACTCCACTCAAAAAATAGATCCCAAAATAATCATGACTGATTTCACAAAAATTGATGAGCTCACCGTTGAGCAACTTACAAAAACGCGCATTGATATCGATGTGACCGTGGCCGGTGCAGACCGGGGCACAATGACTCTTGAGCTGTGGCCAGAGGTCGCCCCTGCGACCGTGCGTAACTTCGTGCGTTATGTTGCCGAGGGCTTTTATGACAACAAAGGTTTCCATCGTGTGCTTTCGGGTTTCATGATTCAGGGCGGCTGCCCTCTTGGCACAGGCACAGGCTCTGGCCCACACGGGAATATCCCGGGCGAGTTTACGGGTCAACCTGAATACAGCCACAAGCGGGGTGTGCTTTCGATGGCGCGTTCCCAAGACCCTAATTCGGCTTCTTGCCAGTTTTTCGTTTGCCATGGCGATGCCGATTTCCTTGATAATCAATACGCCGCATTTGGGCGTGTCGTCAAGGGCGAAGATGCTCTTGATGCTGTTGCTGCCGTCGCGACAGGTGGGGGTGAAGGCTCAAGCCCACTCGAACCTTGCGGCATCAAAGCCATGCGCGTTTACACAATTGATTAACCGTTTTAGTTCCATCCTTAACTGAAAAAAACATGAACGATTCCTCCTCTGATGTCGTCCTTGACGATGATGCTTTAGTGTTAGATTGGCAACACCTTCTGACCGATGTCGATGAAAGCGGCATTGCGACGATTACGATTAACCGCCCAAAGGCGCTTAATGCTCTCAATAGTGAGGTGCTTGAAGAGCTCAATGATGCGCTCGTTGAAGCTGCGATGAGCGATGATGTCAAAGTTATCATCATTACTGGCGCTGGCGATAAGTCATTTGTTGCGGGTGCTGATATTGGCGAGATGGCCGATATGACTCCAGTTGAGGCGCGTGATCATGCGCTGACTGGCCAGGGCGTTTTCGCAAACATTGAGTCTTGCCCTAAGCCAGTGATTGCCATGATCAACGGCTTTGCATTGGGTGGCGGTCTTGAGCTGGCGATGGCTTGCCATATCCGCGTGGCTTGCGAAGGCGCAAAATTGGGCCTGCCTGAAACGGGTTTGGCGTTGATTCCTGGCTTCGGAGGCACTCAGCGCTTGATGCGTATCGTGGGCACGGGGGTCGCGCGCGAATGGATTTTGACTGCTGATATGTTTGACGCTTCAGAAGCCCATCGCGTTGGCTTGGTCAATCGTTTGGTGCCAGCCGATGAGTTGCTTGAAGCGACAATGAAACTGGCCAAGACCTTGTGCAAGCGAGGCCCCGTTGCCATGGAGACGGCGCTTGATTGCATCCGTCGTGGTCTTGAGGGTGGTCAAACACAGGGCGAAAATACCGAGGCCGACGCCTTTGGCATTTTGTTCACGAGCGAAGATTCGCGCGAAGGCATGCACGCCTTTCTCGAAAAGCGTAAACCTGCATACAAGGGCTGCTAATCATGCAAAAAGATTTAGTTATCGTCGGTGGTGCTCGCACTGCCATGGCCGAATATGTCGGCACTCCTGGCTATGGTTTGCTCAAAACCGTGGGCGCGAATGATTTGGGTGCGCATGCAATTGCGGGCGCGCTTGAGCGTTCTGGTGTGCCTGCCGACCAGGTCGATCATGTTGTCATGGGCAATGCTTTGCAGACTGGCCCTGATGCGATTTATGGCGCGCGCCATGCTTCGCTCAAAGGCGGTTTGGCAAATGAGGTGCCTGCATTGACCGTAAATCGTATTTGCGGTTCAGGCATTCAGTCGATCGTTTCGGCTGGGCAAATGATTCTCTGTGGCGACGCCGAAGTTGTCGTGGCGGGTGGCATGGAAAATATGTCGCAGGCTCCGCACATCATCCGCGGCGCGCGAGATGGCTTCCGCCTTGGTGGGGCGCCTAAAATCGAGGATTACTTGTTTGAGTCTTTGATGGACCCATACTGCGGTTTCTTCATGGCGCAGACGGCTGAGAATTTGGCGACTAAATACGGCATCAGTCGTGAGGCGCAAGATGAGTTCGCAATGCGGTCTCACAAATTGGGCACCGCTGCCGTGCAAAATGGTTTATTCGCCGAAGAGATCGTGCCGATTACCGTTAAGCGTGGCCGTAAAGAGTTTGTGGTTGATACGGATGACCACATTAAGCCTGATACTTCCTTCGAGCAGTTGCAAAAACTGCGGGCCGCTTTTGGCAAAGAGGGCACCGTGACTGCGGGCAATGCGTCAGGCATTGTCGATGGTGGCGCTGCTGTCATCGTGACGACTGCCGAGCGTGCCGCTGCAGAGGGGTGGGCCATTCGTGCGCACATCCGTAGTTGGGGTATCTCTGGCGTTGAGCCTGAAATTATGGGTATTGGCCCTGTGCCGTCAATGCGTCTAGCTGCCGAAAAGGTCGGCATGACGGTTCACGACATGGATTTCATTGAAATTAACGAGGCATTCTCGGCTCAGTTTTTGGCTTGCGAAAAGGTGCTTGAGCTTGACCGCGAAAAGTGCAATGTCAATGGCGGTGCGGTTGCAATTGGTCACCCACTTGCCGCGACTGGCACGCGTTTGGTTTTGACTCTTTATCACCAACTTGAGCGTGCGAAGGCTGAGTTTGGTATGGCGTCTGCATGTATTGGCGGCGGTCAGGGGATTGCTCTTCTTATTCAACGACCGGTTGCTTAGATGGGGTCCCTTGGGGTACAACAAAAACGGTCGCAGGCGAAGCCTGCGGCCGTTTTCAGTTACCCCAGATGACCCCATCTAAGCAGGGCTTAGGTTTTGATTAATTAGGTTTTGATTAATTAGCTTTAGTTGGGTTTTGTTGGGTTTTGTTGTAGACCGACCGGGCAACGACATCGGCGACTCGCCCGCCGCAAGCCAGTCACCGAGCCGGAACGCAACCGATTTTGAAACCGTGAGGGTTTCAGAATCAGCGCAGATAGCGCGGAGTGGCGCATTGTTCAGCTACGCTATGATTGCGCCCTATGCGTTGCACCAAATGTCAATCCGAGAATCCAGACATTCACAAGCTCTAAGCCAGCAGCCCACCATGATGTCGACCCCGGCGGCGGCATCCGACGAAACAGGTGAGCTTGTCGCCAATCGTTATCAAATCAAACGCATCCTCGATGCGGATGATCAAGGCGTGCAGCGTTTCCTTCGCGAAAGCGACATGATTGCGCAATTAAGTCATCAAAATATCCGCGCGGGCGCAAAAGCCTGAGTTCGACATGTCATCTACCGGCATCGGCAGTGCTCAAGGGATTCCCCTCCTCATTCAAAGACCAGTTCGAACGGTTGCGTAGATGGGGTCATCTGGGGTAACTGAAAACGGCCGTAGGCTTCGCCTGCGACCGTTTTTGTTGTACCCCAAGGGACCCCATCTAAGCAAGGCTTTGAAAATGCCGTAGAGTGCTGTTATGAACGAAAGTGGCGAAATGAATGAGGTCTCTTGTTGTGCGCGATTTAATCCTGAGCCTTTTGAGGCGGGTGCGCTTTCTTGGGTTGATAAGAAATTCGTGCATGAGCGGGTGCGGTGTTTTTTTCATATCCCGATTGGTTTTGGGGGCATGATGGAGCGCGTGATGAAAATCATTATGGGCGCGGGGGCAAAGCCAGAGCCTGATTTGATTGTGATGTGTGATGAGTCATCCAAGTGGCGCAGCGAGGTTTACCTTGAGGCCACAAAAGATGTACCGGGGCTTGAGATGACAACAATTAGCGGTCAGTTCATCACTAAAGTGTTTGACGGGCCATACAAAGATTCAGCCAAATGGTACAAAGTCATGTGCGCTGAGCTTGAGTTGCGCGGGCTTCCGCAAAGGCGCATGTTTGCCTACTACACGACCTGCCCAGCCTGCTCCAAAAAGCATGGCCACAATTATGTCGTGCTATTAGCTGAGGTCTAAATCTCGTCGACCAGCTCGGCAAAGCGACGCATCAGCTCATCACCAATCGGGGTCAAAATTGATTCGGGGTGAAACTGCACGCCCGCCCAGGGGTGCACCCGATGCTTAACAGCCATCACAATGCCATCGTCTGTCCAGGCCGTTTCCTCTAAACAGGCCGGCAAGGCGTCACGGACGGCACGAATCGAGTGGTAGCGCCCAGCCTGAAACGGGCTAGGGAAGCCTTTGAAAAGAGCGCAACCCTCTTCGTGAATAATCTGCGCGCTCTTGCCATGGACCGGAATCGGATCAATCTCTAGCTGACCGCCAAGCGACTCAATCAGGGCCTGGTGCCCCAAGCAAATACCTAAGAGTGGCAAACTTGCCGGAAGTGCGGCGAGCAAATCGAGGCAAATGCCCGCATCGCTCGGGCGCCCAGGGCCAGGTGATAATAAAACACCATTTGCACCTAGCGCGAGAGCCTCATCGACCGTGATGGCGTCATTACGGACGACTTCCACCTCGGCGCCTGCCTTTGCTAAAGACTGGTAAAGGTTGTAGGTGAAGGAGTCGTAGTTGTCGATGAGCAACAGCATTTGTACTGATTCTATCCGACCATCAAATACATATGGTTATTCGATATATCCTAGGTCTATCTAACTTGCTTGTAATTGGAATCACTCTCACGGCCGGGGCTTTTTATGTCATAACAATGTCACGAGCTCTAACTCGGAGCTGCCCCTCCCCCCAATCAACCCCTCGAGGTACAAATGACTTCGCATCTTCTTTCTCTTCTCACTCTTGCGCTCTGCTTGCCTACTGTAGCAACTGCCCAAGAAGACCCCGCCGCGGCCCAATCTAAGGTCAAAGTGTTCGCCGCAAACGATTTGGGCATGCACTGCGTAGACCGCGAATCTACGGTTTACAGCATCTTGCCGCCGTTTAATGTGATTCACGCGCAGGCGATTTATCGCAAGAAAAATTCAGACCCCATGTTGCTCGATGATACTCACATCGAGTTTACCTATTCTGCAATCAATGATTTGCAGGGCTCGCGCAACAGCACGAGTATCAATAAATCTGATTTTTGGGATACGGCTGGCGCACTTTTTGGCGCAACTCTTAATCCCGGCGAAAGCTTGACTGGTTTTTATATGCCAAATGATGCGCCCGTTATCGGGCCCCAGTTGATCCCGTGGAATAATACCCATAATTTCTTTGAAGCCTTTGGTGTGCCCATTACTCCTATTGATGACGCGGGTGTCGAAAATGCATACCCGCTCATGCGCATTTCCGCCGTCCATAAGGCCTCGGGGCGCGTGGTTGGTTTTCAAGATATCGTGTTGCCTGTTTCAGCTGAAACCGATTGCCAAAATTGCCATGCCACAGGTGAGATGGCGGCTATTGACTCAAGCGTTAATTGGTCAACCGAGACTGATCTCGAAGTACAAACCAAACGCAATGTTTTGAAACTTCATGATTTTGAAGAGGGCACTGATTTAATGAGCCAGCAACCTGTGCTCTGTGCCAGTTGCCACTATTCTGCCGCGCTCGATCTTGAGGGTGCTGGCCCACAAGGCGATCAACTCGGCAAACCACTCATGAGTGAAACGATGCACGGTTTTCACGGTGCGTTGACGGATGCAAGCGGTAACAACATCTTCCCTCGTGGCGGTTCCGCTGCTGATACTTGTTATCAGTGCCATCCAGGCCAAAACACAGAGTGCCATCGTGGCGCCATGGCCGATGGGGGCATGGAGTGTTTCGATTGTCACGGCGACATGCTGGCCGTTGGCGGTAATCGCACGCCTTGGGCTGACATGCCAAAATGCCAGTCGTGCCACACGGGTGATGCATTGAATCACTTGACGGGTAGCGATTTAAAATTCGCACCAGATGGCATCCGCTTGCTTCAAGCTTGGCGGAATGGCGACACCACCGCGACTCCGATTCAGGCTTCAAATAGCCGATTCAAGGAAGATGACGGTGAGTTGTATCGCTTTTCAAAAGGTCACGAAGGCATGGCTTGCACGGCTTGTCACGGAAGCCCACACGCCACATGGCCGATTACACCCGAGTACAACAACGATAATGTTGCGTCTTACGAGGCGCAGGGTCACACGGGCACAATCATTGAATGCAGCACTTGCCATACCGAAAGTCTTGGCAACACTCTTGAAGGGCCTCACGGAATGCACGCCGTAGGCAACACCAGCTTTGTGGATGATCACGAAGATGTCGCCGACGGAAATCTTGATCTCTGCCGTAGTTGTCATGGCGCTGATCTAAAGGGCACCGTTCTCTCGCGTGTGGCCGTCGATCGTCGCATCTGGAACAGCGAAGATGATCGCTGGGAAAACTACACTAAAGGCGAAATGGTTCGTTGCGATACTTGCCATGGCATGCCTTAATTTATATTAGTTTCTACGGACCATTTGAGTGCCGCAACTTAGTTGTGGCACTCAATCCCTTTTTGACGCAAAGCCAGCCTGCACTTTGTGCGAGTAGTCACTGTTACCCCTTATTCCTGCAAGCTAGCGAGTTGCATCGCAATTTGCAGTTGCACACGCGCACGGTCGAGATTTTGCTGAGGGCGTGAAGTTTGAAAATAGAGGTCGCCGCTGAGATAGTCCGCTAAAAAACGAGCCGCTAATTCAGTTGATATCCAAGCACCCGCTAAAGGCATGTGGGCAATCTCGAGCGGAGTGAGCAAATCACCGCAACCCTGCAGCCAGCCTCGACGGACGGCCTCAGCGTAGCTTGGATTGACCTTAACCTGATTAATGTCTTGGCAATCTTCAGCGGCGCGGCAAGTCATGGAGCGCAGCATGTCTCCGTAGTCGTGGAGCGCGCAACCGGGTTGCGTTGTGTCAAGATCAATGACGGCAAGAGCCGCTTCGCCAGATTCGTTAAATAAGATATTCGCGACTTTGGCGTCATTATGCACAATACGCGTCGGAAACGGCGTTTGCTGTAAAGCGCAGGCTTGCGGTAAATAGGCAAGAATGGCTTGGATTTCGAGTTGGCATGAAGCGGCGCGTTGGTGCGAATCGGCGCTGGCGGCTTCTTGAAGAGCAGCGATGCGCGCGGGTGTGTCGTGGAATTCAGGCAAAACGGTTTGGATTTTTTCGATATCGATTTGTGCAGACTCTCGTAAGAACTGCCCAAATGCTTTCGCGGCTTCAAATGCTTGAGCAGTCGATTGCGTTTCAAGAAAGGTGCGTGTGTTTGTAATAAATGAAAATGCCCGCCAAAGCTTGCCGTTGGTGTCAGTGTGCCAATCTCGGCCTGCCTTGGTGGGGATGAGCGATAGTTCGCCCGTTGCTGGCGCTGAAAGTTGTGTTGCATGCGTCAATAATGCATTCAAATTCTGCATCACCCTCAAGCTGTTGTGGAAGACATCAGGGTTTAGCCCCTGCAACAAAATCGCAGAGCCGTCCGCGCAGTCGATTTTCCACGATGTGTTTATATGCCCACCCGCCCAAGCAACCGCTGAAACGGGCGTGGAGCTTAGTGCGAACATGTTGGCGAGTGAGAGGGTGTCCATGGTGCGGGAGAATAAACCCTATTTCTTATCGCGGTAAAACCATCCGGAAAGACGCACCGCCGCGGGTGCCATCCGTAACCGTTAACTCGCCTTTGTGTCGCATCGCGGCCGCTTGGCTGAGCGCGAGGCCTAAGCCATAACCAGGACGCTTGCCGCGGGCGTGGGTGCCGCGAAAGAGAGGCTCAAAAATCGCTTCGCGTTCATTGTCTGGCACGCCTGGGCCTTCGTCATCGACGCGGATGAGTAGTGCATCTTTTGCGCCCTCGAGGTGGAGCGAAACCGTAGTGCGTTCTGGTGAGTGCGCAATCGCGTTAGCGACCAAGTTTCGAATTGCGCGCAAGATGGCTTCTTTGTCGCCGAAATAGCGTAAATCGCCGAGTTGGGTTGTCGAGAGGTGAATCTGCTTGCGTTCGGCGGCGCGGCGTTCACCTGCAAGTCGATCGATGAGACTGAGGGCGAGATCAAAGTCTTCTTTTTGCACCGGCGTGTGCGCGTCAATTTCGCCAGAGCACAAACTCACCAAATCACGCAGTGCAGTGCCAAGCCCGCGCAAGTCTTCGCGGTGTGTATCAAGTGTCGCGCGATGTTGGCTGGCGAGGGCTTTATCGAGGAGCAACAAATCCGTCTCACTCAACATGTTTTGGACAGGATGCCCCATTTCATGGGCCAGGCCCGCAATCATCATGCGGTGCCGACGCTCGGCGTTTTGGATGGCGGCGAGTCTCTTGCGGAGAGTATCTGTAATGATTGCAACCTCATTGGGCAGCTCAGTCGCTCGGCTCGTCGCTTGATGACCGGATTGAACTTTAAGCGCAATCGAGTCAAACATATTTGTGATTTTGCCCGATACAAATTCGCCAAGAAGTAAACCTGCGCCAAGGGCGAGCGCGGTAACAAGCCAAGCCATCACGCGGTAGTTGGCCGCGTGGGCGAAGAGGCCAGCGGCATCGAGCGCCAAAATAATTTCTCCGCCATTGGTTAAAGAACGCCCACGCCATTGGATGCTGTCTGGGCAATTTTGCGTCCATTCTGATTGAGGCAAATGAGGAATCGGAGGGACGCCCACATCATCTGTGCCAAAACGGAAGGAAATCGCTCCTGAATCATCGAGCATCCACCAACGCATCGGGACGCCAGGGTGATGCTCAGAGAGAATCATCGCAATGCGTTTTGCATTTTTTGGTGTGGGGTCGGAAAGGAAGAGCGCCTCGAATTCTTCGGTCTCTTCGAGGAGTAAAGCGCGGACCTCACGCTCGACGGAGTTTTGTAAATACCACGCGCCAATGCCGCCCATGATGGCGGCGAGGGTAAAAGTGCTGAGGGCAAACCAAAGCCGCAGTCGTTTCCGGAGGGACCAGGTCGCGTGGCTCATGTGCTCAGGAAGTAACCTCGGCCAGGTGCGTTCTGCAAAACAGTGGCACCATCTTTGCCGAGTTTTTTGCGTAAACGGGCAATGCAAACTTCGACGGTGTTGGTGCCAGGCTCAAAGGTGATATCCCAAACGCGACGCAAGAGCTCGTTGCGAGAAACGGGAGTTGTGCCTGATTCGGCGAGTGCGAGCAAAACATCAAACTCTTTGGGCGAGAGTGGCAAAACGCGATCGTTGCGCCGAGCTTGGCGTAAATGAGGGTCGATTTGTAGAGGCCCGCGTTGCAGCATGGGCATGGCGCGCCAGCGGCGGGTGACGCTGGCGATGCGAGCAAGCAACTCTTCGAACTCAAAGGGCTTGGGCAGGAAGTCATCAGCGCCGAGTCGCAGACCTAAAACGCGGTCTTCAAGAGTGCCGCGGGCGGTGACAAATAAAACGGGTGTGCGCAAGCCTTCCTCGCGGAGAGCGCCCAAAAGTGAAAACCCATTTTCGCCGGGCATGTTGACATCGAGCAGGATGAGGTCAAAACTTGTGCCAGAATCGAGCGTTTGTCGGGCGGCTGCAGCGTCTTCGGCGAGTTGGGTCGTGTGTCCGGCCAGCTCAAGCCCCTTTGCTGTTGAGGCACGAAAGCGCGCGTCATCATCCACAAGCAAAATCGAGAGGGAGGGTGCGGTTTCGGGCATCCTTCAAGGATAGCGAGGAGCGGCTAAAATACGCACTTGCAGCAATAAGTAGGTGTAGAAATGAATTCCTCCAAACCCCCTGAAAGCGTGCGTCTCGAATCGGGCAAGCGCGTCCTCTTTCTAACGAAAGACCTCGAACTCCTCCGCAAGCAGCTCTATCACGGGCTTGATTTGCAGATGAGTGATTTGACCGTTGACGATTTGCTCGACGACATCAACACCGATGTGATGACGCCCGCGTGGGTTTGCTTTGACCATTTGCCGACTGAGATTGCTAAGAACGCTTACGCCGGCTTGCTCGATGAGGGCGGCAAGCGTGTTTTTGTCGAGCAGGCTTTGATGAATGGTGGCTTCGAGGCCATTGTCTCGGGTTACCGCAAAGGTACAGGCTCGAGTCGCGAGACGGCAGCGCAATGTGAGCGTTGGTCCGGGATTCGTTATGTCTTCGCTGCGTCATTCGCGCCGATTCATGAGCGCAATAATATTAATCTAGGCCAATTGATGGGCGACCACGCGATGCTTGAGCGTTTGCAGTCGGGCGAGGCGATTGAGCTGAGCGAATTTATTCATCATTACGACCCTGTCACGCAAATCATTATTAAAGAGGGCGGTTTGTTTGCCTTTTCACGCAAAGTGCAATCAGGTGAGATTAACCTGCCTGCCAATGCAACGAGCGCGCGCGGCATGACCATGGCCGAAAAGATGATTGCCGCCAAAATGCTCAATCCAGGTGCAGATGGCCGTTTTGTCGCCGCAGACGATGCGGTGTTGGCAAAGGTTGACGCTGGTTTTAGTCATGAATTCACGACCGCTCAAGTGCATACTTTTCTATTAGAAGAATATGGAAAAGATTACGCGGTCATAAATCGCGATAAGCTCGCAGTCTTTGAAGATCACTTGCTTTACGCAGACGGCGTTGCGCGCTTCCAGCCTTTTGTCGGCAAGATTCAAGCGATGCGCGATTTGCAGCGCGAGTTCCAGGTACATACTGGTGTGCGTGATTACCAAGCCGTTGATGGCGTGAGCCCGGGCATCTGTCATCAGATTGCTCGTGAAGTATTTATTGAGCCAGGTGATTTTGTGCAGGCGACCGATTCGCATACTTGCATGGGGGGTGGCTCCAATGCTTTGACTTATGGCGTCGGCGCAACCGAATATGCAGCCCTCGCACAAAGTGGTTTTACTTTTGTGCGCGTGCCCGAAACCATTCGATTTGATTTGGTGGGTGAGTTGCAGGTTGGCGTGTGCGCGAAAGATGTGATTTTGCACATCTTAAATACATTCGCAAAACGCGAAGACACACTCAACCGCTCGATGGAATTCGGCGGTTCGGGTTTGTCCACGCTGTCGGTTGATGAGCGCGCGACTTTGTGTAACATGGCGACCGAGTGCACGGCGCGCACAGGCATTTGCGAAGGCGATATGGCCTTGGCTGAGTGGTTGGCTGAGCGGCGTTCCGGGCAAACGGCTGAGCAAATTGCTGCCACATTTATTGCGCCCGATCCCGACGCGCATTACACGGGTGGGGTGCATGAAATTGATTTAAGCCAAATCGTCCCGATGGTGGCTGAGCCTGGCGACCCGACTTATGGCAAGGATATTGCTGACTTAGCTGAAGTCAAAATTGATATCGCTTACGGCGGCTCCTGCACTGCGGGCAAAGCTGACGACATGGCGCTTTACGCGCAAGTTTGCCAAGAGGCACTTGATGCGGGGCGGTCGATTCCTGAGGGCACGCAATTTTTCATCCAATACGGATCAAAGCCCGTTCAAGATCAAGCCATCGTGATGGGCTGGGACGCCCTCTTCCGCAAGGTCGGGGTGCAAATCGTTGACCCAGGTTGTGGGGCTTGCATCGGGTGTGGCCCAGGCGTGAGTGATTCCGCAGATCAAGTCACCGTTTCCGCGATTAACCGCAACTTCGCCGGCCGAAGTGGTCCAGGTAGTTTGTACCTTGCCAGCCCACTCACCGTGGCCGCAAGTGCTTTTGCGGGTCGAGTCGTGGCCTACGAGCCTGCGTCGCAAGTCGCTTAGGTGTAAGGGTTTGCGCGAGTTATATCAAGTTTAGCGAGTTTATCTTTTTTTGGTAAACTCGCTAAACTTGTTATAAACTACCCGTATGGACCCCGTCCTTAACCCCTTTTCTCCCGGTGCAGGTACGCCACCGCCCGAGCTTGCTGGCCGTGACGCCTTATGTGAGCAAGTCCGTGTTGCACTTTTGCGTGCTCAAGCGGGTCTCTCGGCCAAAAGCGTTTTGATGTTGGGTTTGCGCGGGGTTGGTAAAACGGTTTTGCTAGACCAGATGCGAAACGATGCTGAGGCCGAGGGTCTGCAAACCATTCGCATTGAGGCTCCTGAGGGTCAATCTCTTCCGGCGATTCTTGCTCCACAATTGCGCGTAGCATTAATTCGCCTCTCTCGCGTTGCGGCCGCCAAATCATTAGCCGAGCGTGCGCTTCGTGGTTTAGCAGGATTTGTGGGTGCTATTAAGTTTAAGTATCAAGATGTAGAGTTGGTGCTCGATGCTGAGCCTGAGCTGGGCCTAGCTGATTACGGGGATCTCGAGCACGATTTGCAGGCTCTTTTCGAGGTGGTCGGTGCTGCTGCAAAAGCTGCCGATACGGCTCTCATCCTTTTTGTCGATGAGTTGCAGTATGTCGAAGAAAAACAACTCGCCGCGCTGATTACCGCGTTGCATCGCATGGCTCAGCGCCGGTTGCCCGTAGTTTTGGTGGGCGCGGGCTTGCCGCAATTGCGCGGTCAAATGGGGCGCGCTAAGTCTTACGCCGAGCGGTTGTTTGATTTCCCAGAGATTGGCCCGCTGGCAGATGAGTTTGCAAAGAGCGCTGTGCTTGTGCCGCTGAAAAAATGTCAGGTTGAGATGCAGGCTGAGGCCATGCAACGCGTTCTCGATCAAACGCAGGGCTATCCTTATTTTCTTCAAGAGTGGGGAAAGCATATCTGGGATGTCGCCGATTCATCTCCAATTGATTTGCCAGATGTCGAAGCCGCCGAAGCACTCACGATTGCAGCTCTTGACGAGGGCTTTTTTCGGGTGCGTTTTGACCGCTTGACTCCGCTTGAAAAGCGCTATTTGCGTGCCATGGCGGTTTTGGGCCCAGGCCCTCATCGCTCCGGAGATGTCGCCGACGAATTGGGTCGTGGCGTAACAAGCCTTGCCCCGTTACGCAGCAAGTTGGTCAAAAAAGGCATGATTTGGTCACCAAATCATGGGGATACTGCTTTCACAGTGCCGCTTTTTGATGAATTTATGTTTCGCGCGATGCCAGGGGACGATTGGCGCGGCGAGCTCGGGTAGTGAATTGCTTCTAAAATAGGGCATGCCAGGAATCTTCGCTACTGCAGTCAATTGCATGGACGGTCGCGTCCAACATTCGGTCAATCAATGGGCGCGCGAGCGTTTTGGGGCGGAATACATCGACACCGTGACCGAGGCGGGGCCAGTAGCCTCACTTGCCGGGCGGGCTGATTCTCCAGGGAGCGGAGCCGATATCGACGAAGTGTTCGAGTCCATTCGCCGCCGCGTGGCCGTTTCGGTCGAGGCGCATGGTTCGAAAAGCATCGTTGTCGCCGCTCATGAAGGCTGTGCGGGCAACCCCGTCAATGACGAAACGCAGAAATCCCAGTGCCGCGCCTCGGCGACCGCTTTGGCGACCGCTTTTCCAAATTGCGAAGTGATACCCGTTTGGGTTTTGCTCAACGGTCAAATCGAATTGCTTTCATGACCGCGCGACGCACGCTCATTCCGCCATGTTATACACGCTTAATTAGGGCGGTTGAGGCGGTCGGGCATCGCTAGAATATCCGACCTGAATCTCATCAAATCATGAGCAAAACCCACAAAATAGCCATTTTGGCCGGTGATGGCATCGGCCCCGAAGTCGTCCAAGAAGGTCTCCGCGTGCTTGCCGCCGCGAGTGACCAATTCGACTTTTCTTACGAGTTGACCGACTACCCTTACGGCACCGACCACTGGCTTGCCACGGGCGGCGAAAACGGCGGCGAGATTTTCCCAGACGAGGCCTTTGCTGAAGCGCAACAACACGATGCACTTCTGCTTGGCGCGATTGGCGACCCACGCGCCCCAGTCGGTTTGATTGAGCGCGGCGTCATCGGCAAGTTGCGTTGGGAAGGCGGGCTTTACATCAACTTGCGCCCGATTAAGTTGTCGGCTGAGCGTTGGTGCCCTCTGAAAGATAAGACGCCTGCTGATGTTGACATGGTCATCATCCGCGAAAACACAGAAGACGCTTATGTCTTCCCTCCTGAGTTCACCGATAAGGGTGGCCCAAACGAAACGGCATCACAGCCGATGAAATACACGCGGATGGGCACCGAGCGCGTCATCCGTTATGCATTCGAGGTCGCGATGACTCGCCCTCGCAAGCAGTTGACTTTAATCGACAAGGCCAACGCCGTGCGCGCGCAAGATATTTACACGCGCGTTTTTGACGAGGTCTCAAAAGAGTACCCAGAAGTCAAAACTGACCACGCTTACATCGACGCCGCTTGCATGTGGATGGTCAAAAACCCTGAGTGGTTTGACACCGCAGTTACGACTAATTTGTTTGGCGACATCATCACCGACTTGGGCGCAATGGTTCAGGGCGGCATGGGCGTTGCGGCTTCGGGCAACATCAACCCAGGCCACTTTTCGCTGTTTGAGCCGATTCATGGCTCGATGCCAAAAGCTACTGGCAAAAACACCGCCAACCCTGTTGCCACCGTTAATGCTGTCGCCATGATGCTCGAGCACCTCGGTGAAAACGAGGCTGCTGCTGCGATTGAGTCAGCGGTTGAGCGTTTGCTGCAAAGCGATCGCGTCAAGGGCCTCAAGGCTGGCGTGCACTCCACGAGTGAGTGGGGCGACATGGTTCTCGCCGAACTGAATGCCGCAGTAAACGCTTAGTCGTTTAAAGCCGCCACAAACAAATCGTATGGGCGACTTGCCCATTTTTGTCGACTACAGGCGTGGCGTGCGGTGCAAACAATGCGTTTAGTGTTTGTTGCCCCATCGCTGAGTCTCGGAACTCAAGGTGCGTGGAAATGCTCTCAACGAGCTCAAATCCACTGTTTTGAAGCCGTTCAATATTCCGAGCATCTTGGGGGATGCCACCATCAGTCGACCCATTTTCAAAAAGCCAGATGTGCCCACCAGGCTTGAGCAAGCGTTGCGCTTCTTTGATGGCTTCGTCAAAAACAGTTGGCTTGAGATAACCTAAAACCCAGCCAGCAAAAATCGCATCAAAAGTCGAATCGGGCAAAGCGATGGCTTGAGCTTTGGCTTGATGAAACATAAGTGATGCCGGCGTGTCGTCATGCTGTTTTGCGAGCGCGAGCATTTTGCGGCTTGGCTCAGTGGCAACCCATTCTTGCGCTCGGCTTGCGGTGGCAAGTTGCACACTCCAGCGCCCAGTGCCACAACCGATTTCGAGAATGCGTTTCTCAGCCCAATCTGAATGTTTGAGCAGAGCGGCAACCGCTAACCCATCTGGGTCTTCGGCCTGTGCAAAGGCATCGAAAGTCTCAGGGCTTTCGGCGTAGGCCCATTGCCATCCGCATGGGTAATTGGAATCCATGCGGATAGGTTAGCGCGACTGGAATCGCGAATCGCTTTATTGAATAACAATCGCGCGCGGGGCGGTTGCGATTGCAAGACCGCGGGCATCCACAATGCCTTGTATGAAGAAATGCATGCCTCGCATTTGCGCCGTCGCGGGTATTCGATACGAGCGCGTAAAGTTGCGCATTGCTGAACCGCGCAAGAGATGATCGGGCCCAATGTTGAGCATTAAGCCGTTGCTCGCAAGAGTTGGCGTGTTGCCAGTTGAAGAAACAAGCGCCACAGCACCGGAACCGCTCAATGAAATCGTGACGCTCTCGCCAGGGTTTGGCGTTGCGTTGCCGACGGTTAGCGAGCCTGCAAATGCACTTGTGCCGCCGCCCATCGGCAGGTTGTCCAAAACAACAACGGCTTCATTGGCTTGCATCGTGACGAACAACTTGTCGTTTGCAAAAACGGCTTCGTTTGGCATGCTGTAAAAGTTGCCGCCCAAACCATTGGTGAAAACCTCTTGAATGACTTCGTAAGTTTCGAGATCGACAAAAAGAATTGTGTCGCCCGCAAGAGTGCACATGGCTAAAACGGTTTCGTCGGCATTCACCGCTAATCCATAAGCATCAGCAGTCTGAATTGCGCGCAGAGGCTCACCTTGGCCGCTATAAACCCAGAGTTGGCCAGCGCATGACATCCCTGAAACGAGGACTCGGCCGTCGCTTAGGACTTCGACATCGGCGGCGGAGGGGTAGGTGCTAAAGGTGTCGTCTAACTGAAATATATTGTTCTCAGTGTGCAGAGTGCCGGCTGAATTTGGCACGCCATGTGTTTCGAGCCCGGCTTCGGAGCCAGACCAACTTGCGGTGTAAGTTGTCGTCGGAATAAACAAACGGTTGCTGGTCGATTTGAGTCGTCCGCCCGCGCCAGCATTCATTTGGAAGTCATGCATCGTGTCTTGAACCCAAGTGCCAAGCTCGATGGAATACACCATTCCTGACCCATCATTTGTTGAAACCAGGAAGTGAGTGCCCGCGCGATTCAGGCAAATGCCGAATGGGTAGCAAGTGCCCATACCCCAAGGGTCGGGGAGTTGCACCGTTGCGAGGACTTGGTCGTTTGCGTCCCAGATTGTCACCGAGCCTGAACTCGAATTGGTCACAGCGCCATAAAGGTAACTGCCCGTTGGGGCGTAAGCGAAGGCGATGTCTTCAGGGAAAAGACCGACATCAATCGTGTGCAGCACTGTGTCGGTTGTTGCATCAATCACGGCAACAGACGAATTATTGCTCGAGAATGTACCCGCAATCGCCACATAAAGGCGATCAGTTGTCGGCTCGTAAGAAATGCCAAATGGTCGAACGGCGGCGTTTGGGTCGCCGAGACCGGCCAAAGAAATCTCGTGAGAGAAAGTTTGCGCACCGAGTACGGGCGCGAGAAGGGTCGCCAAAGCGGCCCACGCAAGCATGCGATTTTTCATGGGAACTCCTGCCGGAAACACGCCGGCGATGGGGGTAGAGCCTCTCGGTGATGGGTTTTCCGACTTACGCTTGCGGACGGCATGGTGCCGGCCTGACCTGAGTCAACAAACGCTCACGGTGGCGGTTCCGCGCTGGGTTTTCACCAGCTTTCCCGCATCAAGGAGGTGCTTATCAAAGAAAACCAAACTGCGAATGTGCTGATTGGTTGCAATATCCTAACAGATTTAATCGTCGTCGTCTTCGAGTTCAACTTCCCAAGATAAAACCGCACCGGCCATGTCGCCGATGCCCTCGAGCTCGAGCTGAACCGCGCTAGGCCCGTTGATTGTCACCAATGCGTCCAATTCGGCAAAAGTGATGAGGCGGTCATTGAATTCAATGCGGTAACCCGGCTGCATGAAAACCGTTAGCGGGTCGCCAAGCGTCGCCGAGCCGAAACTCGAACCGGGTTCGGTATCGATATTGTTGAGCACAATCGTTTGCGTCGCAATATCAACAGAGAGTACAAAGCCATCGAGCTCAGCTGGCTCGACAATAATTGAAGTCGCGGTGTAATGCGTCCCAGAAAAACGACCTCGAAGCTCAACTTCAAGCCCCGGGTAGAGGCTACCTAAACCGGCTAAATTCGAATCATTCCCAGATTCGATTTGAGGTAAAACACCGAGTGCGGAAACTGTGATTATTTGCCCAGCATAACCCCCATTGTGGTAATCGTCGTCATCTAACCTCATATCAAAAGTTTCAGCTGCAACATCGACACTCAAAATGATGCCTTCCACCTCTCTTGAGTCATTTCCATCACCACCGTGCCCGTCGCCGCCATGCTCATAATCGCTCTCGCTCATTTCAATCGAGTCCGCGTAAAGAGAATTTGCGAAATCTGAAAAGTGCACATCAAGCTCTTGCCCGACGGTTAGCGTGAGTAAAGTCGCGTCGGTGCCTGGGGTCGCGGTGAACTCGTCCCATGTCACGGTTATCACCCCAGGGACGAGTTCTTCACCACCATAAGTTGCATAAACAATGGCCTTGCCATGCTCAATCTCTTCAATGAGCAAATCAAATGCATTTGTTCCGAGTGCAACGAGAGTGCCTTCTAGCTCGACTTCAAGACTGCTTTCGGTTTCGATTTCAATGGATTGCGCGATCAATCGGTCGCCGAGAGTGGTAGACCATTCGCCCTGAATCTCGAGCAAATCGCCGACGCCCGCGGTTTGGAAAAATTGCGATTGAGTCATTTCGTTGCCAGACGAATCGGTGATGATTAAGTTGGTGGCGGAGACATCGACATCAATCGTGCCAAAATGCGAATCCGGCGAGTTGGGGTCGTAAAGACGGATTTCTAATTCAGATTCATCGTGGTCGTCATCATCGTCGTCGTCGTGGCCGTCGTCGTGGTCATCATCATCATCGCCATCGTGGTCACGGTCATGGTCGACTTCAGTGATGTGCCCGCGGAAGGATTTCATGCTGCCGCCCGTCCATTGGTCGCTTGAGCTTGCAATCAAGTGCAGGTCGAAAAAGTAGCCCACTGGCGGGCCACCCGAAAGCGAGGAGCGCAAATCAATGTCAGCTAAAGTCTGCCGAAAAAGGCGCGCATTAAAATCCATGGCGCCGTCGGGGAAATATGCACTGTCTTCGAGGTGGCTTAAGTCAAAATAACTCACATCGGCGATGTCGCCATTGCGGTCTCGAGCGCGAAGGGAGTCGGCCTCAAGCTTGATGTAAATCCCGATATATTGCCCATCAGGGGGCGATGCGATGGCGGCAAGTGCTTGGGTGTCGCGCAAGCCTAAAAAATCAAAAGAGCGAGGCGCGGTCAGCAAATTTGCGGTGCGCGATTCGTCTGCTGCGATGAGCCGATACTCTTCAATCGTCGCATGGAAGGAAGACAGACCGTCAGTGGGCGCATCGGTGACCATAAGTGCGATGCCCCGCTGCTCGTCTTTGCTCGCTTGCTGTGACGAGTCGCTGTCTCCGCCGCCTCCGCAGGCGGGGAGTAGCGCAAGAATGGCGAGCGTAGTGAGGGGTAGCGTTTTTACGGTGGCGGCAAACATCTATTTATTATAGGGGATGATTGAGCGCTGTGCGATTACAAAACAGATACTAGATTATTGTGAATAAATACCGTCCCTGGCGGCAAATTATTCCTCTTGTCACATAGAACCCAATTCGGTTTTCTACTGACATGGAGGAACCCCACTCAACCACCCAGCAGCAATTCCTTGCCCAGGCGCAGGATGAAATCGGTCATGCCACCGCCGAGCTTCTCGCATCGGCAGAGGGTTTGGCTAAATGGCAGGCCGTGCGCGGCGATTTCGAAGACGACCTCGATGCAGCATTGAAGGTGGTCTTTGACATGGCGCATACCGATGTCGAGTTGCGCGATGAGTTCTTTCGGTACTTTTGGTATCAGCTCCCCGACGGTTGGCTGCGCGGTGGTTTTCCGAGCCTGAAAAGACATCTAGATACAGACGATTTGCGCGTCAGTGCATTCCGCGAGTTGAAAGAAGAGCTCGGCGGTCTCGAGTTTGTCGGCCGGACGGCATTTCGCAAGTGGTTGCTTCAACGCCTCACCTGGAAAGCCATGAACGCTCGTCGCGCCTTAATGGCTGAGCGGCGCAGGGCTGATTTGCAGGCAGAGGGGCATGAGCTTGAATGGGAGGCGGGTGCAGATAAAGAACCATCTGAAATCCTCATGCGCACCGAAGATGAGCGGCGGATTGCAAAATCTATCGCCGCACTCAATGAGCAAGAGCGCGAGATTTTGCGGATGTACGCGCTCGACATATCTCGCACCGAAATGGCGGAAGAGTTGCAATTGAAAGAACCCGCCTTGCGCCAAAAGTTGCGGCGGGCGCTTGCCAAACTTCGCAAAGAGGTGAAGAAATGATTTGCGGCTGTATTCATACCAAGGTCGATTCGTGAGCCAGGCCGAGATCCAAGCCGAGGTGCTCTTCCAAGAATGGCTCGACCAAGCAATGCAAAACCCGGGGCTCTCACGCGAGTTGTGGGCTCAGCGGGCTTCAGAATGCGGAGACGCTGTATCTGCCGAGTTCGATTTGCTTTGTAGTCGTTTTCTCAACCCCACCGAGCTCATCCGACCCGGCCGCGCGCTAGGTGATTTCCGTTTGGTGCGGCATTTAGGTTCAGGGGCCTATGGCGGCGTTTGGGAAGCCGTGCAAATGACCCTGAATCGGTCGGTTGCGCTGAAATTCTTACACCCCGTGGTGGCGTTATCGCCTCTGGCCGGTGAGCGTTTGCGCCAAGAGGCCGAAGCCGCCGCGCAAGTCAATCATGTGAATGTAGTTACCGTCTTCGGTATTGGCCACGAAAAGGGGCTCGACTTTTTGGTAACCGAGTTGGTGGAAGGCGGGGAAACGCTCACCGAATTTCAGGGTGATCTCAAACAGTTGTTGAGGCTGTTCCACCAAGCTGTCTTAGGTCTAACCGCATGCCTCAAAAGCGGAGTTCAGCACTGCGACCTCAAAGCCAGCAATTTGCTGCTCACACCCGATGGCCAACTCAAAGTCGGCGATTTCGGCATTGCCCACCTAATGGACGATGACATCCAAGAAGAGTTGCCGTCGGTTGGGCAAATGCTCGAAACGCTAACCAGTAGTTTTAAGGACGCCCTGCGCAAGATCCCTAATGTCAACAAACGCCGCCGCGGAAAGGCGTTTTTGGCTTTGTTAAATGAATTCAGGCAACTCAAAAATATCAAAGAGAAGCCAGATGTTCTTCTTCGCCAAGCCGAAGCCGCATTGTTGCTTCGAAGTATTTCTTATTCTCGTGTCACGGAGCCACAAACTTTGTTTTTGGGTGGTATGACTTTAGCCCTCACGCTCATTTTTTCTTTGGCGGTTTTATTTCCGCTGCCTGCGCAAAATCAATGTCTAAAAACCGATGACACCTTGGATGGTTTTGTGGAGATATTGAACCCGACATTTGCATTGGGGGATAATTATACATTTGAAGTTTGGGTTGATGCTGGTAGTTCTCATATAGCCGTACCTTTGATGAGTGCAGGTTCCGGTGGCGTTTGCATGCCCTGGTATCACCATACGAATTCAGATGTCGACAGTAGTGGAGTTCCACATGGAGGGATTGCATCTGCCAACAACTATGCCTGCTCTGGTTCACATTATTTTTATTCAAAAGATAATGAGCGAACGACTTGGAGACATTATGCGATTTCATCAAGCAATGGCGTTCATACGCATTATGTAAATGGTATTTATGCGGGTACCTCACCAGTGATGAACACACCAAATGCGAATCAAGATTTTTTTTTGGATTGCTCGTAGAACCTCACCTAGCAACGATTCTTCGAATAAACGGAGGTCTCGTTACGATGAACTGAGGTTATGGAATCGCGGGCTCAGTCAATCCGAAATACAGGCCAATATGTATTCTGAATTAGATTCCGGAAATGGCTTGCTCGCAGCATGGCACTTCAATGGAAATGCAGATGACGCATTGGGGGTTAATCACGGTATTCCTGGCTCTGGTGCCTCCTTTGTCAACTCAGATTCACCCATTATTTCCAACCTCGACCCCCTCGGCGACGAAGACTCCGACGGCATGCTCAACGGCGACGAAGCCACTGTCGGAACTGACCCCTACGATCAAGATTCTGATGATGACGGTCTAGGCGACAACGACGAGTATCTCGGTTCCACTGACCCTCTCCTCGCCGACACCGATAATGACGGCATCCAAGACGGTACCGAACTCGGCGAGACATCTGGCTGGGCGGGGGACCCCGCAAACGGGATTGGCGGAACCGACACATCCATTTTCGTCCCTGATGCCGACGACACAACCTTCACTGACCCGAATGCAGCTGACACCGACGGCGGTGATCTTGCTGACGGCGAAGAAGACCTCAACCAAAACGGCGCTGTTGATGGTGATGACACCGACCCTAATGACCTAAACGACGATCATTTTTCCTACGGTGTCCAAGGTCTCACTCCAGGCGCACAAGCTACATTGAGCAGTTGGCAATGTCGGCGTCATGCGCAGGTCGTGCCACTCTACTCGCTCTATGGTGCGGGCCCGATAGTGACGCCTTATGGGTTTGACTTGGCTTTGACAACACCAATTGAGCGCTTGCAGGGCTCAGCAACAGGGAATTCAGCAAACACCTACCAGACAATTTGGGTGCCGCCGTTCGCTCCAACAGGCCGCACGGTTTGGTGGCAAGCCGTAGAGGTTTGGGGTGGCGATCATTTCCGTACATCCAACCCGCTTGCGACAGTGATTCAGTAACTAACGAATTAACTGAACACCTAAACGGTGCGTATCTGAGATGCGCGCCGTATCTTTTTGAGACACCCCAGCTTTGCTCGCAAACTCACCCCAGCGGCTCACGGCATCACGCACTTGTTCGACGATACGCGGAACAACCCGCACTGGGATACTCGCCGCTTGAGCCACAGCTACAAAATCGGCGTAAGCGAAATCGTCGCATTTGCCATTTAAGCTCATTTGATGTCGGCTCGTCCAGTCACCTATTGGGTTGTAGGCCCAAGTGATATCAAAGGCGGGCGAAAGCGACCACTTGCCCGTTTTATCCATTAAGTAGGCGATGTTTTTTGTGTGATCATCTTGATTGCGTGCGACGACATTGAAAACCATGCGCCGGAACTGCTCTTGCAGCTCGTCTTGTGACAGGCCTAACTGACGCATCACCAACATCGCCTGCTCGTAAGAGTGCGCGCCCGCTTGACGGAAATCTAAATGACCCATCGCGCAAAGCGATTGCATGTGCAGCTTTTTCGCATCGCGCGTGCGGTCAAAACGCTTGGTCAAAAAGTGATGCCGCCCATTTTCAGACATAATGCGGCAATCACTCATCGTGATGCCAGCAGCCTTGGCCATGAGGGAATAGGCATATTCAATCAGCCCATACCCCAAGGGGTCGTTGAGCTCGCGGTCGCGGTTTTCAGTGACCCCGTCAAATTTCATCAGCCAATGCTCGAAGCCATCCGCCAGATTGCTTTGCCCCGAACGGCACTCGCCAGTTTGTGGGTTCCAGGCAATGACTGCCTTGGCCCGCGCGCCACCTGCCGAAGTGCCAACGCGCAAAATATCATGCACGGCTTGCGTGGATTTGTTGTCTTGCAAGTGAGTCGCCAAAGCTGAGCGGTCAGCCAAAATGCTGTTGGCTAATTCGACTAAAGCGGCGACCTGCAAAGTGTCGCCCGAATGTTGCTGAGGGGCGAGCAAAGGTTTGAACTCAAGCGCACCCATGCCGCGCGTGCCGGTGTAGCAGAGCCGCTCAACGGGATTGAAACTCTCTGGCGTGCGACCTTGACTCGCCAACCAAGCGTTAATCATGGCGTTGCCAAATCGATCGGGCAGCACATCGGCCAGCATGCCAGGGAGGCCCTGATATGTGCCACGCGCCAAATCTTGGAAGGCGAAAGTGCCCGCATGAAGAGGCAGGTGAATAGGCGATGGTGAAAGTGGGGCCGCAAGAAAATTGGGGTCGTATTCGAACAACCCGAGCTGTAAGTCATTTTGCCAAGAAACGGCCGCGATGCGCTTGCCCCAAAGCTCTACTGAGGCGAGGGTCATGAATCATCGCCCCATTCCCAATCAGCGCGCGGCTTTTCTGCAACGAGGCTCGCCGAACTTGCCCGCTTGCGCCGCGCTTGCCCCATTTTGAGCTCAAGCATGGGGCTTGGGAGTGCATCGGGAATCAAAGCCTGAATCCGCGACAGCAAACCCAGCACCCTCAAGATGCAAATGAGGTTGTCAAGCTGAGTCGTTTTGCCTGCCTCGGCCCGTTTGAGAGTCGAGAGAGAAATGCCCGCCTCATGCGCCAGCTTGCTCTGCGTGAGATTGCGACGCAGGCGCTCGGCTTGAAGCTTTTGCCCCAAGTCAACAAGGACGGCTTCGGTGCTGGCGAGCGAATCAGTAAAGGGTCTTTTATGAGTCATTGCGTGCTGTATCTTCTAGATGTGGCTCAATTATAACTCTTTATTTGAGCCCCGACCCGCGCAAACCCCGCGTTTTGAGTTCAGCACAAACTCAGCCAACTCGCGAACGGTTGCAAACTCATTTTGCATAAAGCTTTCCGCAGCATCTTGTATCGAATCTGAATCTCGGAAAATCGAGTAAAGCGCTTTCCGGAGAGCATCCCGCTCTTCTCGCTCTAGCCCGGCTCGCCTCAAACCAACGGCATTGGGCGAACGCCATAAAACCGGGTAACTCCCGGCCACAATCGAAAATGGAGGCGCGTCTTTCGTCACCATCGTGGCGCCGCCTACCATCGTTAGGCGGCCAATCGTCCCGAATTGATGTAGCGCAGCATTCCCTGACAATATCGCACCCGCACAAACATGCGCATGCCCGGCGACCAGCGAGCCGTTCACCAAAATTGCATCTTCATCCACCCGGCTGTTATGCCCGACATGGCTATTTACCATCATCATCACGCGATCGCCAATCACGGTTTCGAAAGGCCCAGCGCCTTCGGTTGTGGCTCGGTGAATCGTGACATGCTCGTGAATGCGGCAGTTTTCGCCGACGCGAACCAGCGTGCGGGTGCCGTCATAGCCTTTGTCTTGGGGCTCGCCGCCGATGACAGACCCCGAGCCGATGACGGTGCCCGCGCCAATCAGCGTGCGGCCAAGAAGGTGCACATGTGGCCCGATTTTCACATTTGCGCCTACCTCGACTCCGGGTTCGATTACCGCATATGGCCCAATTTCGACGCCTGGCGACAACTCTGAACCGGGCATTACGACGGCAGTGGGGTGCGCGATAGCTTCGGGGAGTGAATTTGACATAAGAACAGTCTAAATACTCTTTAATAGTAGTGCCTCTTCTGCGTAACCTGTAGCCATGAGACGACTGCTCGTCCTTCTTTCCCTAGCGGTGTGTTTGCCCGCTTCCGCCCTTGCCCAATCAGAGCTACCTAATGGTGGCTATGAAAAGGCTTACACCATTGCCGCCGATGCCGCTTGGCTTGGCTCGGGCCGTGTGTTGTCTCCTGCTTTTGTGCGCATCGAAAACGGTGCCATCGCTTGGGTGCGCTCCACGCCCCCGAGTGCTAAAAAGAGTGGTGGCTTATTCGGCATGGGGGGCTCGACCCCTAGCAAGCCGATTCGTGTTCAAGGCACACTTGCTCCAGGGCTGGTTGATGCCTGGTCGCGACTCTTGCCCGAGCGCGAAATGGAATCGCGCAATCATCCCGCTTGGCTTGATGTGCTAGATAGCTTGCCCGAAGACTTTGCGGGCGAAGACCTCGCGCTTTCAGGTCGCATCGCCGCCGCCCGCCAGGCGGGTATCGCAGCAGCTTATGTGAGCTTTGCGAGTGGTCCGATGCAGCGCGGTCAAGGCACAGCGGTTGTGTTTTCCACAAATGACCTGCCGCTACCTGCTGGCCGAGTCGCCTATGAAATCGTCGGCGCCTCGATGCACAGCTCTTCTAGCGGGGCAAGTCTCAGCGCGGGCAAGATTCGCGAGCTGTTCACTGAAGCACAAGATTGGCGCGATTCCTGGGACGAATACGATGAAAAGGTCGAAAAATACGACAAGGCCGTCGAGGAATACCCCGGAAAAATCGAAGAATGGGCCAAAGAGCGCGACGACTACAAGGCCAAAATCGACGATGGCATCACCAAAGACGACAAGGGCAAAGATCTAAAAGAGCCCAAGCAGCCAAAATCGCCTAAGCGTCCGCGTCAGCCTCGGCTCGACCCTGCGCAAAAGCCAATTTTTGATGCCATCGATGGCCGTGTTCAGGTGCGTTTTGAGGTGCAGACCGCCGATGAAATCGCCGTGGTTCTTGAGCTAACCGAGCAATTTGATCTTGATAGCGTTTTGGTGAGTGCGCGCGACGCTGATTTGCTCGCCGCCGCCATCGCTGATGCAGATGTGCCGGTTATCTTGGCTTGCCTCCCTGAGATGGGCGAGCAGTCGGCCATGTTGAGCCAACCGCAGGCGCAATACCCTCCGCGCTCATTCACTCAGCGTTACATGGCTTTGACTGCGGCTGGCGTTGATGTCGCCTTGGGCTCTGGCGCATCCGATGGTGTGCAAGCTTTGATGCTCATGCGCGCTGGCGAATTGATTGCCGCAGGTGCCGATGCCGATGGCGTTTGGGCCTCACTCACCTCGATTCCGGCTCGTATTTTGGGCCTCGACCCCGCATTGGGCCGCATCGGAAGTGGCGCAAGTGCCTCCATGATTCGCTTTGAGGGTGATTCACCCTTCGACGCCTCAGCTGCTGTCCGCGCACACAAGCCCCGTTAAATGATGAGCTTTTTCCTCACCTTAATGACCTCGGCCGCGCTTTTGCTGTCGTCTGAGAGTCAAATTTTAATCCCGACTGCAGTGATTGGCGCCGATGGTGAGGCTCACGAGGGCTGGGCCGTTCATATTGCCGATGGTCGCATTGTCGAGGTTGGCCCCAAAATCATCGCCCCTGAGGGCAGCCGCACTTTTCACCTTGACGGAGTGCTTTCGCCTGGGTTTGTTGATGCATTCACGACGGGCGGCATTGATCGCACTTCATCCGAAAACTCGCGCGCTTTGACTCCGCAATTGCAGGTCGCCGACGCGCTCGATTTGGGCGACAAGTTTTGGCAAGATCGACTCGCCGAAGGCTTTACCGCCGTGCATGTCGTCCCGAGTGGCGAAAATGTTTTGTCGGGTTGGTCGGTTGTGGTCTCTCCAGGTGCTGAGCGGGGCGAGGTGCTTAAGCAAAAAGCGCGGCCGATGGTTTCTTTGATTGAGCGTTTTGTGAGCGATTCTCGTATTGGGCCGTCCGCACTCACGGGCGCAGTTGATTTGTATCGCGCTGGGCTCGAATCCGGCTTGTTGCGTCAGTCGCCCGTCGTTTTCGTCGAGCAAGCGGAAGCCGTCCGTGCTGTCAATCGTGTGCATGGTGAGTGGCTTGGCCACATGCTTGACACCAGCGACTCCTCGAGTGCTAGTTACTTCATCGCAAAAGGTGATTTGGCCGATTACGGCGCCCTGCTCGCTGGGCAAATCGTCGGAATCATGGCGCTCCCCGAATATGGCTGGTCGTCGCGCACGCCCGAGACACTCAAAGCTCTCGGCAAAGCCAAGGTTCAGCCAGCTTTCGGCAGTTCTTTTACAAAGCGCACCCTTCACAGCAATCGTCAGGCGGCCATGATGTGGTCGCGGTTGGCGCGCGACCCACTAGCGGCCATGCGTGGCTTGACCATCGCTTCCGCCGAGTTAGCCGGTGTCGCCGATCAGCTTGGGTCAATCCAGGCGGGCAAACGCGCCGACCTCGTTTTGTGGTCGGCTCACCCCCTCGATGCAACCGCCCGAGTAAGAGCGGTCATGATAGGGGGCAAAACGGTGTTTCACGGCTCACCCCCACAGAGTGAGGTCTCAAAATGATGTTGTTCTCTAGTTTGGCGGCAAGTGTCGCTTCGTCTCTTTTGTTAGCCCTGGCTCCCCAGGTTGGCGATGACTTGGTCTTGTCGGTTGAGCGTCTCCATCTCGGCGATGGTGGGCAAATGCAAGATGCGATTGTGACGATTGCTGATGGCAAAATCGTTTCGATTCTTGAGGCCGGCGATGGCGTTGCTGCAAGCGCGGGCGTCATTCATGTCGAGGGCGCTCAGCTCACACCTGGCTTGGTCGACGCTTTCTCTTTGATGGGGGTCACTTCGGCAACGGTCGAGCAATCCTCCGAGGTCGCGCACCAAAAAGTTGCCGATTTGCTTGATTTAGATAGTGCCGCTTTTTCGCGCGCTTTGGCTCAGGGCGTTACGACGGCCTACCTCAGCCCCGACAGCTGGAATGTCATCGGCGGTCTTGGCGCATTTGTCAAAACAGCCGGCGCACCTGCCGCCAGTCTTTTTGCTGACGGTAATCCGAGCGCGCGCGTCATTGACGACGCCGCCGCCGTGAAAATCAGTCTGGGTATCGACCCCGCTCAATACAACGGAAGCCCGCGTGGTCGCTGGACAAGCAGTTTTGCATCTCGCCGCCCGACCACTCGCATGGGCTCGACCTGGGAAGTCCGCCGCAGTTTTTATGAGGCCAAGGCTTACCGAAAGGCACGCGCTGCTGGCGAGGCTGACCTTGACCCGGCTCTTGAGCCATTGGTCGCAGCACTTGAGGGGCGCATTCCCGTCCGTGTTCAGGCGCGCGTGGCTAACGATTTGCAAACGGCGCTGCGTCTTCAAGACGAGTTCCAGTTTCCGCATCTCATCCTTGAAGAGGCCACTGAGGCCTGGCTTATCGCCGATTATTTGGGCGAGCGCAAAGTCTCGATTGTGCTTGGCCCTGCTTTTGATCAGCGCTCTCGCTCCATGATGCTTGGCCCTGCGGCCATCGAAACGATGCGTTCGGCGATGCATGCCGAGCCCATTTGCTGCGAGCACCTTGACGAGTCGGGCCTTCCGCATGAGCACGAAGGCGGCTTTGATCAAGAGCTCGGCATTTGGCGCCCACGCGGGCAGGCCCTCGATTTGCTGCTTCTGACGGCTCCACCAGAGGGCTTGGCAGATGGCTTTTATCGCGGGCGTTCCAATTCGCGGCTCAAGCCCAACCCAGCGCAGGCGCGTTTGCTGCACCAGGCAGGTGTTCAAGTTGTGCAGGCTTCGGTTGAGGCGCACGATACGCCTCGCACAGAAAGCAGTTTGATTCATCAAGCTCGCACAGCTGCTCGTGCTGGCCTCGACCACGCCGATGCACTTGCCATGATTACGGGGCGCGCCGCAGAAATGTGCGGCCAATCCGACCGCTTGGGCACGATTCGCCCTGGCCTAGACGCCGACCTCGTTTTGTGGTCAGGCGACCCACTCTCAGAAACCTCCCGCATTCTCTTGGTCGTCCTTGACGGCCGCATCGTCGTCGACAACCGCACTCCATAACATGCGTCATTTACTCACATCTTCTGCACTCGCTTGCGCCCTCCTTTTGCCGAGCGTGTTGCCTGCACAAAGCGGCACGGTTGCCATCCGCGCGGGCCGTATCTTGACGGGCGACACCACAATCATTGACGGCACTTTGTTAATCGAAAACGGTCGCATCACGGCGGTCGGTGGTGCCGATCTTGAGGTGCCATATGAGTCAATCATGCACGAATACCCCGATGCAACCCTGTTTGCGGGGTTTGCTGAAGCCCACACCAACTCGGGCATGGACCGCGCCAACGAAGGCGTGCCGATTGCACCCTTCCTCAATGTCGCCGATTCCATCAACCCAGTCGCGACCTTTTTCGAAGATGAGCTTCGCGCCGGCACTGTTGCGATGGGCGTTTTGCCTGGCAACGAAACCGTGATTGGCGGCCGTGGCCGAGTCGTGATGCCAGCCGGCATGACTATCGATCAAATGACGCTAACGGGCGACTTGGGCATGAAAATCGTGATTAGCCCTAAGCGCGGCTGGAGCCGTTCTGCGCAAATCGCCGAGCTTCGTGAAGCCTTCGAAGGGCTTGACCATCGTTTGCGTTTGTTGGGTCAAAAGCTTGTCGATGAGGGCACGCGTAACGATATTCTTGCCAAGCATGATGCCGCGCCTGATCGCAAACCCGACGACGCCGACCGCTGGGATTCTCAAGCTGGCGCAGTTCGTTTTGGCGACGATTTTGCTGGCAAAGATTTGATTTCCGAAGAAGACCTCTCTGACCAAGATCGCGGGTTGCTGGCCATCCGCAATGGCGATGAGCGGGTTTGGCTTGCTTGCGCGACGGCTTCCGATGTGGTCCACGGAAAAAAATGGGTTAGTGATATGGGCTTGCTTGAGCAAACGGTTTTTGTCGTTACAGCTGCCGCCTGGAAGGCCGCAGCCGAGCTTTCGGGTGCCGGCTTGGGTGTGGTTTTGCAAGGCGCGCTTTGGCATGTTGAGCGCAACCCAGTTACTTATAAAGAGGTCGAGACTTTTGCGCCCAAGGTTTTTCATGATGCCGGCGTTACTTTTGCGCTAGGCAGCAACGGGCAATTGCTTGGCCCTAATCTGCAGGGCTACCAAGCAGCCACTTGCGTTCGCGAGGGCGTGCCGCGCTCAGTTGCACTTGATGCCGTTACGCGCGTTCCTGCTCAAATGTGGGGTTTAGAGGGTCAAATCGGCACTTTGACCGCTGGCGCAGACGGCACTTTCGTTTTGCTTGACGGCGATCCGCTTGATGTCAGCTCACGGGTGCTCGAAGTCTGGATGCGTGGCATCCGCACTTATGACCGCACAACCGATGAGCGTTTGCAGCGCCTGACTGAGGGCCGTTAATCATGTTGAGTTTTCAAAAGACTCTTCTGGTCGTCGGTGCGTTGGCTCTCGTGCCTGCGCCGAGTTGGGCCTCTTCAATTCCTGCAGCTGCGCCGCAAAGTTCTACTGGCGCGCTTGTCGCTTACCATGCCGACCATGTTTTTAATGGCTGGAATGATGGCCAACACGAGGCCTGGCTCCTCGTCCAAGATGGAAAAATTGTGGGTCATGTCGGCCGCGAAATCGACTTACCACCTCTCTGCGAGGTCGTCGATTTTGGTGATGCATTCATCATGCCGGGTCTTGTCGCTGCTGATGCTACTTTGACCGGAACGGGTCGCCAAGGTGATCATTCTCTTGGTGCTCATCGCCGCGCTCTTGACAATTTTAATCCTTACCGTGACACCACTTCTTTCTTGTCGCGCGGGGTGACAACGGTTTATCTCTCACCCGATCGTTACCGTCTTGTTGGCGGCCGCGGGGCTGTCGTCAAAACAGCAGGGCAAAATCGCATTTTGAATTCGGCAAGTGATTTGCGCATCGAGCTCTCACACTTGGCCTGGAATGCGCCAGACTATTTTCGTCCACCATTGCCACCGACTGATGCAAACCCTGATTTGATTGCAATCGCTCAAGCGCCTCAATCGCGCGCGGGTGCAATGATGGCGCTTCGACAAAGCCATGAGCGCAGTCAGGGCGACGCCTTGGCATTCGATGTCCACGATGCCGCCTTTTCACAATGGCTGGCCAGCAACGAGACTCTTCGTGTTGCCGTTGACTCTGCCGATGACATCCGCGCGGCGATTGCCTTGTCTCGCGAATGGGCGAGGCCGTTGTTGGTCGTAGGCTCGCATGGTTTGGGTGAGATGGCCGCAGAGCTTGCCGCTGTTGGCGCAAAGGCCATTTTTCGTGCACCACTTTTCGCTAACCTTCCCGAAGACACACAATGGCAAGCCCCAGATGCTGATACCTTGAGCAAGCTCGCCGATGCTCAATTGCCGTTTGCTGTCGCCGTTTCCGCCGAAGGCAGTTGGCTTTGGCTTCTCGAGGCAGCTTCGGCGGCCGTTTCTTATGGCGCCCCTCAAGCTCTCGCGCTCTCTAGCTTGACAACGATTGCCGCCCAAACACTCGGTGTCGATTCTCAAGTCGGCAGTTTGCTACCCGGCATGGACGCCGACTTTATCGTCCTTGATGGTGCGCCTTTAAGTTCAACGACATCCGTGCGCCAAACATGGGTTGATGGCCGCCGCGTCTGGAATCGGGCCGACATGGTTGACACTTCCGCCGATTCGCAGCAAGCGAGTCAAACGGCCCCGGCTGTTGTTGTGCGCGCTGGCACACTTTGGTCGGGCAAGGGCGACCCACTCACGGGTGGTGTCGAGGTTCTTCTCATGGGGGGCAAGGTTGTCTCAGCTGGGCGCAGCGTGCCGCACCCACCTGGCGCGCGCATTCTGGAAGCAGGCGCTGACGCACATCTAACTCCTGGTTTTATTGATGCCGCCGCCCACTTAACGACTGAGCGCAAGATTTCGCCCGAAGTCTTGCTGAACCGCGTCGCTGCAGGTCGCTACTGGGACGAGTCGTGGGCTTCGGTTGCCCGCGCAGGCGTGACCACCGTTTTGACTGGCACACCTCAGTTATCAGCTAATGGCGCGCGATACGATTTTGTCAAAACAGCAGGCGTCTTGCCGCAAGACTCTGGCATGACCGATCGTCATGTCGTTTACTTTTCGGCAGACTTTAGCGACCCCATGTCTGGCCTCGACAATCTTCGCAAGAGTTTGACGCGCGGCAAAGAATACGCCGACAAATGGGTAAAGTGGCGCGAAGAGCGTGCAAAGTGGGAAAGCGAGCATGCTGCTGAGTCTGCCGAAAAACGCATCAAAGCCGAATCCACCTTGCGCGAGCAGCTGTCTTCTACATGGCTGCGCTCCAACGCCACGCAAGAAGAAGAAGCCGCGGACGAAGTCGGTAAAGGCGATGACTCTGAAGCCGCCGAAGAAGCCGAGGAAGAAGAGGTCGTCGTTGATCGCATCAACGGTCTCTGGGAAGCCGTTATCGAAGACGAGCGACTGCCTGATTCGATTACCATCCATTTGTTGATTCATCACGAAGGCAAAGATGTCACGGCATCCATCACTTCACCTGACGAGCCAAGTGGCGAAAGTTTTGATTTAGAGGGTGGCGTCTGGGAAGGCGACATCATTACTTTTGAAGTCCCTACCGAGATGGGCAATGTGATTTTGACAGCTACGCTTGATGCGCCAGACCATGCTGCCGTTCATGCCGAGCTTGCTGGTTTGGGTGCGATTGACTTTGAAATGAACCGTATCGAAATTGAAGAAGAGGGCGCAAAGAAAGATGATAAAAAGAAAAAGGTCAAGGCCGATGAAGGCCCAGCCGAGCCCGATAAGAAATGGGCTCTCGAAGGTTCCCGCGCACTCTTTGAGAGGAGAGCCGTGGCCGTTATTCAAGCTGATCGCGCCGATGAAGTCCGTGGTGCTTTAGCTTTGTTTACTGAGTTTGAAATACCTGTTCATGTTCAGTTGTATGGCTCTGCACTCACTCAAGCTTCGGGCCTTTCGCCCATTGGCGAAGATGCGGGCGTGACCGTGAGTAGCGTGGTCTTGGCGCCTCCTTTCGTGAAGTCATACCGAGCACGCAATTATGTCCCGGCTGCTAAATTGCAGGAAAGGGGCGTGAATGTGGCCTTTGCCTCGTTCCGTGAATTTGGCGGTCGTTTCCTGCCAAACGCTCTTTCCATGGCTGCACGCTACGGTTTAGGCACGCAAGAGGCCCTTGAGAGTTTGACATCTGGCGCAGCCGAGATGTTTGGTGTGGCTGACCGCATTGGCTCGCTTGAGCCAGGGCTCGATGCAGATTTGGTGGTCCATAGTGGCCCACCGCTTGAATTGGGCACGCGCGTTTTGCATGTCTTCGTCAACGGCCGAGAGGTAAAACAATGATTCTTTCTTTGATGTGCGCGCTGGCCTTTGCCTTGCCGCAAGATGCACCTGGCGATGTCATCGTTTACAAAGCCGCCAAGGTTTTTACGGCTACGGGTGGCATCCATACTCATGATGATTTGATTAATCGTGGCATGGTGGCGGTTCAAAACGGCAAAATTGTGTGGGTTGGCCGAGAGGCTGATGCGCAAATCGCTCCTGACACTCGTGTTGTAGATTTGGGCGACCAGTGGTTGGTCCCTGGTATTGTTGAGCCACACAGTCATATCGCGGGCGCGATGGGTGACTTAAACGACAGTGTGTTTTTGAGCAACCCTGAGTTGCACACTCATAGTGTTTTGCAGCCCGACAACCCCTATGTTAAAGACGCACTTGCAGGCGGCATCACGACGACGCTCTTTATCCCAGGCTCTGGCGTCAATATGAGTGGTTTTGGCATGGTCGTCAAGATGGCCGGCAAGACGGTCGAAGATGTGGTTTTGCGCTCGCCAGGCTCACTTAAGGTCGCGCAAGCCGGAAACCCCGAACGGTATTCATGGGGTATCGGCCGAGCTTTCATGAATTGGAATACGCGACGCACTTTTAAGGAAGGCGTCAAGTGGGCAGAGGCCTATGAAAAGGGTGAGGCTGAGTTTTCGCCCAAGTATCAAGACTTCCTTGGTCTGAAAAACGGCACGGTTCCGATTAGCGTTCACACTCAGATTTATCAGGTTGTGCTGACCACCCTTACGATGCTCAACCGCGACTTTGGCATGAAGGCCTTTGTCGACCACGGTACTTTTGATGGTTTCAAAAATGCGCCGATGGCGGCTGAGCTCGGCGTCCCCGTTATGAACGGGCCACGGCAGTTTTGGCTCGATCGCTCGAGCGGGCGCATCGAGGGGTGCGCGGCTAAATGGGCTGAGTCGGAAGACTTGGTGCTGGGCTACAACACCGACGCGCCGGTCGTCCCTCAGGAAGAGCTGCCTTTTCAGGCCGCGATGGGGGTGCGCTTGGGCGCTCGTGATTCACTCGCCGCTTTGCGAGGTATTACTGCATTTGCGGCCGACGCGCTTTTGGTCGAAGGCCGCGTAGGCCGTCTAAAGGTTGGTTTAGACGCCGACTTCGCCGCATGGACCGGCGACCCGATTGACCCGCGTTCTTCCGTGACGCAAGTTTGGATTGACGGTGAGCGCGTTTACGACGCCACCGAGGAGCGTCGTTTCTAATGAAAATTATGCATCACTTCGTTTGGGCCTTGACCGTGGGGTGTTTCACCTCAGCGAGTCTTTTCGCTTCGCCTGCCGCACAGTCTCAAGAAGATTTGCGAGGCGAAGGTCGCGTGACTTACTACCGTGTTTCAAGCTTAGAGACACTCGACGGCGAGGCCGTTTCGAGTGGCGTTTTGATGGTGCGTGATGGCATCATTGAAAAACTTGGCAAAGCGGTTAGCGTGCCTAAAGGTGCTCGCGTCCGAGATTTTCGTCGGCAAGGTTCGGTTGCAATGCCGCCTTTTGTTTTGGCACATGCCGATTTTCAAGTTGGTAAACCCAAATCCTCCTCTAATTCTTCGCACTACTTGGCCAAAGATATGATTTGGCTCGATCAAGATTGGGGCACAGATCTTTTAGAACAGGGCATTTTAATGGTGGGGCTAAACCCTCAGGGCTCGATTTTGCCCGGGCGCACGAGTGTTTTGCGCACCGATGCGGGCTACCCTCAACCCGAGGCCGTTTATGACGATTTGCACCTTGTCATTTCTTTAGAGTCAGCGGGCTCTCGCAAGACTGCTATTCGTCAGGCGCTGGCAGATGCAGATGCGGCCATCCAGAAAGAAAAGGATGCCAAGATTGAATGGCGCAAAGAGCGTGAAGCCTGGGAGAAAAAGCAAAAAGAAAAAGAAGAAGCCGCGAAGAAAGAAAAAGAGCAGAAAGATAGCGGCGGCGCCGAAGAGAGTGCTCAATCCGCCAGTGAGCCCAAGCCGGAAAAGGCTTCTGAAGAAGAAGCACCTCCTGCAGAATTCGAGCCACCCAAGCTTGATCAGCAAGTCGAGGCCGTTGTCGAATGGATTCGCGGTCAGCGCATCGCTCGCGTTCAGCTTGCATCGGCAAGTTCTTGGTTGCACTGGCTTGAGCTGATTGGCGACAGGGAAGTGGCCTACGAGCTAGAGTTCAGCCGTGGCTGGAGAGGCGATAGCAACCTATTCAAAGTGCTCGAAGGCATTGCCGCCGCAGGGGTGCGCGTCGACCTCCCGGCCACGATTTCGTTTCTACCTAGTAGTCGCAACCGCCTGAATTTACCAGCCGAGGCCGTTGCAGCTGGGGTTGAGCAACTCATTTTGACTCCGCCATCTCGTGTTTCAAATTGGCGCCGCGATGTAGCGGGCTTGGTGGCCGATGGGCTTGACCGCAATATTGCACTACGCGCCATGACCCTTGAACCAGCTTCTGCGCTCGGCTTAGAAACGGTGATTCAGCCACTGAAGTCGGGCTCACCCGCTCATTTTGTCATCTGGAATGGCGATCCACTCGACCCCCAAACCGAAGTCTTGCTCGTTATCGCTGACGGGGAAGTTGTCTGGGACCGCGCCGCAGAAGAGGAGAAAAAGTCATGAATCTATGGATGATACTTTTCGCATTGGCCCTGCCTATGCAAGATCCAGTGCCTGCGCCCGAGCCAACTCCTGACGAAGAGGTTCAAGAAAAAGTAGTCGAAGAAGTCGTCGTCGTCGAAGAGGAAACTGCCCAAGAAGTCAGCCCTTACTTGGCGATCGTTGATGCAACCATCCACACCGTGACTGATGGCACACTTTACCGCGCAACTGTGCTTTGCAAAAACAATCGCATTCTGCGAGTGGGGCAAGGCGTCCGCGTACCTGATGATGCACGGGTGATTGACGCTAACGGGATGCATGTTTACCCGGGCCTAGTTGCAGTGCGCACGAGCGGCGTCGTCTCGGGTTCAGGTAGTCGCGTGCGCGATAGCTTTGATCCTTTCGCCATGAATGTTGAGCTCGCGCTTTCGGGTGGTTTGACCACGGTTGAAGCGGGTGGCGCGGTGGTCAAGCTGACTTATGGGGTGCTCGACGATTTCTTAATGTCAACGGAATCGCCTTGGGTCACGATGGCCTATTCTTCGACTTCCTCTGCTGGTCGCCGCCAAACGCGCGAGGCTCTTTCAGCCACGCGCGCTTATTTGGCTGATATGCGAGCCTGGGAGCTCGAAAAAGAGATGGGCGAAAGCGATGCTGTTGAGCCATCCTCTGCCGGAATTAAAGACAAATATATTGCTCTACTCAAGGGCGAGGCGCTGGCCAGATTCCACGCTCAAACCGCAAAAGATTTGCTTTCGACTTGCGATTTGCTCGAAGAATTCCCGATGCAATCTGTCATTTTCGGCGCACGAGAAGCCTGGACGATTCCTGCGCGTCTGAGTCGCACAGGTACGCGCTTGGTCTTGACGCCACGCGCCAAAGCTTACGCTGACGAATCGACCAATCGCGAGACGGGCTGGAGCATCGAAAACGCCGCAGTCATGTGGAATCAAGGCGTGCGATTCGCCATTTTGCCGAGCGAGACTTGGGTCTCGATGATGGGCATCGCTGGCCGCGACCTCCTCACCCTACCCATGGAGGCGGCATTCGCGATTCGAGGTGGTCTAACATCCGCCGCCGCTTTGCGCGCCATCACTCTCGAGCCCGCTGCTCTGCTCGGCATGGATGAGCGTATTGGCTCCATCAGCGTGGGCAAAGATGCTGACTTAATCGTCTGCGATGGCGATTTGTTTGATTATCGCAGTTTCGTGCAATGGGCCGTTGTCAATGGCCGTGTGGCTTACGATAAAGCTCAATCGCCTTACCTCTCGCACATCCGCCCGCGCAAGGTTCCGACGATCCAAGAAGTCGTTGATGCCATCCGCAAAGAGTCTTCTGATGATGCCGCTATTGAGGTCATCGAAGAAGTCATTCACGAAACGCCCGAAGAAATCGTCGAGTAGCTCTAGCGCGTTTCGATGGGGGGGCGCATAATTCATATCCCCCCATGGTGAACCCAAATCTCTCCCCCGGAGATCGCGCACCCGCTTTTACTTTGACCGCTGGTGATGGCGCGCGATTCCGCTTAACCGAGCAGCGCGGTCGTTGGGGTGTGATTTTTTTCTACCCAAAAGATAAAACAGCAAATTGCTCGACTGGCGCGCGTGATTTCCAAGAGCGGTTGTCTGCGTTTGAGGCCCTCGGTGCTTTTGTCGCAGGTATCAGCCCAGACGCCCCTGCTAGCCATGCTGATTTTGCGGCCTGCGAGTGTTTGAAGTTCCCTTTGTTGGCCGACCCTACTTTGAAGATCGCTGGCAAGTATGGTGTTTGGCGGCAAAAGACAAATGGCGGTCGCGATTTCGTGGGTCTCGTCCGAGGCACCTTCTTAATTGACCCGTCAGGCCGCTTGGCTCATGTCTGGGATAATGTCCGCGTCAAAGGGCATGCCGAAAAAGTGCTCACCGCTTTGCGGGCTGAGGTCGAGGTTTCTTGATGTCTGACGAGTTGCGCGCTGTTTTACGCAAACTCGCAGGTGCTTTGTCTGGGCAAGATGCGCGTCATTTGACCCGCTGGGAGGCCGAAGAGGCATTTGCCGCATTGTTGGCCGGTGCGGGTACCGACGCACAGGTGGCTTCTTTGTTTACCGCAGTCCGCGCCCGTGGAGCCACAGCTGACGAGCTGGCAGGTTGCGCTGCCGCTGCTCGCTTGCGCATTGAGTTCCCGGTCATCCCTGAGCGCGGAGTCGTTTTGTCGAGCACGCGACTCGGCAAGTCTAAGTGCCCACCGCTTGCCCTCGCCTCCGCTCTTGCCGCATCTGCCGTGGGTGTACCGATTCTTATGCAGTGTGCGCCGCATGCTCAAGGAGCGGGTGTGACCGTCGGCGATATCTGGCATCGACTTGTCGGCCCGCTGTCTGGTGATCGCGATGCGACAGAGCGTTTACTCTCGTTGGTGGGGGTTGCAGGTTGGCGCCCCGCCGCCGCCGATGATGGCTGGCAACGGATGTTGCGCATCGAAGACGAGCTAGGGCTTCGCAGTTTGCCTGACATCATTTTCAAGTTGCTCCTCCCAGACGGTGCCCGCGTTTGCGTGCCTTCACGCCGAGGGCCTGTTTTGGGCATCGCTGCCAGCGCACTTGAGCAATTGGGCCACCGCCGCGCGGTCGTTTTGCAAGGCGTCGAGGGCTCACTCGACCCAAGTGTCACGGCGCAAACGCGAGGCATGCGCCTATCTGGTGATCGCAAATTCCCCGTAAGGGTAAACCCCGACGACTTAGCTCTCGCCTGGGAATGCGAGCCCAGCCAAGAGCACGAAAATCGCCTTGAAGCCGCGGTCGCCGCAACCATGCAAGCCTTGGCGGCCGTTGATGGCCCCGCAATGCGCGCAGTCGTTCTTGGCGGCGGTCTGCTCGTCGAGCTAAGCGGTTTGGTGCCCGATTTGGCGACCGGTGCGGCTGAGGTGCGAGATGCCCTTGAGAGCGGCCGCGCCCACCGCCGGCTCGATGAGTTGCGCGAAGCGATTGGCTAAACCACTCATAAATAGGTAAAAGCCTGAGCTCGAGAGCTCAGGCTTTTCCTTTGGGTGGAGGCCCATGAAACGCGAACTGTTTTTTAGTAGGTCGCGTAAGAGACGCCGCGTGCGTCATCGCCAGGCAGGTCAGGGTAGATGCGGCCCGTTGCAGGCACGAAAACCCAGCCAGCAGATCCGTTTAGCACAGGCTCGAAGATGTCAGCAGGCATCACTCGCACGGTGCTCAAGCCGTTTTCCGCGTTTGCGGGGATGGCCTCAAGGTAGGGGCCAAAGAATAGGTCGTCCGCGTTGCCGTCTTGCACATCGGTCGTGCCGTCTTGGCGACTGCGCGCGGTGAGTTGCTCAACAAGGTTGGCGTCCTCGGTGAATTCGAAAGTTGCGCCGTGATCCATTCCGAAGCGGAACATGCTCGAGCGGATGACTGCGAGGCCGTCAGATACGCCGACATTTCGGGTGGGCGTCTCGGTGACTGCAGGCAAAGCGGTGAGCAGGATGACGATTGCGATCGCGATTGAGCCGGCGATGGTTTCGAAGATGGTTGATTTACTTAGTTTCATGGTTTTTTTCTCCGGTCTTTCTTCGGTCAAAGGGGGTGCTGAACTTGAGGGTAAACCCTGCATTTTTTGGGAAATCGGATTTGGCGGCTTGCGAAAGCCCTCCCATCCTTATAGAGTTCGCGCACAACCGCGGGCAATCCTGCTCGTCGTCACCCCCGAAAATCCGGGAAGGGCCTTAACCGCCATGCAATTCATTATCGCTGAGAAACCATCCGTCGCGGGCGACCTCGCTCGTGCACTCCCTGGCAAATTCAAGCCCCTAGAGGGCTACTGGCAAGGCCCTGAGCACATTATCTCGTGGGCAGTTGGTCACCTTGTTGAGCTCGAAGAGCCCGAGTCTTACGACCCAGAGCTCAAAAACTGGTCTTTGGCCGGCTTGCCGATTTTGCCTGACGAGTTTCGGCGCCGCCCTCGCGCGGGGCAAAGCAAGCAATTACGCTTGTTAAAGAAGATTGCGCAGCGTGATGATGTCGAAACCATCGTCAACGCCTGTGATGCGGCTCGCGAAGGCGAGTTGATTTTTCGCGAAATTGAGGAATACTGCGGCGTTGACAAGCCCGTTTTACGCCTTTGGTTGCAATCCATGACGGCCGATGCGATTCGCGATGCATTTGGCTCAATGGAGTCGGCTTCCAAATACGACGGCCTGGGTGCTGCGGCGTATTGTCGCGCCGAGGCTGATTGGATCATCGGCATGAACGCGACTCGTGGCATCACCAAGCGGCTCAAGGGCCGTCGCGAGCGTGGCGTTTGGTCGGCAGGTCGCGTGCAGACACCCACTTTGGCTTTCTTGGTGCACCGCGAGCTCAAGGTCTTGGCGCACATCCCAAAATACTTCTGGAAAATCAAAGGCAAGTTCACGGTCAACGGCGACAAATATGATGCGCAATATCGTGTCACCAAATCAGGCAAAGACGGCGAAAAGATTTGGGACGAAAAGTTAGCTAATGCTATCGGTGCCATTTGCGAAAAAGCGGCGACGACGGTTTCTGAATCGGCACGGCGCTCGACGCGTAAAGTGCCTAAGTTGCATTCGCTGACCTCCTTGCAGAAAGAGGCCAACAGTCGATACGGTCTTTCGGCGCGACGCACTTTGCAGGCGGCACAGCGGCTTTATGAATCGCACAAAGCCCTGACTTATCCGCGTACTGATTACGACGCCTTGCCCGAAGATTACATGCCACAAGTTCTCGAGCGCATTGCTGAGTTTGCGAGTGGCGCGGCGACGGCCGCTTTTGCGGAAGAGGGGCGTGATGAAGGTTTGGTCGATTCGGCCAAGGCACTGCAGAGCGGCACTCTCGAAAATGTATCCCGCAACTTAGACAACAAGCGCGTGGGTGATCACTTTGCGATTATCCCAACGGGCACGGTCCCGGCATCACCTTTGGGTGGCGACGATGCCAAAGTTTATGAGCTAGTTGTGCGGCGTTTCTTGGCGGCATTCATGGGTGAGAGTACCTGGGAAAAGGTTGTCCGTGAGACTCGCGTTGCATCCGACAAGGCTGATGGTGGCGCTTACCTTTTCTTTACTGAAGCCAGTCGATTGGTGATTCCGGGTTGGCAGCTTGCCGACCGCCGTCCACGCAAGGCTGAGATGCTTGATGATCTCGGCGTGCCGCAGGGCGAAATGACTGAGGGTAAAAACATAAAGCTCAAGGTCGAAGACGACGCCACGCGTCCGCCGAAGCGATACACAGAGGCCGGTTTGCTCAAGGCCATGGAACAGGCCAGCGACATCAATCTCGATGGACACGATGACTTAGACGACGATGATTTGGTGCAAACCCTAAAAGAGAAGGGGCTAGGCACGCCGGCGACTCGTGCGGATTGCATCGAGGGCTTGATTTCCAAAGGCTACGCCGCACGGGCCGGTAAGAGTTTGCGCGCTACAGCTAAGGCCATCACTTTGATTGACTTTTTAGAGCGTTTGCAAGCCGACGATTTGGCGAAAGCTGATTTGACCGCCGAGATGGAATTCCATCTTTTGCAAGTGCAAGAGGGCAAGCGTGATCGTGAAAGTTACATGGATGAGATTAAAAACTCCGTCCGTGGCTTGGTCGAAAAACTCACTAATTTTGATTACGGCGATTTGTATAAAGATGAGCCTCCGGTGGGTACTTGCCCAGCCGATGGTCACCCGATTCTCGAAGGCGTTAAGGGCTATCGTTGCGCGCGAGAGTCAAAGGGCAGTAAGTTTGATGTGACGGTTAAGAGCTTTGGCAAAGAATCTAAAAAGCCTATTGCTGAGTCACTTGAGATTATCGCAATTGAGATGCGCAAGCTTGATGGCATGGTCGAGGTCGTCTGCGACCCGAAACGCGTCAACGGTATTTTGCATGTTGCCTATGAATCTGATGCCCCACTTGATCCGCGTCAAGTTGAGCTAGAGGCTTGCGTTGACGAGCACGCGCCAGATGGTTCCGTAAAAGAATGCGGCGTCAAAGCCGTCGAGCCAGACGCATGTCTATTCACGGTCTGGAAAGAATTCCGCGGCCGCTACATGAATCGCCCCGTGGTTGAAAAACTGCTCAAAGAGAAAGAAACAGGGCCGCTCGATGGTTTTGTGGCCATGTCTGGCTCAACCTATGCTGGGCAAATCCGTTTCAGCACAGAAGAAGAGCTCAAACTCGATTTTGATTTCATCAAGGGCTACAAAGGTGGTGATGATACTGGCCAGGTGGCACCTGAGTTGGTCAGCTACCCCGTTAACGCCGAGCCTTTTGTGTCTTGCCCAAAATGTGCAGCTGACGCCAAGGCTAAAGAAAAGGGTCAAATCCTTGAAACGCCCACTCACTTTGAGTGCCGCTTTGGTGAAACCGATAAAGGCTGTGGGCTAAAAATGCCACGCACAGTTTGTAAGCGCGAAATGACTCGTGTTGACATGACGCCTTACTTTGGTGAAACGGCGCACACAACTTGGATCGAAGACTTTATCTCTAAAAAAGGTCGTGCCTTTACCGCGCGATTGAATCGCAAAGAAAATGGTCGGCATGGTTTTGAGTTTAAGCCTCGCGAAGGTGGCGGTAAAAAGAAAGCCAAAAAGAAGGTCGCAAAGAAAAAGGTCGCAAAGAAAAAAGTGACAAAGAAAAAGGTCGCAAAGAAAAAAGTCGCAAAGAAGGCGTCATCGAAATAGATTTGCCTTCTGCTGACTAGGAGCCATCCTTGAAACGCATCGCACTTTGGTCGACTCCACGCACGGTTTCAACGGCGCTGTTGCGTTCCTTCGCGAATCGCTCTGACACCCTTGGTGTTGATGAGCCTTTCTATGCTAAATATTTATCACGCACCTTCAAAGAGCATCCGCTTCGTGAAGAGGTCTTGGCTACGGGTGACCCAGATTTAGATGGCCTTGCTCTTGAGGCGGCAGACCGGGGCAAAACCTTGGTTTTCGAAAAGCACATGGCGCACCATATGCTTGATGGCGTGAGCCATGAGTTTTTAAACGCCCGTGAGCATGTCTTTTTGATTCGCCACCCTCGCGAGATGATTCCCTCGATGGTGCGCGATTTAGGGCGCGTTGCTGTAGACGATTTGGGTTTCGCTCAACAGCTTTCCTTGGCTCGCGGCATGAGCCAACCCATTGTTTTGTCATCGCAAGATTTGCTTCAACGACCCGAGGCCATGCTTCGCGCTTTGTGTAATCGCCTTGGCATTGACTTCGAGCCGGTCATGTTGAGCTGGGCTCCGGGTCGGCATGAGTGCTACGGAGTTTGGGCACCCTTTTGGTACAAGACGGTTGAAGCCTCGACGGGCTTTGCCCCATTTGAGCCTAAGACAGTGCCATTCCCAAAGTCTCAGCAGGCGTTGCTCGATTGGGCGACACCGCTTTATGATGAGTTGTTTGCCCAACGCCTGCTATCCTGAAAAGATGCCTAAACTCAACGACGACCTGATGCGATGCGCGCGTGAAGCGGCTTCCTTGAGTTATTCGCCCTATTCTCAATTTAAGGTGGGTGCAGCGGTGCGCTGGTCTGATGGCACTGTGACATCAGGTACCAATGTCGAAAACGCGAGTTACCCCGTTTCCGTTTGTGCCGAGCGCCATGCGGTCGCATTTGGTGTGTGCTCAGGTTTGCGCGAGCTCGTGGCGGTTGCAGTTTGGGCTGATGTCGATGAGCCGCTTTCTCCATGTGGCGCGTGCCGGCAAGTTTTGCTTGAGTTTGCGCCAAACCCAGAAACAGTGCCCGTTTTGATGGGTTGCCGTGGTGATTCGCGCGAAATGAATTTAGGTGAATTAATCCCAGCGGGCTTTCGCACTGTTCCTAAACCGTAACAGTTTGCGCACTGTGCATCGCGATTTACTTGGCATGGTGATTGCCATTGCAGAGGCATGAAGACATCCGCCACGGCCTTTTTGGTATTGCTAGCTGCTTGCCAACCGCTAACTCCAAAAGTTGATTCTCAGCCAGCGACTCAAGAGACTGGTTCGTATCGCGGCCCAAGTGTTTGCGTGCCGCCGAGCTCTAAGCTATCGAGTGACTCGAGCGATTTTCGGCAACATTACCAGGCGGCACTTTCATCAAACCCTGTTGATTCAGCGCTGTCCTCGCTTTCTCCCCCTGCTCACTTTACTCAAGTCATTCCTGCTGTCTTTTCGGGGGCTCAACCCAAGACGCAAACGCATTGGCAGTCTCTTGAGCAGCTTGGCGTCCGCACAATCGTAAGCGTTGATGGCGCGCGTCCGAATCACGAGCGGGCTCAGGCGGTGGGCTTGCGATACATCCATATTCCGATCGGTTATGACGGGATTGATGATGAGCAGGCGCGGGCTTTGGTTGATGTCTTCCGCGCGTCAAAGGGGCCGTGGTATTTCCATTGCCATCACGGGAAGCATCGTGGCCCTGCTGCTGCTGCCGTGGCGACTTTGTTGTTGGCAGATGTTTTGGGCTGGCGCGCTGAGGCTCCGCGTGTCGTAGGCAGCACGCGTTATCAATTAAAAGATGCTGAGGATTTCATGCTTCGCGTTGGCACGAGTCAAGATTATGCGGGCTTGTGGCGTGATTTGCGTGACCTTGATTTTGATGCGATTTGGCAGTTGCCCAAAGCAAAATTGACGGCCCAAGCGGAAGTCGGCGATTTAGCCACAGCGATGGCCGAGTTGGATCGTGTCTATGACCGTTTGAAAGACATCCGCAAAGCGGGTTGGGTGGCACCTGTGAATCAACCCGACTTGTCTCCGCGGCAAGAGGCGCGCATTATGCGAGAGGGTCTTGAAAACTGTGCCGAAGCTGCCAAAGACGAAGCCGAATACGGTGAGCAAACAGACTATCAAGAGTGGCTAAACCAAGGTTTAGTCGCGGCTCGGCAATTAGAAAAGGGGCTTGATGCCGCAGATGTTGCGAAAGAGATGCTTGACGCGCAGTTGCGTGGCGTCCGCCAATCTTGCTTAGATTGCCATGCGGTTTATCGCAACGACTGATCGTTTAAGGCGGGTCTCCGAAATGTTTGAGCCAGCGCATGAATGTGCCGGTGCTGTCATTTGGAGATTTGGTCTTGCGGCTGGGTTTGAATTGCTGGAAAGCGGCAACCGCTTCGGCCATCGTGTTAATTTTTAAAGAATCACTCTTGCCTAAAAGTGCCAAACAAATTTCCTCAACAGCAATAGGTGTTTGTGAACGAATCAAGCTCGGCGGCACAAAATTGTCGAGGTCTGGTTTTTGAAAACAAATTGTTTCGTAGAGCGTCGCACCCGACGCCCGCAAATCGGCGAGGACGAGGCTCTCAGCGGTGACACCGATTGCGGGTTGAGCTTGAAGACCAAACCCCATTAACCTCGGTGCCGCGCCCGCCGTCATCAAAATGTTTTCAGGTGAAACGGCGCCGTGGAAAATGCCGTGGCTGTGCGCATAAGTCAGCGCGGATGCAATATGAAACCCCATCCAAGTCGTGGTGTCAAAATAACCTTGGGGCAGCGCCGGCAAACGATGGATGGCATCAAGGAAATCAGCGAGTGGTTGTGTGTCGGGAACAAATTCTTCGGCAATCCAGAGGCGGCCATCATCTTCGCCAAAATCAAGGACTTTGGAAATGCTGTAACGGTTGAGCTGCGATGCGATTGCGGCTTTCTCGTGGAAGAGCTTGCCTTGGCTGCGGTCGGTTTTGGCGAGCACGCGCAGTAAAACCCTGCGATGGAGAGAAGTTTGCGTGGCTTCCCAAAGAGTCGTGGGGCCCTGCGCGCCAATCAGCCGCGACAAGATGTGGTCGCCGATTTCGAAACCAGGGATGAGATCGCTCGTTGAACTGCCTTTGGCCTCTTGCTTTTTATTTTTGTCTTTATCAAGCAGGTAGACCACCGCATTTTCAAGTTTGTCGCGCTGAATGCAAGCGTCGATGCGAGGTGCAGCAATCAAGGCCATCTTTTCTAGCAAGTATTGATGTCGATCTTGAAAGAAGCCCGTTTGCGAAGACTCGGTATCAAAAACACCGATGACTTCCCCCTCGAATAAAACAGGGACGGCTAATTCGGATAGCCCAGTAACGCTATCAGCAATAAAACCCGGGAACTGTGAGCAATCTGCAATGCGTTGCGTTTGGGAGGTTAGAGCGCAGGTGCCAACCACACCTTTGCCAACCGGAATGATGATAGGTGAATCAACATGGTGGTCGCTCTCTTTAATGCCACTTGCGGATTGCTGGAAAAGATTTTCGCCCTTGCGCAGGTAAAGGACGCAATCGTCAAGCTCAAGCAGCTCGGCAATCTCGTCGGCCATGAGCCAATAAAGCGATTTGACGCTGCTTAGCTCGCCGATTGCGGTGGCGAAATCTAAAACAAGGCTTAGGTCGGCAGGATTGTCGGGAGGGGTGTTGTCGCTTGTGAGGGTCATAGTGAGATACGAAAGACTCTTATACAATAGGGGTTCTACACGGATTTCGTGTGACAAAAATGAAAAGTCAAAAGCTCGAATTGTTAGCACCCGCTGGTTGTTTCCCGTCTTTGCAGGCGGCGATTGCCAATGGCGCTGATGCTGTTTATTTTGGGTTGGCGCAATTGAATATGCGGGCGCGGGCTAGGCGTAGTTTTGAGGGAAGCGATTTGGCTGAGATTTGCGGTCTATGTCGCGAGGCCGGGGTGAAGACTTACTTGGCTCTGAACACTCTTTTGTATGAGCACGATTTAGATTTGTGCCGCGAAATGCTGGTTGAGGCAGCTCGCCAAAAAGTCGACGCCGTGATTTTGTCGGATATGGCCGCTGTCATGATGGCCCGCGAAATCGGGCTTGAGGTGCACCTTTCGACTCAACTTTCGATTTCAAATAGCCAGACCGTCAAATTTTATGCACCTTATTGCACGCGCATTGTTTTCGCGCGCGAGCTGAGTTTGCAGATGATTGACCGCGTGGCAAAGGCGATTCATGCTGATGACATCCGTGGTGCTGATGGTGAGCTTGTTGAAATTGAAGCTTTTGCCCATGGCGCGCTTTGCATTGCCGTTTCGGGTCGCTGTGGCATGTCACTTTACACCTCAAACGCCTCGGCAAACCGCGGTGCCTGCGAGCAAAATTGCCGCAAGGCTTATCGGATCACAGATGTCGAAACGGGCGATGAGCTCGTAGTCGATAATGATTTGATTATGTCTCCTAATGATATTTTGACGATTGATTTTGTTGATCAGATGGTTGAAGCTGGCGTGACCGTTTTCAAAGTTGAGGGGCGCGGTCGCGCACCAGAATATGTCGGCGAAGTGGTGCGCTGTTATCGAGAGGCGCTCGATTCAGTGATTGACGGCTCGTACAGCCAAAATAAGATTGAGGCCTGGAAAGCCGATTTAACCAAGGTTTACAATCGCGGTTTTTCCTCGGGTTATTACTTGGGCAAGAAACAAGGCTGGAGCGATAAGCCCGGCAGTAAGGCCACACACCGCAAAGATTTTGTCGGCACGATTAGCAATTACTTTTCCAAGCAAGGCGTGATTCAGGTTGATTCCGCCGCAGTCGAGTTAGGCGTCGGCGATGAATATGTAATCGTTGGCCACACGACGGGCGCCGTTAAAGGTGTTGTTGCCGAGATTCGCGTTGACCAAAACGGGGTAATGGTTCCCGTCGAAATCGCGCCTAAAGGCATGCAGTTTTCCATGGTGCACGATGGCGAGGCGCGGCGGCGAGACCAGATTTACCGTTTGACCCCGCTTGAGCCCGCTGAGGTTTAAGCCAGCGATAGCCATGGTTAAAGCCAATCGCGCGCATGTGATGATTCGCCACAAGGCGTTTGAATGTATCGGCTGCCAACTCTGCGCTGAAACCGCACCAGATTACTTTTTCATGAACGAAGACGGCATGGCCATTTTGGTTAACGGCGAAAAACGCGGAGTCTTTCATCACGCAAAGGGCTTGGCGCTTGACCGCGAGGCACTCGAAAATGCCGCCGAAGGGTGCCCCGTTGATATCATCCGTGTAGACAAAACATGAGTGAAACTGACCCACTAACCGAAGCTCGCAAGCTCATCGACATCATTGATGACAAGATGCTCGATTTGCTCGTGCAGCGCTCGCGTTTATCGGTGGTCGCGGCTCGCGCTAAGGCTGCTGCGAGTGCAGATACTGCTATCGATCTCGACAAAGATAAGCCAGCAATCGATCAAGTTCGCGAAGATGAAATCTTAACCCGCATCTGCGAGCGAGCGAGTGAGGCGAGTTTAGATTTGTGTACGACGGAAGACATCTTTCGTGCGGTGCTTGCCTTTTCGCGGGCGCATCAGAAATAGCGCTAGTCGCTGGTTTGCTTTACTGCACGATTCATGCGTGCGCATGAATTACTGGATCACGCAATGCATCACCATGCTTTCTTGGTTAGGCTCAAATGCTTGCATGTAAATATCTAAACCCGCCGCGCCCGCAGGTACGGTGGCGATGTAAGTACCTCTGGCCGTTACTGGATTGCGTGTAACCGATGTGAGCAAGCGGGCAGCGTCGAGGTTGTTGAAGCAGTAACCAAGTGCCGCAACGGTTGCGTAACCCGGGCCAGTGAGTGAGTAAGCGATATAGCCGCGGATGCTCTGCATACCATGCACCGTTAGAGTCGTCGCCGCGCCCGCAATCAACTCAGGGCGCTCAAGGTAAAACAACTCGCGGATGGGGTCGTTCAGGTTGCCGGTCGCGCGCATATTGCGCTTGTATTTTGGCCATGGCAGGTCATCTGCAACATGATTGCCGTTTGATTCAATCGCCATGATGATGCCATCGGAGCGGGTCAGTATGAGCAGCCCATCTTCGGTCATGGTCGGGCCGGCTACACCGCTGGCTTGAAGGCTCGTAGAGAGGAACCAATTTTCGGCGCCCGTATCGGCGCGCAAACTGTAGATAAAACCACCACCGTCGTTGAAGTAGAGGTTGCCTTGATCATCAAGCAGCGGGTTGCCGAATGAAAAACCATTGTGGAGCGATTTGCTCTCATACTCCCAGAGCAAACTTGAGTTGCCGGTTGCGGCATCGACTTCGATAGCCAGAATAGATTTTTTGTAATCCGTAAAGCCAGCAGTAATAAATTCAGCATTGTGAGTCGCGGTGTAAAGCACGGGGTTGCCACTGGGCATGCGCCCGATGGTTGTGCCTGTCCAAGAGGGCGTCCCCATGTCAAAATCGACAAACACGGCGCCGGTATCTTTTTCAAAACCATAAAGATGGCCGTCGCGGCAAGTGCTGTAAACGATGCCGTCGCAATAGCCGACGGGTGAGCCAAAGTCGCCGTCAGCGTGGAAGCTCCAGAGTAAGTTCATGGGGTCGGTGCCGATACCGCTGGCAGGGTCGGCGCCGTCAAAGCAGAGGAAGTTGCCTTGGTAAACAGGAGCCGCGCCGACATCTTCGTGATTGACGCTGATGTTGATGGCATCTTCGGCACCGTAATAGACATGGCCGTCTTCATCGATGACTCCGGGGCAAGCGATCCAACCGCTGGTTGCGGTGGTGGACTTAATTTCGCCAGTGAGTGCGTCCATGGAAACAACGGGCGCGCTGGTGTCGGTCGCATCGCCGGGCATCAACACGAAACCGGTGTAAATGCGGTTGTTGTGCCCAATGATGGGGGAGTTGTCTGAGGCCCATGTGCCGCGTTTCGAGCCAGGGATTTCGGTTTCCCAGATTTGCTCGAGTGTTGCAGCGTCAAAAGCGCAAGTCGTGGCGCGCCCGGCCACATAGATTGGATTACCGCCTGCGTCGAGGCCTTTGTAAACCGATTGGCGTAAGGTGTTGACATAAACCAAACCGTTATCGGCAATGGCAGGAGCGTGTTCAACCGCGCCCGGAGTGTAGTTCCAAGCCAAGACATCGCCGGTCGGGCCATCAATGCGGTAAATAACGCCACCCTATTCTTGGGTTGCAATGTAAATGTTGCCATTAGGCCCCACAGACGGGGACGACATCATTTCGCCCCAAAGTTGTGTTTCCCAGACGGTGTCGCCGGGTGCGTATTGCGGCACAGTAGCAAAGAATAGAAGTGTGATCGTGGTGAACATTGATTTAGAAACACCGGGTTGGCTGGCTGGATTGCAGAGTTTTTTAATAGCGAAGGTTCTGCGTCGCGTGAGGTCGAAGGTAGAATGGCAACATGACACGGAATCGTGCGCCGCTGTGGGTAATTGGGCTTTTCTTGGCCCAAATACTCTTTGCGGGTGCACACATATTTGAGCATGCTGAATTAGCGCATGATTGTGCACACCATGATTCATCGGGCTTTGGTGGCACGGGCGCAGCTGATTATGAGCTTGAGTCGCATTTAGATTGTCCTTATTGCAATTTGACTAGATCGCATTCTGCGCTTCTTGATGAGGCTACATTGTTGTCATCAAGCGCCGAAAGTTTTGGCGTATCTTTTACGAGTCAAGTTGATTGCCATCCCATTGCTTGGCAGTCTGCGCACCCTTTGCGTGGACCTCCTGTTTTCGTTTGATTGAACTTCTCTGCTCACAGTTTGCGCTGGAGCATTTCATCAAACATTAACCAGGAGATTCCTCCATGAAACATATCGTTTCGACCTTTTTCATTGCCCTTTTCTGTGCGGGCTTAAATGCACAGACTTTTGAGCCGTCCACTCTCGGCGTGCAACCTGAATTTGGGTTTGTGCTCGATAGTGCCTTTACGACTCACAAAAACAATGGTTCTGATGCCAACCTACAAATGGCTGAATTGTCGATTTCGTCTCGCATCGACCCACTTGCGCGCGGTTTCGCCATCATCGAATTTCCTGGGGCTCACGAGCTTGAGGTTTCGGAAGCCGTCCTGATTTTTGATGGTCTCGGCGATGGTTGGGAAATTCGTGCAGGGCGCATGAATATTGATTTAGGGAAATTTAACACCGTCCATAGTCACGATATGGCGATGCCTTTTGGCGACCCCGTGCGGCTAGGTTTGTTCGGTGGGCATTTGCGCGGGCAGGGTCTTGAATTACATAAATGGTTTGCGCTAGGCGACGCGCCGATGCGTTTTTCGGCGGGCGCGTGGTCGAAAGCAGGCGCACATAGCCATGGCAGTGATGGGCATGCGCTCGATTTGGCGGGCGAAGAGCATGACCACGCCGAGGTGCATTCGGGCTCTTCAGGCAAGAAAGGTTTTGACGACTGGGCTTTCTCTGGCCGCCTCAGTTCGCAGAATGATTTCGGCGATAACGGCTGGTGGCAGTGGGGTGTTTCTTACTTTGGCAGTTCCGGCGGGATGTACTCTGATTGGAGCAACGAGCTCGATGAGTCAGATGGTCAATACGCAAGTGGCCGTGCCTTTGGGCTGGGCGTGAGCACATTTGGCGCCGACGCTTCTTTTAAAATCGCTTCGCTTGCTGATGACAGTTGGAAGCAATTCAGTTTCGAATATTGGCACCACACGCAAGACCACGCCCATGCCGAGGGTGCGGCTCAAACCTTTGAGCTTGAGTCGTCCAAACCGCAGGGCGCGTGGTTGGTCGCCGAGCACGGCTTCAGCAATGAGTGGTCTGCCGCCGCGCATGTTGGTTGGTGGGAGACTGAAAACAACGAATCCCTTAAATCGGCCTATCGTTATGGAGTCGCCGTGAGTCGCCACTTCAGCGAGTTCAACCGCGTGCGTTTTGCGATTGAACAAATTGACGAACCAGCCGCCGACACCGATTGGCTGGCCACGATTCAGTGGTCGGTTTTCATGGGCAAGCACCGCCACGGGCTTGATTGGTAGGTTGACGCGATGAGTTTTCTATCTTTCCTATGCACGATGATGATTGCGGGTGGGGTGGCCCTGCCCGTTGAGCCCGCATCCGCCGACCCTTTGGAAATCATCGCAACTACTCCCGGCTTGGCGGATGTCATCCGACAAATCGGTGGCGATGAGGTCGATGTCAAATTGCTGACTCCGGGCGCGGTTGACCCGCACAAGGTGATGCCAAAGGCGTCGATGTTGCTCAAACTCAAGCGCGCCGATGCGTTGGTTTCGATGGGTTTGGGTTTTGAGCACGCGTATCTGCCAGCCCTTCTCGAAAAGGTCGGTCGGGCAGATTTGGGCCGCGGCGCTACGGATGTCTCGACAGGGGGCAGTCATCATTTGGTGGGTGGTGATTTCATCGGCCAACCGCTTGAGGTGCCGACTCAGCTCGGCCGCGGCGCTGGGGTTGATGTACACCCATTAGGAAACCCTCACTGGAATACCAACCCTGCCTTGATGCAAAACTTTGCTGTAGCAGCGCGCGACTTTTTGTCTAAACTCCGCCCCGAAGCGAGCGAAACATTTTCGGCAAATTGGAGAGACTGGGATGCCGATCTCACTGCCCAAATAACCCATTGGCAAACTTGGCTGGCACCCGCTCACGGGAGATCCATCGTGACTTATCACCGCTCATGGGCTTATTTCGCCGATGCGTTTGGTCTTGTCATCCTTGGTGAAGTCGAGCCAAAACCCGGAATGTCGCCCACCACGAGGCATTTAGCGCAATTGGCGAAATCGATGCAACAGCAGCAAGTCAAGTTATTGCTGCTTGAGCCGTGGTACAGCGAATCCAAACTCGGCAACTTGCCGCGGATGACAGATGTCGCGGTCGTCAAAATCGCGAGCATGTCGGGCAAGCAGGGTTATCTTGCTTGGATGGGCGAGCTCGTCGCGGCTGCAGCACGGGCTTGGGGTTTAGAAGAGCCCCAATCATCGCCGCTCACTCAACCAGGCGCGCAAGAGTTGGGCAAATGAGTTTGCTCTCCCTTCACGCCGCCGATCTTGGTTATCGAGGCCGCGCCGTTTTGCGTCAAGTCAGCTTCAGCGTTTCCGCCGGAGATTGGCATATCCTCCACGGTGCAAATGGGGCGGGCAAGTCGACTTTCCTGCGCTCCATGGTCGGCTCGCTTCCGCTCGTTTGCGGCCGCCGCGATATTTCAGATGGGTTGCGTTTGGCTTCCTTACCGCAAGCCGCATCACTCGATGCCGTCTTCCCGCTGACCGTGACCGATGTCGTCAAAATGGGTTTGTGGCATGGCAAGAAACTTTTTCAACGCGAAACCGATGATGATCGTGTGCAGATTGCCACAAATCTCAAACGCGTGGGTTTAGAGACCTACGGCACTCGACTTTTCGCCGAGTTGTCAGGAGGGCAAAAACAGCGCGTTTTGTTGGCTCGTGCAATGTGCGCAAAACCGCAAGTTTTAATTCTCGATGAGCCGACCACTGCGCTCGATATGGCTTCGCGTCGGCGCTACGACGAAAGCCTGCGTGAATTGCGCGATGGGGGCACGGCGTTGGTGATTGCCACGCATGAGCACGAAGGTTGGCCGAGTGATTCGAGGCACTGGGTGATTGGTGACGGAGGAATCACCCATGAGTGATTTCCTTTTTTGGTGGGAGCTACTCCGCGAGGGCGTTTTGGCTTCGCTTGCGGCGGCAATCGTTTTGCCGCTAATCGGGGCGTTGCTGTTTGTGCGACGGTCGGCTCTGTTGGGTGTCGCTGTGCCGCAGTTTTCGGCTGCGGGTTTGGCATTGGGATTGTTTTTAATTCCTTGGTTCCCGGCGGTGCAAGAAGAGTTTTTGCATCATGGCCACCCCCCGATGCTTTACTCGTTTGCATTTGCAGGTGGCGCTGCAGCTTTGGCATTGGGCGTTTTTGCCGCCCTTTCGTCTAGGTTTCGCGATTACAAACAAGCCATGATGGCAGCTGGTTTTAGCCTAGCGCTTGCAGTGACCGTGCTGCTGCTGAATGCCGCACCAGCGGGCGCGCAACTGGCAGATACTTTACTCCGCGGCGAAATCATCTTGCTTGATGAGCACGGCATGGTGGCGCTAATGGTCGTCAGCGGTTTGGTGTTAATCGGCCTTCTCATCCTCTGGAGATGGCTGCTTCTCGTCGCATTCGACCCCGAGCAAGCCGTAACCCTCGGTCATTCCGTCGTCGCCGCCGAGCGTTGGCAGGTGCTCCTCGTCGGCGCGGCAGTGGGCGGAGGCATTGTGACCATCGGCCCGATGTTGGTGTTCGCGCTTTTGTTCCTGCCACCACTTTTCGCTGTCCCAGGGAAGCCAGGCGTGATTCCATATTTGCGCCGCACGGTTTTGCTGAGTTTGAGCTCGGTGATTCTCAGTTGGCCAACATCTATTCTGCTCGATTTCCCGTTTGGGTCTGCAGCGAGTTTGGTTTGTTTGGCGGTGGGGCTGGGGTGGGTTGGGGTTTGGCGGGTTAGCTTGAAGTCTTGAGCTTGCTACCCAGAAACAACATAGCCGCTTTTTTCAGTCAGCTTGCGAAACAGTTCTGAAAGGCGCTTGGTCATTCGGCCGGGCGCTTTTCCGTCTCCAACTATGCGGCCATCAATCTCAATGACGCCGGCAAGTTCTCCCATCGTACCCGTGGTAAAAACTTCCTCAGCGCGATAGAAGTTAGTTAGAGATAAATCAGTGACCTCGCAAGGGATGTCGTTTTCCGCACATAATTCCAAAATGGCCGCGCGTGTTACTCCTTCTGGACAGGCTCTTGTTGTCGGAGTTTGGACGACGCCTTTTTCTACGGCAAAAATATGCGTGGCGTTGGTTTCCGCCACAAAGCCCTGTTTGTCTAACAGGATGGCATCGTCGGCGCCGGCATGGTTTGCCTCAAGCTTCGCAAGAATGGATTGAATCAAATTGTTGTGATGGATGTTTGGATCTAAGCAATCAGGAGGAAAACGCCGAACAGAAGATGTAATCAAACACAAACCAGCCTTGTCATAGACTGGTGCTTTCCATTCGGCCAACACAATAAGAGTCGGCCCAGATTGGTTGAGGCGCGGGTCCATTCCGCTAGTAATTTTTACGCCACGACTTAAGGTCAAACGGATGTGGACTCCGTCATGCATGCCGTTGGCTTGCAGAGTGCGGCAAATCTGCTTGAGAATTTCTTCTCTTGAAGGGATCTCTTTAAAGGCAAGTGCCTTCGCAGAGGAAATCAATCGATTGAGGTGCTCTTCCAGCTTGAAAATGCGACCTTCATAGACGCGTAGGCCCTCCCAAACACCATCTCCGCCTTGCGCCAAAGAATCAAAAGGGCTGATGCCCGCCTCGGCTCGAGGCAGCAGCTCGCCGTTGATGTTGATAAGGATGTCTTGGTTGCGTTCGTCGGGGTTCTGGAGCATGTCCTTGAAATTCTACGCTTTGCAAGGACCGCAACAAGTGAAAGAAAAGGGGGTATGTGCAGATTGCCGATTGGTTTACCGCCAGATAGCGAACCGCTGCGCAGCCACGCTAAGATTTGCCTGAGTTCAGGTTGTCCCCGTAGCTCAGCTGGATAGAGCATCGCTTTCCTAAAGCGGGGGTCGGGTGTTCGAATCCTCTCGGGGACGCCACTAGGGTTTGGTTGTGGGTGGGGTATGAAATAAGCCGGTTCGAATGGTTACTTTTTGTAATGAATAATTCAAATCCTGATATTCCCCCCCGACTAGGTATTTTTTACGCAATTGCATGTGTTTTACTTAGGAGGCCTCGTTAAATCTCGATGGAAAGCTCCTCAAGAAAAAACCCAATCCTAGCAAAGGAATAGTTTCAGCCATGATCATTACGATGATAAGTCAGTGGGGCAGACCTACCAGGATCTCCATGATGTCATTTCGTATTTGTATAAAGGTTACAAGGAGCACCTTTTCCCCCTGGATGCGGTGCAATCTTATGTGGAGGCTACTAAGTCAAGTCTGCTAGTGACTCCTCGT
>JABHIE010000010.1 GCA_018671175.1 Planctomycetota bacterium | reverse complement strand
TTTAGGGCTTGCTCAGCCGCTAAATTTTTGCGTGCACGCATGGCTTCCGTGTCGCGAGGGTCGACTTCGAGAGCTTTTTGGTAGTAATCGAGGGCAATATCGATGTCACCATGAGCCGCAGCAAGAGCACCAGCCCTCTTAGCGCAACCAGCATGAACCTCAGCCAAAACGCCAAAAACCGCGAGGGCGGCACCCGCATAGCCCGCTCGCTCAAGGGCGTCCGCCCACTGCTCACCCACGGCATGATTGCTGGGCGACTTGACGAATGCCCTGCGCAATTGGCGAGCCTCTGCATCTGCATTGCGAGTGAGGCGGCTAAAGCGAGCGGCAAGCCCAGAGGTGCCCGCCCCAAATTTGCCAAAAAGCCCGCTACTGTCATCGGCTAATGCAGCGCGGGTTAAGAGATCAGCCGCGCGGGCCTCGCCAGGTGCAAAATCAAGGACTTGGTCGCAAAGCTCCATGGCAAAATCAGGTTGCCCGCGATCTAACGCTTGCTCGGCTCGGTCTAAGTGTGTTTTAAGGTTCATGCGTGGAATGTGAGGTGAGAGTATTCTAATAGCAAACACGGCCTGACATGGACATCATCCTCTACCCCGATCCGCGCCTTCGTGCGCGCAACCAACCCATCACCTCATTTGACGCCGCTCTTGCCGAGACGGCTGAAGAAATGTTTGAGTTAATGTATAAAAACCAAGGCGTCGGCCTGGCCGCACCGCAGGTGGGCGCCAACATTCGATTAATGGTTTTTAACCCTGGCGAAAAAGAGGGTGAAACGGGCGAAGAAATCGTTTTGTGCAATCCGAAAATTGTCGCCAAGTCCAAAGATAAAGAACACGGAGATGAGGGGTGTTTAAGTTTCCCTGGCGTGAGCGGCAGCATCGCAAGACACCTTTTTGTGCGCGTTACAGCGCAAAATCTTCAGGGCGAAAAGATCGATCTAGAGTTCCGCGACTGGGACGCCCGCGTCTTTCAGCATGAGTTTGATCACCTCGACGGGCTAGTTTTTGTCGAGCGCATGACAGCTGTCGACAAGACAGTTGCCAAGCCCATCCTAGAAGAGTTGCGCGCTGATTGGGCTGACGCGCAAACGGCCTCTCAAGAGGGCTAATGCGGGTTTTACGAGGTCTTGGCGCTTTAGCGCATGGCGATTTTCAGCGCGGGTGCGTGGCGACGGTCGGCGTATTTGATGGCGTGCACCTTGGGCACTTGACCGTGCTCAAGCATGTCGTCGCGCGTGCGAAAGACCTCGATGCAACTCCGACGATGGTTACATTTTCGGGGCATCCTAAAAATGTATTATTGGGCCATGCGCCCGCAAAACTAACGAGCCTAGAGCACCGTTTACGCTTGTTCAAGCGATACGGAATCGAGACGACTTTAGTGCTAGAGTTTAATGAAGCCATTCGCGTGATGAGTGCTGTCGATTTCGTACGCACAGTCTTGCTTGACGGGCTCGGTCTTCGAGAGTTGGTTTTTGGATTTGACTCAAAATTTGGCCATGACCGCCAAGGGACGCCATCAGCTTTGGCGCCGATTGCCGCCAAATGGGGTTTTACGATTGACGAAGTTGAGCCGGTTCGACTTGCTGGGCGAGCGGTTAGCTCTACGGCTATTCGCGAGGCCGTCCAACTGGGCGACCTCGATGCTGCGCGTGCGATGCTGAGCCGACCCTTTTCTGTTTTGGGCACTGTGGTGCACGGCGACAAACGCGGGCGAGATTTGGGCTTCCCCACAGCCAACCTTGACCCCCACCACGAAATACTTCCACCGCGAGGAGTTTATGCGGCGGCGACCGTTATTGAGGGCCAGCTTGTGCCTGCCGTCCTAAATTTGGGCAGGCGCCCGACTTTTGATGGCTCTGATTTGCTGATTGAGACCCACATTCTTGATTGGCAAGGTGATTTGTATGACCGCAACCTTGAAGTCTTCTTTTTGCAGCATCTTCGAGGCGAGCTAAAATTCGATGATGCCGAGGCTTTAAAGGGGCAAATTGCAAAAGATGTAGGAAATGCAAAGAAGATTTGGCGAGAGGCTGGACTGGATTCGCCGGCGGCTGTATTCTTTCCGCCCTACATCCGGGCGGATAGCTCAGTTGGTAGAGCAACGGACTGAAAATCCGTGTGTCGGCGGTTCAACTCCGCCTCTGCCCACCAAAAAAAACAGGCGCACCTTTTAAGGTGCGCCTGTTTTTTGTTTCAGACGAAAACTATTCTGCGTCAGCGTCTGTAACGAGCGGCTCGTCTTCGGTGCTGGCGTCAGCATCGTCTGCCTCAACCTCGGTTGTAACTTCTGCCGCAGCAGGAGCTCCACCAGCCATCATCGCGGCAAGATCTGGAGCAATCGTCACGCCAGTCGGAGCTACGCCCTTGGCGCTTGGCTGTGCTTTGGCGACCTTTTCAGGAACAACGGCTTCCGGAACGGGTGCTTCTTCGACGACTTCCGCAACGGATTCTTTCGCGGGGGTCTCTTCGGCAGGCTCTTCTTGAGGGAGCACTTCTTCAACGGCAGGCGCGCCGGCCATCATTGCAGCCAGGTCAGGAGCAATCATTGCACCACTTGCGCCGAGCTTTGCTTCAGAGACAACCTCTTCGACTTCTGGCTCAGGAGCGGCTTCTGTTTGCGGCTCTTCGGCAGCCTTGGTCTCGGTGGAATCGCCCTCTTGGAAGGGAGACGACTTGCGCCCCTTCCCGCGACGACTGCGGCGCGGCTTAGTCGAGCTGGAGTCACTCGATGCCTGGGCAGGCTCTGATGACTTGTCAGCAGACTCGGCAGTATCTACGGAGTCTTTTTCGATTGGCAACTCTTCGTGTAGAGAAGTGGCCTTGTCAGGCTTGTCAGTCTTGCCAGCTTCGGCGGAAGTTGATGAGCCACCACGGCCACGACCGCGACGACGACGGCGGCGACGGCGAGGCGCGCCCTCTTCATCGGATGAGGCACTCGGTGTGGCGTCGCCACTCAAATCAACACGACCCAACTTTTTGGCTGCTGGTGCGTCTTTGAGAGGGATCTCATCATCGGTTAGCGCAGGAACGGTGCCCAACGCAGCGCGATCTTCCGGAGCAGCCGTGCGGCTGACTTCTTCTTCGGTCAAGCCGAGAAATTTATTCAAGAAGCCATCAACAGGCGGCAAGCCCAACAAAGTCATGTCGAGCATGTCGGTTGCGCGACGGCAAGTCGCTGAATCTGGCGCGTTGAGCAAAAGAAGGCCAGCAGAAGCGCGGTCGGTGCCGAACACCTTAACCAGCTTCTTGAAACGCGCGCTGTAATCTTGCCAGTGGCCGGTCTTGCATTCGATCCAGAGCATCTTGCCTTGAATCACCGCCATGAGATCGGCTTCAAATTCGCCGCCATCAAAATCGGGGCCCTCTGGCAGGGTGCCTTTGACATTTTGCAGCACCTGATAATCGGCTGCGTTGCGCGTGCCCTTGAGCTTGCGCATCAACATCCAGGTGACATAAATCTCAAGCCAGCCGCCAGTCAAGAATTGAGCGGTCGAGCCGTCTTTCGTCGGGATGACCCGCAACTCTTTGCGCGGTGAGCGATGATAGTAGAAATCTTTGAGCATGCCGTGGCGATGCAACAAAGTGCCAAACTGAACCGCCGCCGAGCGTTCGCGCTCAGACCAACTGTCAATCGAAATGCGGCCTCCGCGATTTGCGGCGACCTGCTTTTTCATCTTGTCGTAAAACTTAGCAAGCGCACCGTAGTGCTGACCGAGATGACGCGCGAGATGCTCAAAGGCCTCGTTGCGGTCAAGATCGTCTTGGCCCTCAAACACAACAACTTTGTGCTTCTTAAGGTAGTCAACAAGGACGCCAACTGGGGCATCATCTGGCGGCTCTTTCGGCAACGAACGCCGGCGCTCATCGCTTTGATTGCGATTGCCGCTACCATTGCGACTGCGATTGCTGCGCGAATTACGACCACCGCGGCTTGAACCGCTATGCCCGCTATTGCCAGAATCTTTTCCGCTTGCGCTTCCGCTGCTGCTGCGAGTGCGGCCTCGTCCGCCTCTACGGCCTCGCAAACGACCGGAGTCGTCCTCGTGCGAAACGCTGTCACCTCCGAGGTCGACTCGGAGTTTTGAGATTTCTTGTTGGAGTGCCCGTAGCTCATCGGAAAGTGCTTCAATTGAGCCGGGGGCTGCATCCGAGGTGCGGGAGGCGCGAGAATCGCTGCCGTCTGACGCACCAGAAAAAAGGCGCTGGATGATGCCCATGGTGAGCATATTGTGTCCTAAAACACGAAAAGTTACAAGGGCGTAATTGAAATTCACTCAGATGCCCCTTCTGAGCCATTCGAAAAACGACAAATCATGCTCCTCGCCACCCTTGCAATGCTCCTTATGCCCCAAGACGCTCACGCCAATGACGGCCAATCGGCCAACCATCTGATCCATGAGACCAGCCCCTACTTGCTGCAACACGCGCACAACCCCGTAGACTGGTATCCGTGGGGTCCTGAGGCTTTAGAGCGGGCAAAGGCCGAGAATAAGGTCATTTTCTTGAGCATCGGCTACTCGGCTTGCCACTGGTGCCATGTCATGGAGCACGAATCTTTCGAAAATGTCGAAATCGCCGCCTATCTCAACGCGAACTACATCTGCATCAAAGTTGACCGCGAAGAGCGCCCTGACCTGGATGACCTATATATGCAGGCCGTCCAAAAGATGACGGGTTCGGGTGGTTGGCCAATGACTGTTTTTTTGACGCCCGAGCTAAAGCCTTTCTACGGAGGAACTTACTTCCCACCAGAGTCCCGCTACGGACGCCCTGGCTTTTCGGACATCATCCACCGCATTGTTGATGCTTGGGGTTCACAGTCAGACGAAATTATCAAAAGTGCAGATGCTTTGGCCGATTCGCTTCAATTTCAAATGCAAGGTGACGGCGATTGTGAGTGGCCGACAGCGACTGATTTGGTCGCACTTGAGAAAAAGTGGGTTGGCTCATGGGGCTCAATTTACGACCCGACTTGGGGTGGTTTTGGGGCCGCTCCAAAATTTCCAGCGGGCAACGCTCTGCGATGGATGATGACTTCAGGAGGTGCGCCTGGTCAAGAAATGGCTTTCCACACACTGCGCAAAATGGCAACAGGTGGGATGTATGACCAACTCGGCGGCGGTTTTGCGCGCTACAGCACCGATGAAAAATGGCTCATCCCCCATTTTGAAAAGATGCTTTACGACCAAGGCACGCTCGTGCCGGCTTATCTCGACGCGTGGCGCATCACGGGCGACGAGTTCTACGCACGCATAGCCCGCGAGACTTGCGACTATCTATTACGCGAGCGACGAGTTGCCGAAGGAGGCTTTCGCGCAAGCACTGATGCCGATTCAGAAGGTGAAGAAGGCCTTTTCTTTGTTTGGAACCCGACGACCATCCGAGATGCGCTCCTACCGCGGGGCGATGACGCGCTGTCTAAAGAGGAGCAAGAAGATCTTGAAGCCGACCTTGAGCTGGCTTTGCGCGCATACGGCGTAGATGACCACGGCAATTTTGAGCACGACGGAAATAGCGCACTGACTCGCTGGTCGGCATTAGACGCACAAGAAGAATCAGAGCTAAAAGGTATCCGCCAGCGATTGCTCGATGCGCGCAATTTGCGTGTGCACCCGGGCGATGATGACAAAGTTTTGACGGCCTGGAACGGCCTGGCCATAAGTGCGCTCGCTCAAGCTGGGCGCATGTTGGGCGACGCGCGATACACCGAAGCGGCCCAAGATGCGGCAAGGTTTTTAATGAAGCATGCCCGCGATCAAAACGGTCGCTACTCTCGCTCTTGGCGAAAAGGCAAAGCACAACACACAGCCGTGCTCGAAGACTACGCCTACCTTGCGCGTGGTTTACTTGATTTATTTCAGTCTACCGGCGACGAAAGCTGGCTGGATGAAGCGCAGTCTATTGCCACAATTATTTTGAAAGAATTTGGCGATGAAGAAACGCATATATTTTGGGACACCGATGGCACCGATAAAACATTACTGCATCGTTTGAAGTCGCCCTGGGATGGTGCGATTCCGTCCCCCAATGCCGTTGCCGTCGAAAGCCTTGTGATGCTTCACGCCTTTACGCAAAACGATAAATGGCTTCAAGCTGCGCACAAAAATCTATCGGCTTTGATGCCCATGTTTCAAAACAATCCGCGTGGTTTTGCAGCCACCTTGCGCGCACTCAAACTGGCCGTTGACGAGCCTGCTGTTGCCGTTGTGATTGGTACAGGTGACGATTCAAGCTTGCGCGGATGGGCGCAAAGACTTTACGCGCCTGGTCAACCCTTGCGCTTAGTCGTGATGCGCGCAAAGGAAAATGCGGCTCTAAAACTGGGTTTATTTGCCAACCGCACAGCACTTGACGGTAAAGCCACGCTCTATTTGTGTCGTGGAAAAACCTGCCAAGCGCCGGTCAACGACCCCGCGCAACTATAGCTGTTAACGCTTCAATTCAGCCCAAAGCGTAAATGCCGCGGCTTCCGGGTGATCATCAGGCTCCCCCGGGCTACCCGCAAGTTGCACCGCAACTCTGCAAGCAAACCAACGATCACCAGACCCCGGTGTGAGATCACAACTGTAGACCTCGTTTGCAGCAAGAGGTCGTTGCTGAACGACCACAGCATGACCATCAACAATGCTAGATGTAAAAGGCGTTGCTGAAACGGCGCGTTGCAATGGCTCTGGCATATGCTCAGGAATGCGCGGCAAGCACAAATCGTGCCCGACGCCATCGTGAATGCGGAAGTAAGGCGCATCAAGATAAGCGGAGACATCGATAGCGCCCATCACACCCAAAACCAATTCGGAGCTCTTGGGCACAACATCCCATGCCATGCGAGCAGCCATCGTTGCGCCATCGTGCGCAAGCTGCACATCAACCGCAACCGCGGGCTCATTACGCCAGTCAAGCGGCCAAAGAAGCATGCGTGTCGATGGAATTCCAGACCAGGCCTCGCTTGATTGATCAGCCGGCAAAACAGGGACTGAATGCATCTGAATTTGCTCAACATGCGGAACGGCTTCGCCCGTCAGAGATTGCACTTTTTTCGCCAAGCCCATCAATTGATCTTCGGGCAAAGGGAAGGCGGGCATGGGCGAACCGGGCATGCCAAAACGAATCCGATTCATAAGGCTGTGCGTATCGCGACCACCCTTCATGACGCCCGTTGCAAATGCGCGCGGACGAATTGGATGACCCAATGAATCTTTTAGCGTCGACAAAACCGCCGGGACACCATCGCCATGCCCTTGTTTGCCATGACAAATACCGCAAGCGGCTTGATATAAATTTTCGACATCAACCCCTTCCGTTTTTAGTTCGTGATCGCCAGAGGGGCACTTCAACTCTTCTTGCACCGCACGCTCAGCTTCAGGGACCAACGACAGCACAAACGCAGCTGCATTAAGCGACCACGATTTAGGCAAGTGCTTATACGCCGGCATCGCCGTGCCAGGGATGCCGTTGTAAATGACATCGGTTACATCATCAAGAGTGGCCTTGCCGCCAGCACCCGACACAATGCGGAAAGGCTCGCGGGTGAAATCGCGTGGGCGAGGCATCAGCATCTCGGCCATGTAACCTGTCGCGTCACCATTGCCGGCATGGCATTGGACGCAATGGCGCATATAAACCCAACGCCCCGGAGGGCCCTCTGGGTCGGGCTCTTGGACAGGTTCTTGGGCTGAAAGTGCTGCCGAAGAAAGCAGCAGAATCGCAGTCGAAAGCAAGGCTTTGAAATTCATGGCTTAGATTAAACCCGCCACACCAAACCCCACAGGGCAAAGCCACGCTGTTTTTCGTCGCTGCGGGCGGCACAAAGCGCGACAATACTCGAATGAACACCACCCCGCCAACCCATGTGGAGCTCGCCATTATTGGTGGTGGTGCGGCAGGTTTATGCGCGGCCATTTTCTCCAAGCAACCCGCAACGGTTTTAGAAGGCGGGTCTCAAGCTGGGCGCAAAATCTTGGCAAGTGGTGGCGGGCGCTGCAACATCTTGCCCACCATCTCTAGTGAAAAAGATTTTTCCAGCTCGAGTTCCCTGCAAATCGTTAAGCGCATTTTGCGCACATGGCCGATTGCAAAGCAGCGCATCTTTTTCGAAAATGATCTCGGTATCACCTTGATCGAAGAGCCCAAGACTCAAAAACTTTTTCCGCAATCGCAAAACGCACGGGATGTGCGCGATGCCCTTTTCAAAGAGGCCGCAAAGGTCGACGCCTCGATCAAGACTGGCTGGAAAGTCGCCGGCATTCAAACGCATGAGTTAGGTTTTGAAATCACCGCCGAAAACGGAGATGTCATCATCGCTGACAAAATCATTCTTGCCGCCGGAGGTCAATCGGTACCCACCACGGGCTCAGATGGTTCTGGGTTTTTGCTGGCCAAACAGTTGGGGCATTCTATCTTGCCGCCGTGCCCAGCACTAGTGCCACTGCTCACTCACGACCTGCGCCTACAAGAACTCGCCGGAATGACTCTTCCTGTAACTTGGCAAGCGATTGACGCAAACAAGAAGAAACTCGCTGAGTCGCAACAGCCAACAGCATTTTTGTTTACTCATCAAGGCTTCAGTGGGCCAGCGGTTTTAGACGCAAGCCATTGGCAAATTCAATCCAAAGCCACTCTCACGATTTCATGGATGGGCCACACGAAAGCCTTCTGGGAAGAGCAATTAAGTACTCAAAAAACAGGGCGTGGCTCGCGCACTTTACGAAGCGTACTGGCAAGACATTTGCCCAAGCGATTAGCTGAAGCGCTTCCGCTTTGGCGAGGCCTATCACCTTCACAACAACTTGCTCAACTTGACCGCGAATCGCGCAAAAAATTGATTGAATCCCTTACGGCTTTCCCGCTTCCAATTAGCGGAAACCGTGGTTTTGAGGTCGCTGAAGCCACTTGTGGGGGCATCCCACTTGACGAGATTAACCCGAAATCACTCGAGAGCCGTATTGCGCCTGGGTTGTTTTTCTGCGGTGAAGTTCTCGATGTGCATGGGCGTATCGGTGGCTTTAATTTCCAGTGGGCTTGGGCAACGGGCCGACTCGCTGGGCAGTCAGCCAGCCGTTAACCCGGCATCGCGTCAGGCCTAAACTGAATCTAGTAGCCGCGGCAAACTGACTTCGTAACGGTGGTCGGTACGGAAGTGGCCACCACTCCAAAAATCTGATTCATACGCCACGCCAGCAGAATCTAACTTCGGCAGAAAACGGCGCAACGCCCATTGCAGCGCAAACTCATCCGTCTCGCCGCAATCAAGGAATAGTAGGTTTAATTGACTAAGCGCGGATGCACATTCACTTTGCTCAACCATGCGCACCGGGTCTTTTTCTAGCCAACGGTCAAACACATCTTTTTGGAATGCACCCGTCTCAGGGTCAACAGGTAGATCAAAGCCCAGCTTCGCATCGGCATTTGGCGAATAGCAACTGGACATCGCAAGGCAATCCATGCCGCCATGCTCTAAATGACCGAGCGAGCGACCACGGCTCATTGCATCTAGGAAAGCGGTTGGCCCGCCGTACTTTTTCCAGCAAGTAAGTGCTTCGGGGAAGCCGCGATATTGGCTTAGGTCAAAAGCCATGTCGCCGGAATGGCATGCGGCGGCGGAAAAATAGCCGGGATTGCGCATAACCAAAGTCAGTGCGCCATAGCCTCCGCTTGATTTGCCAGCCACGATGCGGCGCGTGCCACCTGCACCGGTTGCGGATTCAACGGCCGGGATTAGTTCTTCGAGAAGCATCGTCTCGTAATTACCCGTCGCCGTGGAATTCATATATTGCGAGCCCCCCAACTTTGTCTCGCATGATGGCCACAAGTAAACGGCAGGTGGAATGAGCCCGTCACTCATCATGCGGGCAATGCGCTCGGGCAAATTTTCTTCCCAGAGCGATGTTTTGCTCAAAACTTTGAGGCCAAACCCGGTGAAGCCCGTCAAAACAACGACGAGCGGCAAACCATCGCCACCACAGCTCGGCGTTAAAAGTGGGTGCATCCGCTGCGTGGGGTCGCCCATCGGGTTTCCTTGTAGTGCATCAGAATCAAGGACAAAGCCCATAAGCTGTGCGCCGCCGGCAAGTTCTCGTTGGAAGAGGTCAGGCATGGGAGAATCTTACCTTCCTGCGCCGTATCCTGACTAGATGCCCGACCATCGAATGCCCATGCCGACTCCGCGACTCTTGCTAACCGCTATTGCCCTGCTGCCACTTATGCTCATTTTCCCAGCATGTGCAAGCCAAACCACAGCTGCATTTGACCCGCTCGGCGAATACTGCGTAGAGCTCCAACCAGGCGATCTCGGTTTATCGCAGCTCGGCCCCGGGCAGGCTTGGCCTGATTTCAGCATTGGCTGGCAGCACCGAGAAGAGCTCGGCGAAGCCTGCCAAAACAGTCTCGACTATCTCGCCCACCCGTCGTCAAAAGAATATTTCCCATACGGCACGATTACGCACGACTTAATGCGCCGCTCGGTCACTCGATTCCAAGAGTTACTCGAAACAAGCGATTCAGCTGAGTCGTTTTTGGCTGGGCTGACACAAGAGTTTCAAGTCTGGATGGCACGAGGTCGCCAAAACAGCGGCGATGTTTTATTCACTGGATATGGCACTCCGATTTACAACGGTTCTCTAACGCAAACTGCCCGTTTTCCATTTCCGCTTTATGCATTACCAGATGATCTTGTAAAAGATAAAAAAGGTAACATCCTCGGGCGGCGTACACAGGGCAATCAAATGGTTCCCTATTTTACGCATGGAGAGCTACGGCAAAATACGCATTTGCGCGGTCAAGAAATTGTCTGGCTCGAAACTGAATATGATTGCTACAACGCCATGGTGCAGGGTTCGGCAATCATCAATCTTGCCGGCGGCAAGCGCATCGAAATCGGCTACGCTGGCAACAACGGCCACGACTACGCTTCCATTGGCGCCTATCTCATCGACAGCGGAAAGTTACGCAAGAGTGAGTTGTCGGCCACTCGGTTGCGCCAATACTTCACCGACCACCCCGCCGCAGTGAGCGAGGTCTTCCCAAAAAATCCTCGCTTTATCTTCTTCCAAAAATTCGAAGGCGGCCCCTACGGATGCCTTGGCCAGCCCGTTACCGCGATGCATTCTCTTGCGACCGACAAAGATATTTTCCCACGCGCGGCCGTCGTCTATTGCGAAGTCAGGCTTCCTGACTTTGATGATAATGGAAAACAAATCATGCGCCCCACACGCTTTTTTGCCTTAGATCAAGACCGCGGTGGGGCAATCCTATCGGCTGGTCGATGCGATGTCTTCATGGGCCTCGGCGAAGAGGCAATGCGACGAGCAGGGCATGTCCTTAGCCGCGGGCGGATGTACTACTTGTTTTTGAAGAATTAACTTTCCCGAAAGCAACCGACCCAACAATCAATAATGCGCCAATCATTTCCCAGGCGCCAGGTGCGGCATCGCCCATTAACACCCCCAAACCCATGGCGAAAATAACGCCTAAATAACTGATTTGCATCGCTCGAGATGCCGTGTGGTGTCGCAAGCCATGAGTCAGGCAAACCTGCCCAACTTGAGTGCTCACGCCAAGAAGTAATAGCCAAAGCCACTCAAAATCGCTCGGCATTAAAAAACTAGAACCGCCGAATAACGCCGACAATGGCAGTGCAATCAGTGGAAAGGCGATTACGATTGTCAGAGAGTGTTCGCTTTCAGTTAGCTTCCTGACGCTCGAGTATGCCGCGGCTGAAAAGATCGCCGTACCCATGGCAAACGCGACGCCGTCCCAGGTTACAGAAGGATTAAAACCTTTGACAAGCGCAACGCCGACCAAGCCGATCGCCACCGTCAACCCTTGACGCAAGCGAAAAGCCTCACCCAGAAAGAGCACGCCAAAAATGCCTGCAAAGACTGGGTTCACATTGTAGATTGTGACTGCCGTGCCGAGTGGCATCCGCGCGATGGCTTCAAAGTAACACGCCAACCCAGCAAAACCTAAAACGGCTCGCAAGGTCAGAAGGCCCCATCGTTTGGGTCGGGGCAACTGCTTCACACTTTTCATCGCCCATAAAGTGAGGGCGATTGAAATTAAACTACGAAAGAAAACCTTTTCTAAAGTAGGGAGACGCGGCAACGCTTTTGCCGATGCAGCCATCACGACAAAAGATGCGGCCGCAGCCATCATCCATAAAGTGCCGGTGCTAAAGCGCCCTTTAAACGGCACAGCCCTCGCCCGACGGCGACCACCAACCGTGGCTCATGCCCGGGGTTGTGCAGAAGGAATGTGGGCCACCCTCAGGCGTGACTAAAATCGCGCCGCCCTCGCCGCCGTAGCGCAGTTGAACCAATACAAGAATCTCTTCAAGCACATGGTCGGGGCAACCGCCAGCTCGCACCAACTGAGCCACGCGACTAGCAAAGGCAGCACGCATGAATGACTCACCCTCGCCCGTTGCCGAAATGGCGCAATAACTATTCGCGTAAGTGCCCACGCCGATTAGAGGTGAATCGCCAACGCGACCAGGCGTTTTACCCATTGTTCCGCCGGTTGAAGTAGCGGCGGCAAGGCGACCGTCAGTGCAACGAACCACAGCGCCGACCGTTCCGCCAGCAAAATTTGCAGAGGCGCCTTCGTGCACCACTTTGTGCCATTGCTCGCGACTTGACTCAGTGATTAAATCGTCAGCGCTCAATCGACTGAAGCCGTTGGATTCGGCCCACAGCGACGCATCTTCGCCCGCAAGCAACACCTCTTTTTCTGGAAGCAAAGCTTGCGCGATCCGGATTGGGTTGGCGAAAGGAGCCAACACAGCCAAGCCTGCGGCGTCGAGTGTCGCCCCGCACATCAAAGCGGTGTCGAGCGAAACGCCGCCATCTCGAGTCAAAGCGCAACCTAAACCCGCGTTGTAAACGGGATTGTTTTCCATGACTTCCACTGCAGCAGCGGCAGCCTCGACGGCATTACCGCCAGATTTGAGCACGCCGCCACCCGCTCGGGCGGCCGCAAGGCAGCCCTCGCGATGCGCGGCTTGCGAGGCAGCGGGCACTGAGCCAGCGCCGCCGTGAACAAGGACAAGAGGTTCTGCAGACATGAGGGGTAATTCTACACAGAATCACTACAATTAAGCTGTGCCAAAGCGTCCTACCGATTACCTCGTTGCCCCTACTATTCGTCTCGACAAGGGTGAGGGTCTTGCAGAAGCCCTGCGTTGCCAGCGCGAGTTTGACCCGCGAGTCTTTTTGATTTTCGGCGGCGATGCCGAAGATGTGCTCTGGCTCCACGAAACCCTCGAGGCCAACGCCGACCACCCGATTCTCTTTTGCGCCGACCTTGAGCGAGGCGCTGGCCAGCAATTCGAGGGTTTAACGCCACTTCCCGATGCTTGGGCGCTCGGGTTACTCGGCATGGAAGCCGCCTACGATGCCGGCCAACGCACCGCGGCCGAAGCTGCACAGGCCAATGTCCGCTGGGTGCTTGGGCCCGTCCTTGACCTCCACCGCACCGAAGACCCAACAGCCGTGCGCTCACCCATCGTCGGAAATCGTGCGTTTGGCTCGAGTTTGCAGCGCATTATCGAATGCGGCAAGGCATTCGCTCAAGGCGTGACAGATGGCGGCGGTATTCCATGCGGAAAGCATTTCCCAGGGCATGGCGGCTGTGCGCAAGACAGCCACACCGAGATGGCGATTTGCTTCGAAGAGCTTGAGCCGCACTTGGCGCCATTCAAGGCTTGCCTCGATGCGCTTCCAAGCATTATGGTTGCTCATGTTGAGTACCCAATGTTCGATCCTGAGGGGCGGCCAGCGAGTCGTTCCAAGCCCATCCTTGACATCCTGCGCAACGACTGGAATTACGACGGCGTTATTGTGACGGACGGCCTCCGGATGGCTGGGCTAGGTGACGGGCCGCACGATGAGTTGGCAATGGAATGCATCCAAGCCGGCAGTGATTTGCTGCTCGACCCAGAAGACCCTGTCACCCTCGCGCTCACATTGCGTGACGCCATGGAACGCGGCGATCTTGACGAAGCTCGTGTCCGCCAATCCGTCGAAAGAATTGATAAGTTAATTGCTTTCGCACTCAATACTGAGGCACCACAACCTAAGCCTCTCGTCCTTGGGGCAGGCACAAAAGTTTTGCTGCATCCATTGCCAGGCGGCACTGGCGGGCGCAAGCATGTACGCCCAGGCTGCGCTCTAAATTTGGCCGCTACGCCTGACGCAATTAACTATCTCGAAGAATGGGGCGTGCCTGTTCTTACACCCGACCAAGATCCACCATGCCCTCTCCCGGATGGCATCCTTATCTTGTGGGGCGCGGCCAATGGCCGCGGGTTGCCCGACTTGCCATCAGCTTGGCTTGAAGCGATTCATCATGAGCGCCCGCGCCTCTATGTCGCTGGCTCGCCAGACGCGATTCACGCAGCTCCTGCGAGCGCGCGTGGCTGGTATGTTCCTGGCTTATCGCCCGCACTATTGGGCATGCTGATTACCGCCGACGCGTCTGTCTAGCCACTCGGTGACGCTTTTCACAACGCTCGATTGGCTGGCCATCGGCCTCTATTTGGCGTTTGCGCTCGGTATTGGCACTTATTTGGCAAAACGAGCGGGCCAGTCCACCGAAGAATTCTACCTCGCAGGCCGCACCCTCCCCTGGTGGATGGCAGGCACATCTCTCGTCGCCACGAGCTTCGCCGCCGACACGCCCTTGGTGGTTACAGGCTGGGTTCGTTCCGCCGGGATCTCTCAAAACTGGCTCTGGTGGGGCATGGCAGTCGGAGGCGTGCTTTCCTTTGTCGTCCTTGCTGGGTGGTGGCGCCGCCTTGAAGTCACGACTGACGCTGAGTTTATTGAGCGGCGTTACTCAGGCAAACCCGCGCGTTTTTTGCGTGGCTTTTACGGCGCCTATCACGCCCTGATTACCAACACCATTGTCTTGACATGGGTGTTACTCGCCATGGTCAAAGTTGTGCGTGTCGTTTTACAATTGCCCGACACAAGTTGGGATATCTGGATTGTCGGCACGGGCCTTGTTTTAGCTTTAACATACTCATTCATGAGCGGCTTATGGGGCGTAGTCGTAACCGACTTTTTCCAATTCTTTCTAGCGTTATTTGGCGCGCTTGCACTGGCATGGGCCGCCTCTGATGCGCTTGGCGGCTTGGCGGCCGCACAAGAAAATTTTCGCTCTTTGAGCCAAGCCACGACAAGCTTTTATCCTATGAGCGAGTCAGCCAAAGTCGCGCACCTCGGCGGCGCAACACCAGCCGTGATGACCCCCGTTTGGTCACATCTTGCATGGTGGTCACAGGGCTTCGGAGCCTTCTTGATTTTTATCGGTGTGCAAGGTTGGCTCAACAAAAATGCTGATGGTGGTGGTGCGGGCGTTCAGCGTTACTCCTCTTGCAAAAACGAATCCCACGCACGCGGCGCGGCACTTTGGTTTCATATCGCTCACTATGCCATCCGCCCTTGGCCCTGGATTTTTGTTGCGCTTGCCTCGCTAACGCTCATCCCTGAAAGCAGTCTGCCTTTGCTTGACAACGGCTTGCCTGATCACGAAGCGGCCTACCCCATGATGATGGCGCAATATCTCGGGCCGGGTATTTTTGGTTTGATGTGTGCGAGTTTTTTAGCGGCATTTATGAGCACGCTTGATACGCATTTCAATTTGGCATCCGCTTATTTGGTCAATGATTGCTATCGCAGGTTCGTCAAGCCAAACGCCAAACCAAGGCATTATGTGCAGGTTGGGCGATTTGCCGAAATTCTAATCGGTGGAGCAGCAGCCATGATGGCGCTCCAAGCCGACAGCATCAGCGGGCTATTCACACTTTCGTTGAGCTTGCTTGCTGGGCTTGGGCCCGCGCTTTTATTGAGATGGTTTTGGTGGCGGGCCAACACCTACACTGAAATCGCAGGCTTGGCTACTTCAACATCAGCTACGGCAATCATGGCTGCAATGGGCAACCCCGTCCCTTATCCGCTGAGCTATGCACTGATTGTGGGCATTGCGCTTACGGTCATGCTCGTCGTAACTTTGCTCACACCCCCCACCGACCGCGCCTTATTGCAACGGTTTTACGATCGAGTTCGACCCGCCGGCTTTTGGGGCCCGTTCCGTTCAAAAGAAGCGCCATCCACCACAATCCCGCTGCTCGTCGGATGGGCGGCCGGCCTTGCATTGATTTACGGGCTCATGCTTGGTATTGGCGATTTAACCCTTGGCAACGAATCCACTTTCCACTTTTGCCTAGCCGTTTTGGGCGCAATCTTGCTGAAGTGGGCTTGGCCGCGCGCCCTACCACCCCTTTGATAGAATCACACTATGAACATGACTCGCACTCGCTCTTTTGGGCGTGCCGTTACCGCACACCCCCAAGCCGTCAGCCTCGCCGACACGCCAGTCCGCATGGCTTTCTTGCGCAAGGTTTATTCCCTTTTCACTTTTGCAATGCTCCTCTTTTCTGGGGTGACTTACTGGGCCTCCACAAGCGAATGGGCTTTTCAGCTCATGGCAAAAATGGGCTTCATAGGGCTGATCGTTTTGATGATTGGGGTTTTCATTCTCGCACGCGCAACCGCGGCACGATTCCCGCTTAACCTAATTGGCTTGGGCGCATTTGCTGCCGTTTACGGTTTCTTGGCCGGGCCACAAGTCGCGATGGCTCTTGAGGTCGGTGGCCCTGCCGTTGTCTTGCAAGCAGCCGTTTTGACTTCCGTTGTCTTCCTTGGCTTAACTAGTTATGTCTTATTGACAAAAAAAGATTTCAGCTGGATGCGCGGCGCACTTTGGGCTGGTTTCGCTCTCATGTTTGGCATTGCGATTCTTTCGATGTTTGGCATCGGTGGCAGCCTTGTCAGCGGCATGGGCTGGAGCATCGCTTGGGTTCTGCTAATGGCCGGGTTCATGCTCTATGACACATCAAACATTTTGCATCGCTACCCAGCCGATCAAGCCGCGAGTGCTGCGCTGACGATTTTCATTGATTTCGTCATTATGTTCCTGCACATTCTGCGCCTGCTTGCCCGCAGAGATTGATTCTCGTTTCATGATTCGCGCACATCTTCTCCTCGCCCTAGCCGCTTCACTCACAACTGTTCTTGGGGCTACGGCCGCAACGCCGCCTCGGCAGCAAGACTCGCCATCCGCAGACCAAGTGGCCGTGGGCTCGACAAGCGAACGCTCTCTTGAGCAATGCGTCGCTGAATTTCACAAGCGCGTTGCCATTCAAACGGCAAGGGCATCTCAAGTCAAAGCGTTACTCGACATTGCGCGCGTCCATACCGATGCTGCGACAGATGCACTTCTCAAGATTCATTCGAGTTGCCATGCATCTTTAAAAGAAAATGTGCTCTACGCTTTATCGCTTTGCCAAGCACCTTCAGCTCATGAGGCTTTGCTTAAATTCGCAAAAGGGAAAGACCGCGATAACCGTCTGCAAGCAGCCCGCAGTCTTTTACTACGCAAACGAGAAGATCAACTTTGGCTTCGCGACAAACGACTCAAGTCTGAACGAGATCCAGAGATTCGAGGATTTCTTCTTCGCGCACTTCTTGATGCTGACATTCCCGACCTTGACCGCATTTGCTTGCGCGACGCAAAAAGCAAGCACACTGCGATTGCGATAGCCGGCGTCTACGGCATTGGCAAATTACGATTAGAAAAAGGCATCAAAATCGTCAAGAAGCATTTATCGCAAGCTAAACCCCGGTTACGCGCGGCGAGTTTTCAGGCACTCGCCTCGCTCGGCGGAAAAGACTCTTTCTTGCTTTTAATCGAAGCTCTCGGCAACCCGCGCAATACGGCAGAGTTTCCTCAAATCATTGGCGCACTTTGCGCAGCAGATGAATCCGAAGAGCTCAATGTGCTCATTCGCACTGGTTTACGCGCGAAAGATGAATGGGTTGTAAGTGGCGCGATTCAGGGCATTGCAGCGGCGGCCGCACACTTGCCAGAAATTTGCGGCCCTGCGCTTCTGGGTATGCTTACACATAAAAGTGCCGAAATTCGCACGGCCGCCATTGAGGGCCTAGTTGCCGCGCGGCCCGCCGGAGCGATTGAGGCCCTTGGCCGTCGCTTGCGCCACCCCGATCAAAAAACACGCACCGACGCTCTTTGGGCGTTGGCCAAGATTGGCAATTTGCCCAGCAACATCATGGGCAAAATTGTCGCGCTAACCACCGACAAAAGTATTGCCATGCGTATCCAAAGCACACTTGCGATGCAGTGGTTCAACGACGATTCGGCGCTCAAGGCTGCAATTGCGCGACTCCAAGATGAGTCATGGGCCGTCCGTTCTGCCGCCGCTGAAGCCTTGCTAGAAATACGGCGCCTTGAATCGGTTCTTCCTTTACTCAATGCTTTCACAGCTGAATCAGGCCGAGTCGCAGATGAGCTTTACGAAACTCTTTGCCAATTAACCGGAGAAGATTTTGGCCCCGCTCTCGGAGCTTGGCGAAACTGGTACAGCGACCAAAAACTTGGCTACGCGCTACCTGCGGCTGATGTTTCAGCTGAGCGGCTCAAGACTCGGCGAGAGCGACGCGCAAAGAGCGGTGGCTCAACTGCGTCTTATCATGGCATCCCAATTCCACGAGGTGGCGTGGTGTTTATTCTTGATTCAAGTGGCTCGATGAATAATTCGTATTCAGCCAAGCAAACTTACTATGAATATTTTTCGAGCTTACTCTCTGAAACGATTCAGCATTTACCTGGCTCCACTCGCTTTAATGTTATCTTCTTTGAAAGTGGCGTTAGAGTTTGGCAAGAAAATCTGCAAGAGGCAACAAAAGTTAACATTGCTCTCGCCCGCGAATTCTTAAGTGACAATTTGCCTGGCGGCGGCACCAACATTTACGATTCGCTCATGGCCGCGCTCAACATGGATGGCGTCCAGACGATTTTCTTCATGACCGACGGAGACCCTACCGCCGGAAGATATCAAACGCGAAATGAGATTTTTTCTCGATTCCGGCGCGCGAACCGCGACAAGCGCATTGTTTTAAACACGATTGCTGCTGGCAAGGTGTCTGCTGAATTTTTAGCTTCACTCGCAGCGAGTAATGGCGGCAAATCGGTTGACCTCACCGATCTCGCCAAGAAGACCAAAGCTAAAGAGGATCAACCGTAACGCCTGTTTTTTGGCACAGCTCAAAAAGCGCGGGCTGCAAGTCTCTCAGGCCTTGTCGATTTGTTTTGATGAGCATCTGCCTGCGCCAACGACCACGCAATCGCTCCATTGGGTGGGGTAACGGCCCAAGCAGCCGCACGCCTTTACCAGCCAGATTACGGATGAGCGTCGATGATTCCGCCGCAAGCTGGTCAGCCTTTTTGCGGTCGCCCGCCTCAAACATTAGCCGCATAGCCAAGCCATAAGGTGGGTAGCCGAACAGCTCTCTTTCTTTTAATTCGAGTGCGGCAAAACGAGGATAATCATGATGCGCAGCGGCGACAATCGAGGCGTGCTCGGGCATCCAGGTTTGGACAATAACGCGACCACCTCGACTACTGCGCCCCGCTCGGCCAGCGACTTGCGCAATGAGATTAAACGCGCGCTCGGAAGAGCGGAAGTCAGGCTGATGTAAAGCCGTATCTGCGTTTAGCACACCAACTAAAGTGACATGCGGAAAATCTAGCCCCTTGGCGACCATCTGCGTCCCGAGCAAAATATCGAATTCTTGACGGCCAAATGCCCCCAGCAATTCTTCATAACTTTCGCGCCGCAACATTGTGTCACGGTCCATGCGTGCAATGCGGGCTTCAGGAAACATTCTTTGGACGGTATCTTCAACTCGCTCAGTGCCGGCCCCGACCATTGAGACTTCGTTGTTGCACTTTGGGCACGCGCGGGGCGGCGGAGACTCGGCAAGGCAATAATGACAAAGTGCCTTGCGGCGCCATTTGTGATAAGTCAGCGCTACATCGCATTGCTCACAATGCACACTTCCGCCGCATTGCTTACAGTGCCAAGCTGGTGAGAAGCCGCGCTGATTCAAAAACAAAATGGCTTGGTTTCCAGCGGCAAGCTCTTGGTCTAGAGCCACTCGAAGGGGTTGTGAAACGACCAGCCAATTACCCCGCTCCGCTTTTTGCTGGCGCATATCAACGACCTTGACGGCAGGCAATTCACCGCCGGCAACTCGCTCAGGCAAATTGAGCTTCGTGATGCGACCTGCACCGGCCAAAGCCCAAGACTCAAGGGATGGCGTCGCCGAGCCCAACACGCAAACCGCACCCTCAAGGTGCGCACGCTCTCGCGCCGTATCTCTAGCGTGATATCGCGGCACGGATTCTTGCTTAAATGAAGACTCATGCTCTTCGTCCAGAATGATCAAGCCTAAATCTGGCACAGGAGCGAACAAAGCCGAGCGCGCACCAACGACAACGCGAACGCGCCCCTCACGGATGGCAACCCATTGATCATGTCGCTCGGCGTCTGTCAAACCACTATGCAAGACAGCGACTTCGCCGCATCTAGCGCGAAAACGAGAAACTGTTTGCGGCGTCAATGAAATTTCTGGCACCAAAATGATTGCGCCGCGACCTTGTTTGAGGCAACGCTCAAGCGCACGCAGATAGACCTCGGTCTTGCCAGAGCCCGTGATGCCAAACAGAAGGAAATCTTGGTGCTCGCGTGCATCGAGCGCATCGCATAGAGCATCCATGGCAACTTGCTGATGCGCTGTTGCCTGATGAGGCGCTTCGATTGCGACCGCCTTTCCGGCAAAGGGGTCGATGACTTCTTGCCGTTTGCCAAACTTGACCCACCCCTTTTTCGCCAGAGTGTCAAGAGGCGAGCGCGACAAGCCTGTGCGATTTAAGAATTCACGCACTTGAACCGCGCCCCCGGCTTTTTCTAAATACGCCAATGCGCGCTCTTGCTTTGGCCATCGTTTCGCCCAATTTACATAATCTGCTTCGGGAGGTTTTTCGACAAACTCAACAACAGGCACCGTGCGCCGCGGGCGAGCCTTGCGCAAAGCCGCTGGCATCATGGCGGCTAGAGCCTGGCCCCATGAGCAAAAAGTACGATCCGACATCCCGCGGGCAAGGCGAAGTAAAGCTGGTGTCAAAAGCGGCTGCTCATCTAGGCGGGTCGCAACCGAACGCATCCGAGAGGCGGGGACGCCTTCTGGCGGAGCGGGGTCAACGCCAACCACCACACCCACGACCTCGCGCGAGCCAAACGGCACACGGACACGACAACCTGCGTCGAGCGGCAACTCACTTTCGAAGGCCTCTGGCACGCAATAAGAAAACTCGCGACGAACAGGAGTATTCAAAGCGACCCTGGCAAAACGCCCTTTTGGCGCCCCGAAAAGATCTCCTTGGAATGATGACATGGCGGGCATTGTAATCTGCTCGCATGAAGGCCGACCCACTCGACGGACGAACTCCAGTTACTCTCATATCTGGGTGGCTGGGGTCTGGCAAAACAACCCTACTGAACCGCATTCTGAGCAATCCAAACGGTCAGCGCTTTGCCGTTCTGGTCAATGAGTTCGGCGATATTGGCGTCGATGATCGGCTTGTCGTCCGAAGCGATGATTCTGTGGTCGAGCTATCCAACGGATGTGTTTGCTGTACGGTGCGCGGCGATTTGGTCAAAACCCTGCTCAACCTTCAAAAGCGGCGGCCTCCTTTTTTTCGGAAACGCAAATTCGATCGTGTGCTCATCGAGACGACGGGCGTGGCCGAGCCCGCACCACTTTTGCGTACTTTCCTAATCGAAGAGCAAATCGCGGAAAACTTCCGCGTTGACGCGCTTGTTACTTTGGTTGACTCCAAGCACGCTTCCAGCGCTCTAAATGAGCCGGCCGCCGAAGAGCAGATTGCACTCGCTGATGTCTTGCTGCTAAACAAAACTGATTTAGCCGAAGACACTGCTCTGCATGAGCTTCGTGAGCAACTTTCTCGGCGCAACCCCATTGCTGCGGTTTTCGAATGCATTCAGTCAGAGGTTGACCTGCACGAGGTGCTGGCTCAACGCGCGCAGCAAGCTCTCCCAGAAACTCACACTCACCACGCTGGCGACGGGCACGCCGAAATCAGCTCGATTTGCCTGCGCGAATCGCGCCCGCTCGACCCTTTGCAAACTCAACTCTGGCTCAACTCATGCGCTGCATTATTAAGCGGCAAGTTGATTCGATACAAAGGCTTTTTGCATTTTGACGGTGAACCAAATCAAGCCATCCTGCAAGGTGTTTATGAGTTGTATACCGTTTCAGCTGGCGAGCCATGGGATAAAGATGAGCCCCGCATAACGGAACTTGTCTTTATTGGTCGAGATTTAGAAGAAGCCTTTTTGCGCCACGGCCTAGAGGCCTGCCTGGCTTAGGCTGTCGATCTAGCGCTTGCAGCTATCGCAGTCGCGGCCAAGCAAGGCAGCATCTTTACAGCATTGTTGCATCTCGGCATTATTAACTATTTCCTCAATCTGCTTTTGAGTCTTTCCATTTTTTAGGTCATCGTTGCCGATAGCAACGACACACGAAGGAGTGACAAGAGCCAAAATAAACAGAGCAAGTAGTGTTTTTGTAATTTTCATGGTGCTGGTAATTATGCGTTTTGAGGGTCTGGCAGCTTTTCTAAGAGCGCGAGGAGTGAAGGCTCAAGGTTTTCGCGCTGCCAATCGTTCATGGGTAAAGTACGCTGGAGATCGTCACTCGTTCGTGGCAAATCGTGTGCAATTTTTTCTAGTTGGCGACGGTGCATCAAGCGCTCGCTTGGAAGTTCTAACTTTTGCGCCATTTGCTTGCGCCAAGTGCGTAAAGCGTCTTGGTTTTCTCGTGCTGTGCGCCGTTGGCGACGCTCTTCGGGCGACAGGGGCTTTGAAATGTGGGTTTCAATGGACTCACCGCGCACGGCTTCAAGAGCGGCCATCATCTCGTCGCCTACTTTTTTGGCGACACGCCAACCAACGCCTCGGCGGCCGGCCAAATCACGCATGTCTTGCGGTGGCTTTTCGCCAAGATCTAAAATCGTATCGTTGGGCAGAACTCGAAAGACGGGCTTGTCAATTTCCATGGCCCGCAACTCGCGCCATTGAAACAATGCCCGCACTCGCGCAGCGGCTTCAGGGGCAAACTTTTTTACTCCCTTAAACTTAAGCCAGCCTTCCATGTTGGGCTCACGCGGCGAAAGCACATCATTTTGCTGGCGCTCAAACTCATGCTCAGCATGATCGAGCATGCCCTTTTCGATTACTTCACCACGAAGCCGTTGATGCAAATCGGGCAAGAAATGAGTATCTAATCGCGCATAAGCCACTTGCGAATCAGTCAACGGGCGTGCACCCCAATTTGAGCGTTGCTCTTTTTTGGACGGCTTTAACCCGCAATAACTTTCGATTAAAGCCGCCAAACCCGTTTTAGTATGCCCCAACAAAGTCATGGCAACCTGAGTATCAAAAAGACCTTTTATCTCAGCGCCCAAGTCTTGCTTTAGCAGCATGAGGTCAAACTCTGCAGCATGAAAGATTTTGATTACGGATTCATCTGCGAGAATCGGATTGAGCAACTTCATGTCGTCGCCCAGCGCGAGCGGGTCAATCACCCAATCTTGGTCGTCGCAAGTAGCCTGCAAAAGACAGAGCTTGTCTTTGTACGCGTAAAAAGAATTTGACTCGCAGTCTAAGCCAACGATGCCAGCTTTTTGCCAAACATCAATAGCAGCAGAAAGAGTCTCGGCGTTGTCGACCCAAATTAGTTTGAGCCAATCAGTAGGAACCCGATGGGGCATGAGCGGTATTTATCGTACGCGGATGTAAATCAGAGAAGACATCGCCGCCTCTGGGTGGTTTTCGACCTCAAGCTCAGCCCAGTAATAAAAAGAACCGGCTGGCTGGTAAGTGTCAAAGTAAGTCATCGTGCCAGAACCGCTGACGGTCTCTTGCGCTAGGACAATTGCATCTTGGCCTTGAATGCCTCGATAAAGTTTGATGACCGCGGTCTTGCTGGCGCCAACATTGTAATCAATGGTGCCGTCAAGAGGATAATTCGCAGGCACTTTACTCGCGCGAGTGTTCACGATTTCACCCATCGCGGCCGTACGACCTTGACGGTCGGCAAGGTCAATCGAAACGAATGGGCCATTAGAAATGTAATGGCGCCCAGACTTCAAGCCATCGCGCAGGTTGTCATGGACAAAACCGCCTTCGACCCAGGTGTGAACCGCGCCAAAATTGTAAGGCGTATCATGCGTGTCACTGCCAGAGTATGGGTAAATGATTTTGCCTTCTTTCAAGCGCGTTACTAGCCAGCGACGGTGGTCCATGAACCAATGGTCGGGTGTCTCGGAGCCATTCCATACTTCGACGCCATAAGCCCCGTGAGCCGCAGCGCGTTCGCGGCCAAAGAAATCATTGACTGAGTTGAACGCCCAAGTGCTTGCATCAGGGTGATTGGCCACAATGAAACCGCCTTCCTCGCCAACAGCTCTAGCATTGGCTTGAAAAGAAAAAAGTGGATTGTCGCAAAAATCAAGGAAGCCATCACGGCCGCCCGGCTTGCGAGAAGTAATTGCATGGCCACCCATGTGGTGCACATCAGAACCCCAGCCCAGTAAACAAAGCGCATCAGCCAAATCACCACCCAACTGAGGGCCGGTCTCTTTACCGCTGATTTCAGTTGAGGCCAGCACGATAAAACTAGAATCAGTCAATGTATTTGACTCAGCGAGGACATCCGAAAACTCGCTGTCTGAATTGATGCAATACGAGTGCGTCGTTGAACTGAAGAAATCGAAACCCAGCGCCTGGAACATCGGCTTGAGGTCAGCATTGGTGAATGCGCCCGAAGTATTAAAAGACTCGGCTGGGCAATCGTTGCAACCACCCGATGCTTCATCGCGGCAATTATGCACATGCAAATCGCCCCTAAACCAATCTCCGGTACCCGCATTTAACTGTTGGCGACTCTGGGCAGGTGGCCCAAGAAATGGTGCGAGCAAAGTAATCGAATTTGAACAAGCCGCTGTGGCCTGACCTTGGCTAGTCGTATAAGTCAGGACGACCTCCATTTCGGCGACATCACCAGGCTGCGAGGATTCTGGGAATAAATCTTGGAAGGAGACATCAAAAGTAACATCGCTCTTTTGCGGTGCACCAGAACGAACCAACTCAGAAACGCCGTCGATGATATCCATCATCATTTCGGCTTCGATCGCTGGGTCGAGTTCGTCGCGAGATTCAAGCGGGACGAAAAAACGATTGCGGTGCTTATGCGTGATTTCAGGATCAATGACTTCCATGTCGCGTAGAAGATCGCCGTAAAAGCCGCCGTCGCCAGCAAGCGATTCGCGGGCCAAATCGACTGAGCTCAAAATCTGGCCAGAGGCAGTCTGCACCAAAAGATGATCAAGCTGAACCGTTGCATCGCCAGAGTTGTAGAGCTGCACCTGCATCGGGACGGTCACAGAAGTATCGCGAACCTCGTTCATCAAGCCTGACGGCAAAACAATAACGGAAGAATCGCCAAGCTCTGTGCTTGGGCGTGCGGCATCGGCGGGAATCAGCAGGCCAACCAAGACTGCAGCGCCTAAAGTAAGGGGAAGGAATGACTTGTTCATGACATCCCTATTGTGCCACAAAAACGCGACCTGTGCCTGAAGGATAAAATGGGCTCGTGAAAACGGGCATGTCATTCTGGGCGATTCTCCTCGCAACCCTATTCCTGCTCCAGCTTGGCTGGTGGGGTGCATTGATTATGCGTTTGTCTGGCGAGATGGTTGACGCACGATTTTTTGAGCTAGACGCCGAGCAAATCGTTGCTGAAAGAGCCCTTGAAGATGCAATGAGCGCTGGCGCACCACTTCGTGAGTCATGGAGCCAGCTGGCGCCGCTTTTCCCTGAGTTTGCTTTAGTTGCTGGTAATACGCAACACCCTTTAAAGAAAAGCCGCAAAACTTTGGCCGCGCTCCATCGAGCTCGAATGAGCTACCGCAATATGGTCTTTGGTGAGGCGACCTTGTTTTTCATTCTGACCATGCTCGGTCTTGCATTTTTCCTTCGCACTTTACGCCACGAAAAATTCCTTGCCTTGCAGCATCAAAATTTTCTTCATGCTGTTACGCACGAATTCCGCTCACCCTTGCAATCTTTGCGCCTCGCAATCGAAACGCTTCAGCGGCGGCCTGATCCAAAACGAGCCACTGTTTATGCGAGCGGCATGATCGAAGATGTAGACCGGCTCACAGTGATGGTGCAGAATATGCTTGATGTCGGGCGGATTGAAGCTTCTGCATTTGAGGCCAAACCGCGCCAAATCATTCTTTCTGATGCTCTTAAGCCTGTTTTGGAGAGGTGGCGGCAAACTCATATCGGCCAATCGCCTGTCGTAATTGCAAATTTGCCTCAAGAAGTTACGGCCGATGTAGACCCCGCCACAATCGAGCCGATCTTGCGCAACTTGCTTGACAACGCATTAAAGTACGGTGAGGGAAATGAAATTCATGTCACTCTCGCCCAGGGTGAGGCGGCGGCGCTTTTAAGCGTTCGAGATTTCGGTCGAGGGCTCGCACGCGATGAACTCCAACATGTCTTCAAGCGCTTTTGGCGCGCAGGTGATGAGCGCGTCCGCACCGCACCCGGTTCTGGCATCGGCTTGTTTTTGGTGCAAGAATTGATTCAAGCACAAAACGGGCGCATCAATGCGGAAAGTGACGGCCTAGAGAAGGGTGCGTGCTTTACAGTAACTTGGCCTTCTAGCGCAGAAGCAACTTAACCTCCAGCCAACACGACCTCTCTCTCAGATGAACCCTACTTTCCGCATCCTAGTCGTTGAAGACGAGCCTCGCATTGCTGCCTTGGTTTGTGACAATCTCGAAGCCGAAGGCTACAGCACCCTGCATGCCGCAGATGGCGAAGCCGCTCTTCGTGCTGCTCATGGCGGCGGCATCGATTTAATTTTGCTTGATGTCATGCTGCCAAACATTGACGGCTTCGAAGTTTGCCGTCGCATCCGCGCCGAGGGTAACCGCTTGCCCATTCTCTTCCTGACCGCGCGCGACCTCCCCCAAGACCGCGTCGAAGGTCTCAAAACAGGTGGTGACGACTACTTGGTCAAACCCTTCCACCTCGATGAATTGCTCGCACGAGTGGCGGCTCTTCTCCGCCGTAGCTCTTGGGTTGAAAGCCCACGAACTACCGGAAAAGTAACAATTGCTGCGGGGTGGGTCGACTTCTCAACCTTTGAGGCTTCTGGCGCAGACGGCAACATCGAAACGCTTTCGAGCAAAGAAATCGGCATCCTTAAATTATTACGAGAAGCCCACGGTGCCGTCATCACCCGCGACGAAATTCTCGATCATGTTTGGGGCGAAGAAGCTGAGCCAACACCACGCACGATTGATAATTTTATTGTGCGTCTGCGTAAAAAATTCGAGACGGACGCCGCCTCACCGAAACACATTTTGACTGTGCGCGGAAAAGGCTATCGTCTGAATTAAAACGACGCAACGATTGCGTAGCCTTGCGGGCCGACCGGCACATTGGCTCCACGGACTTCAACCGTCCAGCGACCCGGCATTGCATGATTAACCATGATTGTCTCCAGCGTGTTGAGTTGATCGGTTACATGAGTAGGCGGGTTGGCGCGCGATGTTGGATGTTGCGCACCGCTCTTAAAAATGTTTCCGTGATAACGAGTGCCGTTAGGTGAAATTAACACCAGGTCAAGGTCGTTAACCAGCGGGGTTGCCGACATTGCAGCACCTGGTTCATCCGCCCAAGCCAAAGTCACACGCAAATGCCTCGAAGCAGAAACATGCACCTGATGCGTTTGCACAGAACCTGCAATTAGACCCTGCGAATGGCGTGTATCAACCAAACGAAGCTTCCGCTGATCCCCATCAAAATAAGTAACAGTATCGAGCAAAATCCGCCCCCAGCCCTCGGTGTAGTTAGGGTAACCCGCAAGCGTCGACATGTCTTTGCCCGAATGCACAAGTGCGGCACGCAAGAGCGAACCAGTTGGCGTGAAGCCATCAGCCGCATTGGCAACACCTGTTGGCCAGTAGCCATCTTCAAAGTATTGCTTCAGTAGAGCTGCACCACCCGCAACCATCGGCGCGGCCATGGATGTGCCCGAAAATTTAATAGTCAAGCACTTCGCGCCCGCTGCCGCAGAATCAATATCTGCGCCTGGGGCGAGTAGTTCTGGCTTTAAGCGACCATCATCCGTCGGGCCATGTCCTCCACCATAATATTCATCGGGGTTATTCGATTCTGTTGCCGAAACCGAGAGTGAAGATTTTGCATTTTCTGGGTTCTTGATATTGACACCATTTGATACCGCAAAAACGACTAATGCATCTTCGTGGTCATGAGAATATGCATCAATGTCACGACACCAATTATCGTAAGAACGAGTGAAATCGTTCCCCCAAGAATTAGAATGAATTCGAGCTCCATGGCTGTAGGCTTCCTCAAACATGGAAAGCAAATTTGAGCTGTTCGGGAAATAACTGTGATGCACCAAATATGCATCGGGCGCGACACCAGAATGCGACAGCCCCTTATTTTTTGCGCGGCCATCACCAGCAATCGAACCAGCTGTATGCGTGCCATGGGGGTCAGAGCCAAAACCTTGCGACATCCATTTAATCTTGCGGTGCGTCGGCCCCGGCGCCACGCCCGTAGGGTCGTCGAAGAAACATGTATCTTCGTAAATGCGGCCGTCAATATGACCCACCGTAATGCCTGCGCCAGTCACGCCCTTTTTCCACAATTTGTAATCATGGAGTTGATTGGTTTGCACAATCCAGCGCGCCCTATTATTTCTTAAGACCACTGGTGCAGATTCCTGAATCCATTGCACGCCAGGGATGCGAGCCAAGGCCACCAGATCGCCTGGATGTAAACGCAGCTGCGCACGCACAAAACGACCGCTCTGAGAAACGGATTCGATTTCAAAACCATACTCCTCAAAACGCTCTTGCAAGGCCACGGGGTCAGCGTCTGGCCAATATTCCGCGGAAACGAGCATGCGCTGATAAGGGTCTTCGAGTGCCGTCGCGTAGAGGCCCAGCTCTGGGTCCAACTTCATGGCTGGCTGAATCGGCATCAAAAACTTGGCTAGACCGCGGACTTGCGCCAGTCGAGCTTTCGGCACGCGCACCGTGAAAGCGTGGTTCGGGACATAGTCAAAGACCTTGCAATCCCATTTCAACAAGGCATCACGCAAAGGCTTCAATTCCCCGGGTTTTCCTTGCACAATCCAGTATCCCGCCTCTTCCGCTTCAGTAGCGGTCCACGAAACATCCTTGGCAAAGGACGGCAACCCACGCTGGCTATTCCATCGCAAAGCCTTTGTTACAAGTGCATGGACTTGATTTGAGGTTGTATTCTTCAATACAACAGATTCAACCTCTTGAGCTTGAATCAAGGAAGGCGCAAAGGCCAAGGCCAGAGCGGAGACGGAAAGCATTGTTTTCACTAGAGTTACACGGTTTTGAAGGAATCCCGACACCGCAGTAGCCAGTTAGACGCGAGAACTCGCATTCTCGTTCCCTAGAAAAGCATACACCATGCGGGATATCTCTGTTTCGGCAAGGATTTTGCATTTCCTGAGGGTTTTATCAGATAAAGTTAAAGGATGGCATAGTTATATGCCGTTAATCAAACATACAGCGTGTTTTTCGTGGAACCTGCGCCTACCTGCAGGGTCACACTAAAACGCCGCTCTGGCCTAACCCCTCCCCCAACAACTCACCATGATTCGATTGCGCCAACTCGTCGCAGCCGCTGGTGCGCTCCTCCTCGCAGGAGCAGCCATCGCCTGCATTGAACCACTCGACCTCGGAAAGATGATGTCTCGCACAGATACTGCTGTGCTTGGCGAAATCACCCAGGTTCGTACCGTCCTCCACAACCCTGAAAACGAGGATCGCATGATCTACACCATCGTTACGGTTCAGGGCGAAGACATTTACACCGGTCAAGCTCGCACGCTTGAGGCTGCCTTCCTTGGCGGTACTTACCAGGGCGACTCGATGCTGGTGACTTCCATGCCAGCACCATCTGAGTATCAACTCGGTAAAAAGGTTTTGACCTTTGGCGCAGCTGTGAGCGACTGGGGTTCTGAAATCAACCACGCCATGTACGCCTCTTACGGTGGCCTGTTCCAAACAGTTGCAACCAACAATGGCGTTGTCGTCCTTGGCAAGGGCCAAGATTTTGCGATTGAAAAAAACATTGCGCTCCCTACTTTGCGCAAGCAAATTTCAAAAATCAAATTTGAAAACAAGGAGGTTAAATAGATGAATAAAGTCCTTAACCTCGCACTTGGCTCTGCCCTATTGGTCGGCGCTGCAGTTCTTGCTATCCCTAGCAGTGCAGACGCATACGCTCTTATTGGCGGTAAGCTCCAAATCAACCAGCGTGACTTCCGTTGCTCAAACGACTTCAGCGACCCTTACGCAAACGACAATCAAACTCCACATGCAAACTGGCCCGGTTACCAAGGCGCCAACATGTCGATGTGGAAGGCTGGCTCCGAATGGAGTTCGCGTAACTTTGGCGATGGCAGCGGTGATGGCACTCAAAACTCCGTCGGCGACGGTCTAGCCAACTTTAACTTTTTCTGGAACGGCGAAGCCTCCAACACGGGTGGCACAAACGACAACATCATTTCTCACCTAAATGGTAGCTCTGGTGGTGTTTTGGCTTACTGCGAAATGCCTCACACAGACGGCTGGCGTATTCGTTTCTACGAAAGCTGGAGCTGGGATGACAACCCTGGCAACACATCCAGCGCACGCATGGACCTCCAAGGTGTTGCGACCCACGAGTTGGGTCACGCACTTGGTCTTGACCACTCAAGCAACGGTAGCGCGACGATGTACTACGCTGCTTCCGGCAACGGTGTTTCGAGTCGCTCCATCGAGAGTGATGACAAAAATGGTGTTCAGGCGATTTACGACCCTCGTGATACTGCCGTCCTTCCAACCATCACCTCTCTCGCCGGCTCTTTGGCGGCAGGCGGAACTTGCACGGTTACTGGCACTAACTTCACGGCCACAAACAACACTGTTTGGCTAAACAGCGATGTATTGAACTCCAACGATTCTGGTGGCGAGCCATACAAAATCACAGGCGTTTCTTCCTCGAATGGCGGCACCACCCTTTCCTTTACCGTTCCTTCAAGCGGTATCGAGTCCGGTGCAATTCACATCCAAATGGACGGCGCTGGCCAAAAGTCGCTTTCAGAGGGCCACCCCTTTGACCTCGCCGCAGGCCCACCTCCGACTGACAGCATCTTGCTGACCGTAACCGACACCACACCCAACACGGGTCAAAATGTCACCTTCGATTGGTCACAAGCTCCGGCATGGGCAACATACGAGTTGCTTTACTCATTCCGGGCAACTGGCTCCGTCATCAACGGCCAAAACTTTGATATCGGCGCGCCGCACAACCTCGCTAATTCCGGCACGATGGGTTGGGATGGCACAGGCTCTTACACCGTACGCATCCCTGGCAAAGGCGCGGGTCGCACGGTTTATCTTGAGCTGCGTGCAGATGACTCAACGGGCACGACATTCGATTCAAACATGGTTACGCTGAACATTAACTAATCAGCAAATCATCGCAAGCGGGCGGCTTCCACGGAAGCC
>JABHIE010000020.1 GCA_018671175.1 Planctomycetota bacterium | reverse complement strand
GTTCGCGATTTATACGGAACTCTACTTAATGAAGGAGCAACAAAAGGTATTTTAGTTACGACATCTCATTATGGTAGTGATGCGTATAAATTCGCAAAAGGTAAGCCAATCTCGTTGTTGAATGGCTCTAACTTGCTTTCTTTACTCGAGAAGCATGGAACTTCAGCATATATTGATACGATTGAGGCGAAGAGGATTTTGGGTGAACCTTGATCGTTATTTTGCACCATAATTTAACCGCACATCGCTGGGTATAGGGCCGCAACGATTTGCGCGTGCGTTTAGCCGCGCAAGGGATTCAACCCGGCCGTTTTTCGCCTGGCGTTTAGGTTTTGCAACGCGCGGGCTTCAAGCGCTAAAAATTTTACGAGCTGACTCACGCTCACGCCAAATGCCGTTGCTGTGCGTGAAATATCATCTTGATCGATGCGCAATCGGTCGAGCACCTCGGCCAGCACGCCTGGGAAATCAGCATGCGTTGGGTTGACCTTGATGCGCCCCTTGCGCAATCGCGATTGCCAAGGCTCGGAGGGCTGATATTCGCCGGGCGAAACAAAGGCTGAATCTGTCAGCGGCGTGCGGAATTCAATCGCCAAATTAACCCGCAATCTGAAGTAAGCTACCTTTAAGTTTTCATGTTGAGACCGCCGCTCATTTGCTTGAGCCAAAACGCCAGAATGCTCGTGCCGCAGCCGAATCGCCGTTTGGACGCGGTTACGATGTTGCCCGCCAGGCCCAGAAGCGCGGGTGCGCTCGACATGAGTTTCGCGCTCAAGTAAGTCGGCGGGTAGGGCGGCTGGGTGCATGGCTTCATCATAAAGGCAGGGGGCAAAAGAAAGCCGAGCCTTGGGGCATCCTTGTCGTTATGCTTGGCTTATGAACAAACGACTCTGGCACGATTCATACGATGATGGCGTTGCGCCGTCGCTGAATTACAACGGCACCACTCTTATTGAGTACCTCAATAAATCGGTTCAAGATTACCCCGAGCACGATGTGCTTAACTTCATGAATTGCAACATGAAGTACCGTGAGTTTGGCGATGCTGTTGAGCGGCTCGCTACAGCACTTGCAAATCTGGGCGTGAAAAAAGGCACGCGTGTTGCTGTGCAGTTGCCTAACATCCCACAGACGCCGATTTCGTTTTTTGCGATTCAGCGATTGGGCGCACATGCGGTGATGACAAACCCGCTATATATGCCACGCGAAATCAAACACCAATGGAATGATTCAAACTGTGAGATTGCCATTGTCGCTGATTTTATCTACGACCAAAAAGTGCGTGCGTTGCGTGGCGATGTGCCTGTTAAGCAATACATTATTGCGAGCATCCCTGAATACTTAAAATTCCCTTTGCGTCAGCTTGCACCGCTCAAATTGAAAAAGATGGATCCACCATCGGTTGCGAAAGTCGCACCAGAGGCGGGCGTCCACTTTTTCCGTAAGCTGGTCGAAAGTACCGCTCCTGCAGCTCCAGCGGTCGATATTGACATCGACGACATTGCGGTTATCCAGTACACGGGCGGCACAACGGGTGTTTCCAAAGGTGCCGTTTTGACGCAGCGCAACATTGCTTACAACGCCCAAATGGTAAACGCCTGGTTTGTAAATGTGCCTTACGGCGAAGAGGTCTTGCTCTCGGCTTTGCCTTTTTTCCATATCTTTGGTTTGACCGTTTGCATGATTTGGCCGGTTTCGGTTGCGGGCAAAATGATATTGATGCCTAATCCGCGTGACATCCCGACGATGGTGAAAAATATCGAAAAGCACAAGGTCACGCTTTACCCAGCGTTGCCAGCTTTGTTTAACGCGGTCAATCAATTCCCTGGTATCGAAAAGCGCGACTTGAGTTCCGTGAAGTATTGCTTCTCTGGCTCGGCTCCATTGCCCGAAGATGTCCAAGAAACTTTTGAAAAACTGACGGGCGCAATCATTGTTGAAGGGTTCGGTATGACCGAGACTTCACCGGTTGTTACAGGTAATCCGCTATACGGCGAGCGCAAAATTGGCCACATCGGCATTCCGTTTCCTGATACCGATGTCAAAGTCGTTGATCCTAAGGACGCATCGATTGAGCGTGCCGTCGGCGAAGAGGGCGAGCTCATCGTTAAGGGCCCTCAAGTCATGCAGGGTTACTGGAATATGCCCGACGAGACGGCGCTCACGATTAAAAATGGTTGGTTGCACACCGGCGATTTGGTCATCATGGATCAAGGTGGCTACCTGCGCATTGTCGGCCGTTGCAAAGATATGATTATTGCAGGCGGTTACAACATCTACCCAGACGAAATCGACCGCGTGCTGACGGCGCACCCCAAGGTTTTTGAAGCTTGCACGATTGGTGTGCCAGACGAGTGCCGAGGCGAAACGGTTAAGTCATTCATCATTCTCAATCCTGGCGAAGAGTGCACTGATGCCGAGCTCGACACTTATGCACGCGCCGAATTGGCTGCCTATAAAGCGCCAAAGTCTTACGAGTTCCGCGAAGAATTACCTAAGAGCGCAATGATGAAATTGCTTCGCCGCGTGTTGCGTGACGAAGAAGAAGCAAAAATGAGAAAAAACAATTAACATGAATCGACCCTTTACATCCCCAGATCTTTCCGGCCAAGTTGCCATTGTTACGGGCGCCAGTCGTGGCATCGGTCGCGCTATGGCTTTGGCCTTGGCTGAGTGCGGGGCCTCGGTTGTTTGCGCTGCCAAGACTGAAAACTCGCGCGATACTTTGCCGGGCACCATTCATGAAACGGTTGCGGCGATTGAAGCCGCGGGCGGAACAGCGGTTGCCGTGCGTACAAACCTTCGCAAGGCAGAAGACATTGAAAACATGGTTTCTGTGGCGGTAGAGGCCTTTGGCGGTGTTGACATCCTTGTGAATAACGCGGGTGCTCTTTGGCTGCAACCCGTTGCACAAACTAAAGCAAATCGATTTGATCTGCTTACTCAGGTTAATGGCCGAGCCGCAATGCTTGGCGCGATTGCAGCGATGCCGCATTTGCAAAATCGAGAGGGGCGCTCTGCTGCGGCACACATCATCACGGTTTCGCCGCCGCTTGATCTTGAAATGCTCCCAGGCAAAACGCCGTATCTCGTAACGAAATACATGCAGTCGCTCATGACCATCGGTCTGGCGGGCGAGCTTGCCGGCACAGGGGTTTGCGCCACTTCGCTTTGGCCTGCAACGACTGTTGAGTCTCAAGCAACCATCGCTCACGGCATGGGTACACGCGAAATTTGGCGAGTCGCCGAAGTCGTTTCTGACGCCATGCTTGCCATCCTTGCGAGTGACCCAGCCGAAATGAACGGCAAGTTGTTACTTGATGAAGAAGCGCTCGCTGCGGTTGGCGTAACAGATTTAGCACCATACAACTGCACCGAAAACGGCATGCCTATGCGCATCGTTGGTGCCGAGGGTCGTGCTGCCTGGAAGATGCTGCAATCTGCCGCAAATGATCGTAAGCCATCGGCTCCTTAAACGACTCGCTGCGCTTGTTTGGTTTTTTGGTGCGGGGCATTTGCTGTTTAAGTCGCAAGGCCTCTTCGCCGAGGCCGAGTTGTTAAACGCAAGCCAGCTCACCACAAAGCTCGCGCTAGCGACGGGCTTGATTTTGGGTTTTATCAAAGCGCGTTTTCTATTTGCCAAACTCTGCAAGAAAAACCTGCAAAGGATAGATGGAATCACAAAGCCAAAATGGTGGCAGTTTTATCGGGCGAGATTCTTTCTGCTACTTGCGCTCATGATGTTGACAGGCGCATCTCTTTCACGCATGGCTCATGGTCATTACGGGCAACTCCTCGCAGTCGCCACTCTTGACATATCACTCGGCATTGCGCTTTTGGCGAGTGGCTTGATTGTGTTTCCGCGCGAGCGCTAGTCTTTTTTCTCTTCAGGAAGGTAGCGCAAAAAATATTCGCGCACTTCTTTTACCCGATGTCGCACTTTGCGCGCGTCCCAATCAACCGTTGGGATGGGAGGCAAGAAATCAACTCGCACAACGCCAGGCCGCACAATAAACCGCCCATGAGGCTGGCACATTTCGGTGCCGCGATGAATCGTCGGGACGAGCGGAACTTTGGTTTGAAGCGCCATATGGAATGGCCCAAGTTTGAATTTTTGCAAGCCGCCTTTGCGTGAGCGAGTGCCCTCTGGGGCGACAAACAACGCCAAGCTTTTTTCACGCACCGTGCGAGCAGCGCGGTCGACACTATCAATTGCGGCTGCACGGTTTTGACGATCGACGGCAATAAAACCAAGCCGCGCCATGAGCCAGCCCATGACGGGGATTTTGTGAAACTCTTTTTTGTAAATAACTACAGCGTTGTCTGGGCAAAGTGATGAAAATAAGAATAAATCAAAAATGCTCACATGGTTGATGAGCAAGATCTTGGGCCCCGGTGTGTCACGGTGCTCAAGGCCATGAATGTCAAGCTTCACACCGTAAATCAAACATTGCAGTTTCCCCCAGCCTCGCATCACCGGGCCGCGCCAACGCCGCATCACAAAAGGAGAAAAGGTGCATAGCAACATGAAAGTCATGTGCAAAAAAGCGATGACCCAAGACGGGATCAGCATGATGTAGCCGCGAATGGGGCTACCTAGGCGTGGTTGGACCCAAGACTCGGCTTCGAGGTCGCGCGGTCGATCTAGTAGGTTTTCGGTGGGGGCAGTTTCGCTCACGACATCATTCTAAGTCAGAGGCGTTTCTATTTCCGCGCTCCGAATTAGCGGCTAAACTATTCCTACGCACCACCTTCTTTGGCGCGCAAACCACAACATGAAAAACATCTCACGCTATTCCGTTTCCGGTTTGATTGCCGGTTTACTCCTGACCGCGACTCTTGGCGCCGTCGTTTTGATCCAAGCTGATTTGCTTGGCCAGTTCAAACAAATGAATGTCAAAATGCGCACCGACACAACCAAACTCATTAATGAGTCTGCTCGCAGCCATGGCTTCTCGATAGACTCAAAATCGCTTATCGTTTCTTCGATGGCGCCTGAGCTGATTGTTGCTGGTGCGCCGGTAGAGGGCATCCGCGGCAAGGGTAAAAAAGGGAATCAAGCCGCAGAAGCAGGCGGGGCCAAAAGTGACATTATCGGTTTGTTCGTCGTCGCAGGCACGGGCGCTGGCAACCCTGGCAAGCATGGCAAGCAGGGGGGGAGCAAACGCGCTCTAGGCGGCGCCATTGCGGGCATCTACATGGTCAAGGGCAATGTCGCTGAAGGGGCATCTACGATTCAAGTCGTCGGCATGGACGGCAAAGTCTTGACCAAAGTTAAAGTCAACACATCATGGGCGAGCAGCAAAAACGATTGGTGGAAGCCTGTTTATATGTCGATTTTGCAAGGCCTGACTTCCCCCGCTGCGGGCAAAAAATCGGGCGGTAATAACCCACTCAAGTAGCGAGTCGATTTTGCGTTGTGGTCTAGCGTTTACTCGCTTCATTCACGCGCCAAAGACCGCGCACGGCTTCAGCCATTTTGCGCACACGGGTCGCGTCTACAGCATTGTGGACGCGGCCTTCTTCTTTGAGCCAAGTGCCGACGATGGCGCCGTTTGCGTGGGGCGCAAGGAGCGTGGCATTGTCAGGCGACAAGCCAGAGCCGAGTAGCACCAAGCCCGAATCGCCAGCGGCTTCACGCACTTCAGAGAGCAGAACCTCATCTACGGGTGCGCCGGTCGCGGCACCCGTTACGATGACGGCATCGGCTAAACCCCTCAAAAGGGTGTCTTTGACGGCATCTTGGGCACTTAACGGCGCGAGCGGCGAAGCATGCTTGACCAAAACATCGGCCAGGATTGATACTCGATTTGCGCCGTGGTCGACGCCAAGAGCTTTGCGGTAGCGCAGAGTGTGAGCAGCCTCACCCTCGATGACGCCCTGATCGGTGACATAAGTGCCGGTGTGCACATTGACACGAATAAAATCAAGCTCAGCCGCCGCGGCAATGCCAAGCGCGGTGTGCGCATCATTGCGCAGGCAATTCATCCCGGTAGGTAAGCCATGGAGTTGTTTCACCTCGCCCGCGAGCAAACTAAGCATCGCGGCTTGATGGGGCGGCACTCGGTCACCCTTGCAGCCTTTTACAAAAGGCGCCGAACCGAAGTTTTCAAGGATGACAGCATCTACGCCGCCCGTGGCAAGAGCCGTCGCGTCGCGTAAAACAAAATCACGCACTTGTGCGAAACTCATGCCATCGTTGGCGGGGTCGCCGGGAAGAGCAGGAAGATGGAGGACGCCGATGAGACCGTGCATGAGTTTGATTTTATCGACGCGCGGTTTGCGGGCGGAAATGGGTAGGCGGGTTTCTTTGTTTTGTGGGTTTGTGCAGGGCGTGGGAATGTCATCTCTACTCAGTACTGCTCATGTATCGTGGCTTCTATGACCTCAAACATTGACTTGCATAAACTGCAATTCCGCGCTTGTGCGGGTCGGTGTAGTACCTGTTAGGATAAAAAGGAGAGTTAAATGGATTCAAAAGAACTTTACGAAAAAGCGAAAGAAGCAAAAAATTCAGGCGAAGATAGTCAAGCATTAGGCTTTTTATCAGAAATTATTGAGAATCATGCTGATTCACTAGAGGCCGATCTTGCTAGGGCAATGAGGTATAAAATAAAAAATAAAGCAATGAGGTATAACGTAAAAAATAAAGAGGAGGTTACTGTGAGCGATGGTTCGCCACCTGTCTCGAACACGCCATTATCATCCGAATACGGAACAGCAAGGTTTATTTCTCAAGTGGTCTCTGGTATTGGATGGGCCGTGGTAATTATGGGAGTTATCACAGGATTGATTGGCATGTCAGATGGATTCAGGTCTGTAGCTGTTTTGCTGGTAATAGTATTACCTGGAATAGGGATAGCAGTTTCAGGGCTATTTCTTGTTGTCGCGGGTGAGATTACAAGGGCTACTGTAGATAACGCAGACCATACAAGAGAAATCCTGAGTGTTATTCGAAAAAAAATCTAACAAGGCAATTGCAGGCGGACAGTCAATAGCTCCGCTTTTGCCTTCCGGTGAATTGCGACATTAGCCACAATCCCAATCACCACAACATCCGCCATGCTCGCTGTCGTGACCCACAGGGCCCATCGGTCGGAAAACTTTGGCTAAGAAGCCTGGCACGCCTTGGCGGAAGAATGAAACGAGATAAATCGCTGCAAGCGTAAAGGCCATCCATTCTTTCCATGTCACGGTATGCTCGTGCGCGTGGGCATCAATGGGTTTGGCTTGGAAGGAACCACCGAAGTATGAATTTACGGCAAAACCTAAAACAACGGCCAGTAGGGGCATCAAAAGGCTAAAAGCAATTGCGACTCGTTTTCCGTGCAGGTCACGCAACACGCCAAAAGTGGTCACATTTGTTGCAGGCCCCGTCAGTAAGAATGCAAGACCCGCGCCCGGCGACAAGCCAAGCCCAAGCAAGACTGCGATGAGTGGTGTTGAGCCGCTCGCGCAAACATAAAGGGGCATGCCCAAAAAAGCGGCGACCAAAATATCAGCACCCGCAGGAAGCCCTGGCAAGAAACCTGAATCTAGAATTGGGTTGAGCAACGCGGCGATTGCAAGACCGAGCAAAATCCAGGGGCCTGTGTCATCGATGATGTCGCCGAAACCGTAGCGCAAACCCGCTTTGAGTTTCGCCCATGCTGTAGGTTGAGGTGCGGTTTTTGACCCACAGCAACTCGGAGCCACAGGCTCAGGTACACCACGCCCCTTTTGCCGCATCCGCCCGACGGTTAATCCCATCACCATTGCGAGAATTGCTGCACCCACCAAACGCACCCAAGTTAATTCTGCGCCTAACAAACCAAACGACAACATGACCGAGGCCCAACCCAATTCGGGGGTCGCCACCAAAAATGACATCGCTGCCGGCATTGGTGTTTTGGCTTCAATCAACCCGCGGTAAACGGGGATTACGCCGCATGAGCAAATCGGCACAGGAAGCCCTGCAGCCGTCCCGCGGAGTGCTTGCGTAAATGCTGTGCCGCCTTTGAAAAACCCCTTTAGACTTTCAGGCATAAAGGCCTTGCTCAAAGCAATTGTGATTGACGCTGCCAAGAGTGCGGGCGCGCTTTCAACGGCAAGCAGCCAAAAGCCACTTGCAAAACCAATCTCTCCTTGAGCGTCGTGCAGCACCGTGGTGGCCGCGTGTGGCTCGTGAGCGTTTAAGCCTAAAACGCCTGCAAGAGCCAGTAAACCGCCCATTGCCGATGCAATGCTTTCGTAGCCGCTTCGCATAGAGTCAGCGCGGTGGGGGTGGCCCACGACGACATGGAATAGCGCGCCTGCCATCAAAGCCTGAAACAAAAACAATAAACTGCCCGTGCCCGAAAGGTCAACCGCTGTGCCTGCAATCGTGGCCAACATCATGACGGCCAAAACTAAAACGGCTCGCGAGACCCCAAATCGTGGGCGCACGAGCCACCAAACGGCCATGCCCACAGGGAGGCGGTGCAGCACAATGGCCGCACCCAAACCAACATTAGCGGTTAAAGCGGCGCCGTCAAAAAAAGCGTGCACGGCGAGCCCGGTCATCCCGAGGCCGACTTCGGCAGCGAGCGCACTACCGTGCATCCATTTGTGTAGAAAAATCGGCAGAGCCATGCCCGCGGCAAAAACGGCAAGCGCTGCCCAGCCCGCGCCCGCCCATGCTTCGGGGATGACATGCGCAAAGAGCAGGCCGCCAATGCCGATGCGGACAAAACCGTCAAGCCCTGCCGATGCCACGCGCGAGCCGCCCAAAATGCGGAATACGAGAGGCGCGATGGCGAGCGCGGCCAGGCTGGCGATGAGTGTCGGAAGCATGGCTTTCTTTAGGACGGAGAATCGCCGCGCTCACCCCTTACGCGGACGCCTTGCGACTCAAACCATTGCACCAATTTTGCACGATGATCGCCCTGAAAAACAATCAGGCCCTCAGTCAAACTCGCGCCTGCGCCAAGCACTTTGCGCAATTGTTTCATGAGCGATTGTTGAGTCTCAGAAGGCACATCGCGCACCGATGTCACGACTTTGTTGCCCTTTCGCTTTTCAAAACCAAGCACGACCATTTTTAATTGAGCAAACGCCGCCTCAGCGAGCTCATCGGCACTCGGCTCGATTTGCGGCACATCAGGCTCGCCAGTGCCCGCAAGGCCAGCTTTGGCAAAAAGTGCGGCGAAGGGGTTGTCTTCAGGCATGGCCTTAGTTTAACTTGCTCCTGTAGAGTTTGAATTTTACGGCATGAGCGGTGACAGCCCCAAGCGAAACACAAGAGAGCTACAATTACTTACATGATCCTCATCACAGGCGGCGCGGGTTTCATCGGCTCTAATATCGTGGCGGCTTTCGAAGCCCGTGGCGAAAAGGTTTTGGTTTGCGATCGACTTGAGTCTGATGAGCGTTGGCGCAATCTCGCTAAGCGCGATTTGGTCGATTTGATTGCGCCCGAAGATTTGTTTGATGCCCTTGGCGCCATTGCGGAAGAGCTGACCGCAGTGATTCACATGGGCGCGATTTCGGCAACCACTGAAACTGATGTCGACAAGATTGTCGAAAACAACATTCGCCTGACGCTGGACCTCGTGGCATGGTGCACTGCGCATGATGTGCGATTGATTTACGCTTCTTCCGCCGCAACTTACGGTGACGGCGCGATGGGCTTCGATGACAACGAGAGCGTAGAGGCTTTGTCTCGCTTGCAGCCACTCAATGCTTATGGCTGGAGTAAGCATTTTGTCGATCGTCGTATCGCTCGCATGAAACTAGATGGCGATGCGCTGCCCGCGCAAATTGCGGGCTTAAAGTTTTTTAATGTTTATGGGCCAAACGAGGCGCACAAAGGCAGTATGCGTTCAGTCGTCCATGCCGTTTATGAGCGTGCTGCTGCTGGCCAGCCCGCGCGGTTGTTTCGCTCGCACAACCCCGAATACGCTGACGGCGGGCAGCTGCGCGATTTTGTTTGGGTCGGCGATTGCGTTGACATGGTGATGTGGCTCTACGACCACGCTGAGGTGAGCGGGTTGTTTAACTGCGGCACCGGCCAAGCCCGTAGCTTTCTTGATTTAGCCAAAGCGGTTTACGCCGCGCTAGATCTTGAATTTAAAGTCGAATGGGTCGACACGCCCGAGGCCATCCGTGAAAAATATCAATACTTCACCGAGGCCCAAATGGGCAAAATCCGGGGTGCTGGTTTTATTGCAGAGCCGACTCCGCTAGAAGATGGCGTCCGTCGTTATGTGACGCAGTTTTTGGCGACGAGTGACGCTTACCGTTAAAGCTCTGATTCACGCACGACATAAATCGGGCGCTGCTTGACCTCGGAGTAAATCCGGCCAAGGTATTCGCCGATGAGGCCGATGCCGAGCATGTTGAGGCCGCCAATAAGCAGGACGACCACCGATACGAATGTGATATTTGGCCCCATGCCAAACACGCCCGTGAAGTGGGCGATGGTTAAAAGCGCTGCGCCCAAAATCGACAACACCATCGCGATAACGCCTGAAATCATTAAAACGCGCAATGGGAAAACCGAAAACGCGAGCAGGCCTTCAATCGCAATGCCCGACAAAATCCAGAAGTTGGTTTTTTCTTCGCCAGCACCTCGTGCGGGTCGATCAAAACCAATACCGGCTTGGCGGAAACCCACAAATGCACGCAAGCCAGGCACAAAGCGACCACGCTCTTTCATGCTGGTGAGTGCGTCAACAACCACGCGCCGCATGAGGCAAAAGTTGCCCGCGTCGAGCGGAATGTCGATATACGATGTGCGTTTCCAGATGCGATAAAAAAGCCACATCGACATTTTTTTGATGGCGCCTTCTTTGTGGCGTTTTTTGCGCTGACCGTAAACGACATCTAATTCTTCAGTGTCTAATTTGGCGGCAAAATCAGCAATCATTTCTGGAGGGTCTTGCTGGTCGCCGTCCATCAATACAACGCGCTCACCACAGGCGGCGTCAAGGCCGCAAGCCACTGCGCCCGAGTGACCGAAGTTGCGCGAGAGTGACAAAAACTTAAATCGCTCATCTTGCGCGTGCAGCTCTTTTAGTAAAGTTAGCGAGCCATCATGCGAGCCGTTGTCAACCCAGATGGCTTCCCAATTGTTGATGCCCATGCCCGAAAAAGTCGCGGCGATTCGCTCGGCCAGCGGGCGAATGTTGGGCTCTTCGTCCCAGGAAGGCAGGACAACAGAGTATTGGGGCTTGTCGGTCATGTTGAGCAACGGTTGAAAGTGCGGTTAGCCGTCGGCGACTGGGCGCGCGGCGTCTACCATCCTAGTGAGGCCTTCACGCAAAGTAACTTGCGGTTTCCAGCCAAGGAGGCGCTCGGCTTTTGAAATGTCAGCCTGGCAACGCAGGATTTCACCTTGGCGTAATTCCATGGCGCCAAAGTTAGGTTTGCCCGCGCCGATGATGTCGAGAACGGTCTCAACCATTTCGCGCACAGGGGTTTCGACGCCAGAGCCGAGGTTGATGACTTCACCCTCGATGCCGGGTGTGGTTGCCGCAGCAATCATGCCGCTGACCAAATCGTCGACATAAATAAAATCGCGCGTTTGCTTGCCGTGCGTGGTGTCGAACGCGCCATCGGCAAAACCTTGGCGAATCACAAACGGAGTAAAACCGCGCGCTTGCCCGGGGCCGTAAACCACGAAAGGCCGCACGACAACGACGGGGCAACCTTGCGCCGAAGCGAGCATCTGTAGGTGATGCGTCGCGGCGACCTTGCTCACCGAATAAGCCGACACGGGCGCCTCGCGCTGCGTCTCGACATGCGGCACGGGGTTGTGGCCATATTCCTCGTTTGTGCCACAGCGAACCCATCGTTTTAAGGACGGCCCCCAAATCGCACGAGCCGTAGCGCGCGCGTTGCCGTAATGACTCGCGGCCATGGTGTCGTCGTTGTCGCGGCTATGCGATTGATCGGTACGCCCAGCGAGATCGAAAACAAATTCAGGCTCAAAGGTGGCCATCGCATCAAGAATCGCAGGGTCATCCAGCGAACCCTCAAGCAAATCAATCTCAAGGTGGCGGATGTCATCAGGGAACCCAGCCTGCACCGTCGGGCGGATGCCATCGGCGACGAGTCGTTGAATCAAGTGCGAAGCGATGTAGCCGCCGCCGCCAACGACAAGGACGCGCGCATTGCTGAACGCGGGGAGGGTTTGGGGGGAGTCGGTAGGAACCATGTCTAGGTGATATAGTATCGGCACATCTGGTCATTTCCCTGACCGTAAATCCCTCCCTAAAAACAAGATGCAAGTTGCCATTCTGTGCGGCGGTCGCGGAACCCGAATCCGCGGCGAAGTCGAAAACGCTCCTAAACCCATGGTCAAAATTGGGGGTTACCCCATGCTGTGGCACATCATGAAGATTTATGCTCATTTTGGGCATACGCAATTCATTCCGATGCTCGGTTTCCGCTCCTGGGATTTCAAAGAGTACTTCTTGAACTACCACGCCATGCAAAGTGATTTGAAAATCACGCTCGGCAAAGACGGCGTTACGACGCAAATGTCTGAGGCAAATCACGACGAAATCGGTTGGGATATTACTCTCGCTGAAACGGGCGTTGATTCGATGACTGGCGCGCGACTCAAGAAAATCGAAAAGCACATCACCGACGATGTCTTCATGATGACTTACGGCGATGGCGTTGCTGAGATTGACATTGACGCGCTTGTAGCCTTCCATAAGTCTCACGGCAAAATCGCGACGCTGACGGCAGTCGGCCCGCCAAGTCGTTTTGGCGACCTCGAAATTGATGGCGGTCTAGTCAATTCTTTCCAAGAAAAACCTCAAGCGACGACGGGTCGTATCAATGGTGGTTACTTCGTGCTAAACCGTGAAGTATTTGATTACCTTGATGACAGCCCCGACTTGGTTTTCGAGCGCGAGCCATTGCAAAACCTAGCCAGAGACGGCCAATTGATGGCGTTTGAGCACGATGGCTTCTGGTTGCCCATGGATACTTTCAAAGAGTGGGACATGCTCGAGGGCATGTGGAACTCCGGGAAAGCTCCTTGGAAAATGTGGTAGTGATTCACTCAACGAGGTAAATCAATGACAGAAGTCGATCGCATTCCTGTTGCCATTATTGGCGCGGGTGTCGTGGGTGCAGCTTGCGCCCGTTCTATCGCTGACCGCGGCGGTATGGGTTTTATCTTTGAGCGTGAGGCTCACTCGGCGCCTGGTACGACTTCGCGCAATTCGGGTGTGATTCATGCCGGTATTTATTACCCACCCGAGTCGCTGAAAGCTGAGTTGTGCATCGCAGGCAATCTTGCGATTTATGATTGGTGCGAAAAGCACGGCGTGGGCTGCAAGTCGATTGGCAAAATGATTGTCGCGACGACCCAGGGGCAAGAAGAAGGCTTGGCGGATATTTTCGCCAATGCAACGGCCAGCTGGGAAGGCCGCGGCGATTCTCAGCTTGAGATGCTCACGCGTGAGCAAGTGCTTGAGATGGAGCCGAGTTTGACCGATGCGCGGTGCGCACTTTGGTCGCCGCGCACCGGCATTGTTGACCCGCATGAGTTGACCGATTCATTCTTGCGCGTCGCCGAAGAAGGCTTCGAGGTCTTGTACCACGCGGAAGTGACCGCGATCAAAACTCTCGATGACGGTGGCTTCCAGCTTACAAGTAGCCGTGGTGAAATCCAGGCCGATGTTGTAATCAACGCTGCGGGCTTGTATTCGGATGTAATCGCCGAACATGTTGGTATCGAAGGCCGCACCATTTATCCCTGTAAAGGCGATTATTGGCAGTGGTCAGCAGCGGGGCGCGAATTCAGCCATTTGGTCTACCCGGTCAAAGAAAAGGGCGCTCCTGGGCTTGGTGTGCATCTGACTCTCGATTTGGCGGGTCGCGTGCGTCTTGGCCCGAATGCCTATTTCGTCGATAGCAAAGAAGACTTCTCGCCGAATGAGGCCGGCAAAGAAGACTTCCGTAAGGCCGCCGAGGTGTTGTTCGGCGCAATTCCTGATGACGCAATGGCTTATGACATGTGCGGGATTCGCCCTAAGTTGCGCGCGCCAGACGAAAAGGTCGAAAAAGACTTTGCGATTGTTGAGCCAGTGCCGGGGTTTATCGATTTACAAGGCATCGAGTCGCCTGGGTTGACATCTGCTATCGCCATTGGCGAAATGGTCGCGGAAATGCTTGACGGGCGGTGATGGCCCTGGAATGTGGCGCCTGCCCTTAATGGTAAGGCTAGTCGAGTCTTCGAAATGATCGAGCCCTTCGGCAGAGAAAAAGTCGTCGTCGCCCACAAGTGGTACAACTTCAAAAACCCCATTATTGTTTGCGTCAATTAGCATAATCTGATGATGGTTGTCGAAGTCTGTTCCAAATTTAAAAACACGACCGAGGGTGATGTAATCGGCTTTTTGAGTCGTAACAAACCTAAGACAGCGTATCGGTCGCGCCCCGCAGAAGTAACATCCATGACCGCAAAGTTGGCACGGCTTTGATGAGTGATTGGACGAATCGTTGCTGAGTGCTAGGGTTATAGCCTCATTTTCACTCATAGAATGATGACTTGGCTTTGTGCATGCTACAACTCCCACAACATGCGAATCGGTATAGCAAACATGCCCTCACCGAAGCTGGCACACATCTCTCCATCGTAAAGCACAACACCGGCTTTAAAGCGCTTGCCCGCCGCCATCCTTAGCTGCCGTAACCCTTTAAAATCACTGTTGTGCACTGACGATCCAGCTTTGACCTCAATGCCGGCAACTCCTTGTGCTCCGCGATCCAATACGATGTCAACTTCGACGCCATCTTTGGTATGGAAATGGAAAAAACGCGTCGGAGTTTCTTGCCAGCTTGCCATGCGTCGCAGCTCTTGATAAATAAAGGTTTCAAGTATGTGGCCAAACGCCTGACGATCGTTCGCTAAAGTGTCCATAGAAGCTCCTTGCACAAAACACGCCAAACCTGTATCACAAACATGCACTTTTGGTGTTTTGGTAAGTCGATTTAGTTTGTTGGAGTGCCATGGCGGCAGAATCTCTACAAGAAAAATGCGTTCAAGAAGGCTGATATAATCTCGAATTGTAGTGCGACTTAACTTAAAGGGTGAAGCTAAATTGCTTACATTAAAAAGTTGCGCTGTCTGCTCCGACAAGGCTTGCAGCAAGCGTGGCATTTCGCGCAAAGACTGAACCCCTGACATGTCTTTAAGGTCGCGCATTATTAGCGTGTCGATATAACTTGAAAACCAGTTGCTGCGGCGCCGAGCGGTTGGGCGAGTGATTAGAGCTGGGTAGCCTCCAGCAAGGACGCGTTGCAATAAGTCTTCTTGCGCGGTGGGCAGGCTCCGCGTCGGAAAATCTGCGGCAAAAAGATGCCTCAAAAAACCAGAGCGCCTTTCCATTAGTTCGCTTTGGGAAAAAGGATAAAGGGGGAAAATCTCCATTCGGCCAGCTAAGGAGTCGGCCAATTGGGGCAATAATAAGATATTGCTTGAGCCTGTTAATAGGAAGCGCCCGGAGACCCTATTCCTGTCAACAGAACGCTTAATAGCTCGAAAAAGACTAGGCACACGCTGGATTTCGTCTAATATCACTTTAGGTGGCAGGCTGTTAATAAACGCCGTTGGATCTTGCGTCGCTGCAAGAAACGCCTCTTCGTCATCAAAGGATATGTAGTCGTAACCTTTTTCAACACCGATACTTAACGCCAAAGTTGTTTTTCCGCACTGCCGCGGACCATGAATCAGCACCACGGGACTATCTTCGAGCGCTTCAAGCAGATGTTGTTCGGCGTGGCGGTCTAAGGCTGGGGTAGGCGTCATGGCCTTAGCATACTCAGCGCCTGGCCGTTTGTCAGGTTTACGCCTGGCCGTTTGTCAGGTTTACGCCTGGCCGTTTGTTTTTGAGCTCGTCGGGGTGCTGATGCTCCGATTAGCGCAATGCAAGAAGAGAGCAGAAATGTTCCAGCTACCGCCACGAACCACGGCTACACCGAGTAAGTTCATCAAAGCAAAAGACCCCAGCCAAATAGCTGGGGTCTTTTCGTTGGGACAGTCAAGTAAGCAATCGCTTACATATGCTTTAAATCCCAGCAGTAATCAATTTCATCTGAGAACGGATCGATCCGATCCATTTCATCCGCCCCGTGAGGCTGATCTGCGCAGTTAGCCACCAATGCTGGCTTTAGACCATAAGTCTTGTAGCCATTAGCAACGCCAACCGGGATGCGAATCAATGCATAATTGTTTTCACCCAAAAAGTGCTCTTCGATCACACCTTTGCTTGGCGAGCCTTCGCGCATGTCGCACAGCACCAATTTAATCATGCCGTATGGTACGCAGTAATGCTGAGTCTGCTCGCGGTGGATATGCCAACCCTTAATCGCCCCAGGCATCGCCTCGGAGAAATACACCTCACCGAACTTGGTGAAAATCGGGCTGTCATTACGCAGCATGTGCATGATCATGCCGCGCTCGTCGCAGATCTTGCGCAAAGGTTGGACATAGACCCCTTCGATTTTGGAGCCTTGGGTAAGTTTCGAAATGTCTTCGGTCATTTTCTTAATTTTGTGTGCCAGAAAGCTCTGTGAAGTAATGAGGCAAATCACCCTTGGCCAGACGACCTTGCAGAGTGACGAGACGAGTGTAGCGACCACCCTCGAACTCAGCTTTGAAGTTTTCGCGAGCGTTGTACTCCGCGAACATGACCTTGACAGCTTTTGCGACATTCCACTCAAGCTCAAAGTTGGGTAGCACCTTGCCGAGCAAATCAAAGCTCACGCGGTAATCGCGGGGGTCGTTTGCAGCTTCGGTAGCAATCGTGATTTGAGAGCCAGCGCACTGCTCGTGCACGATCTTGGCGACATCACGAATTTGGTAATTTTCGACATTGCCGCCGATATTGACGGCCAGGCCGCGGACATCTTCAATCGGAGCCTCAGACAAAGCGCAGAAAGCACGCGCAATATCGCGGCAATGAGCCAGCGGACGCCAAGAAGTGCCATCGCTCATGAGCTTGACTTCGTCGATGCTAACGGCGTAGGCCAGCAAGTTGTTGACAGCCAAGTCAGTGCGCAAGCGAGGTGACTGACCGTAAGCCGTCGAGTTGCGCAAGGAAGTCACGGCGAAATTTTCGTCGCCAATCTTTTGCAGCTCAGCCTCAGTGTTGATTTTGGACTCAGCGTAAGCCGAAACAGGCGCGAAGGCCGCGCTCTCGTCAAGAATCGTGTCGCCTTGAGCGCCATAAACTGAGCAGCTCGAAGCAAACAAGAAGCGGGGGACGCCCGCCGATTTGGCCATCTCAGCGCAATGCATGACGCCCGCTGTATTGATTTTGTGAGTCAATGCAGGGTCAAGGTCGCCCATGGGGTCGTTTGAGATGGCGGCCAGGGCCACAACAGCATCGATGCCTTTGAGCATGTCAGCGGTGATGTCGAAAACATCCATCGTGATATCGTTGTCGGCTACGGCAGGTGTGCCGAACTCGACGCCGTCGTAAAGGCCTACATCGACACCAGTTACATGGTGGCCGGCTTTTTGGAAGACATCAATTGCGTGGGCACCAATGTACCCGCGATGACCAGTAATGAGAACGCGCATGGGTTCAGGAAGGGGGAAGTTGAGAGTCAACAGGAGGTTGCCGGCACTCAGCCAGCGAGCCAAAGGGGATTATCCCTAATGGGTTTGGAGGATTCTACCCCCAAAGACGCGCCCTGACCGAATTTGGTTCCGAGAATGCGTGTGAAATCAAGGGCTCTTTGACCATTCGGCCAACAGCATGACTTCATCTTTGCTACTTATCATTTCAAGGCGGTTCGGCCACCCTGTTTGGGTATCAAGCTCAACCCAGGCCGAGGCGGGCGAAGGGGTCAGTCTTTGCTTGATAAAAAACTCATAAACGGCATCGCTCGGCCGCCCCAACATGCGGACGACACCCTCTTTTTGCTGAATGGTGTGCCAGGTGAAGGCTGACAGCAATCGTTTCAGCCCAAGCGCAGGGGCGGTGCCATTGCCCATGGGGTTGCCTAGTGGGCCTTGATTGATCATCATTTTCCGCGCGCGTTCGAGCTCAAGCGTCGTGGAATTAGCGAGACCATCAATCACCTGAGAGTCCATTTTGAGCTTACCCTCGCCAGCGCTTAGCGTGAGCTGCATCACGACGGGCTCTTCGACACCACCCATGATTGAGGTGTAGGTGCCGTCAAGGACGAATTCGTCGTCGCTAGTGAAAGCCAGCTGACCTGAATAGTCTTGAGAAAGAGGTTGCCGGCGTTGCTCGATGACGAGCTCCATGCGCCATTGACTTTTGTGTGGTTTTGCAAATTCAGCCAAGGTCTGCTCGATGAGCGCGACTGAGTCGGGGTGAGGGACTCGCGCGTCAGTCTTTGTGGGAGCAGGTTTAAGTGTTGATGCGGGTGTTGGTGTAGATTCGTTTGATTGCGAACAACACAAAAAGACGAAACTCAAGCAAGCAGAAAGGGCTAGACGAAACAGCATGCGCTAATTGTAGACGGGGCCGCTCGGTTTCCCGAACGGCCCCGTGAGTTGAGGGTAAACCTCAGATGGGAAATGCAGAGCTTGCTCTAGAAGTCAAGTTGTTCGTCGCCCGCTGGTGGGCCACCTTGAGATTGAATCATGTCGCCGAGGTCTTGCACGGTGACACCTTCAGGAGCGGTGAAAACAAACAGGCCTTCGGGGTGCTCTTTGACAAAGACAGGGTCACCCATGGTCATTTTCATGATGGGCTCTTCGCCCTCAGCGCCCCACATGATTGTGGAGGCGGGGAACATTGTCTTTTTGTTGATGGTCATTTCAACGCGCTCGATTTCAACTCCGGTAGCCGCCATTTGCTCATTAAAGGCCTTTGTGGGCGTTGCTTTCAAAACGAAGGTCGTCTCAGTTTCGGTAACATCGTTGAAATTCACGACCTTGCACATTGCAGCTGCGGCCGCGAGTGGGTCAACACCGCCGCCAATGCCCATATTCATGCCGCCGCTGATTTGGTTAACCATGTCTTCGTTAGAGAGGTCAACGCTCATGGCTTGCTTGCCCATCATTGGGTTATCCATGACCATGTAAAGCATCGTGCCGTCCATGATGATTGTTTGTTGCATATTCATTGGCTCAGGCATCATTTCCATGTCGATTGTCATATCGATGGCCATGTTGATGAGTTTTGCGCCGCCGTAATTCATTTTGACTTTCATGTCCATGGCCATGGGCTGACCCATTTGCTCCATGTTCATTTTCATGTTGTAGTCAATGTTGTAGAGGCGATCGGCGTTGGCTTCGGCGATTTTGCCGAGGATTTCGAGAGCCGACTTTTGCGCGGCACTGCAGTCGCCCGCATCTTGCTCGCCCTCTGCACAGCAATCGCTCTTGGCGGGTGCTTCAGCTGGAGCGGCCTTTTCTTGGCAGCAGGGGGAGTCTTGCGCAAGCAATGGCGCAGAGGCAAGAAGAAGAGTAAGGAGGGTGGTCAGGAGTTTCATGGTGGCAGATTGTACGCCAACCCCTTAGCTGTTTGCGCTTGTCGAGCAAAATGGAAAAGTGAGTCGGCCGCTAAACTTCGCCCAGCCCAGCCGCCAGCATCGCAGGAGGGATGGTCAAGAAAACCGAGTCGTGGCTGCGACGAAATTCTTCGACGCATGCCGCTGTCGCCTTGATGGCATGATTGCCGCCCGCTTGCACTGAATTTTCAATCAAATGCGCCAAAGCCCGCGGGCTGGAATGGTCAAGCTGTGCATCAAGATGTAGTGAACTCGAATCATGCGCAGCCGGTGGATGGGCTCCATACCAGGAATAGAGGCCCGCAACGAGCTGCCAAAGGTAGCGCAGGAAAATGCCTTCGAGGTCGTGCGCGAGATAGGGCATCAAGACCCTCGCGCTATTGCAGGCCGTAAACCCATGCAAAAAAGCAACAGGCGCGCGATCAAAATTGGCGAGCAGCAGCCGTGCGCTGAGGTGAGTTAACTCGTCGAGGGTTGTCTCGGGGTCAACATCAGTAATGACCATATCGATCACGGGCTTAAACCCAGCAAACCGCTCAAGGTTGACAAGTTGATCAATGATTAACGACGAGCCTTTTGGCATTGATGTCGGGTTACAGAGCGGAATCAGGCGGATGGCGTCTTCTGGCGAAAAGGGTCCGCCGGGGCCACAAGGCTCGCCGGGTAATGTGCACCAGGCGGCTTCCCAGTAGGTGATCGCGTCGGCCAATTCGCCGATGCGTGTCGGTGTAGGAATGCGCTCGACCGCGCGCACGGCGTGGGCGGTGCGGATGAGCCCGTGTGCGGCACCGCCGGCCATCCCGGGTGCGAGCCGAGGGAGCCATGCGGCTAAAACTTGTTGCCATTCGCGCTCGGCAAGAGCTTCATGAAACACGGATGGTTGTAGAAAGAGTTGCCGCTCGCATGGGTTTGCGAGGATAAAGTCGCGGCCTCGGATGGCATGCTTTTCGAGGTCGTCGCGGTAGCCTAGTCGATCAAGCGTTTCGAGAACCATCGGCACATGATTTGAGTAGCCCGGCCCGACTTCAGGGGGCAGATTGAGCACATGGGCTAGTGCGCGGTCGAGGGCGGGCGCGGTGGATTGCATGAGTTAATGTTAGCCGGTGATGCGGCGCATGAGCCACTCGAGTGGGCCTTTGCGGAAGCGTTTGCTCCAGAGCCAGCTGAATGCGATTGCGGCTAGACCAAACCAAACGGCGCGGGTGGCGGAGAGAGTAAGAAGCTCTGATGCAGTTGGCGCTTCGCCGACTGGGAATTGGCTTGCATCGGTCAAAACCTCGATGTCATAAAGCCCGAAGAAAATGTGTGCAATATAAAAAGTGAGCGCGTATTGGCCAGCGGTCGCGAGAGTGGAAAGGAAGCGGTTGGTGCGTCGGTCGGTGAGTTCCAAAATGAGAGCAAGCAGAGCGACGGATGAGCCAGCGGCTGACAGTATGTAAAGCGGGCCGGCTGGAAGGCTTCCTAGACCCCAAATCGTATTAGGTGCGAGCCACCATTGGTTGAGCTGCAGGAGCAACCTTCGCGTGTCTTCCATTTGCGACAATGCGCTTGAAAGGGCCCATGCGATGCCGCAGGAGGCCACTCCGACAAGAAAGGCAATGCGCCGTTGCCGAGGTTTTGTGATTTGGATTTTGCCTAGCGCCATGCCTAAAAAAAGAAAGGCGAGCCAGGGTAGAAGCGGGTGCCATCCATTGAAAATAATGTTGCGCAGTTGGCCGAGTGGTTGCCAAAACTCGGTGTAGCTCAGTGAAGACCAATCCCAGCCCGCACCCCAGGACATCAGTGTTTGAGTGAGCGCAAAAATGCAAATCGTCGCGGCTGTAATTGTGGCGAGAGCCAAGCCAAGAAGAGTGCTCGCTCGGCAATTCAAAACGGCGGCGCCTGCGAGTAAGTAAAAACCGTAAAAGTGCAAAATGTCGCCCGGCCAAATCCATTGCCAGGCGTAGCCCACGACGAGCAGGAAAATCGCTCGATTCAAAATGATGCGGCGGTCATTAAGCATCGTAAGGCCAACACCCGCAAGGATGACAAACAGAGCCGAAGCGCGCCCCTGGAAAAGGTTAGCGAGCAAAGCTAGGCCAGGTGGCTCGGTGGCTCCATAAGCCAAAGATATTTGATAATTGACGAACGCCATCGCGATCACCGCAATGAATCGCGTGATGTCAAAACCGAGTACCCGTTTAGTGGAAGCCTCCATGGCCTCCATCTTAGGGTGAGCCGCTAATCGAAAAACCGCTCGCCGTTTTCTGCCATGCGTTTGAGCAATGGCGCGGGAGTAAATTTGTCGACACCGCCCTCGCGGCTCTGGATGTCATCTGCGTCGGCAATGGCCTGTAGTCGACGGACGACCTCAGGCAAGCCGAGGCTGTCTGCATAGTGCAAAAGTCCGCCGCGGAATGGCGCGAAGCCTGTGCCGAAAACAGTTGCGAGGTCGAGCTCGACGGCGCCTTCAACGACCTGTTCGTCAAGGCAGAGTGCGGCTTCATTAACCATGGTCAGGATGAGGCGGTCGATTATTTGCTCATCGCTCAGATTCGCTGCCGTTTGCCCGGTTTGGAAGCCGGCGAGATCAGTGCAGAGAGTCGGTTTTGCCTTGCGCTCTTTGGGGTAGTCGTAAAAACCTTTATTGGTTTTATGGCCAAGCCGCTCATCGTTCATTAGGGCCTGAATGCCATCGCCAGGAATCATGCGCGCGCCGTAAGCCTCGTGCAAAGAAACCGAAACATGCGCGCCAATGTCGAGACCGACCTCGTCAAGTAAACGCAGCGGCCCCATAGGCATGCCAAATTTCAACATCAGTTTGTCAAGCTTGGCCGGGTTTGCGCCAGCCGTGAAAAGCCGCGCGGCTTCGTCAAGATAAGGGCCGAGCAAACGGTTAACGAGGAAGCCGGCAACATCTTTTACGATCACAGGCGTTTTGCCTAAACGCAGAGCTAAAGCCGCGACCTCAAGAGCCGCTTCACGCGAGGTATTTTCGCCCTGAATGACCTCGACTAGTGGCATCGCTTTGACGGGGTTGAAGAAATGCATGCCCACAACTCGCTCGGGGTGGGGGATGCCATCAGCAATCGCCGCAACCGACAATGATGATGTATTGGTCGCCAAGATTGCATCATCAGCCATCTGTGCGGCCAAACCGGCGAGCACTTTTTGTTTGATCTCTAGGATTTCGGCAACGGCTTCAATGACAACCTGAGTGTTGCCAAAGTCAGTCGTGGATGTCGTGCCATCGAGGTGATCAATCGCGGCAGTGCCTTGTGCGCGAGTCAGGCGGCGGCGCTTCACTTTTTTGTCGATGCTCTTGCGGTGCAAGGCCACGGCATCTGCCACAGCTTGAGGAGCCAAATCAGCCATGCGCGTTTGGATGCCTTTGCCGGCCATTAAACTGGCAATTCCGCCACCCATGATGCCCGCACCAATGACGCCTGCGCGCTCAAATTTGCGTGGCGTAAAGTTGTCGGTGCCTTTGCCAAGCTTTTTAGCGGTCTCGGATGCGTGGAAAATCCCGATTAAGCTTTTGCAAACATTTGAAGTCGCAAGGTCAGCGATGGCTTGAGCTTCAAGCTCGACCATGCGTTTGCGCGATCGGCCAACTGCGCCAACAGCCAACTCAAGAGCGCGGATTGGCGCGGGGTAAAACCCTTTGGTTTTGCTCAAAACGGCTTTTTTAGCTTGAGAAGAAATGATGTTGAGCATCAAGGGGTTGCGATCGACCAACCATTTTTTCATGCCGCGTGTTTTGCGCGCACACTTCATGCGCCGCATTGCGATGTCGCTGGCGACTTGCACTAAATATTCGGGCTTGGTGATGCGATCAACAATGCCTCGTTTTTTGGCGATTTTTGCGACGAAGAGTTTGCCGCCTAAAATTGCATCGAGTGCCATTGGCACACCAATGCGCTCAGGTAAACGGTGTGTGCCACCCCAACCGGGCAAAATGCCCAATTGCGTCTCGGGCAAGCCAATGCGTGTTTTGGGGTCGTCTGCCAAAACGATGCGGTCGCAACAGAGAGTGATTTCGCAAGCACCGCCAGGCACGGCACCGCCAGCGGCCGCGACCGTGTAAGGCTTTAAGTTTTCGATGCGATTGAAAATCGAATGAGCGGCAAGCACAACGCCTTTAACGATTTCGGGGTCGGTTAGGCTTTTGATGGCGTCAATGTCAGCGCCGGCCACAAAAACGAGCGGCTCGCGGCCAGTGAAAACGACACCTTTAATACTCTTGTCAGCCTCGATTTCATCAAGTGCGAGATCAAGGTCGCGCAGCAAGGGTGAATCAAAAACGGGCATCTTGCGGTGTGGCGGGTCGAAAATGACGACGGCCAAACCCTTCTCGGGTCGCTCAATGCGAATGCAGGTGCCAGGCTCAGGAGCGTTGTCAGGTGCTGGAAATCCGGAGAGATCAATCATGATTTTATTTTCTGGCTAAATTAAATGTGCTCAAGGACGACGGCGCCACCTTGGCCACCACCTATACAGAGAGACGCCAGCGTGAGTTCGTGGGAACTTATTTCTAATTCTTTTGCTGCAGTCAGCAACAGTCGTGCACCCGTCGCGCCGACTGGATGGCCGAGGGCAATTGCGCCGCCATTTGGGTTAAGCCGCTCGGTGAAAATTTCACCGAGGGCCTCGCTCCTGCCAAGCTCTCGCTCGGCGAATGAGCGGCTGGCAGATGCCTTTTGGCAAGCCAGCACTTGAGTCGCAAAGGCCTCGTTGATTTCAACAGCGCCCATATCTGACATTTGACAGCCCGCGGCATCGAGTGCGCGCGCCATCGAGTAAACAGGGCCAAGCCCCATGCGCCGCGGGTCGCAGCCAGCCCAAGCCCACGAGCGAATTTTCGCAAGTGGCTTTAAACCGAGTGATTCTGCCCGTTCTTGGGTGGTAACCAACAATGCCGCCGCGCCGTCAGTAATGCCGCAAGCGTTGGCCACTGTGACCACGCCATCAGGTTTTTCAAAGTAAGGCCGCATTTTCGCAAGCCCCGCAAGAGATTGGTCGTGACGGATGGAATCATCGTGCTCCATCAAGAAGGGCTTTTTCGGCCCACGACTGCCATCTTTGTTTTTTGTTGGCTTACCTTTACCCAGAGGCGTGACTGGGGTAATCTCGTGAGCAAATCGCCCAGATTTTTGCGCGACGGATGCGCGGCGGTGGCTTTCGAGTGCGTAACGGTCAGCTTCATCGCGGCTAATGCCAAAATCCCGTGCAAGCAACTCAGCCGTCGAGCCCATAATCATGCCCGTGAATGGGTCGGTGAGGCCTTCCATCAAGGCGACGCGGGGGGCGAGGTGACTCAGGCGGAATGTTTTTAGCACGCCCAGTTTTTGCCCCAATGATCGTGCTTTCATCATGGAAGTAAAAAACGCGGTCATCTTGCGATTAAAAATTAATGGGTAGCCGCTCATGACTTCGACGCCCCCGCACATATACAAATCACCTTCGCCCGCCAGAATGCTTGAAACGGCCGTCGTAACCGATTCAATGCCTGATGCGCAATTTCGAGCCACCGTGCGCGCAGGGATGCGCTGGGGGATGCCCGCCCGTAGTTGGATAATGCGCGCAATGTTGGCCTGATCATGTGGAGGGCCGACAGAGCCAATGATGACTTCATCAAGTAGGGCGGGGTCGAGACCCGTGCGCGATAAAAGCTCACGCACCACACGCGCGCCTAAATGCCCGGCATCTTCAGAGGAAAAAGCCACGCCAGCGCGCGCCCACGGAGTGCGGACGCCAGCTGCGATGACAAGGTTTGGACCGTTTTCTTTTGCTGAGTAGGAAGTCATGGTTGCAAGTTGTGCTTAACGGTGTAAACTTTACACTGTAAACCTCCCTGAGCGCAAGGCAATTTTTCCGAGCTTTCCTCTTAGGCGGTACTTAAAGCAATGACTCGACCCACAACTGACCTCCGCCGCTCGCTCATGGATGAAGCGCGCCGCATGTTGTTAAGTGATGGTTACACAAGTTTGTCGATGCGCAAATTGGCAAAATCGGTGGGCTGCACCGCGACGAGTATTTATCTTTATTTTTCAAATAAAGATGCGCTCATTCACGCACTCATCGACGAAGGCATGGAAGGCCTGCGCGTGGCTCTCGAAAGCGCTCTCGCAGATGCGACCACCGCAAAACGGCGATTAGAGGCCGTTTGCCGCGCTTATTTAGACTTCGGCATTTCTAACCCAGAGTATTACGAGGCCATGTTCATGTTGCATCCCAAGCGCATGGCGCGCTATCCCGCCGAGAAATATCGCCTTGCGCGACGCAATCTCGACCTTTTCCGTGCGGCGCTTGCGTCCGTGCTAAAGCGTCCGCTTGATGACGAAAAACTAAAAATCCCCGCAACCGTGATGTGGACATCTCTGCATGGCACGGTTTCTTTGCTCATCGCGCAACGCGTCGACGCTCGCCTATCTCGTGACGATTTGTTAAATCAAGCTGTTGCGCAGGCACTTGCGATTCTTCCCACCATCCGCCAATCAAAATGACGATTCTTCCTACCCTTCTTCTCTTTTTTGCGATTTATATCGCGCTTGGTGTGGTCAATGCGCCCATCCTTTTCTGGACCGCAGCCACTGCGGGGCTCATCGCGACAACGGCAGGTCTCGGCGCAAATGTGTATTGGTTGTGGGTCGTGTTCCTTGCGGTGGCCATGGTCGTGAATGTGCCGCTGCTGCGCCGCATGTTCGTGAGCCGCCCAATGATGAACGCCATGATTAAAGGCGGCTTCGTCCCCAAGATTTCTGTCACCGAGCAAGAGGCTCTTAAGGCTGGCAATGTTGGTCTTGAGGCCGAGTTGTTTAGTGGTCGTCCGGATCTCAAAAAGTTGTTCCGCGCGCCGCTCACGACTTTGACATCCGAAGAGCAATCTTTCCTCGACAACGAAATCGAAGAAATCTGCGCAAGCTGCAACGACTGGGATGTCTTCCAAAAGCGCGACCTACCACCGATTACCTGGAAGTTAATGCGCGAGAAAGGTGTCTTCGGCATGATTATTCCAAAGGCCTATGGCGGCAAAGATTTTTCGGCCACTTTGGTCAGCACCGTGATTGATAAGTTGTCGTCACGATCGATTCCCCTCGGCATCACCGGGATGTTGCCAAACTCGCTCGGCCCAGGTGAGCTGCTGAGTCACTACGGCACACAAGAGCAAAAAGACCATTGGCTACCGCGCCTCTCTGGTGGAAAAGAGATTCCGGCATTTGCTTTGACTGAGCCCAATGCAGGTTCTGATGCGGGCAGTATTACCTCGCGCGCCGATGTCTTCCGTGATGATGCTGGCGAGATTCGTTTGCGCCTTAACTGGGACAAACGCTACATCACGATGGCGAACCGCGCGACTGTTCTGGGTCTGGCCGTTAAGTTGTTTGACCCGCAAAACCTGTTGGGCCGCGGCGAGGCGCCTGGCATCACTTGCGTTTTGGTTCCGACTGATAACCCAGCCGTAAATCGTAAAAAGCAGCACGACCCTTTGGGTGTGCCATTCTTTAATTGCCCAACATCAGGTAAAGATGTCATCGTCGGCGTTGATGCAATTATTGGCGGCCCTGCTGGTGCAGGCCGCGGTTGGGTCATGCTCATGGAATGTCTCGCTGCTGGTCGTGGCGTCATGTTGCCGGCGCAAGCCACGACAGGCACAAAGATGGCAGCCCGCGTTTGCGGTTCGTACTCAATGATTCGCAAGCAGTTCGGCATGAGCATCGGCAAATTTGAAGGCATCGTCGAGCCGCTTGCTCGTATTGGCGGCAAAGCTTACATTCTTGAGTCGGCGCGATTGATGAATACGGGGCAAATTGACGCTGGCATTAAGTCATCCGTCTCCTCGGCTTTGGCTAAGTATTACTTCACCGAAACCATGCGCGAGGCCATCAACGACGGCATGGACATCATGGGCGGTGCCGCGATTTCTCGTGGGCCTCGTAACCTCATGGCATCGGCATATATTGGCACGCCGATTTCGATTACGGTCGAGGGCGCCAATATTTTGACGCGCACTTTGATGATTTTTGGTCAGGGCTCGTTGCGGTGTCATCCTTACGCATTTCAAGTTTTAAATGGTTTGATTGAGCGTGATTCGCGCTTGTTTGATCGCGCGATTTGGGGTCATGTTGGGCACATTATCGGCAATGCATGTCGCTCGGCGGTTTACGGCATCACGCGTGGGCATTTGGCGCCATCCCCAGTCGGTGGCCCTGCAAGGCGCTATTGGCAAAAACTGGCTTGGGCTTCTTCGGGCTTTGCGTTCACGGCTGACCTCGCGATGGTGCTTTACGGTGCCGACATGAAGCGGCAGCAAATGCTTGCGGGTCGATTCGCCGACGCTTTTGGTTGGATGTTCATGGCCGCAAGTGTGCTGCGCCGATTCGAAGCCGAGGGTGCTCAGAAAGATGATGTGCCACTCATGCAATGGTCAATGGAGCATTGCTTGAAGCGAGTCGACGACGCCATGCACGGCGCTTACGATAATTTCCATGCACCTCTTATGGGCTTTTTCTTCCGCGGGCCTTTGGCTTGGTTTTACCGCGCAAACCCCATTTCGTCTGGCCCGACCGATCGCCTGTCACGCAAGATTGCGCGCATTTTGCAAACGCCTGGCGACCAACGCGACCGTCTTTGCAATAACGCGTTCATGCCAAAGGGCGATGATGAGCATTTGCCAAGACTCGAAAATGCCTTCCTCCTCGTTACCGAGGCGGCGGAAGTCATCAAGAAAATCCGCACGGCGCAAAGGGCTAAAAAACTTGAGCGTGGTCGCCCAACGGCAATGCTAGAAGCCGCACTTGCTGCCGGAGTGATTACGACAGACGATGTCGAGCTCATGGCAAAAGCTGAAGCGGCCCGCGACGATGCGGTTCAGGTTGATTCGTTTACCGAAGCTGAATACCTTGCAACCGCAGCTGGTGGTGGCTGGGGAGACGGCCAAGGCATGGCTGATTTTGATTTAGCCTAACCTTTAACAACTACACCGTGGCTGGTTCGGCCGTCGATAAGTATCGACAAAGGTTGGGCCAGCCGCAGCCATTTCAGGCCATTTGCACCCTCGCGCACGACCTCTTGTTGGCGCAACCATTTAAGGTCTAAACTGCCGTCGTCGTGCTCAGGGTTGACCGTCATGTAGCCAACACCAAAAGAGGTCATGTTGTGGAAAAAGTGCGAGCCCTCTGATGGCTCGACTTTGAAATCTTCAAAGCCGCACTCAATGACCGTTTTCGCGCCGGCGATTTGGCCCCATTCGACGGGGATGCCCAACCATGAATCGCTCGAACCCCAACGGCCTGGGCCGATGAGCAAGTAGGGGTGGCCTTTTGCACGCAGGGTGGCATTAAATTCGCCAACGCTTGCCGCGGTCTTGCGGGAATCACTGCGCTCAAAAATTTCGGGGTCGACGAATAGCACATCATGAATCCCGGTGGTGCGGCCGTTGCCTAGTGCGCGAAGACTCGTGACGACCGACTGGTCGCCGTCAAACTCAGTTAAATCAACGCTGACCTGTTCTTGCGAAACCACCATAGGGCGCATCTGCAAAAGGGCTAGCTCACGCGGCTCGTCACGCGGGCCGTCAAGGTCTGCAGCAAACTCAATTTCGACTGCTGTACCCATGCCCCAAGCGCCAGCTTGCAAGACTTCATCAATGAGCTCTGGCAACGGGAAAACGCCATGTTTTAAGATGCTCGCAAAGCTCACCAGGCGCACACCCGGTCTGGAAACGCCGTCGTAAATACTTCCGTTTTCAGGTGAAAAAACCGAGCCCACTTTTGCAAGGACGCCGTCTTGGTCAGCAAGTTGAATCGGGAAACGCGTTGGCTGCATGCAAACTTCAGGCACGCAGATGTCGCACTTGCAATCATGTTTTAAAGCGTAAAAATCACGCTGCGCATTTTTCAGGATGTCATCAACCAGCGAAAACTGCGGCAAGTGCCGTGGGTGTTTTGGGCAAAAGCGCAAACCGCCAGCACCGCTGACAACCGTTGCACCGAGACCAAGCGCAATCTGGCAAACGCCGTCTTCGGGCTTTACGGGGCCGTGCGGGTAGTGATTGATCGAGCAGGCCACGCCCGCCAAAGTTGGATAGCACGAATTGGAAGCACGAGCTCGGCCAAATAGCTCTTGCAAATGACGCCCATCTTTTCTTCCTCGTGGTGATACGAAGTGGCGTCGATGTAAGTGCAGGCGCGCTCGGAGTAGGTCGAAGCGTAAACCAACTTTACAGCGTGGCAAAGTGCCCGCAATCGTTCATTGATGTCGGCTCGCTCGTTGGGGAGCATCAAAGTCTCATAAATGCCTGCAAACGGTTGATTGTGGCTGTCTTCGAGCAAAGACGATGAGCGCACAGCAATCGGTTTGCGCACGACTTTGAGGTATGCGCGCAAGTCTTCGACAAGGTTGCGTGGGAGACTCGCTTTCGCAAAAACATCTCGCACAGCTTGGTCGTCAATGCCGCTGACAGTCTCAATGCTGATGTTGTTTTCGATAAGGAAGCGGTCGAATTGGTCGGTCGTGATGACAACAGCGGGCGGCACCGTGATGCGCACATTTTCGTGCGTGTCGCCGATGCGATACATCGACAACATGTAATTCAGGAAGGCCAAGCCTCGAGCCTTGCCGCCGAGTGACCCGTGCCCAATCCGAGAAATGGAAGCGGTGTTGTCAAAATGCCGGCGATCAAAATCTGCAATCGCGCCGCGTTGAGATTCGCGACGAGCTTCGAGTAACTCTGCGAGCAAGAAATCGCGCAGCTCTTCTGCGTTTGCAAAATCAGAAACGCGACGATTGGCAATGCGCTCGGCAAGTTGAAATTCGGTTCGGGCGCGCAGCCAAAGCGAGAATTCATTACGCACCGCGTGATACAAAAGAGACTCGACGGGGAGGTTGCGTACGACTTCCTCCATCTCGTGAGTGTCTTCGGCAATGCCGACCTCAGAGCCGTCTGGTGCGCGAAAAACAAACGGGCCAAAGCCAAAATTGTCGAGCATAAAGCGACGGATGGCGCGGTGCAGCCTAGGTGTTTTTTTGTCGAGGAAAGAGGCCTCGAGCGCCTCTGCCCAATCGCGGTTTTTGCTTTCGGATGACTGCACCAAGACGGGCATGTCGGGGTACTTTTCTTTGACGGTGCGTACAAATTGAAAACCCGAATCATCAATGGGCTTTCCGGCAGGTGTCGCAGGGAAACTGGCATCAGAAATAACTCCGAGCAGATTTTCGTGATGCTCTTCAAATAATTTATGGGCCGTCTCAAGGTCTTTCGCAAGGATGACTTTGGGTCGCGCGCGCAGGCGCAATAATTTATGAGCGAGGTTTGCGCCCTCTGTGATGACATGCTGTGATTGTGCCATCATTTCAGTAAATAGAATCGGTAGATAAATCGACAGGAAGTTAACTGAATCTTCGACGAGCAGTACGGCCTGCACCCCGACTCGCGCAGAATCATGCGCAAAATTAGCTTGGTCTTCGATGAGCTTAATCGTCGCCAACATCAGGCGGCTGTCGCCATTCCAGACGCAAGTGTGGTCGAAGGGGTTGCAGTCGGTGCAGGCCAGAAGCGCATCAATACTGGCTGCGTCATAGCCCAGCAAAACCATCGGGATGGCGCCAAATTCGCTGCGGACTTCCTCGGCAAACTCAACGGCACTCACGGCGCCGAGTTGGGGTGTGACGAGAATTAAGTCATAACGCCCATGTTCATTGAGCTCTTCGAGAGCTTCGGCGCCCGTCGACACTCGCTTCACTCGCGGTGCGTAGCGGAGGTTTAACTCGGCGTAATCAGATAGAAGCGGATCACTCGCCTGGCCGTCTTCTTGGAAGGTGAAGGAGTCGTAGAGGCTCGATACAAGCAAAACCTCGCGCACGCGATAAGGCATGAGGTTTTCAAAACCCTGCATGCGAGGCCCCTTGCCCGGGGCGTGTTGTTGTCTAGCACTTGCTTCCACGCTATTTATGATAGGCGGGCGTGTGGCGGAAGCCCTATTAAGCCTGCCGAAAACTAGATTGAATTAAAACTCGACCTTTGGCACGATGCGAGCCTCAGGGATATCAAGCTCAAAAAACTCACGGAGTTGAAAACCAAACATGCCAGCAATGATGTTAGATGGAAACTGCTGCACCTTATTATTATTGGCGCGGATGTTGCCGTTATAAAAGCGCAAAGCCGCCTGAATGCGGTTTTCAGTGTTGGACAGCTCGCTTTGCAGCTCAAGAAAATTGGGGCTCGCTTTCACTTCAGGGTAAGCCTCAAGCCGCACCATGAGTTTGGAAAGCACACCTTGAAGTGCGCTTTCATCGGCCGCTTGCGATGCAATGCTGCCATCATTGCTTGACGCTTTTTCGCGCATGGCGGTCACTTCTTGAAGCAGCTCTCGTTCGTGCTTGGCAAACCCTTTGACGGTATTCACTAGATTAGGAATCAACTCATAACGCCGCTTGAGCTCAGTGTCGATATTCGACCACGCCTCATCACATTGATTACGGATGGAAACAAGCCCGTTGTACATCCCGATCAAAATGAGGGGGATGAGGGCAGCGATGACAAGGGGTATCCACATGATGAGATTCTAATCGAATTAAGCGCGGAAAAGGAAATCGGGCATGAGTTTCCGAATGTGTAAGAGCTGGCTAAAGAAAGCGTCGAGCTCTTCGGCGTGCAGCATATTGCTGTCGTAAATCGCAAGAGTGTCGCCCTCAATCTCAAGCGCGATCTTGGGGTATTTAAGGAGGTATTCCATCATGCCCGTGTTGCAAAAATCAAAGGCAAACTTTTTGTCTTTACTGCGTACACTGAATTTTTTCGAAAACTCAATCGACTCAAAATCGATGTCGTCGTAGCCGAGCATTTGACCCAATTTTGAAAGCAAGCCCTCAGGGTGAAGGCGCAACTCAGGAAACTCACGCTCAATGTGAATTAAAATCACCCCGAAATGATGATGATGCGTTTGGCGATTCCCTTTTGAGTCAGTGGAGTGCGTCTCGTAATGAAAGTTAAACGCCCGCGCCTCATAACCACTCAAGGTGCCGGAAAGATGGTCAAAAGAGTAATGATTACTCCCTTGTCGCATTTTGTCGAGAAACCGATATTGGTTGTAAACATCACGACGGCGTTCTTGCGAATAACTCCAGCCGTCTTGCGCCGCCGCCCATGCCTGGAATGCCTCGCGCCGTTTTTTGGTTTGAATATAACTCCAGTAAATGAGCCCAATGATGGCTGCAATTCCGAGGATGATGAGTAGGGGTTGCATAAACGCATCATAAGGCAAACAAGTTGCCATCCGTTACTTCAAAAGCAAGCAGGCGCAAGGAAAACCTTGCGCCTGCTGCGTATTGGGTGAATCAACACCCGAATTAAAACACTAAACCAGACCTTGATCCAGCATCGAGTTGGCGACCTTGAGGAAGCCAGCGATGTTGGCGCCATTCACATAGTTGCTCGGCGTGCCGTATTGCGCGGCGGCGTCGAAAGCAGCATCGTGGATGTCTTGCATGATCGTCTTGAGCTTGTTGTCGACTTCTTCGCGAGTCCAAGCAAGGCGTTGTGAGTTTTGAGTCATTTCCAAACCAGAAACGGCAACACCACCGGCGTTGGCGGCTTTGCCTGGACCGTAGAGGAAGCCCTCTTTGGCCATGTAGACATCGATGCCCTCTGGTGTGGTTGGCATGTTTGCACCCTCGGCAACGAGCATGCAGCCTTTCTCGACAAGGTTCTTGGCGTCGACGCCATTAATCTCGTTTTGAGTTGCACTTGGGAACGCGCAATCACATGCGTTGTCCCAGAGTGGGTTGTGATCAAGCTCGGCATTGAGCTTTGTGTAAACCGCGCTTGGATACTTGTCGGCGTACTCGCTGATGCGGCCACGACGGACATTTTTGAGATCCATGATGTAAGCGAGCTTTTCGGCATCGATGCCATCGGTATCAAGGATGTAACCACCCGAGTCAGAAACGCTGATGGCTTTGCCGCCAAGATCGTTGATCTTTTCGATGGTGTACTGAGCCACATTGCCTGAACCTGAAACCAAGCAAGTCTTGCCGGCAAGGTCGCCGTTGTGAGCCTTGAGCATGTTTTGGGCAAAGTAAACGGTGCCGTAACCGGTAGCCTCAGGGCGAATCAAAGAGCCACCCCAGTTGAGAGCCTTGCCGGTCAGGACGCCCACAAACTCGTTGCGGATGCGCTTGTATTGACCAAACATGAAACCAATCTCGCGGCCACCAACGCCAATGTCGCCAGCAGGGACATCAGTGTTTTGGCCGATATGACGGCAGAGCTCAGTCATGAAGCTTTGGCAGAAGCGCATGACTTCGTTGTCAGACTTGCCTTTAGGGTCAAAGTCAGAGCCGCCTTTACCGCCACCCATAGGCAGCGTGGTCAGGGCGTTTTTGAAGACTTGCTCGAAACCGAGAAACTTGAGGATGCCCAAGTTGACGGAGGGGTGGAAACGAAGGCCACCTTTGTAAGGGCCGATAGCTGAGTTGAACTCTACGCGAAAACCCTTTTGAACATGAGTTTCGCCGGAGTCGTCCATCCAGGGGACGCGGAACATAATCACGCGCTCGGGCTCGACAATGCGCTCAAGAATCTTGGCGCTTGCGAACTCGGGGTGAGCTTCGAGGACACTGGAGAGAGAGGTGACAACCTCTTCAACAGCTTGGTGGAACTCGGGCTCGGCCGGGTTCTTGGCAATGACTTTCGCCATGAGATCTTTGACGAGATCAGACATGTCTAAGGGAGTTGGGTTGGCTCAAGGAGCACGGGGAAAGGGGTTGAGAGTTGCGCTAAACAGCAACCATCAGGTTCGGTTCGGAAAGATAACCCCAAATGGAGGGGAAACCTAGGCTAAATCGGAGGAATTTGGCAGATTTCTATCACGCCCCTTCAAGGAAGTTGGATTTGGCGTGCGGGAGCGGAGTTGCAAGGAATGGCCGTTAAATGGCGCATTGAATTCAATCGAAAATCCCTGTAGATTAGCGACAATGGCGGAATGGGAGGGTTTTTACTTGACAATGCGACATGGCGTGTTAAATTGTGGGCATGGGTTATCTCACCTACAGCCTCAACGAACTTGCCGACCTCACGGGTGTCGAGCCCCGAACAATTCGCGCCTGGATTGAGCGTGGGCTCATCCCTGGGGCCCAAAAACGCGGGCGCTACGCTCAGTATGGGCGCGTGCATTTGACGCGCGTTCAATTTGTGCAGGCCGTTCGTCGAGCGGCCAAAGTGCCACTCGATCAAATCCGCCAGATGCTGATTTCGTTGCCCGAGAGCAATATCGTGGCCATTGCTGAGGGCCGCGAGCCTGTTGAGCTCGTTGACCCTTCGACTTGCTCACCTGAGCTGCTGAGTAAATTTTATTCGAGTAAGCAGGCAATGCTTGGCTTGGCTTCGCTTGAGCCGGGTCAAGAGCCTGTAGCAGGCATTGCTTTCCAAGAGGCGCCGTCCGAAAACCAATTAAGCAATATGCAGCAAAGTGCGAGTTGGGCAGGTGCTGGCCCACTCGAATCTACAACTGCGACTAAGGGTGCGGAAGAATCTGCCATTGAGCGGTTAACTGACATTCTGCAAATGGCTGTCAAGGGCCGCAAGCCACAGGCACGGGCAAAGGCCGAGTCTTGGTCGAGTATTCCAATTACACCCGATGTAGAGCTGCGCGTGCGCGTTGGTGGCATGACCGAAAAAGAGCTTTACCAATTTGAAATCATCGCGGATTACCTCCGCAACTTAATCATGAATCCTAAGGAGGAAGACAACAATGACTACTAATTCAACACAACCCGCTGGGTCGACAAACCCTGGCCTTTTCATCACAACTGATTCTCTCAACTTGGCTGCAGGTCGTGATAACACGCGGCATGTCGTTTTGTCGATGACAGCCGCTGAGCAAGTTGTTGCGCGGGGCAATCAGCGCGCCCCGCTTAATTTGGCTTTGGTGATTGACGACTCGGGCTCGATGCGTGGCCCAACGCTCGAGCAGGCTAAAGAATCAGCACGCCTGATTATTGAGGCGCTAGACAATAAAGATGTACTGAGCATTGTGACTTTCGAAAATAAGGTGCGCACTTTGATGTTAGGCGAAGAGATGACGGCGGCTGGCAAGGGGCGGGCGATGGAACAGATCGCAGCCATTCGAGCACGCGGGGGCACAGCCCTGGGCGGCGGCTGGCTAGCGGGTCTTGATGCCGTCTTAAAAAGTCAATTGCGAATGGACGGGGCTATGAATCGCATCCTATTATTGACCGATGGCGGCGGCAATGTCGGCAACTGCGAGCCTGGATTTTTGGGCGAGCAGTCGGCTAATGCGTTGAAGCAGGGCGTTTACACATCTGCAGTGGGCATTGGCGAGGGCTACTTGCAAGAGCAGATCGACGCGCTCGCCTCAAATGGCGGCGGCATGTTGCATGATGCGCAGCATCCGCATGAAATTGTCGAGGTCGTCATGGGCGAGTTTGGCGATTTGGGCCGCATTTGGGCGGAAGACATCCGTGTGCGCGTTTCTTTGCCAAGTCAGGCAGTCGATTGTTCCTTGCTCGGCACGATGCCGTCCGGGCTGGTGAGCACAGATGCGGGTTTGGTGTTTGAAGTTTCGGCGGGCGTACTGTTGAGTGGCGCCACTCGCGAGATTGTGTTGCGCCTTGATTTTCAAAATGCGCGCGAGGGCATGAGTTTTGATCTGCCTGTCGATGTTTACTATCGCTTGCGCGGTGACGAGGCCGCACTTTCGCCTGATCTCGACCGCACGCACCGCAAGGTGGCATTAGGTACTCAATTCGTGGTGCAAAATGCGCGCTTTGATTTTTCGGCTGAGCGTGATGTTGACTCAGAGTTTGCCCACTCAGTCGCCGATGCGTGGCTGGCTTGGTTGTCGCGCAAGATGACTGCGTATAACCGCGCAGGTGATTTTGAAACCGCGCAGGTGATGTTGCGATATGAGCGCAAGGCTTTGCTGAAGTGGGTTAGGGCGTTTGATGATGAGCGCGAGTATCGGAAAAAGCTCAATGCCATTCGTGTGCTGGCGAGGCACCGGGTTGATGAGCGTATGCGTAAAGAGGTTCATTTACTTGCATCAAAAATGAGCAAGGGTGAGTCAGATTACCGATCCTATGAGCGACAGGATATTTATTCACAAATATCAGATGAATATGGCGAACAATAGTCATTATTAACCATCCATATCCTGGAGGAATTGGATTTTTATACGGCGGAGTCGGGGGTTTCCCTGGCTCCGCTAAACTTATGGGGTGAAGCTAGGCCAACTACCCATTTTTGAATCCTTGAGTTACCTGTAGACATTTTCCCGTCACCAGCACTTGACCATCGAGGCTCTCACCTTTTATCAACAGTAAAGATTCACTGTCACCGGAGAAAGCTTCGCTGTCAGAGAGCGCCACTCGAAGGCGCCTCGATGACTCGTCTAAGCTCCAATGCATAACATGAATTTCACCCGCTCCAATTATCGCCAATTCATGGACCTTCTTCAGCTCCGTCGGTAATGCAAAAGACTCCGTGACAATGCGCTCACCTAGAGGTCCTCTTTCATCAAACTCTATTACGACTAGCTCCTCTTCTTGACCAAATCCAAAGACATTCCCGACAATAACCCCTCGATTCCCGGCCAAAAGGGCCATTTGAGGGAGGCCTTTCAGAATCCAAGTGTCAACATCGCCCCACGCGAGTCTTAGATCTATTACGAAGTCTGTGGCTGACATCCACCCTTGCTCCATCATCACAACAGGTGGTGAGGACTGCATACTCAGCTTCAACACGCTTAACGGATTGCTACCCCCAACAACTACCGTAGCACTGTAACTCGTCACCGATTCAGCGCCAGACACCGACCATTCCAAATCAAATGGATTATCAAACCGTATTAACCGTTCTTCTAGGAGTTTATGACGCCTCCCGCCCTCTTCGACCTCGGCGCTCCAAGCCCATTTTCCATCCCCAACTCCGCCAACAATCGTAATTGGAGTTGAGAGCCTCGCGCCAGGCTCAAGGGACAGAGAAGGTAGTTGCGCATCTGACAAATTGCACAAGCAATCTACCGTTGCTTGTGTGAGAGTCACATTTGTCGCACACTTATTTTCCACTCTCAGTACTCCTCGAAAAACCTCCCCGCAAACCAATGTGGAGGGGAAGTCTGGCAAGGTCACTTCAATAATGCTATCTGGCACTTGAGCGGAAGGAGGCTTTCCGCACCCAACTAGCATGCAAGCAAAAAAGGCTAGGACACCGCAGTTGAAAACACTATTTGTTGTTCTCATCAATAATATGAATCAATTCCTCTAAGCTTGGAATCTCATCAGCCAAAATGTATTCCACTGCGCCCAAACTTGGCAAACGATAGTCCCAAGCTAGCTTGCCGATCAAGTTGACGGAATCGAAGAGCTCCTTCGCGCTGTCATTGCCTGTGGCTAAATAGGCCCATTGTATTAGCCTTACAGGCTGCGTTATTCCTGGGGCGTAATCCGCATAGAAAGACGCTCGCAATGGCATCCCTTCTCCAATACCGCTATATAGACGCTTGTGAAGTCTATTCCCACAAAAATCAAACTTCTCGACGCTTATGCTCCATCCGTCTTTGCCCTCAGTCACCTTGATAATTATCTCTCCACCCCATGTAAGCAGTTCAAGGGGGTATGAAATCCCAAGGATGGGAACTCTATTGCCGGGCACGATCGGAATTTTTACGGAATTGGAGGAAAAACTTGCCTCCCCCAAAGATTCTTGCCTGATTGCTTTACGGAGCCCGTCTATGAGATTCATCATACTTCGGCATTGACGAGCAAACACGTCAGGACGAGGGTACTTCAATATATCCCACTCCGTCAAAGACACATGATTCTCGATTTCCTTGTTCTCATTAACGCCCCAAGTTATCTTCGTCTTCTCATTCTCAAGCCATTCTTCATGGCACGTGTACTCGGAATTTTGCCCCCGCCTGACGTCAAGGAACCCATTGTCTGTTTGTGAGAAGAAAGATCGCACGAGTTCTTTCGCGCGGAGCTTGCCTGTTGCCTGCCAGACGCCCTCAGAGCGGCGCACGCCGTATCCGACAAAGCCTCTGAAGTCTTCCTTGCTTTCAGCGCTTGTAGCAAAGGCCCGGCCAATTATTTCACCGACGACTTCCACCTCTTTTTGCCCTAATTGTCGCGCTTCACTCGAAGAATCAACTATGTATTTGGTCGGAGCCATTGAGCCCGTGTTTGTGACATGAGCTTTTCGACATTGTCCCAAAAGTCGGTCGAACTCTTCCCAGCCTTGCTCTTGTTGAGCAGCAATGCAATCGCTGCTCAACAAGAGCAAAAAACTAGCGATGGTATTTCTTAACCACATTTGTGCACACTCACGTTAATCCTCGACTTCTCGAATAAATACGTACAGCAAGCTTTTTTAATTCTAGTCCTAGGTCAACCTCAATCAATCTGAGTCTAATCGATACACCATAGCAAGTTATGTAAGCGGCTGGAGCCACATAAGAGTATTTAGGTACCGATATGGAAACCGTTTCATCAAGGATATGGCAGATCGCATTTAATCCCACTCGGCACGCCGTGTTGTTTACAAAACCGACAGAATCGTTACCAGTATCGGGGCGGCAATCGCTTTCGTCTGGCGATATACCACATGATCCACAAAATGTTTCTTCGTCATCTGGTTCTGAATTCCCTTCCGGGGTTGAGGGCCCTCCGGCCAAACAGCGGATACCCCCAAATCCATCGCCTTCGTTCATTGCCGTATTGCCCTCACGAACCCACCTTCTTGGGCGGCCAAAAATCCCAAACTTATGACTCGAGAATGTCGGTGGAACTACAGCCAGCGCCCCCTGTTCTGAAGCAAACATATGCCCGCTGCCTTTTGCTAGCGGCGAAAAGGTGATGAAAGCAAGCTCTTCACCTGCCGCAATCTGAAATGTCGCGGGGACGTCAGCTACTGCGGGATTGTCCGTCCACAGATCGAAGGTTCTTGGATATGGCTTTGGCAAAGCAACCACTACGATAGTTCCCGCCTGTTGCGAATAGAGAACCCTGTTGTCTGCCACCGCGATTTCAATTTCAGGCTGTGCTGCAGTAACCAAGTAGGTCGAACTTCCTGCGGGAAGAGTTGGCGGGGAAAAATTATTGTGATAGACTTCTTGGCTACTTCCCCAGTAAAGTGTTAGCTCATTAAGACCGGGTTCAAAATGTCCCCAAATACCGTCATTGTCGACACGGTTAATCCGTAGAACCGCAGCCGCTAGCCCTTCTCCCGTATTTTTATCAAACGAAATCACCTGGGGCTTCGGACCGCTGAACTCGCCACCATAGACCCATTCAATCCCGTAGGCGCCTGGGTCAACCCCATGCTCCGTTAAAGAGTACGAAGTGAAAAGCTCTGTCTTAATGTAAAGCCCCGTGGTTTGATCGATAACCGTTGCCTGGAAGTTAAAGGGGAAAATTATTTTCCCCGCGGAGGCGCTTGAAATCGCTCCCTGATCCAGGGGTTGTTCCACGCCGCTTTCTAGAAAAAACCGTGGCGGCGGTGCAGCCTGCCCATAGCAAAAATTTCCAGCAATGACTAGGAGAAGTGTTAAAAGTGGAGTATGTGTCATTTTAATCTTTCAGCAAGCATGCCGAAGAAAGTAGCGGGATTGGTCACTTTAGTTAAGTATAGTAGAATCCAGGTTATGAATAGAGGTGCTTTTAACTCAATAAGTGAAACGCGTCTATTGCCTTAATCAACCAAATCCGAGTTCACGCTTTCGCGGGAGGAACTGTATCTACCTCATTTAATGGTCAACGATGTGAGGCATTCCCTGGCTCCGCTAAACTTATGAGGTGAAGCTAGGCCAACTACCCATTTTTGCAGCAGCAGCTTTGCTTGTTTGCGGCGTTTCATGCAGCCAGCCCTCGAGCGATGGGGCTGCTGTTTTGCGTTTTACCGCGATTCCTGATGACAATGCGACAGAGCTGCAGGCTAAATTTGAGCCGGTTGCCGCGTATTTGTCTGAGTCGCTCGGGGTTGATGTAAGTTACATTCCGACAGCGAGTTATGCGGCTTCGGTTGAGGCGTTCCGTAATGGCGATATCCAGTTGGCTTGGTTTGGAGGCCTGACCGGTGTGCAGGCTCGTTCGCAGGTGTCGGGCGCTGTGGCGATTGCTCAGGGCAAGGTTGACCCGAATTATCACAGTTATTTCATCGCCCATATCGACGCGGGGTTTTCGGCGGTTGACCCGACTGCGGCTTCGGGTCAATTTCCAATGGCATTGGGTGGTAAGAGTTTTACATTCGGCTCGCCTAGCTCGACTTCGGGTCGCTTGATGCCCGAGCATTTCATCCGCCTGAATACGGGCCAGTCGCCAACTGATTTTTTTGGCACTGAAGATGCCTTCTCTGGTAGCCACGACAAAACCGTCGCGTTGGTGGCCGCGGGTACTTTTGAAGCGGGCGCGGTGAGTTATAAAACTTACGACCGCATGGTTGCCGAGGGGAAAGTTGACCCCGCCGTCTGCCAAGTGATTTGGGTGAGTCCAAATTACCCTGACTACAATTTCACGGCGCACCCGTCTTTAGATGGGCAGTTTGGCGAGGGTTTCACCAAGCGCTTGCAGAGCGCATTAGTCGGCATGACTGACCCCGCATTGTTGAGTGCCGTCATGCGAAAAGAGGGTCTCATCGCCGCAACAAATAAAGATTTCGAGCCCGTCCGCGAGCTTGCTGAAAAACTTGGGTTTTTGCGATAAGTCCTCCGGCGAGGGCTTAATCGCCCAAAAGCTGTCGGTGTCGTTTTCCGGCACGGCGGCTTTGCAGGGTGTTTCACTCGAAGTCGCCGCGGGGGAAGCCGTTGCCTTGGTCGGCCCAAGTGGTGCGGGCAAGACAACTTTGCTGCGAGTCTTGGCTACTGCCCAAGAGGCGACTGCTGGCTCCGTAAAATTGGGCGGCCGCGATTACGCGCACTTGTCGGGCGTCGAATTGCAGAAGGTGCGCGCATGCATCGGTATGGTGCATCAAGATCATGCGCTCGTGCCGAATTTGCGCGTGGCTCAAAATGTGTTGTCGGGTCGGTTGGGGCGACATGGTTTTTTCGGAGTGCTGCGTCGCGCGGTGCGTCCGCCGAAGGCTGAGTTGCTTGAGGTGCACGCTTTGCTTGATCGCCTGGGTATTGCGGAAAAAATGTTTCATCGCACCGATTCTTTGTCGGGCGGAATGCAGCAGCGCGTGGCGATTGCGCGCGCGTTGTTTCAAGAGCCTCATGTCTTGCTGGCCGACGAGCCCGTGGCTTCCGTCGACCCCGCGCGCGCGGTGGATTTGTTGCGGTTATTGCGCGCTGTTGCCGAAGAGCGGCAATTGCCTTTGGTCGTGAGTCTCCACGATGTGCAGCTTGCGCGCGCCTGTTTTCCGCGCGTGGTCGGGATGCGCGCCGGTGCGGTGGTTTTTGATGCGCCGACGGCTGATGTCGATACGGCTGCCTTCGAAGAGCTTTACGCCTTATGAGTGAATCCGCTAGGCGTCAGCCGACGGTTCGCGCAATGGTCGCGCGACCATCGGCCCTGCAAGCGCGATTGCGCGTTTTGCTTTGGCTGCTTGCCGCGGGTGCCGTAGCTTGGTGGTGGTTGGGCTTGTCGTTGAGTGGCTTGATGCCGCAAGCAGGAGGGCTCGAAATTGCGCGTCAATTTTTTGCTGCAGCACTAACCCCGGCTTTGGATTATCAGGCTGCTTTTGTGCCTGACGGAAGCCCCGCGTTTTTGTGGAGCGTGGCGCAAACAATGGGGGTGACTTTGCTTTATGCAGTGGCCGCTTTGAGTTTGGCGGTTGCCTTGGCCTTGCCCCTTTCGTTTTTTGCATCGATGGCCGCTCCGGTTGTCGTGCGCGTGCCTTTACGAGCTGTTTTAGGTTTGGCGCGTTCGGTGCACGAGCTACTTTGGGCGATCCTTTTCCTGGCAGCCTTCGGGATGAACTCAGCAAGCGCAATTGTGGCCATTGCTTTACCCTTTGCCGGCACCTTGGCAAAAGTCTGGAGCGAAATGCTCGACGAAACTTCGCCGACTGCGGCTCGTGCACTTGAGTTGTCTGGCGCCCGTTCGCGATTGGCTTTTGCTGTGGGGCGCGCACCACTGGCTTTTGCCGACATGGCCGCTTATGGCTTTTACCGCCTAGAATGCGCCGTGCGCGCCTCGGCAGTACTTGGGTTTTTCGGGTATCCGACCGCGGGTTATTTTTTGAAACTTAGTTTTGAGAACCTCCATTACCGCGAAGTCTGGACTTGGCTTTACGCTCTGTTGTTAATGGTGCTTTTGTTTGAAGCTTGGAGCGCGCGTTTGCGCAAGAGGTTTGTGGCATGAGCGAATCACCCAGCAACAGTTTTGCAAGTTGCGCAACTTGCGATCGTGCCACGGATGTCCGCGCGCTTTGGCGTAAACGCCCACGAGATGGCTTTGTGCGTTTCAGCATTTGGTCTTTAACCGCGCTCGTGACCGCCGCATGGGCGATGGGAGGGTTTTCATTTAGCAACTGGTTTTCAGCACGGCGGCTGGAAAACGCAAAGCGTTTCATCTCTCAAGATGCTGCACCACAGGCCGATTCAGTGACTGAATGGGCGAGCGATTTATGGTCGCGACATGGCGCGCACGGCCTGATGGCGACGCTTGCGATTTCGGTTTTGGCCATTGTCCTGGCGGCCATTTGGGCATTGTGCCTTGCACCACTTACATCGCGCGTGGTGATGTCGAGAGACCCTTGGGTGAAAGAAGGCAGTCACCCCGCGTTGCGCTTCGTCCGTCAAGTCGTGCGTTTGTTTTGCATTGCTTTGCGTGCCATCCCAGAATATGTTTTGGCGTTTTTGCTGCTAGCTATTTTGGGGCAAGGTGCCTGGCCGGCTGTTTTGGCATTGGCTTTGCATAATGCCGGCATCTTGGGGCGCCTCGGTGGAGAAACGCTTGAAAACCTTGAAAGGAAGCCGATGCGAGCACTTCGTGGTTTGGGTGCTAGCCGGGCTTCGATGCTCGCGCATGGTGGTTTGGCTCTTGCACTGCCGCGATTCATGCTCTACTTTTTTTATCGATTCGAAACCTGCGTGCGTGAAGCCACGGTGCTTGGCATGCTCGGCGTCGTTTCGCTTGGCTATTGGATCGCCGACGCCCGCGTGCGGATGCGCTATGACGAAATGGTATTCCTGATAGGCCTAAGTGTGCTGCTCGTGATAGCCGCGGATGCGCTTTCGTGGTTTGCCCGCCGCGCCGTGCGGCGGATGTAATTATTTACGCGCTGCAATTTTACCGCCGACCAGTAAGAAAAGTGAAACCAGCCAAAGTAAAACCATCAAAATGAAAAAGCTTGCGAGGCTTCCGTAGAGCTCATCAAAATGGCCTAGCCAACTGAGCCAATAGCGGAAGCCAAGCCCGATGGCAATCCATCCGCCTAGTGCGGGTAGTGCGCCTGCGAGTTGGCGGCGTAGGGGTAGTTGTTTGCCGGGTAGATAGCGATAGGTTGCAATTAAGAAACCGCCGAGAAAGCAGAGGACTACGGGCCAGCGTAAGGCCGACCAGAAATGATGAAAGGAATCACCGAGCGAAAAGTAGTTGGCTATGAAATGACCTAGTTGCGCGCCACCTACGAGAATTAAATAGGCAAAGCCTACAATCACTAAAGCTGCCGCAGTGAAGACTAGGTCAAATGCGCGAGCTTTGAAATAGTTGTGCCGCGGTGGGCAGCGGAAAACACGATTGAGACCTTTGCGCGCGCCCCGCACTCCGCGGCTGGCGGCCCAAAGGGCGACGAACACCCAAAGAAAGATGCTGCCATGTGGGCGAGAGTGGGCAAACTGCGTGAGCCAATCGCTTAGTAAATCAGAAACGGCCTCAGGCAAGGGGGCTGTCAGACTGCCGGCCCATTCCGCAGCACTTGCGGCACTGTCAGCCACGGGTAGCATCTCAATCAAGGCGACGAGCAGGATTAAGCTCGGAAATAGCGCAAGCATGAAGTAGTAAGTCATCTGCGCAGCTGTGCCAGAAAGGTCGTCTTCCGCGGCCGCACGCCAGGCGCGACTCGAAAAACGGAGAGCAATGTGAAGAGGCGAGAGAGGAAGGCGGGGCTTCATGTAGGCGAATCCATTCTAGTCCGTTATCCTATGGGTATGAAACGAAGAGACTTCTTGAAGACTGGCGCGGCTGCTTTCGCTGGCGCTGTTGCCGTAACAACTACCGGTTGTCATTTCGGAGAAGCTTGGCGTGAGGCCCACGGTTCGATGCGCGCCGATGCTACACCGTGGTTTTCGATTTCCTTGGCTCAATGGTCGCTGCATCGTGAGCTGTTCAAGGGTGAGCTAAACCACCTTGACTTCGCGGCCACGGCTCGCGAGTTCGGCATCGATGGCATTGAGTATGTAAATCAATTCTTCATGGAGAAAGTGCGCAACGCTTCTTACCTTGCCGAAATGAATCAGCGAGCTGCCGATGCCGATGTGCAGCAGCTACTGATCATGGTCGATGGCGAGGGTCGTTTGGGCGACCCCGATTTAGTAACGCGCAAGCAAGTTGTCGATCGCCACCGCAAGTGGCTTGAGGCGGCTGCAACTTTGGGTTGCCATTCCATCCGCGTTAATGCCGCGAGCGAAGGTACTCGCGATGAGCAGATGCGTCTTGCTGCTGACGGCTTGACTCACCTTTGCGATGAAGCTGCGGCTTATGGTTTAAATGTCCTTGTCGAGAACCACGGCGGATACTCTTCCGACGGCTCTTGGCTTGCGGGCGTGATGCGTTTGTCGGGGCATCGTTTGCTCGGCACGCTCCCTGATTTTGGTAATTTTTACATGGGCGAGTTGGGTTGGTATGACATCTATCAAGGCACCGATGAATTGATGCCTTTCGCGCAAGCCGTGAGTGCGAAAACACATCATTTCGACGACGACGGCCGCGAAAGCGATAAAGATTATTGGCGCTTGTTGCGTAGCGTGCGCGATGCCGGTTATCGCGGATGGGTCGGCATCGAGTGGGAGGGCGACCAATTGCCCGAGCGCGAAGGCATCACTAAAACGCGTGATTTGCTTGTGCGTGTCCGCGGCGAATTGGCGCGGGAAGCTGGGCCTTTTGGCTAAGCGTGCGGTTTCATTGCCGACAGACGGCTTGCGCTAATCTGCAATGCCGTAAACAAACATGCGGAAGAGTGGCGCGACTGCCTTTTCGCCAAGCGCTTCAATTAGGTGTTGCTCAAGAGTAGCGGTTGATGTCGGTCGCATATTGTTGGCAATAAAAAAGGCCGCCATCGCTTTTTCGAGTTTTTTGTTCCCGACCTTTTTGGCAATCGATGCAAAAAGTTTTGAGCCACGCGAATAAGAGAGTCTTGATGTCATGCGATTCCAGGGGTCACTTGAGCAAAGAGTGACGGGTTTATCTTTTTTGCTATAGACCTTATTGCTCTTTGCTTTGAGGTCGGCAAAATAGACATCCCAGGCTTCGTCAAACCAGCCATCGTTTTGACTCGCAGGCTTTACGCCACGCCCAAACCAACTATGAAATAGCTCATGATTCAGAGCGCCTGACGACGATGTCGTCGCGCCGTCGTATTCCATGGAGCTGCCGCTATTACGCATATAAATGATGCAGCGGTCTCCGTGAGGCCACGGCCCCATTGTGCTTGAAAAACGCTTTAACGAATCTTTCGCGCTTTTCATCGCCGCCTTGAGCGACTGCGTAACCGGCTTGTGCTTGACGATTTTGATCTGAATGATTCCGTTTTTACCCAAATCAAGCTCATCGACAATTTGCGTAACATCTGCCAGTGGCGTCAGCACAATCATGGGCGAGAGCGCGGTCATGTGCGCAGGGAATTGCAGTCGCCATTGATGGTGCGCCAGCTCAGTCACGGCGGCGTTGCTTACTAAAATATGCTCGGCGTCTGCCCCGTGCATTTTCAGCTCAAGCGTGAATGGGTGTTGGTCATAAATTAAGTTGGCCGGAAACCACTGCTCAAGGTATCGGCCTGGGTTTAAATCGCTCAAGCCGATGTCCCAGAACAAACCACTTTTGCGCAAGACAGCCCCCCGTGCACTTGGTGCGTTGGGCTTGTCGATTTCATATTTCAACCTAAGAGTGTGTGCAACACCAGAAGTCAAATCACGCTCTAAAATGCGCAAAGACCCTGTTTGCTTGCTGATTAGGTGGCTTTGCATCATCGCTGGGTCAATCGGGGCCCCATCTAATTCTGCAAAATCAATAGTTTGCCGCAAGTCAAAAACAGGGAAGCCGCCCTCGCTACCCACCATAAAAGTCATTAAAGCATCAACTTGAATCTCGCGTGTTTCAAAATCAAAAACCATCGACGCTTCAAGGTTTTGGATATCAATCGGCACGCCAATCAAGTCATCGACTGCAATCGGCGGCGGTGCCAAATCGAAATCACTTGGTGAGGCAAGTTGCCCCGAACCACCCGACTGCGCTAGAAGAAGTAGCGCCGTAATAAACAAACCGCCCATTAAGCCTGACCTGGAATCGGGAAGCGGCGATCGGGTGGCGTGGTATCAAAAGTAAATTGATTGGGCACGAGTTGCGTTTCATCGTTGAGCGCATCTTGCCAAGTTACTTTGCGGCCCGTGTAGCAGGCCATGCGACCCATGATAGCCATGAGTGTGGTGTGCGCCATGTCTTCGGCCTGGAATACATGATTACCCGATCGAATTCCGGCGAACAACTCATCGTGCTCGGTTTGGTACATGTTGTTGCTTGCTCCGTCGTAGCGCCAATCATCACCGTGTTCGACATGAAAATCACCCGCCCACGCATCAATCATCATAGTGCCCTTAGAGCCATGTACCCGATCGAGATTTTCGCCGTGGCATTGATTTTGCTGACGCGTCATCAAGTGCCCCTGTGTGCCACCCTCAAATTCATAGAGCACTGAAAAGTGATCCCAGATGTTTCCGTATTTTGCGTCTGTGCGTTGCGCGCGCCCGCCGACCCCGATGGCATAAAGCGGCGGCTTGTCTTGCATCGCCCACAAGATTTTGTCGATGCTATGGATGGCCTGCTCAACAATATGATCGCCGCCCAGCCAAGTGTAGTAATACCAATTGCGCACTTGCTGCGTCATCGCCGACCAGTCGGGTTTGGGTTCTTTATGCCAAACCCCGCCCGTGAGATAACTCGCCCAAATGTGGCGCACATCGCCAATTCCGCCTGAATGAATGTGCTTATAAGCCGCGCGTTTGCCTAGATGTGCACGCCAGCAAAAGCCAGATGCAATACTCAGATTTTTCTCTCGTGCCATGCGAGCTGTTTCTAAAACTGAGCGGACGCCAGGTGCGTCAGTGGCGACAGGTTTTTCGCAAAAGACATGACAACCAGCTTCAATCGCGGCGCGCAAATGCTGCGGCCGAAACCCAGGCGGGGTGGTCAGCAAAACCACATCGCACAACTCAATCACCTTTTTGTAAGCATCTAAACCCACAAAGCGCCGCTCGGCAGGGATGCTCATCTGCTCGTGCATTTGCTCGTCTTCACAGTGCTCTTGGATGGCACGCAAACTGTTTTCCATGCGGTCGGCAAATGCATCAGCGGCGGCAAAAAACACCACGCCCGGGTCAGCTTGGATGGCCTGCATCGCTGCGCCGGTTCCGCGACCTCCGCAGCCGATTAAACCAACTTTGAGTTGATCCGAGCCAGGTGCAGTTGCGGCTCGTAAAAGTGATGATCCGAGGAGTGGAATTCCTGCGGCAGTTGCGGATGATTTCTTAAGAAAATCGCGGCGGTTCAGTGGGGATTTGGGCACGCCCTATCCTACTTGCTTGGGTTGAGTTCGCTATAGGTGTGCGCAATAAACCCATTTCCTGCTTTCTCTTGGCGAGATATTTACCCATTTCGTCAAAAACCAAGAAAAGGGAAAACACTTGTCCCGAAAGGCTGCTTTTCCCTCTTAAAGGAAGAGGTGCAATAAGCGTTTGAAATATGTTTATTCTCTTAACGGGAATCGCACAGCTAAAATGCGCTTCGACTTTGAAAACCTTGAAAACCTTGAAAACCTATGTTCTAGTGTTTTCTATTGTACTGCTTGGCGAATTATTGTCTCAACATGGCTTTGGAAGTCACGCTATTGCTGTCGTTGGGTCCAATCCGCCCAACATTGGTGACTTGACCCCCTGGGATGGCGAAATCCTAATTGGGCAAGATGGAAGTGACGGTTCAGATGGAATGAATACTCTCCCCGGTGAGACAGGGTTCGAGGGAGACTCCGGTGAAGACGGTGGCTTCGGAGGCTGTGGCGGCAATGGCGCCAACGGTGGCGTCAAGGGTGGCCATGGAGGTCGCCATGAGCGGGTTTGGTGGCGTCCCAGAGCCGCAGAACGGTTTTCTGGGTTCCGTGGGAGTACCAGGGTCGGCTGTAGCGGAGTGAACTAATGAAACGGCAGCACGCATTGTTATTGGCACTGTTGGTGATAGGCCTTGCTTGGATAATCTTAGGAAAAACTGAGCCTCACTCAGCAAACATGTTGAGGCCTCAGTCAGTCGTGCCGCCTGCAGCGCCATATCAAGAAACGGATGTGGTTCAGCGTCAGGATTCCTATTTGTTTTCGTTCAGAGATAAAGTTAGTGGAGAAATAATTCCATCAGGACAGGTTGAACTGATTTCTAATGAAGGCAATAGGTATAGTTGTGATGAGCAAATTTCACAAGCAACTTTTTCTAAAGGAAAGAGTTGGGGCTTCATTTTAGAAGACGGGATTGCCTCCTATTCAGAGGTCTCCCTGTCCGACGCAAAGCCTGATGCGAATCTGGTTGTGAGATTGCCACTTTATTCTAGTTGCCAGGTCCATTGTTTCGACAGTGCTTCTGGGGATGAGATTACAGATGCGGATATAAGCGTGATTCTATTAACTGCCAGTGATTGGCAGTCAACGCTAATACAAGAACCCACTTTGTTGGATCAACTCCAAGGCGGGAATGGATCCGTTCCAGTTCGACTTGCACGGTTATTGGGTGATGATTATTCAAAACAATGGGTAAAGAGGAGGAATATGGGTAGGCTGAAACCTGGAACCGCCATCCTTAGTGTCTTTCACCCAGAGTATGGCGGGCAATTCTTAGAGGTTGTTATATTGCCTGGCGAAACGAAAAAAGTTGAATTATCCTTGATAAAACGGCAAGAGGTTTTTGTCAAAGTGCAAACGGCTAACAAAGAAAACTATTCAAACTTACGCCCTGTATTGATGGTAGCCATTCCCCCAAACGGAGGGGACCTTGGTTGGGGAATAGAGGACCGAAGCCACGGAATGATAGCTGCAGAAGAGCATGGAATTCTGTATCGATCCATTCGGATTTCGGGAGAGGAATTAGGCTCGTCCGGCATGCTTAGGTTTGTTCTCCCCAAAGCCGAGAGGTGCGCATTTGAAGTTCAAGGAAGTCAGGAATACGGCTTTTTTCCATTCTTGATGTCAGATCTAAAACCTCACTCTTTTGAGTTTAATCCTTTAGTGCTCGAAATTCCCGAGCGGCAATCTAGGCCAACAATTATTTTTAAAGACTACACTCCTGGCTCAGATTTACAGGTCGTGATGCTAAAGCCCAACGATGTCCCGTATTGGCGGCAATTTCCGGCTCTTCCCATTCCAGAATCTGGAGTAGTTTATGCCCCATGGCTTCATGATTTGGATGAAATGGTTATTCGAGTTGAAGATGTCACAGACCCTACTAGGCCAGCTCTTTGCAGGTATGAGGATGTCTCCTTTTTCAGTGAAACTTTACCCGTGTACTTATCGCTTGGGCCTTAAAGCCCCGTCACATCCGTCCAACTGCGACCAATGCGAATCTCATCAATCTGCACAAACGAGCTAAACGCAGTCGATTCTGCGCCTGCAACAATCTTGAGTTGCGTGGGGTGCAGCATCGAGCTTTGGCCAGTTGAGATGACAGTCCAGTTGTTTGCGCCAATGCCCTGGCCGTTTAACTGGCTGTCACTTGCGTGCACCGAATCGCTCGTTGCGTTATAGAATTTAAAGCGAATCGTGTCGGGCTCAATACCTGACGCGTGACAATCCAGTCGTGCAACAACAAACCACGGTGTATTCCGCCCAAAGCTGTAGCCTGCGCCTGAGCCGGCCGCGCCTTCGACACTCCACATGCCGTCGCGCACGCCAAGCATGATAGATTCGGAATTGTTGCTGCCCGTTAAACCAACTAAGGCGGTTGGAGTCAAACCATTCCCGCTAGATTTCACAGCAAAGGAAATGTAATAAACGCCATCGCCACCTAAATCGACATCGACTAATTGGCCATCCCAGATGCGCGTGGCTTCGCGGTTGCTGTTGACTTGGTTTTGCGGCGCTTCAAAATAGCCAGGGGCCTCGGTAAGGGGCACATTTGAGGGTAATGCACCAATCGAGCCGGTGCGGTGTTTGAAGCCTGAGCCGCTGGCGTTCCACTCGTAATTAAATCCGAGCCCGCCATCAAGCAAATCAAGAGAGACATTATCGCCACCGTCTTCAAAGCCATCGTAAATGATGGTTGACCAACTGCGCTCGGTGTCAAAGGCCCAAATCATTCCAGGCAAGGTGCCAGCTGAGTGTTCTTCGTCGATGCGCCAGTAGTAGGTGGTTAAGTCGCCCAGCAGCCCCGGGTCAAAAGAGGGGGAAGTCGCGCTGCCCAAATATTCAGGTGACGCTTGGGTTGCGGCGGAAACAGCGCCGTGACTTGTGCCGAGGTAGACATGATGAGTGGGGTTATTGAACCCCGGCGACCAACTTAATTGACTGTTCGTTGGTTGGGTCCGAGCATCATTCTGCGGGGACGGCCCCGTGGCTTGACCGCCCCAGGCAACGCCAAGGACTTGGGCATCAGTTAGTCTGTAATCCCATAATTGAGTTTCATCTAGAGCACCGGAGAAGCTTTCACTTTGCGATGGAGTTAGCCCACAAAGCCACATTTCGGTGGCCGCGGATTCTAGGAAGAGCATGGGGAACTTCTCGATGAACTGGCCGTTTTCATAAAGCCGTATTCGCTTGCCATCGTAGGTGATGGTGAGCAATGTCCAGCTTCCCAATCGCCACGGCAGGCTAGTTTCGACATCGCCAAAGCCTACATTCCCGCTAGCTGTGCCTTGGAAGAAGCGGTTTTCATAAACCGAAGCTTCGGGCGAGCCCAGACCCGCGACGAGCGTGCCATCGGCAGGGGTTTGGTTAATTAGGTAGCGCACGCAAAAACTCCAGGGGTCGTCGGATTGCGACACACTGTCTTGCAGAGCGCGATTGCGCGCCGAAGCACCCGACCCGTCAAAAGCGACCGCAGTGCCGGATGGGCTATTCACCCAGTCAAAGCCAGGGAAGGCAGAGCCGTCACCCAGGAAGGTCATTTCTGAACCGCCCAGCTGTTTGGAGAACGACGAGGCGTCTTCTTTTTCGATGACTTCCCAGCGCACATAACGCCCGCTCATCGGCGGGAAATCATAAGTCGTTTCAACAGCGTGGTCGTAATGGTCAAGGATGACCTCATCATCGCCGGAGTTGAAATAAACATCATGGCTTAGCGTCAAGCGCGAGCGGCCAGTCCAGGCATTACTGGCTGTGCGGTCGAGGAATGAAATCGCATCGATGGAAACGACTTGGCCAAAATCAGCTTCGACCCATGTTCCGTGCGTCGTGACTTGGCTGTAAGTGTTGGTCGTTTCGCCCGAGCCGCGTGCGATGAATTGCGTGGCGCTGTCGCCGTCGAAAAGTTGCGTGGATGGGTAGCCGTTAATAGAGTCGGTCGAAGCGGTCACTGTCGGCGCGGGTAAAACGGTGTAATTCTGCTCTTGCAAAAACGCAATTTCTTTTCCGCCTAGGCTGTAAGAGCCGTACCAGTCGAGCGCCTCAGTAATTTCCCAGCGCACAAAACGCGCAGTTTGCCGCTCAAAGGGGTAATTCTCGCCAGTATCGCTGGAAATGTGCGAGATCAAAACCACTGGGTCTTGTGAATCAAAAGTAGCATCTTGACTGAAAATTAAACGCGAAGCCGCGGTCTTGTCAATGGAAGCGGCACGGTCGTAGTGGCGAAAGCCGTCAATATCGACCGGCGCGCCAAAATCGAATTCTATCCAAGTACCGTGATAGGGGTCGGTCGTGAGGAAGAAACTGACCGGGCCTTGCTCATCAGAGGCGTATTCGGTTTGCGCGTCGTTGTCGAGTAAGTTATCGGCGAGGTAGGTGCTCGAGTAAGCAGTTGCCGACGCCGTAATGACCGGGCTTGGTATTTGCGTAAAGACCGGCACGCGGCCGATGGTAGCATCGTTTTGTTTGCCGCTCGTGTCGGTTGAGTTTGCGCCGCTGCCCTCATCAAATTGCCAACGGGCGACGACATTGTAAGAACGCACCGTCACCGTAACGGGTGTGTCATGCGTGAGGCCTGACTCGTCGATATTGGTGTACCAAAAGGTGTCCTCGTAATTCTGATTGCGCGTTGGGTCGGGCGTATAGATCAGCTCATCGCGTCCAAATGGGCCGGTGGCGGGCGAGAGCGTGATGCTGCCGTTGTAAAAACCGGAATTCGTATCGAAGCTATCAATCGAAATGGGGTGCAGGTTGGCGTCGTGGTCGTTGGCAAGTACATCGATGGCAACGCTCGAGAGGCAATCGGTCTCGGCGTAATCGGGGTCGGCGTAGGGCCGCGCGGCGATGGGGTAAGCAGGCTGCATTGGTAAATTGAGCCAATCTGCTCGTGCGCGCGCGATATCGCTGGTGTCGGGTCCGAGTAAAAGCCACGCGCCACACATGGCTGAACCACCCCAAGGCCAACAATCGATATGGCCTGCGCCCCAGTTGTGGCCGACTTCATGCGCCATGATGCCAGGGCTGTGACCGCGATCCCAAACCGTTTCGCCATAGCTCCATCCGCCAAGGGTTCCGAGATAAGCAAGCCCTGCGATGCCATCGTTGCAGTAATCCGTTAAAAAGTAAGCCGTATCCCGAGGGATGTGCGTTTGGTTGGCGTCCCACTCTTGATAGAACTTTGTGAGCCCATCGCCCGCGCTCGTGAAGGTGGGGTAATACGGTTGGTCGCGAATCACAATTGCAGTGAGCTCATATGTAATTTGCGCATCTTGCGCGTAGCAAAGCTCCATTTCTGCGAGCTGCTGCTCGACGCCCGCAATCGTGCCGGCGATGGTCGAGCCTTCGCGCTCGTAGTAACAAAAGTCAGCGTCATAAGCGATTTGAGCTTCGCGGACGACCCAGCGGTTGGCGCCGTTGGGCGAACCAAAATGCTTGCCGCCAGTTGGCGCGCCGACGCTCGATTTTGACGGCAAGCCAGGGGGTGTAATGGTCGCCACACCAGCAGGGGTTTCAATCGTTTCGCTGCCACAACTTTCGGGAAAATCGGCGACCTCTTCTTGAATGAAGTGCCAACCCTGACCACGCTTTTGATTTGGCGTAATGCGCCACCAAGAATCGCGCTTTTCTGGGAACTGAATCCGAGCGGTTAAACCCTCGGGTCGCAAAGATGCAATGATCTGCACATCGGGCATGCCACGCAAAGAGCCAAAATAAGTTACAGGTTCAGGGATGTCTTCCGCGGCCAGTAACCCCGCGCTCGTCTGCACAAGGAAGCCATCCGCGCGGAGGCTGCGCCGAGTCAGGTCAAGATGGACGACCACGCCTGACATCCGTGCGCGGACAGAAAACGAGTTGGGTAGCCCGGTCGGCAGGTCAAGGTGAGTGGGGCTACCGCTTTGAGAAGCCGCAAGAAGGAGGGGTAAAACTAGGGAAAGCAACATTGCGTCTTCTTAATATAGGGTAAAAAGACGCTTCTCGCTGAGTTTTGATGCTCAGTAATGCTATTTGGCCGCCGTCGGGTTAAAAAGCCTTTGTTTTGCCGGGAATTGGCACGGGGTAGCGACCGCTTTCATCGGGAAGTACAGGCGGAGGTGCACCCCAGTCATAGTTGGCCGGGGAAAGGTCAAGGTCTGAGTTGAGGGCCTGTTCCCAGCTGACTTCAAGGCCCGAATAGGTCGCCATGCGGCCAAGGATGGAAGTCAGCGTGCTGTATGCGCCATTGTCAGCTTCGCAATAGGCAGCGCCCGACCGGATGGCGGCAAACAGATCATCATGCTCTTTTTGATAAGGGTTTTGGTATTCCTTGTCGTAGTACCAATCACTGCCATCGTTGCCCTTGATATGCGCGCCACCGATATTTGCGAGGCCCTCTGTGCCGTGCGCGTATTCGTTGACTTCGCTTTTCGTGTCAGGCATGTGGCGACACTGCGACAACATTTTGGTGCCATTGGCGTAAGTGTATTCGACCATGTGGTGATCAAAAATCTGCCCGTGATCTTTTCCGTTGCGAATCAAGCGCCCACCTTGACCTTGTGCACGGACGGGATAGCCGCCCATGACCCAGTTGCAAACATCAAGATTATGGATGTGCTGCTCGGTGATATGATCGCCGCAAAGCCAATTAAAATAGTACCAATTACGCATTTGATACTGCATTTCATTCCAGTCATCTTTTCGTTCGCGCACCCACACGCCTGCTGAGTTCCAGTAGCAACGCAATAGAGTGATGTCGCCAATGGCACCCGACTGCAAACGGCGCACTGTTTCAATGTAGTTGTCTTGGTGATGCCTCTGGAGACCCACGCCGACCTTTTGGCCGGTTGCTTTGGCTTTAGCGGCAGCCGCCAATACGCGTCGGATACCAGGGCCATCAACGGCTACGGGTTTTTCCATAAAGACATGGCGACCCCTGTCGATGGCGTATTCAAAATGAATCGGTCGGAAGCCCGGCGGTGTCGCCAAAACGACGACATCGACATCGCAGTCGATGGCTTTGCGATAGGCCTCAAAGCCAGTAAAACGGCGGGTTTCGGGCACATCGACCTTGTCGGGGTACTCTTCTTTAAGCCAAGAATGTGTGCCCTCAAGGCGATCAGGAAAGGCATCGGCCATTGCGACAAGGCGCACTTTGCCAGAGGTCGAGAGTGCTTGATAGGCCGCGCCAGAGCCACGACCGCCGCAGCCGACGAGTGCGACGCGTAGCTCGACATCACCGGCTGCAAGACCTGTTGCAGCATCAGAGTCTTGTGTCTGGACAAAATGACCTTTTGCTTTTGCGGATTGGCCGATTAGTAAACTTGAAGCTGCAGCGGCCGTTGTTGTTAGGAATGAGCGGCGATTTAATGACTTAGATGGCATGATATAAATCCTAATTCTTGAGGGGTGTTAGCTCGATTTTGCGAAACTCACATTCAACGCCTTCGGCTTGGATGGCAATTTGGCCTTTAGTGGTCGTGCAGTCAAAGCCATCATTGACATGATCGCCATTGACCCAGACATGGATGGTGTCGCCCTTGCAGATGACCTCGAGGCGGTTCCATTCGCCAGGTGGGTTTTCTGAGTCGTCGGTCAGATTAAGGATGCGACGCGATTGGCCTTCTTTGCCGCCCCATGTATCGGGTGCTCCACCTCGGCGGTCAGACTCGTTAGGCACGGAAATGCTTTCGCCGATGCACCAGAAATCACCGGCGTTGCCTGCGTGCATTTGCACCTCTAGGGATTGCGGAAAAGTTTTGTAGAGACGCCGTAAAGTTGAAGAATGCACAAGCACCCCGCAATTGCCTGTTTCGCCTGGCCAGCGATACTCGACAACCAGTTTGTAGTTTGCGTATGACTCATGCGTAATCAAATGCCCGACGGGTAAGCCCAAACTGACAAGCATGCCATCACGCGCGATGAAGGAGGGCGCAATGCCTGAGGCGTCGTCGGCATCAGGAATATCGGGGAACCACCCCGTTAGGTCATGGCCATTAAATAGCGCAATCGCGGTTGAATCAGTTGATTGAGGGGCATGGCACGACGCCATGGCCAGCGTAGCAATCAGGAGGGGAATGGAGGGCTGAAAACGCATGCAGGCATACTAGCGCTCGCCCTGCATCTGACCATCGTGGATGCGCTTTATCTTGCGCACACTCGTGGCCCAATATTTTGCCTGCTCTTCAGCTGAAGGAGGGTTGAGTGGCCGCACAACTCGAAAGCCAACATCACGCGCATCGGTGAGGTACCAAATACTCTTTGGCATTTGCGGGTCTTGCATTTTCCAGGATCGCTGTGACGCACGCCTAGAGCCCGAACGCGTCATGTCAGACTGATTGCGATAAGAACCGCCTCGCACCACACGACCCCATTCTTTGTCGGGCCATTCGATGGGGTTGCGGCAAATCGACCCCGCCGCCGCCCGAGCCGCCCAAGTGTCGAGTGTGAACTTGTCGAGCACCCATTCGGCAACATTGCCATGCATGTCAAACAAACCCCATGGGTTTGGTTTTAGTTGCCCCACGGGGTGATAGATGCGTTGCCCATTGGCCTTAAACCAGGCGTAATCACCCAATTCAGAGGCGTCATCGCCAAATGACCAAGTCGTCGTTGTGCCGGCGCGGCAGGCGTGTTCCCACTCGGCCTCAGTCGGCAATCGATAAAAATGACCCGTTTGCACCGTCAGCCAACGGCAATATTGCCGCGCGGCATATTGCGTCGCGCAGATGGCGGGGTTGTCGTCAAAGCCCATGCCAAAATCCATGGGCATATAAGGAGGTGTCGGGCCGGTGATGCCATCGATATCACTTTCTTGGCGAAACTGAAACAGGCGGTATTCATCCCAGGTGACTTCGCAGGAGCCCATCCAGAAGGGCTCAAGCTCAACGGCGTGGCGCGGAGATTCGCAAGATAGAACGCCTGATTCGGTTTCGGGGCAGCCGATTGAGGTCGGGCCACCCACAATGGCAACCATGCGGAATTCGAGCGGCGCATCGCCGATTAGCACCGTGTAATCTTTAAAAAGCGGCCCATCACCTTTGGCGATGGTTTCTACTTTGCCGACGGTTGCGGTGGTGCTGGTGGGCTGCTGCAGAGGGGGATTCGTCACTGCATCCGAGCAAGAAACGAGTGTCGCGACAATCAAAAATGCCGAGTAGCGCAGCACTTAAATCGTCTCGACCATGCGGAGGCATTCGTAGGCCTCGGCGTATTGACAGCCCGACAAAAAGCCCCAATGCTCAGCATCTTTGCGCATAGCCTCTGGATTGCGCGGATGGGGTGCAGGGCAAATCTGGCTCTGATAGCAACTAAGCGCTTCGAGCTTGCGGTCGATTACATCTGTGATGTCGACAAAGGTGTTGGGCGAAAACTGGAAACCCTCGCCGCCCCACCCTGCACCGGTATGTCCATAAGCTAGCACGCATGGGACAAAGGGCAGTCGACCATCAGGTGCTGGACGAAGTGCGCCTAATGTAATCTCAGCAGTCAAACGATGGTCTTGGTGATAGTGGCCACGGCAAGGCATCGCGACAATGTCAGGGCGAATCCGCGCAAGCGTGTCTTCGAGAGCTGTAATCATCACTCGTCGAGTCAAAGTGTCGAGACGGACGCATTCGCCGATGCCGGAGTCAAGAACTTCATAGGAAGTGATCCCGAGAAATTGCGCGGCCTTTTCAATTTCGGTAAGGCGCATGCTAACCCACTCTGGGATGTCGCCGCCGCTACCACCATTGGTGTAGCCGCCTGAAGTTGCGAAGAAAACATGGGCTTCCCAACCGCGGTCGAGTGCGCGGGCGATAAGGCCACCTGCGCCGAGGACTTCATCATCACCGTGAGGTGCAATGACGAGGAGCTTGCCATTCTTTTTGTCGAGGAGAGACATCTTGGCAGTAAGTCTACTCTAATTTCACAGCGGAATTCGGAAGTATGCCTCGCCAAAAACCAAAGGCCCACCTGTGTGGCCGAGCGCAAAAAGGATGGCTGCGATAGCAAGGAATGGCCAAATCAAATGCCTTGCTTTCGGCGATCCAAGCCATCGTTGATGTAGCCACCAAGTCAGGGCCGACAAACTAGCGAGGGCAAACCCGAGTTGCTCGTGCAGCTCGACATCATTCCCGCCCATGCCGGAGTAGCCCTTGTTGAGTAGCCCAAGCGCAATCGCAGGCAAGATTGAGAGCACGCCCCAGCGCAAACAAAACGACATAGCCGCAGTTTCGCCGAGCAAAAAGGCCAACAACGCGCCCAAGAGCAGCGCAATCGGGAAATGCACGACGGCCGAGTGGTGATGGCTAAGCCACTCAACCCAGCTCAATTTCACGGGGCCTTGCCCACCGGGGAGGGCTTTCATCGCACCGGGCTCGGTTAAACCCATAATCCAATCGCGCACGACTGCTCGCTCATCAGCCGTGAGCGGTGGCACAGTGCAATCACTTGGAGGCATTAAATTGTCTTGAAGCGTGAGCCATAAATCAGACATCTCTAGATCGCCAGGGGCCACGAACTCTTCGGCCAAATAGCGCAAATCACTTGCGTCGGGCAAATCGCGTCGCGCTTTGCGGTCATAGGACTCGGGGTTGTGGCAAACACGACACTTGTCGGCCATCAAATGAAGCATCGCCTCATTTTCAGCAGATTGCTGAAAACAGGCGATGTCGGTGGTGGGAGCCTCAACAACCGAGGCGAGCGTTAGGAGCGCAATCAGAATCACGCTACGAGTTTAGTGCTCGCCGTGCTCGTCTTCGTCTTCGGGCTTATATTTTTTGTGCCCACCTTTCTTAACGCGACTGAGCTGCTGATAACCTTTTTTGGCATCGGCGTTGCGGCCATCAAGCACGGCTAGCTCCATGTCAACGACGGTCATTGCAATAGCAAGCATGCCTTTGCGGAAGCCCGTGTTGTAGGCACGCAAATCATTGCCTTTGAGCTCGGCTGGGGCATCTGGTGTGAATCGGTAAGAATCCATGGCGGCGACTTCCATGGATTGCAGAATGCTCATTGCCTTGTCAGTTTTGGTCGCGTCGCCCAAAACGCCTTTAAGGGATTTCATGCCGTCTTTGAGCTTGTCCATGGCTTTTTCAAGAGGCGTTTCTTCGAGCGTGACCGCGTCGGCGGAAGTCGAGAGCATGCCCCAGCTCATCAATAGGATGAGGGCAAGCGTGGTTAGTTTGGTGGCTAATTTCATGAGGGTACTTTAGGACATGGAAATGCAAGATGCCGCACCTTCTTGTGAAGATGCGGCATGGCAAGACAGAAAGTTATTCTGCGGCGAGAATTTCGTCGAGGGTTTTCTGCATGCGCGGGGCAATGTCAGTGCCATTGTCGATTGCCTTTTGCGCAAAGACTTTGGCTTTGGCTGGTAGGCTAAGGTGTTTGTGGCACCAGAAAGAAACATTGAGATAAACCGTGAAGGCCATGTCTTTGTCTTTAAAGCCACCCATTGCGTCGTGAGCTTCCACGGCGGCGAGCCCAGCTTTAACATCGTCAAGGCTGCGCACACTGCTGACAGCAGCAACGACGACATGATCAAGCAAGCCATTTTCGTTTTTAGGGTCAAGCTTCTTGGCAAGCCCGAAATCATCATCGGTGCCTGCGCCCGAGGACATAATCGCGGTGAGAGCCTTAACTTGCAGATCGCCATCGCCAAGCTCGTAGCCCTTGCGTACTAAGCCGATGATGGTGCTCATGCCAGGTGCGTCAGGGGCCGATGCGCCCATAGCGGAGATTGCTTTCATAACGACAGCGGCTTGAGCGGCCTTGTCGTCGCCGGCGGCTTGGAAAGCAGCTGTTAATTCAGCGGCCGCCTTAATCGCAGCTTTGCCGGCAGCAACCATTTCGCCCATCGACTTGATGTAAGCCTCAGGGCCACCAGCTTGATAACCCGTGCGTGCGAAAACCTCGCCTTCGGCGCTCATCAGCAAAATCGTTGGGTAGCCTTTAACCCCATATTGAGTGGCCAATTCGCGGTTGCGCTCAGGGTTTGGAACTTTAGCCTTGGCTTCTTCGCTGCGAGGGAAGTCAAGCGCAACAAGGATGTATTGCGACTTGGCTGAAGTCAAAAAGGCCTCGTGATCGAAGACTTCTTCGTGAAGCTTGATGCACCAAGAGCACCAATCGGAGCCAGTGAAATCGACAAGCAGATCTTTGCCCTCGGCCTTGGCCATGGTGACGGCCGCGTCGAAGTCGTCGACCCAATCAGAGTGATGGTCTTGAGCTGTGGCGGGCAAAATGGCTGCAACGGCCACAACAGCGGAGAGGAGGAGTTGTTTCATGATGTTAAGGTTACGGTCGATTCGAAATATTGTGACAAAGACTTTCGGCAATCTTGACGGCATTGAACGCCGCGCCACGCCGAAGATTGCACCAGCTCACCCAAAAGTGCAGCCGCCCATCATCACTTGCACGCACTCGGCTAACCAGGATGTCATCCGTATGAGCTGCTTGTCGCGGGGTGGACACAAATGGCTCGCTGCAATGCTTCAGCCCCAAACGCGCTTCGAAAATCGCGATGAGCTGGCTCGGTTTGAGTGGCTCAAGTGTGCGCACTGAAAGGCTCGCGGCGTGGCCGGTTTCGATGGGCACCCGCGTGCAAGTCGCCGAGAGGTTGAGCCGATGCAGGAGCAGCAATCGCTTGATTTCGTTTTGAACCGACTCTTCTTCGGACGACCACCCCGTTGCAGCGGCCACCCCGCAAATCGGTTGAATGTCGGCGAGCTCGTCGGCCAGATTTTGCAAACCCGCTCGGCCCGCGCCACTTGCAGATTGAAAAGTCGTCATTGTGACTTCTGCTAGGCCCGCTTGCTGATGAATGGCATGCAAAGCGAGTGCGGGCCCAACCGTAGTGCAGTTTGGGCAGGCAAGGATGCCCGGCTGAATCATGGCGTCGTTGATGCCCGGCATAATCAGGGGCGTCTCGGGATCGAGGCGGAAAGCGCCAGACAAGTCAATCACGGACGCGCCTGCAGCAATCGCAGCAGGCGCCAATCGCATGGCTTCCGCATCGGGGAGGGCTAGGAAGACGAAATGAGCACCCGCAAATGCCGCCGTCGCGCTCGGCAAATCAAGAATGTCTTTGCGCGCCACGATGCGTGGGTCGATGGCGGAAAGCCCGGATTGGCGCAGCAAATCGACGAGCACGCGGCCAACTAAGCCAGAGGCGCCGACGACGCAAAAAGTGGGCTCGGTGAGTGGCAACATGACAACTCAGTTTAACAATGCAGAAAACCAATATTCATGGTAGGTTTGATTAGATGCACACCTTTTCCCTGGATCGCACGGATTTCCTGAATACCGCAACACACGCGGTGGGGTTCTTGCTCAGCATCATTGGTCTGCCGATTTTGGTGCATGCCGCGTTGGATCGTGGCGGTAAGGCGCACCTGATTAGTAGTGTCGTTTTTGGGGTTTGCATGGTCGCCATGTTTGCGACTTCGACGATTTATCACGCTTCCGCGCCGAGCAAAATCAGATGTGTGCGCCGCCGATATCGTCGGCGTTTTCGCATGGCTGACCACATCGCGATTTATTTGATGATTGCGGGCAGCTACACGCCATATTGCGTAACGGTTTTGAAACACACGGTGGGCTGGCCTCTGCTCACGGCTTTATGGGCGATGGTTGCTTTCGGCGCGGTATATAAGTTGTTTTTCCTTGGGCGATTCCCGCGTGTTTCGCTCGTGCTTTATTTGTGCATGGGCTGCACAAGCATTTTTGTGATGGGCCCACTACTCGAAAAACTGCCACCGATTTCCTTTCATTTATTGATGGCAGGAGGCACAGCTTTTTTAATTGGTACTGGCTTCTTTGCCTATGAAAGCCGACGACCGTCTTATCATGTCGTTTGGCACATTTTCGTCTTGATAGGGTCGGCATGTTTGTACGGCTCGATTCTTGGCGGAATTCCCGCTTAATGTCTTTTACGCCTCCTGGTTTTCCCGCCGAATTGCGCGGCGGTCTCCCTGTGGTGCTGGTTACCGGCACCTCATCAGGTATCGGTTTAGCTTTAGCACGAGAGTTGATGCAAACTGATTTTCGCGTCGTCTTGACGGCGCACCGACGCTCAATTCATAAACTTGAAGAGCGAGGCTTGACCGAATCATCGCGCGTCATCATCCGCGCAATGGATGTCACTTCAAAACGCGATCGCGATGCCGTGATTCTAGAAATCGAGCGGCGATGGGGCGGCGTTGACATCTTAATTAACAATGCCGGTGTTGCCTATCGCGCCGTCATGGAAGAGATGAGTGGTGTTGACGAAGAACGCCAGCAAGATATTAATTACCGTGGCCCAATGGCTTTGTGCCGCCGCGTTTTGCCGCATATGCGAGGGTCGCGCTGGGGGCGGATACTTAATGTAAGTTCAGTAAGTGGCATGATGGCCATGCCTACGATGGGCTCGTATTCGGCCTCAAAATGGGCACTAGAGGGCGCTAGCGAAGCTTTATGGTATGAAATGAAGCCCTGGAATGTTCGGGTTACGCTCATTCAGATTGGCTTTGTTCACTCGCAAAGTTTCAAAAATGTGCGCCCGCCTGTTGCCCGTCCTCACCTTGAAGCCGACCGCGGCCCGTACCGCGAGTATTACCGCAACATGGGCCCCTTTGTCGAAGCAAAAATGCAGGCCGCGCATGCGACTCCTGAAGTCATAGCCCGCCGGATTTTGAGCACCCTCAAGCGTAAGTCGCCACCATTGAGATTCCCGGCAACAAAAGACGCTCGCTGGTTTTACTTTTTGCGCCGCATGTTGCCACGACGCGTGTATCACTTATTGATGTACCTAGCGTTGCCCGGGCGACGCGAATGGGTGCAAGACAAGTAATCGGCTATTGCACGGCTTGGTGCACGCCATTGGATAGGCTATTGGAGCCACCCGAGAAAATGACGCATTGAGTGTGCACTAATAAGCCACTGATGTTGCCAGGGATCAAAACTAAAATGCTTCTTTCGCCTTGGTCGTTGGCTTGGAAAGGGCCAAAACTTGAAATGGGCATTGACATTTCAAGAAGCCCATAAGGTGTTTGAGTTGGGCCTGGCCCAGCAAAGGAGTAGCCGTAAACGACTTGGCTATTTGGTGGGCATCCGGTGCACTCTAGGCTGGCGACAGCGCCTGCAGACAGGTTGTTTAAAACATAGAGTGGCCCTTGATAAGAGCCGCCGTCAATCATGATTTCGTCGACGCCTATGCCATCGTCTGCGCCAAAAGAGGTGTCGTCAGACTGTGCGAACATGAGGTAGTAATCACCGGTCAAATCAAGATCGTGCGCGTCGATAGTCAGGGGCGCCAATGCCGACCAGCTGTTGCTGAAGTCAGCCCAGCCAAGGAGAAGCGAGTGCCAGTTTTGACCGTCGGCGCTGACCCAAATACCGTCAATGGAATCGAGCTCTTCTCCCCAATTGATAATCTGCGCGTTGAGTTGCATTTGGATAGTGCCGCCACCGTTGAGGCCAATCACCATGGCGTTAAGGACATAATGGGTGCTGGGCGCTCCGGGGATAAGGCCCATTTCGAGGGCGTATATGCCCGAATAGGCCGGTTTAAGCATTGGCGCGAGCTGCCCAATGTTGCACCAACCCTCGGGGTCGGGTAGTTGAGTTTGAGCGTTAACGCTGGTGAGTGCCATCCATGGAGGGACTGAGCCGGCGAGGGTTTCAAAGCCCATAGAGAAAGGTGTCGAGGCAAATGTGCTTGGTAGATTGACGAGCCAGGTCGTGGGTGCTGGCGGTGGTGGGTTTGGGTCGTCATTAATCACAATATTGTCAACCCACCATTCGTGTGCGTAAGAACCGTAATAATGAATACCCAGAACAAGATTAGTTTGCCCGGCAAAAGCGCTCATATCAATGTCGAAAGAATAAGTGTCGTTAACCGTGGATGTGTCTGTCCAGATGGTGGTCCAGCTGAGGCCGCCATTTGCAGAAATTTCTAGGTCGCTTACCCCGTCGCCGTTAGTCGTCGGATGGTTTGCAAGATAAGTTGCAAAATTGATTTCTGAGTCAAGATGCAAATACGCCTGCGTGAACCCGTTTAAATGAAAGGGTGCCGAAATGAGTCGGTTGTCGCATGTATGCCCGCCGTTTTCATCTTCGTGCTGTGCGCGGAAGTCACCCGCTAAAGACGAAGTCCAGCCCTGACTGCTTGCCCCATTAATGTTTTGCTGAACCCAACCCGTGGGAGGTACCCCCGAAGAGAAATCTTCTTGAAGGGCAATGTTTTGTGCGGACAGTGTCGCCGTGAGAGTAAGAACGAAAAAGCTGAGGCAAATGCGCATAGTCAATATTACCTTGAAAAGTGTTTTAATGCACCATTTTGACGAAAAAGGCGCCGCGTTTCTCAAGGGAAACGCGACGCCAAAAAACGAGTGTATGTTACTGAACGACCATGTGCAGGGCGTTTGAAAGCGCGCTGTTGCCGCCACCTGTAAGCACAACGCATTGCGTGTGAACTGTCAAGCCAGCAATTCGAGCAGGAATAGCAGCAGGGATGGAGACCGTGCCGTTTGCGCCAGCAGGAATTGGGTTGATGTTTGAAATTGGCATTGACATTTCAACTGTTCCGTATGGTGTGTTAGTCGGGCCGGATCCCGCGAAGGAATAGGCGAAAATGACTTGGTCACCGGCAGAGTTATTACTGCACTCAAGAGTGGCCGTTTGCCCAGCGGTTAGGTTCGTGATGGCATACTCAGGCCCAACAGAAACAGCAGGCCCAGCAGTAATGTCATCAATGCCGATGCCGTCGAGGTAGGCGTATGGGTAGTTGTCTTCTTGAGCAAACATCAGGTAGAAATCGGTTGTAACATCGACTCCGAACCCAGAGAGATCGCCCACTGGGATGTGTGACCAGATTGTGCCCATATAGACAGAGCTCCAGTCGCGCAAAACTGAATACCAATCGGTACCGTTTTGGCTGATCCAAATACCATCAATCGGGTGAGTCTCGTCGCCGTGATTTACCATGTAGAAGCCGAGGTCAAATTCGGTCGCGCCAGCGCCATTCAAGCCGATGACCATCGTATTGCGGATGTTAGGAGTATTCACGCTGTTTGGGTCGAGGCCCATTTCTAGGCAGTAAGGACCTGAGTGCGCAGCTGGGCTTGCCGTACCAAGTTGCCCCATGTTGCACCATCCATCAATGGAAGGAAGCATGGTCGCGGTGTCGATACTGGTTAGTGCCATCCATGGTGGGATGATGCCGGCGGTGGTCTCGAAATCGCAAGAGAAAGGGAGGCTTTCGAAACTTGCTGGGAGGTTGACTATCCAGGAACTTGGTGGTGGTGGAGGTGTGCTCGGGTCGTCAGAAACCGTGACATTATCAACAAACCATTCTTGAGCAAATGAGCCGTAGTAATGGAAGGCCAGCTGTAAGCTTGGCGTGCCGACATAGGTGCTTAATGGAATCGTTGCCCAGCCGCGGTTAGCGGAAATCGAAGAATCTACCCAGATGATGCTCCAAGTGACGCCGCCGTCAAGTGAGATTTCAACAGCGTTTACGCCATCGCCTTTTGAGCTAGGGTGATTAGTCATGTAGTCGGGGTATTTGACTTCTGTATCAAAATGTAGATAAGCATCGGTGAAGGTGCTCAAATCGAAAGGGCTGGAAATCATGCGGTTGTTGGCCGTATGGCTGCCCGCTTCATCTTCGTGTTGCGCGCGCTGATCACCGGCGATTGAAATAATCCAGCCAGGGCTTGCGGCACCGTTTACATTTTCAAGAGACCAACCCGTAGGAGGTACGCCCGAAGAAAAATCTTCTTGAAGGGCGACATTTTGGGCGGTGAGGGAAGCCGAAAGCAAGAAAGCAGCGGCTAATAGGAGAGGGGTGTTTTTCATGGGGGAAAGAAAGGAAAAGCGAAAGGTGAAGTCAACGGATGACCCGTCCTTTGATATTACTACGAAATCCCAATTAATTGGGCATGAATTAGCAGGAAATCGCTTTCAGCAAGCCCTTGGTCATCGGTGCCCACTCGGAATTTCTTGCCATTTCGGTAGGTCAATTCAATGACATCGAGGCCATAGATACTCCATGTCCAACCAGGCGGAGTCCATCGTAAACCCCACCCCTGCAATGGCTTATGACGCTCGTGTGTTGCTGCCTTGATGTCTTTAAGCGCGACAGTCTTGTGGATTATTCCGGCGCCATAACGAATATGGAGCTTGCCGCGTGTGACTTCGGTCTGTAATTGAAAGAAGAGTGACGAGAGCGTACTGGCCGCGATGGGTAAGAAGAGAAGCTCTGTGCCGCCACTGCCAAGAGCGAAAAAAGTGGCCGGTAAGCCCGTCGCAAAGACCATGATGACAAAGGCTGGGGCCTTTGCACTTTGATTATGCAGATAGACGGTCTTCTTGTTTTTCATCATCTTCCGCATCATCTTGCTTTCCCTCGTTGGCGTCTGCCCCTGAACGCTTGACCAGCGCACTCTTAAGAATGAATTCAATATGAGCGTTGAGTGATCGCATCTCTTGGGTTGACCACTCACGCATTTCTTTCATCGTGTCTTCGCTAATGCGCAAGAGGAAAGCCTTGCGCACGGGCGATTTCTTTTTCTTTTTAGCAGTCATCAGAATGATGATTGTTTATTGGTAAAGCGAGCCCGTGTTAATCACGGGGGATGCATTTTCTTGGCCGCATAACACGACGAGTAGATTTGAAACCATCGTTGCTTTACGCTCGTCATCGAGTTCGATTATGTCACGAGAAGACAAGTCGGTGATGGCTTGGTCCACCATGGAGACAGCGCCTTCGACAATTTTCTTGCGAGCGGAAATAATGGCTTCGGCCTGTTGGCGTTGAAGCATGGCTTGGGCGATTTCAGGTGCGTAAGCTAAATGGCTCAGTCTGGCCTCTAATACCGCAATTCCGGCTCTTTCGAGACGGTCAGAAAGAAGGCCCTGCAGCTCATCATCGACTTGGTTGCTGTCGCCGCGCAGACTGATGATATTTTCGACTGAGTCTTCACTCTCGTCATAAGGGTGAGCCGACGCGACCGCGCGCACAGCTGTTTCGATTTGGACATCAATGTAGTCTTCGTAGTCTTCGACATCGAAGAGCGCTTGGGCGGTATTATCGACTTGCCAAACAACAACGGCACCGATTTCGATTGGGCTACCATTTGAATCGTTGACTTTGATTTTTTCGCTTGCAATATTGTTGGCTTTTAAGGAGATTTTCTTCTTCATCGTGAACGGGTTGGTCCAGAAGAAGCCTTGCTTGCGCACGGTGCCTTTGTAATTACCAAACAAGACCAAAGCGCGGCTTTGATTTGGCCCAACAACATAAGAGCCGATCAAGGTCATCAGGATCATGAAGATAACCCCGAATACACCAAAGATCGCTGGGCCTTCGTTATGGATGGGGAGTAGCTTCACGATTACGATCCAACCGAAAATCATGAAGGGCAGGGCAAGGTAGAGCAGCCACGCCGAGAAGGGCCTGAGAGTGATTTCTTGTGATGTTGTATTTTCCATATCAAAATGATATCACTTTGATATGGAAAACGCAAGCGTGAGGTCAATTTACCTCTAAGGCGGGCGACTTCAGCCTAAAAGCGGCCTAAAACATGGCCAGCGATGATGTTCTTTTGAATTTCACGCGTGCCTTCGTAAATTTCGGTGATGCGTGCGTCGCGATAGAACCGTTCGACTTCGAATTCAGTGATGTAGCCATAGCCGCCAAGCAGCTGCATAGATTCACTGGCAACCTCGCTGGCGATTTTGCCTGCATAATACTTTGCCATGGCGCTGAGTTTGGCATCAGGCTTCTTGTTGTCAGCAAGCCAGGCCGCTTTGTAGGTAATCAGCCGCGCCAGCTCAAGCTGAGTCGCCATTTCGGCGATTTTGTGCTGAAGAGCCTGGAATTTGCCGATCTTTTGACCAAACTGCTCGCGCCCTTTCACATATTCAACGGCACGATCAAAAGCACCTTGAGCTGTGCCGAGTGCCTGTGCGGCAACGCCGAGTCGACTTTCGTCGAAGAATTGCAGCACCTGATAGAAGCCTTTATTTTCAACACCTAATAAGGAGGACGCTGGAACCCGGACATCCTTGAAGCTGACTTCGCCTGTTGGAATCATTTTGAGGCCCATCTTTTCGCCGACACTGGCAACATCAATCCCGGGGGCATCGGCGTCGACAATAAACATGCTTTGCCCTTTGTGGCCGGCTTCGGCGTCGGTTTGCACGAGCAACACATAAAAGCCGCAGATGCCAGCGTTGGTGATGAAAGTCTTCACGCCGTTGATGAGCCACTCGTCGCCATCTTTGACGGCAGTTGTTGCCATCGAAGTGATGTCGCTACCGTGTGCTGGCTCGGTGAAAGCGCCAGCGGAAATGGCCTCGCCCGAAGTTACTTGGTTGAGGTACTTCTCTTTTTGCTCATCGGTGCCGTGGTGTAAAATGATTTCGCACGCAAAAGGAGCCGTCAACATCGCGGCGCCAATACCTGAGTCGCGCTGACAAAATTGCTCTAGGACGAGAACATTTTCGAGCTGCCCGAAGTCAGAGCCGCCGTATTGATCAGGAAAATGGAGGCCAATGAAACCCTCTTCGCAGGCTTTTCGCCAGATGTCCATTGGGTAGGTGTGGGTCGTTTCCAATTCAAGAGCCAGCTCTTTATCGAATTCGCCTTTGGCAAAACGCTTGGCCGCCTTTTGGATGTCTTTCTGTGCTTTATCGAGTTCAAATTTCATTTGTCTATCCTTTGCGTTCGCGGATTTTTTCTTCAAGTAGAGGGACGAGATCAAAGAGATCGCCCACGATGCCGACATCGGCAGCTGCAAAAATAGGTGCTGCGGCATCTTGGTTAATGGCGACCATGAATGGGCCGCCTTTGATTCCGCCGAGGTGCTGGAAGCTACCGCTTACCCCGACAGTTAAGTAAATTTTTGGCTTAACGGTTAGACCAGAAGTGCCAACCTGGCGGCTCTTTTCGAGCCAGCCTTTGTCAACAACGGGTCGCGTGCAAGCAAGCTCTGCGCCAAGCGCGTCAGCCAACTCTTCTACGATTTCCATGTTGTCTTCGTCATCGATACCGCGCCCAACTGCAACAAGTATTTCAGATTGTGTAATGTCAACTGCGCCCGCTTCCGGTGTAATCGTTTCGATAAAGCGTCGGCGCGGTGCGGTCTCAATGAGCGGGAGCGCGACGATTGAGCCAGACTTAGTTGCGGTATCTTCTGGCATTGAAAATGCGCCAGAGCGCACCGTTGCGAAATAGCCAGTTGCTGAATCAGTTGCCGAAATACGAGCATGCACTTTCCCGCCAAACACCGTACGGACTGCTGAAACACCGTTTTCACGCGATTCAAGCGAAATGCAATCTGCCAACATCGGGCGGTCAGATTTTGCCGCGAGCAAAGGTGCTAAATCTAAACCATTGTTGGTATGGTGCATCAAAACCAAATGCGGCTGCATGGAATCAAGGAGCGGCAAGATTTGTGCGCACAAAAACTCGGCGCACCAGTTTGCGTCGCTTGCTGCTGGGGCAACTTTGACGCAATCAAAAAGCCCGGCAAGCATTTGGTGCTCGCTTTCAGTACCACCACTCACAAAGGCCGTAGTCTGCACATCGCCAAAGCAACGAGCGGCTGCAGCAAGCTCAGCAGGAGCGTCAATCAGATCTTCAATAAGGACGAGGATGTCACGCATGATTAAAGGCCTCCGTTTTCTTGGAGTAAATCGAGTAGTTTGTCAATGATTTCGTCGTCGCTACCTTCGAGCATTTGCGCGCTTTGACCTTGAGGCGGCAAAAACAATTCTTCAAGTTTGACCCTCGCTCCAGAAGCGCCAACCTGGTTTGGGTCTAAACCTAAATCACCCACTCCGCTCACTGGGATTTCAATACCAGAGACCTTTCGGATACCGCGAATGGAAACATAGCGTGGCTCATTGATGCCTGTTTGCACAGTCACGACTGCGGGCAAATCTAATTCGCGCACGCGCTCAAGGCCACCTTCGACCTCATGACTTACCGTGGCGATGCTTCCATTTACTTTTAGAGAGGTTGCCAAAGATACCATCGGCAAATCGAGAAGCCCGGCAACGAATCCGCCCGTTTGACCTGCGCCTTCGTCAGCCGAAACCGTGCCGAAAAGCAGTAAATCAAGGGGTTTACCCTTTAAGGCAGCTGAGAGAATCTGGGCAATTCCCCAGGCATCGCTTCCCTCAAAACATGGGTCGGAAAGATGTAAGGCTTCATCACAACCCATTGCTAGGGCGCGGCGTAACACTTCCTCGTCGTCTTCGATACCGACGGTTAATGCAGTGACTTTTCCGCCATGTTCTTCTTTGAGCTGGAGGGCCGCTTCGACCGCGAAATTATCCCACTCATTGATGTCATAAGAGAAGTCGTCTTCTGTGAGCGCGAGCCCTGTGCGGTCGATTTCGATATCGACTTCAGAGGTGTCTGCGACGCGTTTGATACAAACATAAATGTCCATGATGGTTATTCTTTTTCTGGTTGCTTTGTTTTGCCGAGAGAGCGTTGCACTAGCTCGGCTAAATCGATGATTTCAATTTCATTTTCGCGGCCCGTTGTTTTCGCCGCGTCTTCGAGGTTGCTGAGGCAGAAAGGGCAAGCTGTCACTACGACATCTGCTCCCGATTCCGCCACCATGTCGAGCCGCAATTCGCCCATGCGCCGCTCGCACTCGGTCTCGTGGAAGAGGTTAAGCGAGCCGGCGCCACAGCAAAAACTGCGATTGCGCGAACGCTCCATTTCGACCGTTTCAATGCCTGGGATGGCATTTAAGACATCGCGAGGCGCGGCGTACTCGTTGTTGTGGCGACCTAAATAGCAAGGGTCGTGGAAGGTGTAGCGACGGTTGTCGCCGAGTGGCTGGAGCGGAAGTTTGCCCTCACTCAAAAGCTTTGCCAGGTATTGGGAATGATGAAGTACGGGCTGCTCTAGCTCATAATCATTCTTAAGCGCGTTAAGTGCGTGCGGATCGGTTGTAACGATTTGTGTGAATTCGCGCTTATCCATCGCTTCAAGGTTTTGTTCGCGTAGGGTTAAGAACAAACCTTCTTCGCCAAAGCGTCGAGCTTCGTGGCCCGAATCGACTTCGTCTTTGCCCAGCGTGCCGGCATCAACCCCTGCCTGAGCAAGAATCTCGCCAAAAGCAATCGCAGTTTCTTGCACTCGCGGGTCAAAGGCAGCGCAACTATCAGTAAAGAATAATGTGTCGCAGGCATCGCCTTCTTTTAAAACACGGACACCCGTATCGCCACGCTTCCGAGCCATCTTGCCGTATGGGTTGCCACGCTTTTCGAGTGCCGCCATCGGTTTCTGGAGAGTCGCTGGCAGGTTGCCGTCGTCGACTAAGAAACGGCGCATATCGACGATACGGTCGAGGTATTCAATCGTAACTGGGCATGCCTCTTGGCAAGCGCCGCAGGTTGTGCAAGACCACAACTCGTCTGGCGTGATAACCTCACCGACTAAATCAGCGCGTTTTTCAGGAGGCGTGATTTCACCCTTGATAGGGTAGTGCTCAAAGGCTGCATCGCGCGTTTTGATATTTAACATACGCGGAGACAAGGGCGACTTGGATGCGTAAGCGGGGCAATGATCGGAACAACGCCCGCAATCGACGCAAGAATAAACATCAAGTAATTGCTTCCAGGTAAAGTCTTCGAGTTTAGAAACACCGACGGTTTCAAGCGCGTCAAAATCACTCTCTGAATATGAAGGCGGCTTGACAACTCCGCTTAGCTTTAGCGATGAAAAGAAAACATTGGGTAAAGCCGTGATGACATGAAAATGCTTGCCATAGGGGAGCAAGCACAAGAAAAATAGCAAGGCCGAGTTGTGCGCCCAAAAAGCCACTTTGCGGACGCCCTCACTTCCGCCAAAATCAAAAGCGGCATCGGCAATCATCAGAAATGAAATCAGGCTCAAGATTGCAACGGCTTCTTTGGTGTGCGAAACCGTGGCATGGCGATCGTGGTAACGAGCTGGCCGCACCACCACCCGTCGCCAAGCGGCAATCGCGCAACCAACCAAAACCAAAGCCGCGGCCATGTGCCGGATAAAGGTGTAAGGCTCGCCTATATTTGAAATGCCGGGCCAAAACGGCTCGGCAATCAAGCTCATGGAGCGGAGGGAAAGCAACATAAACCCTGCGAACAAAACGACATGCACCAATCCAGCGACTAAATATCGAGGTTGGCGCGACTGCCCAAAGCCAATCACCAACAGTCGCTTGAGGCGAGCACCCCAATCACCCGTGCGCGGTTCGGCCGCTGCGGCACGCAATAGAGCTAAGCGCCTGTTCAGAATCAGCGTCAAAGCGCCCAAAGCAGCCGCCATCAATAGCGCCTGAAGCCAGCTCCCGGGGATGCCGAAAGCGTCGTAGTTTTCTAAGGTTGTCGAGATAGGTTGGAGTAACTCATTAACAGTGTTAAGTCAAGGTTGGTTCTGCTGGTCTGGTTGGGCGTGCTAGGCGTTTGGTGTAGGCTGCGGCTAAGGAAACCGTGGATGTTTGGGTGGGTTTTAGGTCGGTTATGCGGGTCGGTTAAATATGCGTTAGGCAGATAAGGGGAAGGGTACTTTCGTCTAATCTTGTCTCTCAAACTTCGCCCAAGGAGAGAGGCGAGCCAGTTTGTCTTTAGGGCATTCACCGCAAAGCACTTTGTCTTCAAGAATCTGCAAAATATGAGAGACAAGGTGTTTTGCCATGAATCAACGCGCGTCAAGGCCGTTTGTGCTTCAGAATTATCAAAAACTTGACGACAAATGCCTTTGTCGCTAGAATATAGCCCCTTTGTTCCTCACAAATAGGCGCATGAAACTCAATCTAGATAACTCCGTCGGCTATCACTATGGGAAGTTCCCACCCTCAAAGCTGAGCTACGAGGGCTTTGTGCAGGAGCTCATTGCCGCAACAGATGCGGTCGCTCGTTATGACCAAATGCTCAAGGGCATGCATAACAGTGAGATCCTTCTTGCCCCAATGAGGAATCAGGAGGCCGTGATTTCATCTCGCATGGAAGGAACCATTAGCACCATGGATGAGATCCTCAAATATGAGGCGGATCTTGAAGATGATGGGGGAGTAAATCCGAATGTCCGCTCTGAGGTGATCGAGACCTTTCTCTACCAAAGAGCTTTGCGCAGTGCTCAAGGGGCCATCGAATCGGGGCGCCCTCTTTCGCTTTCATTGATTAAAAGCCTCCATCAACAGTTGCTCTCATTTGGGCGCGGCGCGTCAAAGTCGCCTGGTGATTTGAAGCGAGAGCAAAACTACTTGGCAGACAAACGCAAGAGGGCCATCCTTTTTGTGCCGATTAGCCCAGAAAAACTTCAAGATGGATTAGATGCGCTTTTCCAATACATGGAGGATGAAAATCAACCGGTGTTAATTCGCACTGCGCTTGCCCACCTTGAGTTCGAGGCACTGCATCCGTTCAAAGATGGGAATGGCAGAATAGGTCGTATGCTGATTACTCTGATGATGTGGAAGGCAGGAGTTATTTCTGAGCCACATTTCTATATCAGTAGCTATTTTGAAGACAATAAAGAGCTCTACATCGATACGATGCGTGATGTGTCGGAGAATGGAAAATGGGAAGAGTGGTGTAGTTTTTTCCTCACAGCAGTGCAAGAACAGGCGATTAGAAATCTTGAAATTGCGGAAGATATCCGCGCTCTATATGAGCAAATGAAAGTGCGGTTTTCTGAAGTCTTGGCATCAAAGTGGAGTGTGAGTGCGCTTGATTTCGTATTCACCAACCCAGTGTTTAGGAACAATCGCTTCACTCAGAAAAGTGGAATTCCAGCGGCCTCAGCTGCTCGTTTCACACGCGTTCTACAGGACAATGATTTATTGGTAACCATTGAAGAGGCATCAGGAAGGCGTCCAGCACTTTATTCATTTGAGCCTCTTTTGAAACTAGTCCGTGTGTAGTCCACTGCCCAACCAGCCGTTGCAGACAGACCGGGGCGGACGCTTCGCTTACCCCAGCTGCTGAACGGCAAACCCGTTATGCCGGAAAGATTACACTTTGAGCATGGATACAGCGAAGGTGATTGGACGTGCTGCGAACAAATGTGGTGGCGTCGTCGTCGAAGAACTTCTGGGGCATAGTCCACCTTTCCCCATAGCGGATTTCTGGTTTGAAGAGTATGGGATTGTGGCTGAACTCAAGGTTATGGAGCAAGATATGTTCTCCAATGAAGATTTCATCCAGCAAACTACGGATCTGTATCGGACATGGGTAGATAGGGGCTTTGATGTTCCAATTGTTCTTGGTTCAAGGCCAGTTAGCACTAAGGACATTCCGCCAGAATGTTCGATTGAACTCCTTGGATTGATAAAGGCGAAGATTAAAAATGCATTTTTGCGGAAAGCGAACAAGCAGATACGTTCAACCAAGAAGAAGCTGGGCAAGCCAGATTCTTTCGGTCTCCTACTCCTTGGGAATGATGGGAGCATGGGGTTCCATCCTTCCTTAATCGCAAATCTGTTGCATCACAGCCTGGCAAATCAATATCGCTCAATAGAGGGCGTAATTTACTTCACTGGGAACTGCAAAGCTAAGTTCCCAGGGTTCTTGGAGCCGCTTACTACTGGGCGAACATGGCAGTTGAGAACCGGAGACCTCTTTGTTCAGATTTCGAGAAACGATTCAGAGAAACTTGGCAGCTTGAGGTTTCAGCTGCAACAAAGGAGTGGGTCATGCCAGTTGATTTGCCTCGTAATGACTTTGATTACCTGGATCAGGTGAAGCTTTCTCGGTCATGAAAATTGAAATATGCTGTCGGCATAACCAGCCGTTGCAGTCAGACCGGGGCGGACGCTTCGCTTACCACGGCTGCTGAACGGCAAGCCCATTAGATGACAAACCAATGAAAAAAACATGATGAATGGGAGCCCGCTGACATTTGCCTGGCCTATTCTCATTCCTGAGTTTTGCCTAACCCCTGGTTCATATCCCGCCATTAGCACTCAGAAATGGCCATGGCGTCCGCCCCAGCCTACTCCCAATAAATCTCAGTCGCCTGCCACAATGCTTCGGTGCGATCAATGCGGCTGCGCGCTTCATCCTGTAGCTGCCTAGCCACATAGGCGACGAGCATTTCGGCGATGGCGACGCTGGGGACCGAGCTGTCAAACGGCCCGATGGCGGGGATGTCTAAAGCGCACCAGGTTTCGGTCATCGCTGCATAGGGCGAGAGGGGGCCGTCGGTGATGGCGACTAGATGCACGCCCAAATCAACCGCGCTGCGGGCGGCGGTTACTGTGTGGCGACGATACCGCGCGAAATCGAAAACAATCGCCGCATCGCCGGGGGCGGCACCGCTGAGATCGCGCCCACTGGAGTGCTCGGTAATAAGGTGGACATTGGGTCGCACCATGGTCAGGCCGCTGAACATGGCATGCGCGCCGGCGCGGGAGGTTTCGCCAGAGAGAATCCAGACATGATTGGCGCTCACCATCGGCGCGCCGAGAGTGGAGAGCTGCTCGCTGCCGATTTTGTCGAGCAACCCACGGATCGCCTCGGTCAAAGCGGCAGTAGCCCGGCCCAGAGAGCTATCTTGCTGGCGGATGCGCTGACTGGGGCGCGATAATTTGGCCGAAACGCTGCGCCGAGCGTGCTCGCGCATGTCGGCATAGCCTTGAAAGCCTAGTTTGACGCCGAATCGCACAATCGAAGGGCGGCTAGAGCCCACTTTTTGCGCCAAGTCTGAGACCGTCCCGAAAGCCAGAAGCGTGGGGTCGGCAAGGATGGCCTCGGCAATGCGTCGCTCAACGGGCGTGAGGCGATCGCTGGCGGCGGCAATGAGTTCGTCGATAGTCATGTGGCAAGGGCGTGAACTAGAGGTTACAATAGGATTTCGAGAATGTCCAATCCGTTACATTCGCCTGACCCACCATGAACGACTCAAAATACATCCCATCAGAGAGAGAGCAAGCCTTTCTCGACACCGTAGAGAGCCCGCGATACGACCGCGAGAGCATTAACGGTTTGCGGCCTTTTTTCGATGAGAAAATGCCTGATAGCATGCGCGGCTTTTACACCGATGATGAGCTCGGCGTTTTGCAGTCGCTGAAAGGTACCGAGCGCGATGTGGAAGCTCGCATGCCGGTCAAGATGACGCGGCATTATTTTGAAATGGGGAAAAAGAGCGCGGCCATCCGGCGTTTGGTGAAAGCCGACCCAACCGAGACCGACAACATGGAGGGCGCGGAAGACCCGGGCAACCAAATGGATTACAGCCCGGTCGAGGGGCTGCTGCATAAATATGAAATGGGTTTGATGTATGTGGTTTCCACTTGCTCGGCGCATTGTCGTTTTTGCTACCGCGAAGAGTTAATTAGTCGCAAAGAAATTGAGCGGCAAGATGGAACGGTCGCGAAAAAAGGGATGGCTCAAATTCCTGATATCGTGGGTTACATTCATGAGCACAATGCGGCTGTTGCTCAGAACGGTGGGCGTCATCCTGAAACGGGGCGTGAAAAGTTGCGCGAAGTTTTGCTTTCAGGTGGCGACCCAATGGTATTGCCGAATAGCAAGATCGCGGCTTGGTTTGGTGCGCTTGCCGAAGCCGGAATTGAGTCGATTCGCTTAGGCACGAAAGAGCTTGCCTTTTTCCCTCAGCGGTTTGACGAGTCATTCTTTTCGATGCTTGATAACTTCCATAAAACTTACCCCGATGTGGGTTTGCGGATTATGGTTCATTTTAATCACCCAGACGAGTTTTTGCTGAAAGACAATAATGGTCAATATGTTGAGGAAGACTCGGGCGTGCTCGCGTGGCATCCTGAAGCAAAGCGGGCGATGTCGGGTTTGGTCTCTCGCGGTTGGCTCTGCATTGAGAATCAATCACCATTAATCAAAGGCATTAATGATGATGTCGAGGCGTTGCGGGTTATGCAGCGAGCATTGAAACGAGTGGGGGCGAATAATCATTATTTCTTCTGTGGTCGCGATATTGTTGCCTATAAGGCGTTTAACATTCCAATCGAAACGGCATGGCAAATGCTGAATGAATCACAGAAGGGTTTGTCGGGCGTTGAGGCGCACGCGCGACTTTCGATCACTCACTACAAGGGCAAAACTGAAGTCGCCGCCGTGACAAATGAGCCGATTCCGGGCCTTGCGGGCGCTGAAAACGGAGTCGTAATTTTCAAGATTTTGCGCAACGCCGCAGACGCGCCAGACAAAGGAAAGGTGTGCATCGTTGGTCGCAACCCCGATGCGGTTTGGTTTGATGATTACGCAGATCGCGTACTTTTCGATGAAGCGGGTTTGTTTGATTACGCCCGTGTTGTGAAAGAACAAAACGGCGACCTTTCGGTCTAGAGCCATGATTAATAAAGAAGTAGCTTCTCTTGCCGAAGCCGTAGCCGACATCTTTGACGGCGCCACGGTGATGATTGGTGGGTTCGGCGAAGCGGGCAGCCCCATCGAATTGATTCACGCTTTGATTGATCAAGGCGCGACGGGCTTGACCGTTGTCAACAACAACACGGGCAGTGGCGAAGTGGGCCTTGCTGCTTTAATTAAAGCGGGGCGCGTGGCAAAAATGATTTGTTCGTATCCGCGTTCAATGAATTCAACCGTCTTCCCTGAGCTTTACCGATCGGGTGAAATTGAGCTTGAGTTGGTGCCGCAAGGCACATTAGCTGAGCGCATTCGTGCTGGCGGCGCGGGCATCCCCGCGTTTTATACGGCGACTTGTGTTGGCACAATGCTTGAAGAAGGTAAAGAGCGTCGCACAATAAACGGTCAAGATTATGTGCTTGAATACGGCCTCAAAGCCGATTTCTCGTTGATTAAGAGTTTTAAGGCCGACCCTTATGGCAACCTCGTTTTCAATAAAACGGCGCGTAATTTTGCGCCGCCTATGGCGATGGCCGGCGCAGTCACAGTTGTGCAGACGGCGTCCATTGTTGCCGCCGGCGAGCTTGACCCTGAGGTCGTTGTAACGCCTGGCATTTTTGTAAACCGTGTGGTTGAAGTGCCAAACCCTGCTCATGAATCTGTACTGGTTGCAGAAGGAGTGACCTACCCATGAAATCCGAAAAACCAACAATAGGCCTTTCGCGCGACGAGATGGCGCAGCGCGTTGCCATGGATATCCCCGATGGCTCTTATGTGAATCTTGGCATTGGCATCCCTGAGCGGATTTCTCGTTTTGTGCCAGACGGCTGTGAATTTATTTATCACACTGAAAATGGTTTGTTAGGGATGGGGCCTTCACCAGAAGAGGGCGAGGGTGAGCCTGAGTTGATTAATGCAGGCAAGCGACAGGTGACGGCGCTCCCTGGTGCGAGTTACTTTCAACACCCAGATAGTTTTGCGATGATTCGCGGCGGGCATCTTGACCTCTGCGTGCTTGGTGCGTTGCAAGTCGCGTGTAACGGTGATCTTGCCAATTGGTCGACAGGTGGGCCAGGCGCTATCCCGGCCGTCGGCGGCGCGATGGATCTTGTCGCGGGCGTAAAGTCGGTTTTCGTGATCACGCAGCATTGCACAAAAACAGGTGACCCGAAATTGGTCGATGCATGCACTTACCCGCTCACCGGCCCCGGTGTGGTGAATCGTATTTACACCGATCTTGCCGTGATTGAAATTACGGCGGATGGCTTTCAGCTTGTTGAGTTAAGCCCTGGGGTTTCATTTGAATATGTAGCCGAACGCACGGGCGCACCCCTAATTCCGATCCCTGTTTCGTCTGCAAATTAAATCATGGCTTCTTCCGAATTAAACTCAAAAAGCGCAGCGCTTTATCAACGCGCGCAAAAGACGCTGCCGGGTGGCGTGAGTCGCAATACGGTCTTGCGTAAACCGCACCCGTTGTATGCAGACCATGCATCGGGCTTTCGCGTGACTGATATTGAGGGCGCTGAGTACATTGATTTCTCAAACAACATGGCCTCTTTGTTGCATGGTCATGCTCATCCCAAAATCGTTGGCGCAGTAACCGAGCAGTTGCAGCGTGGCTCGGCTTTCATGCTGGCGACCGAAATTGAGGTGCAATACGCAGAGTACTTGTGTGATCGTTGCCCTTCATTCGAGAAACTTCGTTTTGTCAATTCTGGCACAGAAGCCGTGATGGGGGCGTTAAAGGCGTCTCGCGCATTTACAGGTCGGCCCAAAATCGCCAAAGTTGAGGGCGCGTATCACGGGCTGTATGACTTCGCCGAAATCAGCCAAACGACAACGCCCGAGGTTTGGGGCAGCAAAGATCACCCTCGCAGCGTGCCGGTTGCTTATGGCACACCTGCATCTGCCTTAGAAGAGGTCATCGTGATTCCATTTAATGATGCCGCCCGCGCGATTGCAATTCTGGATCAGCATAAAAATGAGATCGCCGCAATTTTGCTTGACTTGATGCCTCACCGCGTAGGCTTAATGAAAATAGAGCCAGAGTTTCTACTTGCCTTGCGTAAGTGGGCAGACGAAAACGGCGCGCTTTTAGTGTTTGATGAAGTGGTAACTTTCCGATCTGAGTTTGCAGGCGCGCAATCTTGGTATGACTGCCAGCCTGATTTAACGGCTCTCGGTAAAGCCATTGGCGGAGGCTTCCCTGTCGGTGTTATCGCCGGTCGCGCCGAAGTCATGGATGTCATGAACCCACTCGCCGACAAGGTCCTTTTCCCGCATTCGGGTACATTCTCGGCCAATCCCGTGACTTTGACTGCTGGCATGGCGGCCATGGAATTGTTTGATGAGGTTGCTGTAAAACGCATCAACGCTCTGGCAAATCGACTTGTAACGGGGCTTGAGTCCGCGATTGAAAAAACTGGAATCAAGGCCTGCGTAACGGGTGGTGGCTCTATGTTTCGCGTCCATTTCAAAGAGCACTCGCCGCGAAACTACCGTGAAACTTACGCGACGGCCGAAGAAAACCGCATGGTGAATTTGCAGCTCGACCACATGTTTGCCTCTGGATTTTTGATGATTAATACCTGCGCTGGCGTACTGTCAACCCCAATGGCTGAGACAGAGATTGATGCTTTTGTCGCTGCGATGGAAGCAGGTTTTCGCAAGCTTTAGATCGCTCTACAAATCCAAACCAAAATCTGTCCAAACGGATTCGTAAAACCCCTGTAATTGGCCGCTGCTACCCGAATAGACGGGATAATCAGACCAATCAGTCTTAGGCATATTGGGGTTATTGTCGGTCTGGCTCATCATGTGATTCCAGGTGTTTACATAAATGATGGGGCGCCCGTCGGGGGTCGTTTCAAATGCTGTGCCTGCTACAGTCGCGGTGTAATGCTCTGCTACTAATACCTTAAATCGCTGGTCTTCGCTGTAGGTGCCTGGAAAATGAACCGTGTGCGGGTACATCGCGCCCGTCGGATTTGGAATAACCTCATAGTCAAGACCCTCGACATCGGCAATGCGGTGATAGCCATCCCATGCAAGGTCGAGCCAAATATAGGGCGCTACGGTATCGACTTGGAAAATACCCCACCAGCGGTTGGCGTCGTAAATTTCATCCACGCCTTTAATGGGGAAGTCTTCGTCTGCCCAGATGATGCGCAGATGAGGCGCAGCTGGGTTTGAGTTGTCAACAAAGACCGCTTGGATGGGGTTGTCGTCGTCAATACTCGGCGTGCGGAAAACAGGCAGAGTGATGCGCATGATGTCTGGCGATGCAGATTGCGCATCATTGACAAAGTCAGGCTCGGGGCATGAGCCAAGAGTAAACGAAAGGGCGAGGAGCAATGCTGTGTGGCGGGGCATCTCTCTACCTTAATCGATTGAGTGCATTTAGACTATGGCGATGCAGAGCACGCCCCGACTTTTAATTCTCGAAAACGCATCGGTTTACGCGCCTGAGCCACTTGGTTTGTGCTCGGTTGTGATTGCAGGCGGGCGCATTTTGGCGATTGCGCCTGCTTCTGACGCTGGCTGCTTGACTGCTTCTTCTGATTCGGCTTTTGGTTTGCCCACCGGTTTGCCGATCGAGCGATTTGATTGCGGCGGGCAGCGACTAACCCCCGGCTTCATTGACGCCCACGCGCACATCACTGGCGGCGGCGGCGAAGACGGCGCCTCGACAAAAGTTCCGCCACCATGGTTTAGCGATTTCACAACGGCGGGCGTCACATCTGTTGTGGGCTTGCTCGGCACAGATGATGTCACCCGTACCACAGCTGAGTTGCTTGCGGGCGTGCGCGCATTAAAAGAAATGGGTTTGTCAGCATGGTGCTGGACGGGCGGTTATCACTTGCCTCCCACCACGCTAACCGGCACGATTCGGGGGGATATCGTCCATTTAGACGCTGTTATTGGCGCAGGTGAGATCGCGATTTCCGACCACCGTTCTAGCCAGCTAACACTCGAAGATATGCTCCGCATCGCTGGTGATTGTCATGTTGGCGGCATGCTTTCGCGCAAAGCGGGCGTGATGCATTTGCACCTCGGCGATGGCTCGCGAGGTCTTGAGTTGATCCGTGCTGCACTCGACTCCGCTGAAATCCCGGCTCGTGTTTTTCAGCCCACTCATGTAAATCGCCGCCGCGCCTTGTTAGATGAAGCCTTTGCGTTAGCCGAGCGCGGGTGCCATATCGATATAACGGCCTTCCCCGTTGCCGACGACGAAGACGCTTATTCCGCTGAGGTCGCCTTGCAAAGATATCTTGCTGCGGGTTTGCCGCCTGCAAATATCAGTGTCAGCAGCGACGGCGGGGGTTGCCTTCCTGAGTTTGATGAGCACGGAAAAATGACATCCATGTCGGTTGGGCGCAGTCACTCGCTCCATCAGATGCTCGCGCGGGCGGTTGCTTTGGGTGTGCCCTTTGAATTTGCGCTTTCTGCGATTACATCCAATGTCGCTGAGCACCTGCGTTTGGCGGGTAAGGGGCGCATTCGGCCAGGGTTTGCCGCCGACTTGCTGTTGCTAGACGAGGCAGGCGAGGTCGATTGCGTCATTGCCGACGGAGAATGGTTAGTCAAAGGCAAGGAAGCCCTGCGATTGGGCGTTTTTGAGCCTGAGCCAAGTCGCTAAACCTGTGGTAAGATTCTTGGCTTACGCAAGCCGAACCCCCGTTCGTTATTGCGTGAGCTGAATTGCATCATGAGTCACGGTTACATCATCCCCATCGGCGGCGCGGAAGAGAAAATCCGCAATCGCGCGATTTTGCGTCGTTTTGTTGATTTATGCGGCGGCTCCAAGGCAAAAATTGCCATTATTCCGACGGCGTCGCGCCTCGAAGAAACGGGCCCGCGCTATGTCGCAATGTTCGAAGAAATGGGCGTAGCTAAAGCTGATTCGCTCTCGATTGAGACACGGCAAGATTGCACCCGTTCCGATTATCTCTCGATTTTGCAACAAGCTGATGGCTTGTTCATTACGGGCGGCAATCAGTTGCGCCTTTCGACAACGATTGGTGGCACGACCGTGAGTGATATTTTGCGCAATCGCAATTTGCACGAAGGGCTGCATGTGGCCGGCACATCGGCTGGCGCGTCGATCATGTCCGAGCACATGATTGCTTACGGTTCCGAAGGCACAACCCCGCGATGCGATATGGTCGCTTTGGCGCCTGGCTTTGGCCTGACTCATGATTTTATTGTTGACCAGCACTTCCATGAACGCAATCGTTTGGGTCGTTTGCTGACCGCGCTTGCTTTTAATCCACGCCCGCTTGGCTTGGGTCTCGATGAAGACACGGCCGCGTTTATTTCAGGCGACGGCACACTCGAGGTTGTCGGCACAGGCGGCTTAACGATTGTTGACCCTTCGCAAATGGATTTTTCATCCATGGATTCGGCCTCCCGCCACGATCCTTTGAGCATTACAAATATTGTCATGCATGTTTTGACTCACGGGCATTCGTTTGATATCCAAACACGCAAGGCCAACCCACAGCCCACAGCCGCTTCGCTCAAGGTTGAGCTCGCGCCTGCTGACGACGAATAGCTTTTGTCGTCTCTCGGCATTACGCCGACTTGCGGTCGACTGGCCGCCAAACCACACCACCACTCTCTCATCATGAAAATCCTCGACCGTCAGGTTTTTGGAGGCCCTAGCCTTTACGCAAATTTCCCAGTCATTCGCTTGACCATTGATTTGGGCGAGCTCGAAGAATGGCCGTCCGCCAAACTCGGTACATCTTTTACCGATGGTTTGGTTCGTGCACTGCCAGGTTTGCAAAAGCATGGGTGCTCTTATCGCAAAGATGGTGGCTTCATTCGCCGACTTACCGAAGACGAAGGCACTTGGCTCGGTCATGTTTTTGAGCATGTCGTAATTGAGCTCCAGCAGATGGCTGCGCTTAATGTGACTTTTGGCAAAACGCGCGGAAATGGCGAATACGGCCAATATGATGTGGTTTTCGAGTATGAGCACGAAGAGGTTGGCCTCGATGCCGCCCGTTTGGGTCTGCGCTTGCTGTACCATTTACTGCCCGATGAGCAGCAACTAGACGGCACTATCGATCCAGAGTTTGACTGGGATGACGAGCGCGATAGTTTTATCCGCTCTGCGCAGCGCCGTGCACTTGGGCCATCAACGGCGGCACTTGTGGCTGCAGCTGAAGCTCGCAACATCCCCTGGTTGCGGTTAAACCCATATAGTTTGGTGCAGTTGGGGCACGGCAAATTTGGCAAGCGCATTCAGGCGACGATTACTTCTGAGACCCGCCATATTGGTGTCGAAATCGCATCCGACAAAGAAGAGACCAATAAGTTGCTTGCTGATTTGGGTCTGCCTGTAGCGCGGCAACGATTGGTTTACAGCGAGCGCGATGCTTTGCGCGCGTCTCATCGCATTGGTTTGCCTGTGGTCATTAAACCCCTTAATGCAAATCACGGCCGAGGCGTTTCGATTAACTTAACTCAAGACGACGAAATCCAGGCAGCATTTGAAAACGCGCGCAAGCACAGTCGCGCCGTCATCGTCGAGGCTTTCTTGAAGGGGCTTGATCACCGCCTGCTCGTTATTAATGGCAAGCTTGAAGCCGCATCAAAGCGTGTTCCGGGTCATGTCATCGGTGACGGCAAATCGTCGGTTGAAGAGCTGCTCAACATCGTCAATTCTGATCCGCGCCGTGGCGTGGGGCACGAAAAAGTACTCACTCGTCTTGAGCTCGATTACCAAGCCAATCGCTTGCTAGAGCTACGCGGGATGACATCCGCATCGGTCCCTGAAGAGGGGCAAATCGTGTATTTAAGGTCGACGGGCAATTTGTCGACAGGTGGCACAGCGGTCGATGTAACCGATGTCATCCACCCTGATAATAAATTGATGGCCGAGCGAGCCGCTTTAGCGATTGGTCTTGATGTATGCGGTGTTGACTTTTTGACGGAAGACATCACGGTCTCTTATAAGGTCGGTGGGGGTGGTATCTGCGAAGTCAATGCTGCGCCTGGCTTCCGTATGCACACTGCACCTTCTGAGGGCACTCCTCGTAATGTTGCAGAGCCCGTGATGGAAATGCTGTTTCCGAAAGGTTCGCAAACGCGTATTCCGATTGCGAGTATCACGGGCACTAACGGCAAGACAACGACCGCTCGCATGGTCGCTCACATTTTTAAAATGGCGGGCAAGGTGACTGGGCTGACAACAACCGATGGTGTTTATATCGACGGCCATCTCACCGTGAGTGGCGACATGACAGGCCCGGCTTCTGCCAGGATCGTGTTGCGCGACCCTAAGGTTGAGGTAGGCGTCATGGAAACTGCGCGCGGTGGTTTGCTGCGCCGCGGTTTGGGTTATAGTCAATGCGATGTTGGCGCGGTACTTAATGTCGCTGCCGATCATCTCGGTCTTAAAGGTGTTGATACGCTCGAAGATTTGGCGAAAGTCAAGCGCATCGTTGCAGAGGTCGCCAACGATACTGTCGTGCTCAACGCAGATGACACGCTTTGCCTCAAAATGGCTGATCGGACGCGTGCAGAGCACATTTGCTATGCCACAATGAACCCTGAGCATGCCTTGGTTCGTGACCACATTAAGTCAAATGGGCGCGCCATTGTGCTTGAGCGTGGCATTGCTGGGCACATGCTTACGATTTATGATCATGGCCAGCACATCCCGCTGATGTGGTCGCATTCGATTCCAGCGACACTCGATGGTCGGGCGATGCACAATGTGCAAAACGCGATGTTTGCAGCTGCAATTGCTTTTAGCATGGGTGTTAAATTAGATGACATTCGTCATGGCTTGCGGTCATTCGACACTACATTTTTCCAGGCTCCTGGTCGGATGAATATCTACGATGACCATCCATTCAAAGTCATCATGGATTACGGGCATAACCCTGCTGCGATTCAGGCGATGGTTGAGTTAAGTAATCGTCTTGAGCCAAAGGGCCGCCGCATTGTTGTGATTGCCGCACCGGGTGATCGCCGTGATCAAGACATCCGTGAAATGGCGACGCTTTGCGCGGGTCATTTTGATCATTACATTTGCCGCCGTGACGACAAACTTCGCGGTCGAGAGTCGGATGAAGTCCCGATGCTACTGCGTGAGGCTTTGCTTGCTGCAGGCGTAGACGGTGACAAAATCGAAATGATTCCAGAAGAAGACCGAGCCGTGCAAGCCGCACTCGAAATGGGTGCGCAAGATGATTTACTACTCATCTTTGCTGATTCCATTGCGCGTTCCTGGAAACAAATTCAGACTTTTCAGTCCGGCGATGAAGCTGAACCAACCGATGTCGTTGCACCAACAACCGAGCTTGATTTGGGGTCCTTTGGTGATTTCGGTCAAGGCGGTTTGGGTAGTGATGTCGAGTTGATTCGTGATTCGCGTGGCGTGCGCTTGGCCGTTTCTGAAGAAACTGACTAAGCTGGCATCTGTCATGAATCTCTTTGAGTTGCGCGATTCTCGGCGATTGACCGGCCCCAATGTCATTTGGGGAAAGGCCGGCCCTGTCGTCGATTTGGCCTTGGCCGATGCTGATGCCGATGCGGTTGAGCAAGCCTGGAAATCAAAATTGATGCCCTTGCTCGACGGCCTTGGTTGGGGGGCCGAAACCACAGCAAGTCGTCGTTTCCCTGGTGGCTTAAGTCTCGCCTTCTCCGCTCCCATGGACGCACTTTATACAGCGTGTGAAATCAACGAGTGGGCTTTACCCGACCAGCAGCTCACAGAAAATGAGCCTGACCGTGAAGTCGCTCTAACCGCCGCCATTGCCCGTTTTAATGCCGCCCTCCGTAAAGAAGGCAACCCGCCGCTCGTCCGAATTCAGCACTCGGCAAATCGTGCGGGCTCCTTGTTTTTAACTTGTGATGATGTGGTTTCCGTTGGCGCGGGGCGGTGGTCCGAAAGTTGGCAAGTCAAAGAGCTCCCTGAAGCAGGTTCAATCGATATGGCGGCTCATGAGCGCATCCCGATTGCGATGATTACGGGCACAAATGGCAAGACGACAACTGTGCGTTTGCTTAAAGCCATGGTCGACGCGCAGGGCAAAGTACCTGGGCTTAGTTCTACAGATTGGCTGATGGTTGGCAACGAGGTGATAGATCACGGTGATTGGTCTGGCCCGGGTGGCGCGCGCGCTATTTTGCGCAACCCAAATGTTGATGTCGCACTCCTTGAAACCGCACGAGGCGGAATGTTGCGCCGAGGTCTCGCTCTCGCAGCAGGCGAGGCTGATGTTGTTTTAATTAACAATATTGCTGCCGACCATCTTGGCGAGTGGGGTGTGCAAGATCTCGATATGCTCGCCGACACTAAGTTTGTGATTCGCCACGCGGGGCGCCATATTGTGTTAAATGCTGATGACGAAAAGTCGGTCGAGCGGGTGCATCTTATCCAGCAACCCCTAACTTGGTTTTCACTAAATCATCATTCTGACCTCATCCAAAACCACATTGCAAACGGTGGGCAGGCCGCAACGTTAGACGGCGGATTTTTGACATGGACGGCTTCCCACGAAACAACAAAGCTGATTCCGGTCTCAGAAATCCCGATTACATTTGGTGGGGCGGCTCAGCACAATGTTGCCAATGCTCTCGCCGCGATTTGCGTGGCCAAAGAGTTAGGCTTGCGAGACGAGTCAATTTTGAGTGGGCTGCAATCGTTTCAAAGCAATCTCAAAGATAACCCTGGTCGCCTGAATCGTTTTCAAGTACGAGATTTCACAGTGCTTGTCGATTTTGCGCACAATGCGCACGGCCTTTCTGCATTAATGCAAATGACCGCGGCCATGCCAGCAAATCGCCGACTCGTAACTCTCGGTCATGCGGGCGATCGCAACGATGATGCATTGGTCGAGCTGGCTCAAGCCGCAGCTGCAGGCGGGGTCGACAGGGTCATCATCAAAGAACAACCCAATGAATTGCGTGGTCGGCAGCCGGGTGAAATTCCTGCCATCCTTGAGGGTGCTTTGATTGAAGCTGGTTTTCCCGCTGAGCAAATTGCTCACGCTGCCAATGAAATGGAAGCCACTCAGTCTGCCCTTGATTGGGCTGAATCGGGTGATTTACTGCTTCTGCTGACACTTGACAGTCGCAAAGAAGTTTTGGGTTTGCTGCAAAAAGCCTAGCTCGAGATTGCTGTTAGCAAAGCGGTTCGATTGCGAGCTGGCCGCTTTTCAAGTAAGGTGCAAAGGTGTTGTCCCCCCGCTCCATACTCCTCCAGCTCCTTCTTTGCATTCTAAGCACAACTCTTGTCGCACAAGATGTCTTTTACATTGATAGCACTTCTGGCCAAGATTTGGCAAGCGTGACAGGAAATGCGTCTAGCCCATTTGAAACTCTAACTTATGCAGTTTCTCGCTCGTCCGCGGGCAATTCTGTTCTTGTTCATTGCCTGCCAGGTGTGTATGAAAAAGAGGTATGGCCTCTTCAGGTAACAACCGATGCTATGACTGTACAAGCCGTTTCTCCCGGAAGTGTTTTGTTCACATCGTCCACTTCAGTATTCGCGAATTTCCGGTTAGTCCCCAGCTCAGGTGATTTGACTTTGCGTGGTTTGAGCGTTCAGGGCGGGCGACAATTTGTACGACTGGTGGGCAGTGGTGCACTTGGCGATCAAATTCATATCATTCTTGAAAACATGGATATTCATGCTGAAACGGCTTTGCAAGTTACCGTTGGCGGTGACGCGTATGTCAATGCTGATGTTCGCATGTGCGAGATTCAAGCCATCGATACTGGGTTTGCTTTTTTCGCTCATGAACGCACGCATGTCAAGGCGAATATCCAACGCTGCACGATTCGCAACGGCACAAAGAACGGCGTAGAAGCCATAGCAAGCGACGCTTCTTCTGAGCTTGAGATTAATATCGAAAACACCGTGATTCGCGATTTTGCAAACCATGCAATCCTTGTTGAGAGTGCTGGTGGGGCTTCTAATTTGATGTTGAATAGTTGCAATTTAGTTCGCAATGGCATCGTTTCTTCCCCGCGAAAAGAAGCCGTCAGTTTGGTGCGTCCAAATGCATCATCCAGTTATCCGCACGCAGTTTTGATGCGCAATATCCTCTCTGATAATGGTGGCGATTTGCGCGATTTCGGTTCGATGCCCTGGAATTTCACCTTCGAGTCAAATCTCGTTCAAGATCAATCCCTTTCTGGTCTTGGTGGAAACATCGTTGGCGATGCGGCCTTCGTCGGCAGCGCCATGGTGCTTGGTGCACGATCTGATGCATGGGGCGCGGCTCCGGTCGGCGGCCTTGCCGAGGATTATTACGGGAATATTCGCGATGCAGATGGGCGTGGTGACATCGGTGCTTTTGAGCACAAGGCTTTTACTTTTGGCGTGGATGGCCGCGCGCCGCTCGGAGATCTCTTGCGCATGGGCGTGAGTGGTCAACCGAATCAGCCCTTTTTGCTGTACGCGGGCTGGTCAACAAACCCAGGGCAGGGCCTACAAGTAAACCCAATGCCCATTGCAAATCCGGGCGTATCCTCAACTCTTGATGCTGCAGGTGCTTGGAGTTTTGATTATCACATGCCTAATACCCCTGCGATGGCTGGCCGCATGTCTTATTTTCAGGTCGAAGGCTTATTGCTTAATGGCATGACTGCTTACAGCCAGGTTATTCCTGTCTTGCCAGTCTATGATTTGTAGTATATGAATACACGCCACTCCACTCGTCACAATTCCGAAGAGGAAGCCTTGCTGTTTGCAGCTGAATTTTTAGGCCCTTCATCCGCTGAGGCTTTGCAATCGAAAGCTGGCGCCGAGCAGCTCCATATTGAATTAGCCAGAGATTTAGGCGACTCATCCGATGCAGCCCTTCGTGTAATTCACTCTATGGGGCAAAGTGATCGAGCTCTCGTGGATGAATTTTTAGGCTATTTCTTTAACGACCTGCTTCGGCTGGGTTCAGGCAAAGTTGGCTCGAGGCTTCGTTCAATGCTCGACACGCAAGATTTGGTTCAGTCCGTTATGAAAGATGTTTGGGCTGACATGGCCAAGCTAGAGTTTCGCACGCGAGGTAGTTTCCTTTCATTGATGTCGCAGCGTCTTGAGTGGAAGGCCAGTGATCGTGGCCGCATGCAAACGCGAGACCGTCGCCGCGAAGATAAGCGAGTCGAAATGCCAGAGCAAATATCGCAAGATGATTTTGAAGGGCAATTGACTCAAATGGGAAACGATGAGCGCAAGTCCAAAATGTGGCTAGCCATTTTGCGTTTGCCCGAACCTGAGCGCACCGTCATGGGGCATCATGTTGAGGGCGACTCCGTCCCGAAAATCGCGATAGCAATGGGCCTTGACGAGCAGGAAACCCGCCGAGCGTTTGACCGCGGGATTTATCGATTGCGCCGCGAATTGGGCGATTGACTGAGCAGCAGGCGATGCAAAACTTTGGCTTCTCTATAAAAGCCGGCATCGAGTAAATCGTCAGCCCACTTTTGGAGCGCGGCCCAGTTTTCATCTTGCAGTAATGCCGCTGCCGCTTGCGGTAGATCGGAGCTATTGTCAGGCGTTGGGCGTTTCCAGAATGGAGCGTAAGTAACAAAGCCTAAACTAGAAAGCGTGCGGCGAGTTCGACGCCAAAGTCGAGCCGTAAACGAAACAGGAGGTGCCATGACAGGCTCGCCCTGCAAGAATCGCATTAAGTCGAGGGCTAAAGCATGTGCGGAAACATATCGGTCAGCCGGGTTTTTTTGTAAAGCCTTGAGGCAAATCGATTCGAGGTCTTTGGGGCACTGCGCTGAAATCTGAGTGGGTCGCCGAGGGTGTTTATGCTGAATGGCATAGGCTACGGTCTCGAAAGAGTCACCCTGAAAAGGGCGCTGCAAGCAGAGGCATTCATACATCACCGACCCAAGTGAAAAAATGTCAGTGCCCGTTTTTGACGCATCGACCGATGCGCGTGTTTGTTCGGGGCTCATGTAAAAAGGCGTGCCGACAACTTCACCCGTGAGTGACAAATCTTGATCAGCAACTTTTGCTAAACCGAAATCAGTCAGCCGCGGAGTGTTTGATGGGTCAAAAAGAATATTGCCTGGTTTAATGTCACGATGCAAAACACCATGCTGATGAGCATGCGCCACGCCCTCTGCGATAGCCGCTAAGTGGCTCGCCATTTCCCGCCAATGATCAGGCGGAATCGTGTCTGCCTCTTGCCGCTCAAGGATGACATCTGCCAGCGTGCGCCCGTCACCAACCAACTCTTGAGCAAGATAATGTAGATTATCTGTCTGGCCACTCGACCACAAAGTCACCAAAGAACTGTGGCTTAGTTTTGCGGTTGCACGCGCTTCTTGGTGGAAACGCTGGACGGCCCGATCTGAAATCGCCAAGTGCGGGTAAAGCAATTTAAGAGCAACATGCCGCCCAAGCCGCGTGTCGCGGGCTTCCCAAACCATGCCGACTGCACCGCTGCCAAGCTCTTGAATCAGGCGATAGCGGCCAATTTCGCGGCCTGTTTGTAAATCAGGTTGGCTTGCACCAACTCGTGCTCGCAAAGTTAGGAAGTCGTCAGCTAGTTTGTCAAACTCTTGGCGACCCTCTTGGTCGAGGTCTTTTCGGAAGTCATCACGGCCAACCGATTCGTGATTGTCGCGTGCACTTAGCCAAGCCAAGAAGGCTTGTTCGGCATCAAAAGAGGATTCGGTCAAGGGGGTGAAGGAAGGCGACGAGAGTGGTAGCGTAAAAAGAGTGTCTGTAGGATACCCGCGGTTGTGAATGTGGCGATAGCCCAAATAATCCCGGGTGTGTTGTCGAGCGTCGCACCCAAGAATAAACCTGCGCTTGCCGTAATCGCGTAGATAAGCACACTATGCGTAATGGCTTTTGTTTTGCGGGCGTGCACAAGCTGCCCCTGAAAAAGAGATTGCGCAACGGCATAGCCTGGCATCAAGACGGCTAGGCCGACTGCGGTTACGCTCAAGGAAACCATGTTTGTTGGCAGACCAGAAATGGTGCCAAACCAATAGCTGCCAAGTGGAGTGAAAGCAATCACAGACAATGTCGCGACTGCGGCGAGGCCAAGTCGCTTAGCAAATCGAACGAGCTCTTTTTTTGCATGTGGTTGTGGTGACAAGGCGACAACGACTTCCTGAAAAGCGAACCCTGTGGCGCGGACTAGGAAAATCAAACCATGCACGGGCGACCAACAGGCGAGTGAATCAAGCGCTTCTGGCATACGGCTCATGGCGGCCGAGCCAACGGGTTGAATGAAAAGCGTAATTAATGGAGTCAACGCTAATGGAATATAGAAAGCCCTAAAACTAGCTGCGGTGAGTTTTTGCTTCGCAGGAAGAGCGGTCATTATTCTTTCGCGCACGGCAGGTCGAGCCGCCCATTCTGAAAAAAGAGCTTCGGAAATTACGGCGAGCGCAACTGCAATCGATCCGACAACGACCCCTGGTGATTCTGAAATGCTAGGCAAAAACTTTAGGGTGATAAGCAAAACGCCTAGGCGAATCGCTGTGCCTGCCGTGACGAGTCGCGCTCTCTCGGTACGGATCAAAACGCCCTGATTAAAGCGTCGCCATGCAATGCTCATCGTCCAGGGAAGCATGATTTGAAAACCTAAACGCCCGGGTTCAAGGACATCTGGCGGTACACCGATGATGTCGAGTGCAATCCAATCGAAAATCGGTGTAAATGCAATGAGAGCATGCAGGGCCGAGAGCACTCCGGCGAGCTGAAACATCCAGCGCCGCAGCTTTTTCCATGATTCAGCATCTTCTGCTAGAGCCGTCGATGCGGCAAGCATTTGAATGATGGGGCCCTCGATGACCAAGGAAAGAGGAAAAACAAGAGAACCCCAAGCCGCGAGATGGATGCGCGGGTCGAGCATATTGCCGACAAAAGCCGTAAAGGCTGGCATCTCGGCGCCCATGAGCATCCAACTCAGGGCAAGTGGCAGCCAAGTGCGAAAAATGCGCCGTTGGTCGACTGGCGCGGGGTTGGGCGAGTGCTTCAAAGACGAGGGAATCTAGGGAACTGCGGGAGCGTCGCGGCGCGAGGTCGAAAACCAAAAAGTCGCATGACGCTCATAATGACAAAGGCAAACAGGCTAAACGCAATCAGAAACCCGGCCACCCCTATAAAGAGGCCGAGGAGAAGCACGCGCAAGAGGATGGAATTCGTGCGCTGCAGGAGCAATTCGATGGAATTCAGCATGGGAATTGGATGCACTGCAAGCCAAAGGCCAAAGTGAGTCTGCCATTCTGGCATCGAGAGTTTAGGCTACTTTCGTGCTTCAGACATCCCCCCTTGCCTTAGTTCAAAGAAGTCGTCTTTGGGTTGTATATTTTCTTTGGTGTCTGGCTTTTCTGGCCATCTCTCCAGCAACCGCGCTGAGCGTCGCGCCCTCCTTTCAAGATACAGATGCCGACAGAGCCGTGTTGCTCGACGGCCTTGATGTCTTGCCACGCCCTGGCACACCCGGCACCGTTTCCGTGTTCGGCCCAAAAGCGTTTGCAGTTTTGACGGGTGGGGGCGCTCAACCTCATGCCATGTTGGGCGCAGCACGATACGGAAAGGGGCGAGTCGTTGTTGCGGCGCACGGTTATCACTCGGCTAGCGTTAAGGCGCGCAACTCAAATGACCCACTTTCTGTTTTCGCGCACAATGCAATTCAATGGTTATCAAGTGGCAAAATGAAACCGAAAGTAGGCAAGTTGAGCTTACCTATTAAGCAATGGAAGAATTATGATGTATTAATTTGGCTTGACGCACCAGAATACCCAAATGCAGATTGGGTAAAGTCATTACAAAAATATGTGCGCCAAGGTGGCAGTGTTTTTATGGGGTCTTGCCCTTGGGGCTGGGCACAACTTAGCGGGAAAAACATTAGAGAAGAGCACCCAATGAATCAGGTTACGGCCATCATGGGTGTTGTTTTAGCCGACGGTTATTGCGATGCAAACCAAGACGGCGGTTATGCGGTGTCAAAAAACCAAGCAGGCAAAATGCATGCAGGTCAGATTTTGAGTTACTACCAAGAGCTCGGAATTGCAGCAATACCTGTAGATGCCCCCGCGTATTATCCGCTCGTCCACGCTGTCGAGTCGATCCCGAGCGGCGACATGATTTTGCTTCCTGCGTTGCTTGAATACGCGAGCAAACTTGAAAACCCACATGCTCCAAACCCGAAAAAACCGCTCGGTATAAAAGATGGAGCTTCTCGACTTTGGGTTGCACTCAAATCCCGGTTGTGGAAAGACATTCCAGTAGCAAAACGGGTCGCCTTTCTCGGCGCAGATGACTTCCCCGGAGCCGTTTCAGCTTCTGCAAAACAGGTGGCCGAGAAGTTTACATTTGATGCGACTCGTCCAGGTTGGCAGAGTACTGGTCTTTATCTTGCGCCAGGGAAGACTCTTCGTGTGGGCAAAATAAAGAGCGAAACCAAACCTGACTCTAAAGGGCAGACTCAGGGGTGGTCGCTGCGGGTCGGCTGCCACCGTGACACACTTTGGCACAAGAGCTCGTGGCCGCGATGGCCCGAAATCACCGTTGAATTGCCGCTTTCAGAGGGGCTCGAGATTCGCACACCTTGGGGAGGCCCCGTCTACCTAGTCGCTTCAAGTGATGCGCAACCCCTCGAGCTGACTCTTAAAGGAGCGGTAAAAGCCCCACTTTTTGTTTTGGGTCAAACTACTCCGCGCGAGTGGGAAAAAGCACAAACTGCACCCGGGCCATGGGCTGAAATCGTAGGCAATGAATGTGTGCTAACCGTACCGTCAAGTGCAGTGCGCAACTTAGCAGACCCCACCCAAGCCATCACCTTTTGGGACGGTGTCATCACATCACATTGTGAGCTAGGGGCCGAAGACATCCCGCTCCGAAAAGAACGATTTGTTGCTGATGTTTTAATCTCAGCCGGCTACATGCACTCTGGCTACCCAGTCATGACCCACCTTGATGTCGCTGAAGCCAGAGATGGTCAAATGGCGCATGTCCTTGATGTCGAGCGTTTGCGTAATGAGGGCAGCTGGGGTCACTTTCATGAATGGGGGCATAATCGTCAGAAGAGTTCCTGGACCTTCTCTGGCACAGGCGAGGTAACTTGCAATTTATTTTCTTTGCATGCTGGCGAAATCATGAGCGGTATTGAGCCGTGGGAAAACCCTTGGCTCGTTGGCCAAAAAGAAAGCGCCATCAAGTATCTTAAAAAGCCAGATTTCGATTCATGGAAAGGTAACCCAGGAATCGCCCTTGTCGTTTACGCCATGCTCCAGCGAGAGTTCGGCTGGGAGGCCTACAAAAGAGTCTTTTCCAAATACCACGAGCTTGCATCAAGTCAACAACCCAAGAATGATGAAGAAAAGCGAAACCAATTCATCATTTTCTTTTCTCAAACAGTGCGCCGTGATTTACGCCCCCTTTTCACTCGATGGGGATGGCCTGAAAATGATGCCATCCTTAACCACTCTGCGCTTGGCCGCTTGACACCTTACGGCGGCGACTTCCAGTGGGCTGGATACGCACCACCAAAAGGCCGAAGGGTAACCCAAGATTGGGCGACTCAAGATGCGTCTCCACAGGAGTCAAAGCGCTTGGTCGAGGTGAGCGCCGTTAACGAAGCCATCGATAATGGGGTTGAGTTCCTGTTGTCTACTCAAATGGCAGATGGCTCTTGGAGCGATTATCGAAGCTCCTACCCAAATGGGCAAACAGCGCTTTCCGTTTATACACTTCTTAAATGTGGTATCCCTTCTTCTCACCGTGCGATTCGGAGAGGGCTGAGCTACCTGCGCCGACAACCGCCTGCCAAAACATATTCATTAGGCATTCAAATGATGGCAATCGAAGCCAGCCATGAAGAATCACTTTTGCCTTGGATGAAAGAATTGCAGGCTCTCCTGCTTGACTGGCAGCAGGGTTCAGGGATGTGGTCTTACCCAAGCGGTGCAACAGATCTTTCCATTACACAATATGCTGCTTTAGGGCTCTGGTCTGCAGACAAAATGGGCCTAAAAACACCGCGAAAGGCTTGGCAAAATCTTGCAAAAGGTTTGCGTTCTTACCTCGTCGACTCCCAGAATTCAGCGAAGCAGTCAGCAGTCACCGGGAAGTCATCCGTGCCTGCTCGCGGATTTTCATACCGCCCAGGAGGAACAGCAACTGGTTCGATGACGGCTGCAGGCGTTGCCGTGGCCTACCTTTGTGAAGATGCCCTGGGTGAAAAATTCCGAGGGACGCCGAAACAGGCTACTCGTTTAGCGCGGGAAGCCGGGCTCGCTTGGCTAGCAGAGAATTTTGCTGTCGATCACAACCCTGGTGCTGCCGCAAGTCGCCACCTTTACTATCTATACGGGCTTGAGCGTGCCTGCAACTTACATGGTCTAGAGCAAATGGCCAACCATGATTGGTACCAAGAGGGTGCGGCGTGGCTACTCGACCATCAGCTTGAGGCCGGGCACTGGGGCGGTACTTGCGAAACTTCGACTTGTTTTGCACTCTTGTTTTTGCGGCGCGCAACCCTTGAGGCAGTGACGGGTGGTGAGCGTAAAGTAGGAGCTTCTCAGCGGAATTCTAAACCCACAGAGAGTGGCGTCGTGTTGCATCTGGCTCAGGGTGAGCCACTCATCTTATGGGTTGAGGTGCCTGAGGTGGCTAGTCTAGAAAGAGTCCGCTACATGGCTCGACCGAAGAAGGGTGGCGCATCCCGGCTACTAAAAGAAGTGCGCATTCCCGCGACAATCGATGATTTAGAGGCCTTCCGCTTTTCTGCGCGAGTCAATTGCCCCGAAGGCGACTGGTTGATTTATGCAGAGATTGAAGCCTTTCTCGCTGTAGAAACCACAACTGAAGTTGAGTACTCAAAAGAAAGTAGCAACGCTAAATTTGGTTTTATTGATTCCATCGTGAAGAGAGAAAATAATTTAGCGCGTTCCATGGCTCAGGCAAGTGCCAGTGCCTCCGCGGGTGGTCACGACCCGAGCCATGCCATCGATGGTCAATTTCATACCTCTTGGCAAGCCCCCGTTGGCGACAAGAGCCCTCGATTTGAGATTAAGTTGAATCAAATCATGCGAGTGAGTGAAATCACATTTGCTCATGCTCGCACAAAATTAGCGGATAGCGGAGAAGGCCAGAACCCTCGCGTTACAAAGCTACATTTGTGGCTGGGATCAAGCCGCAACCCCATAGTTGTTGACCTCAACCCTGATGCATCAGAAGAGACGACCGTTGTATTTTCAAAAAAGAAAAAGATTCGCAGTCTTCGTATCGAAGTTTTGGAATCAACTGACGATGCCGAAAAGCTTGGCTTAGGTTTTTCAGAAATCGAGCTTCAATAATAGAAAAGTTACTTGCGCAAAGGTTGGGGAGAGTGCATTCTGGATTCTCCCCCTAATCACCACAACTTTGCTCTTCACCCCCCCCCTGCAAATCATTCTCTTTCTGGCGTTATCCCCCGAAGCGCCCAGTAACCATCCGCCCCAAGATTGCCCACCACCTCAACAAGATGTGGGCGTGCTCATCAAAGATCGCGGCATGGATTTGCCGAGTTGGGCACTCGATAACCGCAAACGCCGCAGTTCTGAATTTGATGGTTGGAGCAGCGAGGTCTTGCATGATTTAGCCAAGGCTGAAATCAAAAAGTTTGCCAAAGCGATTGCGCATCACGGTTTTGAGCATATTCACGAGCAGTTTGATCAAGATTTCATCGGCTTAACCATTTTGCGGCCGCAACAATTTGAAATATTAATTGATGATGGTTTTACTCAAGCTTCTCGCGCCAAGGGTTTCACGGGCGATTTGTATCCGGCATCTCGCGCCGCTGAGCTAACTCATGATTTGCTTACGCCTTTCGATGAAGGTGTTGAGATTCACCCTTTTGTGAAAATCATTTCGGTTGATATCCGTGATGATGATTATTTCTCGACCGAAGTTCTAGGCCATTTCTCTGCGCCAACTGCAACTGGGGGTCGCTTTCAGCAAAACATCCAATGGAATGCTGAGTGGCGGGTGCGAAAAGAAGGCGGCGAGAGTGTCGTCCGCATGTTTGCTTTGCGCGCGTCTTTTTGTGAAGAGCTTAAAACACAAGCTCCGCTTTTGGAAGATTTAACGGGTGCGGTCTTTGGCGACATGGCCCATTTCCGTTCCGAATATCTACACGGTGTTAATGAGTACATGGACATGACAGACCGACTCATTGGCAATTCATTTATTGGCGCGCAGGGCTTTGCGGTCGGTGATGTTAATCAAGACGGCCGAGATGATTTATATGTTTGCCAGCAAGGTGGTTTGCCTAACCGTTTGTTCACACACAGCAAAGATGGCCGCGCACGCGATAAAACGCAATCCGCTGGGGTTGGCTTTCTAGACAACTCTCGCTCGGCTTTGTTTTTAGACCTAGACAATGACGGCGATCAAGATTTGATTGTCGCGGTCGGCGCAAATCTAATGATTTGCTGGAACGATGGCACGGGGCAATTCAATGATTTAACTCCCGTCCAAGGTGATGGCGATGACGAGATTTATTCTTTAAGTGCAGCTGACATTGATGCTGACGGCGATTTAGATTTATACGCCGTGCGCTACACCGCCGGCGGCATCATTGGTGGTGTGCCGACTCCTTATCATGATGCAAATAACGGTGCCTCAAACATGTTGTGGCGGAATCTTGGCGACCGCAAATTCTCGTTAGCGACGGCGGAAGTCGGCCTGAATCAAAACAACTCTAAGTTTTCACTTTCCTCACTCTGGGAAGATTACGACGATGACGGCGATTTAGATTTATATGTAACAAATGATTTCGGTCATAATAATTTGTACCGCAACGACGGTGGCAACTTCATTGATGTCGCTGGCGAAATAGGCGCGAGTGATTTGGCCGCAGGCATGGGCATTAGTGCTGCCGATATCGATGGCGACGGCGACATGGATTATCATGTCAGCAACATGTTTTCTTCTGCAGGGCGACGCATTGTTCCCCAAAGCGATCAGTTCATGCAGGGCAAACAAGAAAAAGTTCATGAGCATTATCTCCGTCATGCACGCGGCAATACTCTGCTCGAAAATTTGGGCGACGGCACTTTCCGTGACATCACTTTAGATGCGGGTATCGCAGTTGGTGGCTGGGCTTGGGGCGCGCGCATGGGCGATTTGTCTGGCGACGGTCTTCCCGACATTTATTCTCCGAATGGGTTCGTAACCAATACCGACACTCACGATTTATGAAGTTTTTTCTGGCGACGCGTGACGTCGCAATCTCCAGCAGAATCAGATGAAGCCCCTGATGAGTACCGCAACGCCTGGTCGAGCATTCAATACCTCGTCCGCTACGAAGGCGCGAGTTGGTCAGGCCGTGAATCTAATCGGGCTTTTCTCAACTTGGGCAACAATCAATTCGCCGACATGTCGTCATGCACCGACGCTGCATTCACAGGCGATGGTCGCTCCGTAGCCGACATCGACTGGGACGACGACGGCCGGGCAGATGTCCTGCTGCGATTCCGCACAGCTCCCCGCATTCGCCTTATGCGCGGCAACGGGCCCGATACGCATTGGGTCAAGTTTTACTTGCAAGGCGTTCAATCCAATCGCGACGCCATTGGTGCGCGTGTTGTCGTCCAAACGGCCAACAATAAATCTTTTACTCGTACCATTTACGCGGGTGAGAGTTTCTTGTCACAATCATCCAAAACGCTGCTCTTTAGTTTGGGCAATGAAGACTCGATTGAGCAAGTTGTCGTCCGTTGGCCTGGTGGTCAGACCGAGTCCTTTACAGGCTGCTCGATTGATAACCGATACACACTCATACAAGGTTCAGGCAAAGCTGAGCTCGTCGATGCGCAACCTCAACTAGCTTTGGCCACGGCTGCGCGAGGCGTCAAGTCAGATGCAGCTCGCCCAGTTTCACGCATTGTTTTGACCGAGTCCATACCACTTGGGCCACTTGGCATCCCATCTTTTGAAAACGCACAACGCAAGGTCGCCGACTTGGCTGGCTCACCTATTTTGCTCAACCTATGGGGGACGACCTGTGCATCTTGCCTAAAAGAGTTTGAGGGCTTTCAAGAGCGAAAGGACAAAATCGACAAGCAAGGTTTGCGCATCGTCACGCTTTGCACAGACCCCTTCGATAAGCATGAGCAAGCGAAAAAAGTTGTTTCTCATTTTGGCTTGCAGCGAGACTCTGGCTACACAGACGATGCCTTTATGAACGCCCTTGAGATTTTACTCGGTGAAATCATTGGGCGCTACAACGGCACGCCGCTGCCTACGAGCTTGTTGCTCGATTCAATGTGCAACTTACGCGTGGTCTATAAAGGCCCAGAGAGATTGGGTTTAATTCTGCGCGATGTGAGATTGCTGAGCACGATAAATCCTCGTGACCCGTCAGGCTCTCGCTTGTCATTTGGACGCCGACTCGTGCGCCGCACTCGTGATTATGCTGGCATGGCTGAGTTGTTTCGTGGAATAGGCTCAACAACGATGGCCACGCTTTATCAACAATTAGCTGACGCCGCCGTCAAGAGTCAACAACCCAAAGAGGAAAAGAAAGAGAGCCACCTGATTTCTGGTTAATGGCTGTCAAGCCGCTCGCGCAAACGAATGATGTCCTTTTCCAATTGTGCAATTCGCTTCATAGTTTGCTCGCGCTCTTGCTCTGTCATCGGCTTAGTACTTGCTACAGTTTTTGCGCCATGAGGCGGGATATCAAATAGCGAGCGGCCCAGCCAGTCTCCACAAAAGACAACGGGCGTTAATGCCAGCCGCGGCAGGGCCACGAAAGAACGCATCGCCGAGCCTTTGACGCTTTGCTCCCAGAGCAAATCCCAGGTGTCGTTTGCGGCGTCATCAATTACCTGAGCGGGGTGCACCACAACGACATCGATCAGCCCGAGCGGTAGCGCCAACGGAATGGCTGCAATGGTGGCCCAGCTGTCTTTGTCTTCGCCGCCGAGGGTCTCGTCAACAGCTGTAACGAGCGGTGTATTTAATGGGTTAGTAAATGCACAACTCGTGAGACTCGCGAGCAACAAAAAGAAAAGTAAGGTAGAGAAAGTTTTCATTCGCCAAGCATGATGTGAGTGGACCAAGTGAATGCAAAAACGACTGGCGTAAACACAACTTTAGGGAGGAAAAGCGCCGACTGATAAAACAGCGTGCCTTGAGGATTAGCCCAAACTAAATCGTCAGTGCTTCTCCAGGCATTTGGCGCAACAAGGATGGGGTTGGCGATAAATGTATCAACCAAACCGGCTGGCAAGGTCACGGGCAGAATCGCAATGCCAAGTGCAAGCGACGCCACAGTCGAATCGGCCTCTGGAAGTTGCTCATCAAGCCAATTCAAAGTAGGGTGATGATCTTGCTGAAGAACTCCGCAGCTTCCAAAAAGAAAAATCAAAGGCAAGAGAAGCTCAGGCAACCTGGTCTTCAATGCGTTATGCTTTCTCATGTTTTTGATGAGGGGAGTTTCGCTTTTTGGCTTTACGGTCATTTTTGGTTTACTTATGGCACTTTCTTGCAGCAATGAGATGGAAAGCTGCGATTACAGCGGGCCAACTCGTGGCTTGAGTTTGGCGGGTGCTGAGTTTGCTTCTGATGTCGAGGGTTTCTCAAATCTCAATCATGGGCGCCTTGGCTCTTCTTACATTTACAATTCTAAACGCACGATTGATTGGTTTGCGGGGCAGGGGGTTGAGCTCTTCCGCATCCCATTCCGCTGGGAGCGACTCCAACCAGTTTTGGGTGGGCCGCTCGACAGCGCAGAGTTGCTCGCTCTTCGTGAAAATGTCAAGTGGGTGCATGATGCCGGTGGGCGCGCCATCCTTGACTGCCATAATTACGGCCGTTATGCCTACCAAGAAGGTAAGTTCATCATCGAGGCGCTCATTGACCACTCTTATGGTGAGCGAGTTGTAGTCTCGCAAGAGCATTTTGCTGATTTGTGGGTCAAAATTGGCCAGGCTTTTGCGCGAACCGACGCGCGCCCGTGGGCATACGGCTTGATGAACGAGCCGCATGGCACCAAGCGCTCGCTTTGGCAAAAGGCAACTCAGCATGTGGTCACTTGCATTCGTGAGGCCGGCGACAATTCTTTATTGCTTATTCCGGGCTTAGATTGGTCATCCAGCGAGCGCTGGGTTCGCGCCAATGGCGCTAAGTCGTGGGTGCAAGACCCTTTAGACCATTTCGCCTACGAAGCTCATGCCTATTTCGACGCAGATGGAAGTGGTCAATATCGCTGGAGCTGGGAAGAAGAGCTGCAACGAGACCCCAATATTCGACAGCGCGCAGCCAAGAGGCTGAACCCATTTTTGAGTTGGTGCGCCAAAAACAAGGTCAATGCCTTTATTGGCGAGTTTGGCGTTCCTGCCACAAATGCTGGGTGGGGCGAAGTGCTTCAGGGCGCGCTGCAGATTATGGATCAATCTCATGTCCAAGGCTGCTACTGGGCTGCCGGAGAGTGGTGGGGCCCGTATCCCCTTTCTATTCAGCCAGATAGAGCGTTTACTCATGCGCCCACCCAACTGGGGTGGCTGATGGGTCGAAACTAGCTTAGTCATCCCCTATATATTGGGCTGTCGGGTGCTCGTTTTCATGCTATTCTAGGAAAACGGAATTTGTGTCCGTCTCTGTTTTGCCTTATATCTCTACGAGCCCTCCCCCCCAATCCTTCAGCCGCCTTAAGTTTGGCGCAGAAGTAGCCGATGTGAAGAATCGCCATGCCAAATAGTTGGAAAAAACTCTTGATGATACTCGCGATGGGAATGACCATCGTGTACATCATTTTCCGTGGAATCTTCACACTCAACCTTGAGTCTGCATATTCCACCTTCGCGTCTTGGCTGTTGTATTCCGCTGAGATTTTGGGCGGCTTCCAGATGCTGCTCTACTTCTTCAATGTCTGGGAAGTCGACGAGCCCGATGCTCTTGAGCCCGAAGAGGGCTTAACAGTTGATGTCTTGATCCCGACCTACAACGAAGATGTCCTCCTCCTTCGTGGAACCGTTCAGGCCGCTTTGGCCATGGATTACGAACACCGCACCATCATTTTGGATGACGGTCGCCGCCCTGAAGTTGCAGAGCTAGCAGATGAGCTTGGTGCGATGTACATCAAGCGCGACGACAACAAGCACGCTAAAGCGGGCAATATGAACAACGCTCTCGAGCAGCTCGATGGCGAGTATGTGATTGTTCTCGACGCCGACCATGTGCCCGTTAAGCATATGATTACGAGGCTACTGGGTTACTTCCGTGACCCGAAAGTTGGCTTTGTGCAAAGCCCACACGATTTTTACAACTTCGAAAATTTTCAGGCTTCTTGTAATTACGATAAGCAGCAATACTGGGAAGAGGGTCTGCTTTTCTACCACAACCTGCAGCCAGGTAAAAACCGCTGCAATGCGGTGGTCTTTGCGGGTTCGGCGGCGATGTTCCGTCGCACAGCACTCGACGATGTGGGTTTGTTTGCGGTTGAAACAATTACCGAAGACATGCACACCGGTTTGCGCATGGCCGCTAAGGGCTGGAAGTCAATTTCCGTCACCGAGCGTCTCATCGCGGGCCAAGCGGCGCCCGATGTCACAACTTTCCACACTCAACGCTTGCGTTGGGGTGAGGGAAATGTGTCGATTCTTTTTCATGACAACCCGCTCACAATGCGGGGTCTGACTCTGACTCAGCGCATTTCCTATTGGGCGTCGATCTTTCACTGGTTCTCTGGCTTTACGCGCTTAGCGGTTTACGCAACACCGATTTTGCTGTTGCTCACTGGCGTTGCACCGTTCACAGAGATCAAAGTTTGGATTATTACCATGCTGCTGAGCTACCTTTTCATCACGCACTTGGCCATGCGCCTTGTAAGTGGTAAAAACGCGAGTTTGCACAACATGGAGTTGTTTGCCATGATGACTTTCTGGACGAGCATCAAAGGTTGTTTTCGCGGAATTTTCAAGCGCAAAGATTCTACATTTGTTGTGACCAGTAAGCGCGGTGGCCGTCAAGCGGGCGCATCGTTGATTAAATTCATCATGCCGCAAATCATGATTATTGGCTTTGGGTTTGCAGCCCTTGCCTGGGCGAGCTTCCGCATGTTGTTCCACACGACATATGATTTCATCGGCCCATCCATCGCCGCGCCACTGGTGCTTTATCACATCGTTTTGGCCTGGATGGTTTTGCGCCGCTCAATTGCGGAAGAAACCAAACGATTCTCGTATCGTCACAAGGCGATTTTGCCGGTCGAGTTTACTTTTGACGACCCGGAGCACGGCACAGTTTCCGGCCTCGGGATGTCATCCGACTTTAGTGAATACGGCATTGGCCTCATCACTTACGAGCCTTTGCCTATCGATGGCGAAGGGGATCTCTTCCTGTCTGCAGATGGTGAGCGCTATCGCTTACGCGGCGCCATTCGGCATAGTGATGCTTCTGCGCCAGATGATTTGGCGATTGACGGCTCGCAGCCAACTGAGGCGGAAAAGGGTACTTACCGCTACGGCATTGAGTTCCTTGAGTTGACACCAGAGACAGCTGACGCTCTTTCGCGCTTGGCCTTGAATTATGCTGTTCCGTTGATTTATCAGTGGTTTAGTTCGCGCCGTTCTAAAACTCGCCAGCTAGCGCACCGCGTTGCACACCTCTTAACTTGGAAGCGCCGTCGCGAAGAGCGCAAGCTATATCGCTTGCCTTTAGAGTTGGTCTTGCCAAGTCAAATTGAGGGCGAGCCTGGTCCGTGCATCCGCACCGTTACGGAAGACATCAGCCGCAAGGCTTTGCGTATCTTGTTGCCACAAGAATTAGATGAAGACGCGCACTACCCATTCGTGATGCCATCTCCGCTGGGTCGAGTCGAGGGGCAAGTGCAGATTTTGCGATCGACTGTCAAAGAGTTCGGTTCGCTGAAACTTTACGAGTATGTCTTAGAGTACACATCCTTTGTCGAGCAAAGTCGCGGCATGCTCTACGATTTGCTCTCGCCAATCGATGAAAAACGAATTGAGAGCGCACTCGTCGCGCGCAACCAAGAGCAAAAAGCACCCATTTTCCAACCCGTCGCAGTTGGCATTTTGTCAGCGATGGTGTTGATACCTGGTGGTTTGGTCTTGTTCCGCACCGTGAATACAGATGACATATTCTTGTTGTCTGCTAGCGAAGACATCGTGCTTTCGCGTGCAGATTTGGTTCGCGTTGAAGAAATTTACGAAAGTTCACTTTCTGGCGAACCCAAAATGAAACAGCTCGACATGCTCTCTGAGATTTTGTTGCGCGAAGGCCGCCGCCAAGAGGTAGAAGACTTAATCCGCCGCATGCTCGAAATCGAGCCCGACAACTTGGGTCTGACTTTTGCTTTGGGCAACTCGCACGCAGCCTTCCAGCGCGTCGATGAAGCGGACGATACTTTCCAGCATGTTCTCGCTGAGCTAGATAAAGATCTTGTCAACGAGGTCGTACCGCGCCGCAATGTTTTGCTTTCTGGCGCCCGAAATTTCTTTAACGCAGGTCGTATTGAAGAGAGTCTGATCTACTTCGCCAAACTTAAAGAGGGTGGTTATCAAGACGATGAGATTCTTGATGAACATGCCGCAGCTTACTTGGCAGGCGGCCATCTCGACGAGGCCATTGCGATCTACCAGGCGAGCGATTCGAGCACTGGCATGCACATGCTGCTAGCGTCGATTCACAATTCACGCGATGACTTTGCCTCAGCGGAAACCGAATGCCGCATCGTGCTCAAACTCGACCCCGGCCATGAAGATGCACTTCATCTCTTGGCTCAAGTTTTGACTTGGCAAAAGCGCTACAAGGAATCTTCTGATGTCTACGAGCAAATCGCCGCAGCTTACCCCGAAGATGGTCAAATGGCCGTCCGCCTAGCAGAGCTCGCTCTCTGGGACGGCAACTACGCTCTCGCATTGCTGAATTACCAAGTGCTCGTTGATGGCGACATCATGCAGCGCTCTTATTGGAAAGGTTATCTCAGTGCCGCAGTGGGCATGTCAAACCTAAGCCGCGAGCAGAAGGCGACTGTCCTTGCCATCGAGAATGAGGCTGGGCGCCAAAAGTACAGTGATGCCGCCTTTAAGGCTTTGCTCGCTTCAGTCATGCAAAACATGGGTGAGAAAGAGAAGGCAATGACGCTGTTGACCGAGGCTCTAAAACTCGACCCCACGCGACGCAGCTCTCGCATGCAACTTGCAGACCTGTTGTCAGACATGGGCGACTTCGAAGAAGCCGACCGTCACTACCAAATGCTGCTGGACTGAGCGGCTGGCTCTAAAAGGTCGTCCCGAAAGTAAACACAAACTGCGTGCTATCGTAGAACGCCGAGTCGAGCATGTCGGCTCGCAAGTTGATGCCACTGCCTGCAGTCAGGTCGTGGTGGAACTCGAGCTTGATTTGTGAGAACGGCTCGCCTTCTGAATCCCAGAGTTGGGTGAGGCTTGCTTGATACCAAGTTTGCGGTGCGCCCGGGAACATGTCTTGGCTGAGCCATTGACGGTATTTGCCTGATGCACCGTACATGCTGTAGCCGTTTGGCGCGAAATAGCGCACTGGGCCCATTTGGTCTAGGTAGCCATCCCAGGTGATGTCGTCAAAATCCATGCTGTGGAAAATGAGGCCAACTTTTAATTCCTTCGGGGCTTTGTTGATTGCCAAATCAGCCGTTGCGTAAATCTGAGTCACGGCATTGCCGTCGCTGTAGGAAGCGCTCGTCAAACTACCGTTGATGAAAATCTCACGAGTTGGGCGGTAGGAAAGCCCGGCTTGGATGCCTGTACGAGAGACGGGGTTGGTGATGTACGCGTCTGGAGGAGTGCCACCGCCATCCCATTCGTTGTCGCGCCAATCGCCGAAGGCCGTTCGAAAGTCAGTCTCGCTAAGCAGCGAATTTTGGTTTTCGATTACATTTTCTTGGAAGGCACGAGCAAACAAATTCGATTGATCTGAAATGGCCGCTTTGATGCCGGCTTCCCAGGTGGCTGTAGCATCAAGGTCATCAACATAACTTTCGAGATTGAGTGCGCCATGGAACAACATTTGCTTCCATTGACCCAATGAGGATGTAGGCGATTTTTGAGCACTAAGAGACAGGACATTGCCTGTAACTGAACCTGCAAGGGCTTGACCACTAGGTGCTAAATCGAAGTTGGTGTAAGACACATCAATGAATTCATCGCGTTGCCCCCAAGGGATAACCGTGCCAAGTGTCAGCCCACGAATATCAAGGCTTGCGCCAGTACCTGGCGTGATGCCCTTTGATTTGCGGCTCAGCAAATCGAGCTCGGCATAGAAGCGAGGCTTCAATTCTTCGAGGTTGCCCGTGCGAGCAATGATGCCTTCGCGGTGCTTCGGGCTGAGCTTTAGGAGCTGGTCAAACTCGTTAATCGCTAGATTGGTCTGGCCTGTTTGACTGTAAGCCAAGCCCAAATCGAATCGAGCTTCAAGGTTGCCGGGCTCGCTACTTACGAGGCTACGCAAAACTGGAATCGAATTGTAAAAAGCCAGGTCGCCCCCAAAAGCTTTTGCGCGTTGCTCGAGTTTTGTGCTTGCCTCGACTTCAGATCGGGCGGCATTGTCGAGCTGAGCATGCTCAAGATTGCCCACGCCAGATATGTCGGTACGCGGACCAGGGTGCTGAAGTTTCCAGTAAATACGCTCGGCAGCTTCAGGGTTTTGCGCCCAAGAATAGACCCGGGCTTTTTCACGCAAGGCCACGACATAGCTTGGGTCGTGTTGCAGCACGATGTCGTATTGCTTGATTGCCTCGTCAAATTGCTGCATGGCGCCAAATGTGCGGGCTAAGCCCATGCGTGCGCGAATGCTTGAGTTGGCCTGGCGCAAGACCTTTTCGAATTCTGTTTGAGATTGCATCGCCAACGCTGCATCACGCTCGGAAGCTAATGCCTCGGCGTGGCGCATCAGAGCAGGAAGGTTGCCTGAATCCCAGCTAAGGACTTGCTCGAACATTGCGGCGGCAAGCATGTATTGACTATTTTGCGAAGCAATTTCACCCAAGCGAATGAGCAAACGAAAGTCGCCACCCATGCCTGAAATGCTTGATTGAAGCATGGCGTTTTCGGCGCCGCCGTCTTCGGACAAGCGCACAATCGCCATGGCGCGACCAAAAATAGCCTCAGGGACAAGTGAGCCAATGGGGTCACTTAACACCTCTTCGTAGAGATTTTGCGCGCGTAAGGCCTGGCCATCTGCCAGCAAAGCGTCGGCCAAGGCCGTGCGCACCATCATCGCGGAATAACTGCTTGCGTCTTGCTCGTTTAGGTAGCGCAGCGCCAATGTCTCGGCTTGCGCCGTTTCGCCAAGTGCCAGCAAGTTGCGAATGTAAATCGTAATCGGGCGGTGGTCGCTCTCATCGGCCATCAAGCGGCGGCAGTGTGCGTTAGAGTCGTCGTAGCGATGCTCGGACGCGAGTGTTTGCGCAATGCCCAGTGCGGCTTCGCGGCTCAAAGCTGAGGCGTCGCTAACTTTGCGGTATTCGGCTTTTGCGGCTTGAGCTTGGCCAGACTCTGCGAGGAGTTGCGCCATGCTGAGGTGGGCGGCGTCGTTTGCTGAGTCGGTGCGCAGGATTTTGTAATAAACCTCTTTTGCGTGCGCATATTCACCGAGTAGTTTGTGGTGGTCGGCCAAAACCGTGAGGTACTCAATCGAGTCGCGCTCAAAGGCCTTGTCGCTAAGAATACGCATTGCTTTGTGCGGCATGTAAGCCGCGATGTGTAGCCGAGCCGAAGCATATTTAGCCGTCAAGTCGCTGCTGTCGTAGGCTAAAACCTGATCAAGCAGCTCAATGGCGCCACGGAAGTTGCCGGCATTGCGCAAATATTCAGAAAGCGAAAGCCGAGTCGAGACATTGCTAAGATCGATTTTCTTGCAAGAACTGACCAGGCCATTTGCCTCACGGTGATTTCCGAGCATCGTGTGAGCGCGTGCGAGATCGGCCGTTAGCTCAAGGTTCTCGGGGTCTTTGGCCAACAGGTCTTTGAGGATGGGCAGCGCATCGGCAGGGCGCTGAGTGTCGATCAAAAGTGGGGCCAACATGGCTTGCACCTCGGGGTCGCCGGGGTCGAGCTTGCGTAAATAAGTGCGGTAAACCTCACCAGCGGCTTCGTAGTCTTTGGCCCAAGCATGGATGCGCGCAAGTTTAATAGCCGCTTTGACATTGCCTGGGTTTGTGGCAAGGATGAATTCAAGTTGCTCAGCTGCGTGCTCAAATTCGTTTTGTTGTAGATAAATATCGGTCAGAGAGATGCGGAAGCGCGGAGCTTCTGGGTAGTCATGAATCAACTCTTCGAACTGCATCTTTGCGGCGGCGAGGCGATCTAGGCTAAGTAAAACCCCGGCATATTCAGCGCGAGCATCGATAGAGTCTGGGAACTTGCCCAGCAATTCTTCGTAACGCTCAGCGGCCAGCTCAGGCTTTTTCATGGCCATTGCATTGCGCGCGGATCGAAGTGCGATGACTTCAGCGCTAGGGTCGCCCGCTTCTTGAGGGATAACGGTTGCTATGGGAGCAGGAACCGCGCTGAGGAGTGGGGAGAAACTAAGAGAGAGGAGGAGGGCAATCATGTGGGGGCACCTTGAGTCAGTGGTTGCTTTCCTAACTTTAGAAAGTGGCTACCGTAAATAAAAGCGTATTTGCCTTAATTTAAAGGGTGTAGTGCCTTGCAAGACTGTAGCGAAGGCGCAAAAATTGGGCATGCGCCAAGAGGTTAACCTGCCCACCTTAGGGGGCCGCCAGTTTTGGGCGGATACCCGCTGGGCGCTTGGCTGGCGTATTCAGCGCCATTGCTGGACGGGGCATTATCGGCTGCTAGACGCCAGCGACCGGCGGCATACTTTTGGCTCAAAGACTCACTGCGAAGAGGCCTTGTTAGCCGAACTCGGCGATTCTTGGGCGGACGCCGTGCCCGCTGATACTCATTTTGTCGTGCTGCTGCATGGGCTTGGGAGGTCGAGGCACTCTTTTTCTGAAATGAAGCAAGCCTTGATTGCAGAGGGCTTTACGCCGATCGATGTCGGGTATCCAAGCACGCGAGCTTCTGTCGCTGAGCACGCACTTGGCGTAGATGGCCTTTTGACTCAGCTTGGCTCTGATTTGCCTGGGCAACACCCCGTTTCCTTTGTTACGCATAGTTTGGGTGGGCTTATCGCGAGGCGACTTCTCGAGGGGACCCCATGTGACGAGCGCTGGAATGGCGGTTTTCAAGTCAATAGACTTGTGATGATGGCGCCACCCTCTACGGGAGCGGCTTTAGCAGAGTCCTTACAGCATCAATTTTGGTTTCGTCTCTTGCTTGGCCCATCGGCCCAAGAATTGCCACCGGAGCAGGCGGCCGTGATTCCGCTACCTGAGCTGCCGTTTGGCGTCATTGCGGGCATCCGAGGCGACGAAAAAGCTGAGGGCTGGAACCCAATGCTGGAGGGCGAAGATGACGGAATCGTGGCTCTTGCAGAAACTCGCTTGCCAGGGATGTCAGATTTTTTGGTGGTGAATAGCTTGCACACCTTCGTCATGAGTGAGCCGAAAGTGCTTTTGGCGGTCCCGGCATTTTTGCGCTGTGGCATATTTGAGCCTCCAAAGCAAAAGTGGTGGGTGTATGTGTTGCTCTCAGAATCTTCGAACTCGCCATTTACTTATGTCGGAATCGCACTCGATGTCGAAAAACGCCTCGCTCAGCACAATGGCTTGAGCCCCGGTGGCGCAAAGGCGACTCGAGCGCGGCGCCCCTGGAAGGTCGCGGCCACTTACGGCCCCTATGCCAATCGATCTGAGGCGCAAGCCGCCGAGGCTGTTGTGAAGAAATACAAGGGCCTTGCGCGTTTGAATTGCACACAGCCGTAAGATTTGCGGCATGAAGCGACTGAGCATTCCCCTCCTCCTGTCCTCGCTGTTTGCGAGCCTCCTTTTTTGTGCCTGTTCCACGCCCGAGGTTGAGCAGGAAGCGGTGCGAGTTGATCTCGGTCGGCTTGCTGATTTCCGTGCCGATTCTGCGGCACATGGTTGCTTGCTTGAATTACCTCGCTTTGAGCAATCTCCAGCTGAAGTAAAAGCCACGGTTGATCGCGTGATGTTTGACGCTAAAGCCTCAGTCGCCCGAATCGGCCGCCTTGCAGACGATGCAGAAACTTCATCTGCCGCTCGCAGCAGCATTACTTTTTATTCAGCAATAGCGGCGGTCGATGACGCACTTTATCCGCTGACGACTGTGATGAACCGCATCTATTTGATGAAGGAAACCCAACAAGATGCGGCCATGCGTGAGGCTTGCACAAAGCAAGTCAATCGCATGGAGAGCTGGCTTGTTGATGTTGGCACCGACCCCGGTTTGTACAAAGCGGCAAGCATCTATACCGATCGCTTAAAAGCTGGCGATGTCAATACACTGGTTGGCGAAGACGCGCAATATTACAGCGATATGATGCGCGACTACCGCAGCAATGGTTTCTCCGAGGGCATGACTCCTGAATTGCGCGCAGAAGTGGCTGTGCTGAAAAAGGAGTTAAATGCTTTTGCGACTCAATTTGATACTAATATCACAAACGCTCAAGTTCATCTTACATTTACCAAAGATCAACTCGTAGGCGTGCCAAACAGTTTCATGCAAGCGGCGCAACAAGAAGATGGGCAATACCGCGTAAGAGTTACGGTTACTCCTGACTATATGGCTGTGATTCAGAATTGCTCCGTGGCATCGACGCGCAAAAAAATTAACCACGCGCGCTACTCTGTCTTGAAAGATGAAAACGGAGCAATCCTAAATAAAATGGTGGCCTTGCGGCATGAGATCGCTCAGAAACTCGGCTATGCAACATGGGCTGATTACAAGATTGAGCCAAAAATGGCGCGCGACGCCAAGACGGCCATTTCCTTTATGCAAGACCTTAGCGATGGTTTGCAGCCAAAGTTTGACGCGGAAGTCAATCGCTTGCGTCAGTTAAAAGTGGCCGAAACGGGCGACGCAGCTGCGCAAATCAACTGGTGGGATTTCCGCTACTATCAAAACAAAATGATGCTCGATGACTATGGTGTCGATAGCAGCGAGTTGCGCAATTACTTTCCGCTCAACGAAGTCCTTGACGGGATGTTTGGGGTATACGAGCACATCTTCGGCCTTGAATTCATCGAGATTGAGCCAGGCTATAAGTGGATCAACGACTTGCGATTATTCATCGTGCAAGACACTCAAACCCGCGAGCCCCTTGGCGCTTTTTATCTCGATTTGTTTCCTCGCGAGGGCAAATACAATCACTTTGCTCAGTTTGATATTGTCTCGGGGAAAAGACAGCGCAATGGTTGTTATCAGCGACCTGTTGTCGCCTTAGTTTGCAACTTCACGCCGGGCCTTGAAGGCGAGCCTGCTTTGATGAATCATGGCGAGGTCGAAACCATATTCCACGAGTTTGGTCATGCGATGCATTCAATCCTGACTCGCGCAAATTTCTCCACGCTATCAGGCGCAAATGTTGCACGAGATTTCGTTGAAGCGCCGAGCCAAATGTTTGAAGCCTGGGCCTGGGACCCAGTCATCCTTAAGAGGTTTGCCTACGATTGGCGTAACCCGTCTCAGTCGATTCCTGAGGAAACACTCAAGGCCATGAAGGCGGCCAACTTGGCCACTAAGGGCATCCATTATCGCCGACAAATCGGTCTTGCATTGGCCGACCTTCAGATTCACAACGGCCCTGTAACCGACGCGGGTGCTGTTTGTAATCAGGCTAATTCAAAGGTTTTGTTTGCCACCCCCAAAGGTACAAACTTTGCGGCGACCTTTGGGCACCTCACGGGCTATGACGCGGGTTATTACGGCTACGCTTGGGCTGACGCTATCGCCGCCGATATGGCCACGGTTTTTGAAAAGGCCCCCGACCGTTTCCTCGACCAAGGTGTTGGTCGCCGTCTACGCGACGAAATCTATTCCGTGGGTGGTACCAAACCTGCAGCGGAAGCTGTCCGGGCTTTCCTTGGTCGCGAACGCTCGATTGAGGCCTTCCTTAAGACGATTGGCCTGTAAAACCTAGGCTCTGCTCAATCGGCACCCAGCCGTCGTAAGGGTCTTTGCCAGTCATCTCAAACAAGAAACGCGAGGGATGACTGGTCTTGGCTTTGCCCATTTTGGCGCGAGTCGTCGCAAAACTAAGCGTCAAATGCCGCTCTGCGCGTGTGATGCCGACATAGGCTAGCCGCCTCTCTTCCGGGATTGAGTCTTCAAGAGCAGATCGCCGATGGGGGAGCAGGCCTTCTTCGAGACCAACTAAGTAAACGCGCGGGAATTCTAGCCCCTTGGCCGCATGAAGGGTCATCAAAGTAACCGACCCTCGCTTCGATGCATCTTCGGCAGAAGTGTCTTCGGTCGCCGAAAGAACAATCGCCTCTAGGAAGCCATGCAGCGTCGGCTTCTTCTTTTTGCGCTTACATGATCTTTCATAGTTTTGCGAAAAGTTAAGCATCTCCATGACGGCGTTCCAGCGCATCATTTGTTCTTGCTCATCTGGGTAGCTGCGCTCAACTTCTGCACGATAATCAACGGCTGAGATCATGTCACGCATGACATCGGTTAGGGCGCGACCCTCTTCTAGTTGTAGGCGTAAAACCTCTAGCGAACTCTGCAACTCGGAGTAAGCGCGAGCGGGGCCTTTTGCAATGCCAGCTTCTTCGCTGTGCTGGAACGCCGCGTTGGCGCTGATGCCATGCTTAATCGCCCAGTCAACGGCCTTTGCCATCGTAGCTTTCCCGACGCCACGCGGTGGTGCATCAAGAATGCGGACGAGTGCGCTTTCATCATCTGCATTTGCCAACAATCGTAAATAGCAAAGCACATCTTTTACTTCTTTTCGATCAAAGAAGCTCATGCCGCCGACCAAAACATATGGAATACCACGAGACCGCAACTCAGCCTCAAATGCCCGCGTCTGCGTCTGAGTGCGGAAAAGGATGGCGTGTTGCCCAAACGAGGCATCGCCGCCTTCTACGCGCAGACGAATTTCATCGCAAATTAGGCGCGCCTCATGTGTCTCATCATCACATTGCATGATTCGTGGTTTCTCTCCACCTTCAATCACAGGTATTAAGGTTTTATCGTGCCTTGTTGTATTGTTTGCAATGACTCTGTTAGCCGCTTCAAGGATGGGCGCCGTTGATCGATAGTTTCGCTCAAGGCGAACAATTTCGGCTCCTGGAAAATCGTCAGGGAATCTCAAAATTTTGGATACATCTGCACCCCGCCAGCCATATATGCTTTGGTCATCATCGCCAACCACGCATAAATTGCGCTTTTTACCTGTTAAGTGTTGAATGATTGCATATTGAGGTGCGTTGGTGTCTTGGTATTCATCAACCATTAAATACTGCCAACGGTTTTGAAATAATTCGCGCGACGCTTTGTCTTCTTTTAACAATTGTAGACCACGCAAAAGCAAATCGTCAAAATCGAGCAACCGTGAATGCAGCAGTCGCTCTTCATATTTTTCAAAAGCATGAGCCATCAAAATCTCTCGATCATCACATGCGGCATCAAGAGCTTGCTCGGGTGAGACGAGACAGTTTTTCCAAAGTGAAATCGCCGATTTGGCGTCCCAGGGTCGGACGCTGGTCTCGGCAATATGAAGTTGCCGCAAGACCTTTTTCACGACAGTAATTTGATCCGTTGCATCACAAATTGTAAACCGCTTAGGCAGGCCAATCTTCTCGCCAGCCTCGCGCAACATCTGCACACAAAGAGCGTGAAAAGTGCAAACCGTCAGGCCGTCCGCGCGATCTTTGCCAACCATACCTTTGAGCCGTTCGCGCATTTCACGGGCCGCTTTTTTGGTGAATGTCATGCACAGAATATTTTCAGCCGGGACTCCGCCTGACATTAAATACGCCGTGCGCACGGTAATCACTCGCGTTTTCCCTGACCCGGCACCCGCCAAAACCAATACGGGGCCTTGGGTATGCATGACCGCATGTCTTTGCTCTGGGTTGAGTGAGGAGAGGAGCTTGCGCATCGGGCGAAAAGCATGACGCGCTTTGAGTGAAAATCCAAATGTAGTTTTATTCGGGTTTTATTTATATTTCGTAAGCCCATGTATAGAAAGGAGTTCGGCGTCCAATCGGCCCAACCGATTCTGCCCTGTGGCAGCTTCATGACACCCGCACTTTCGCACAATTTACATTTATTGCAAGCGAGGATTTCATCCCGCTGTAAGCAGTTTTCTGCTTTACTCACAACCAAATCACCAACACACCAAACCAAATCGGCGGTACGCCGCTACCAGAATCATGCGCAGCATTCTCCTCACGCTCCTTTCCATTGCGGCTTTGCTTTTGACAAACGCCACTTCAGCCCAAGACGCGGGCTCTCACTGCAGCCTTGAAACCAGCGGCCTTTACGGAGGCACAACTTTCACCATCCGCCTTCATTCCAGTGAAATTGGCCGCCCAGCCACGGTTATGTTTGGGCAACCCGCTTCGATCGTTTACCCAGCACCTAACCCTGTTCTTGGGATTATGCCTGCTGGAGCTTATCGCTTTGATGGCGTGATTGATTCGCAGGGCGTTTTTGGCGTGGATTACCCATTGCCTAGCCGACCTATTTTGAGCGGCCAACGCATCTTTGGACAAGGTTTTGTATTGCATCGCAATGGCTATTATCAAGCAAGCGAGCGCATTGCACTCATCGGCGAAGCTTCAAGCAAAGCCATGTGGCTCGACGCCAGCTCTTATTTGCCAGCGTCTTCCTTCACGGCAACAGGCACGGACTCTGACGCCGTGGATTACGATCACGATGGCGATCTCGATCTTGTGATTTCATACCAAGCGCATGTAGCCTTTTTGACGAATGACGGCTCGGGGCTATTCACAGATGAAACAGCGACTCGCCTTCCTCAAGGCAACCATGGCGCATTCCACTCTTTCGCCCTCGATTTTGACCTAGACGGCGACCAAGACATTTTGGCGACGGGTGGTTTTGATGCTGCAGGTGTTTTAATTCCTGCCACTCTCTTCGCCAATGATGGCACAGGGCATTTCACTTTGCATACCGAGTTTTCAACCGCAGCCCCAGAAATTGACTCCGCTGTTGTCGGCGACTTCACTGGAAACGGTTACCCTGATTTTTACATCATGGGCGGCACGGCGTACGGCGCTAGTGGCATGCTTCATCAAATCGGCTCGCTCTATTTGAATCAAAATGGCCAATTCAGCCTTGATACGGCGACGGAATCGATTGGCTGGAACAATCAAGAAGCTGAGTGCCTTAATGCCTGCACAGGTGATATCGACAACGATGGCGACCTTGATATCTATCTCGCCATGACCCAACCTGGTGGCGCAAACAACATCTTGCTCCTCAATGATGGCACGGGGCAATTTACTGATGTCTCTCTGGCTCAATTACCTGAGCTCAATTGGGGCGATGGCGATAAGTCATCTGACGCAACCATGGCAGACCTAAACGGTGACGGCTACCTTGACATCCTTGTGGCGAATAGTCATTACAGTTTGAGTGCTGAATACACCGGCGATTTGCTTATGAATCGTGGTGCCGCCGCGCCTGGTTTCTTTGACGACAAGAACGCTAACTGGATCCCCAATGGCGACCCAGATTGCGTAATCAATATTGGCGTGCAGACCGCCGACTTGGATCTCGATGGCGACCTCGACATCATGCTGTTCCCTTCCGAGTGGTTTGGTACGGGCACATTCCCATTCGTTGGGCACCCGACCCTCTTCCTCAATCAGGGCGGCGCGCAAAATGGTATCGAAGGCATGTTTGAGAAAGACCCGACTTTCTGGACGCCAGGGCCCATCCAAACGCTCTTCACCAGTTCTGGCGCTCTCTTCGACGCCGACGCCGACGGGGATGTCGATTTTTATGTCCCTTGCACGGGCGGCATTGCGGTTGACAAAACCAACGATTACTTCTTCTTGAACCGCCTGTAGAAAGTTGCAAATCGTCCTAACTCATGACAAGTAAAAGACTTGTTTACTTGAAAGGTTGTTCACCCTATACTGCGCAGGTTGCCCTTTGGGGTGAACAAACTTTCCCTGTCTAAGCTTTGCTTTTTTTGAAGTAGCGATAGGTTAACACCGAAAGGTGCCATCTGAGGGGATGGAGTTGCGGCCCTGATGCCTCGGCATTGGGGTCGCATTTTTTTTGTGGTGGAAGTCGCTGTAGGCCCCTACATCTAGTTTTGCAACTTTATAGACCTTTTGAGTCATGGCTATACGATGGCTGCATGACACATTCCTTCATTACGCGGATTTTCGGTTCCGCAGCTGCTGGCCTGCTTTACATTCTTTTGGTTTCTCCAACTTCAGCGACGACCATCGTTGCCGATACCATCACCCCAGGCGAGGGGGGCAGTTGGGGCGGAGATTCGCCTGAAGTGTCGGCTTGCTTTAAAGCCTATGGCTGGGGCGACGAGATCGCTTGCAACACAAGTGGCAGTTTCGGAAAGGTGCGCCTTGCCTATGATGAAAAGGTGCAAACTATTGGTCGCGATACAACGGGCACGATTGTCCATCCCGGGAAGAAAAAAACCGGTTTCACCGACGATGACTGGGGTGATTGGTATTGCCCAGCAGGCGAATGTGTTCAAATGCGATACACCTTTGAGTGCTGCCCTCGGTGGGGTAATGCGATTTTTGGCTACAAGTGCGTCCGCACTTTCCTCGAAGGCGTTGTCATGTAGTTTTTTTGGTTTTGGCTTAAGTCACCCTGAATCTAGCCGCTAATGCGGCATGCAGTTCCTCATGCGCATGAAAAGAGTTCTAGTTAGTCTTCTCGCATTGGTTACATTTGTGGCCGTTGTCGCGGTGTTTTCTGGGGTTCCTGCAAACTTACCGCAAGGTGGCTTGAGCCAAGCCGACAAGGCAGCTGTCCAAACAGCCCAGCCTTCAGAGGCTTCTTTTCTTCTGGGGCCTGACGCAGCTCCAAGCCGCGAAAGCGTTCAGCATATTCAAGTCAGGCTTGAAATTGTTCCCATTTATGAGGGGTTGCCTATCATCTTGCCCACCTTGAGTTTGCGGAGTTCGCAAGCTGACCAGCCGCTTCCAATCCATAAAGATGAGTCTGGCCATTGGGCTGCTGAAGGTTTGTCACCGGGTGCCTATGAATTGTCGATTGATGGCTTGGGTTGGGTTGCCGAGACCAGGCGCATCGTAATTTCTGGTGAGTCGAAGCATCAACAGGTTGAGATTGAGCTTTCAAGTTATTCATCGGTGAGCGGTGTTTTGTCTAATGTGGCGACAGGTGTGCCTATTTCTGAGTTTTCGATTGAATTCAGCACCGAGTATCGCGTCAACGCGACGACGACTTCGCACTACCCGCACCTTCGCAAAACGATTCAAAGCGTTGATGGTAGTTTTGCTTTTGTTGGCATTCCCGTTGATGATCTTTCTGTATTGATTGCCTTCAATGCTGAGGGCTTCGAGGGCGCGGCCTTGGGCTCGCTTCCACTTAGCGGCCCAACGGTTTGGTCTAATCAAGACATTCGATTGACTCCACTTACGGCTTTAAGAGGCCGAGTGCTTTCGGCTAGCCAAGGCGAACCATTGTCTTTTGCTGATGTCCGCATGGTCGAGCCTGGGGTCGAGCTGCAAGACCTTCAGTTTGTGAATGGCCGCATGCTTACACCCGCGATGCGCCAAAGTTTTTCGTCTGACCTGTCACAAGATCTTTACGGCGAGATGAGGCAATCCACCAGTGATGGCACTTTTGAGATCCCTTTTGAGTCAGGGCAACCCTTTCGTTTGTGGGTCTACCTCCCAGGTTATGAGCCATGGTCGAGCGAGCTGCTTTCATATGCGCAAGGGCAAACTGCGACTGAAGTCGTGGTCGAGCTCACGGCTGCTCCTTCTTTAATGGGGCAAATCATTACGGGCGAGACTTATGGCAAAATTGCCGTTAGCGAAGTCCGTTTGTTGGGCGACGGAGCTAAATTCACTGCGACCGTCGCCGACGGTGTATTTCGAGTTGACGGCATCCCGGCGGGCGATTATGAGATTGAGCTCCTTGGTTCAGATGAGCTGAGAGGTGTCCCTTTCTTCACCGACGCCGTCCGCGTGATGCCTACAGGCTTGACTCAGGTCGAGATTCAATGTGGCGTTGGTGCAATGGGTTCGGTTTTTGAGGCCGAGGTTCCGCAGGTGGCTGGCGCACCTGAGTTTGATTGGCGTACCGCTCTCTTTGCTGGCGAAATGGGTACGGCCTCGATTCGAGCCGCTAGGGTTAATCCAGATGGTTACTTTGCCATGACTGAGTTGCCCGATGGTGCCTTTCATTTGCTTGCAATAGGCTTTGGGCCTGACCATAGCGAGCTTGCTTTGGCGATGCAGCCCCTTCGCGTCCCAGATGATTGCTCCGCCGAGTTGCATCAACTTGATTTTGACAAATCGGTTCTGATGGGGCAGGTCGTGAGCATGAATGGCGGCTCTGTTGGGCAACTCTCGATTACTTTGCGCACTGTAAGCGCCGATAGAAACTGGGACCTTCTCGTCGAAGGCATGTCTCTGCCAACAAACTCGGCTGGCCAATTTGCAATCTACGGCTTGCGCCCCGGCACTTATCAAGTCAGCCTCTCTCAAAGTGGCGTAACCGTGCCCGTCGAAATCAAATCAGGCGAGTCGGTTGAGGTTGTGCTCCGCAAGCATTAGGCTTTGCGGCGATGTTTACTCTCGCCGACTTTGAGCTCTACAACGACCGCTTCCAATCCGACCCAGAATGGAATGGCCGTCGTCTTGAAATCCGCCGCCGCTTGCAGGCTGTCGGTGATTCTGCAAAAGCGGCTTTTGCTGCTGAAGGTTTAGGGCTCGATCGGCGTGAAAGTTTGCATAACCCTCATGCGAGCAATGGCAAGCGCGTCCGTCGTCAGCGCACGATGTTGTTTCGCGACAAGAAATCGCGGAAAGGCTTGCAGTCATTTTTGGGTCGCGAATTAGGTAAAGATTTAGATTCAGCGGTTAATAATCTTCATTTCCAACTGGGGCTCGATCACCAAGGAGCCTGGTGGGGGCTGCGCATCGATAAGGGCGCGTGGTATGACTTAAATGTAATGCTCAAGCGCGCAGAAGATGCACCTGGGCGGAAAGAATTGATGCAGGCGGCTCATTTTGCGCCAGGTTATTCTCTCGAAATTGACCGCAAAGGCGCTCGCGCACTAGAGAAAATGACCGACCGTGATTGGCGCGATCTCGCTGGTACATTGCAGCCAGGCCAAAACATCGTTGAAATCATGGCCAGAATGCCTGCAGCGGCCGTTGATGCCGCCGGCGAAGATTTTGACGAAGGCATTGTTGCTGACCTCTTGCGTCTGCTACCTTTGTATCAGCTCGCTTGTTGGGGTCTAGACTCCCCCTCAGGCGTTTCGCTTTGATTTCAGCTTGTTCCCGTTTTTTGCGGAACACAGCTTTCTTTTCTTGCCTCACACTTCCATGCAAATTCCTCTCCTCATCCCCCTCCTCGCCGCTGCGGTTGCAGCTCCGATGCTCACGACTTCTGGGCCCTACACCGACAGTACAGGCCAAACCTGGAACCAACTCCCTACGGTTTCTGATTACGCATCCGTTGATGCCTACGACGCTCGTTTTGCTTCTGAGGTTTTCACAACAATTAATGGCGACAAGTTTCAGCTTGACCGCGCCTGGACACCTGCCGAAGAAGCCTACTACAGCATGCTCGGTATGTTGGCCGCACCTCAGCCAAACGGCAATTCTGGCAATGGCTTGCGCGCAACGGTTAATTGCACGCACCCTGTCGATGAAGAATACCGCGCCAAATTTTCCAACACCGCTTCCTTGCGCACCCATGTCATTGATGTGGTAGAGCTCGCTGATGACGCGTTGTACAGCAATTGGGGCATCAACTTCGTCCCTCGCCGCGGTTATCGCTGGGATTCAAACGATAGTGCTGACATCGGCGCATTGCTTGACGAAGCCTATCGCGAAGGCGGCAACCTCAACGGACAAGACATGATGATTGCTTTTAGCGCTGACCCAACACCGGGCAATGCAATCGGCGTTGGTTATATTGGCGCGCCAAAGCAGTTGACGACTTACTACGGCTCAAAGACCACACAAAGTGCGATTTGTCAGCACGAGGCGGGCCACAACTACACGCTGCAGCATTGCTGTGACAACAATTGCATCATGCAAGCGACTCTTGATACGGGCGCTCTCGGTGGCTTCCATAGCTATAACGAAAACTGCTCGGGTCAAAACCACAGCAGCGTGATGAACAACCAGAAAAACCGCTACTAAGTTTTTCACTTCATTGGTTTTGGGCGGAGCTCGCTTTGGCAAGCTCCGCTCTTTTATTCTGCTCATGATGCGCTCACTCCTTCTCGCCTCTCTCGCCCTTTCCTTTTGCGCATTGCCGTCGGCTTGCGCGCCAGCTGTCGACCCCGCAGTAGAGGGTGGCATGCTCTGGGACACACCTCCCGTCCCCGGCCCGGTCGCGCTTTTCTTTGATGACGCGCCCGTTCACGCTCAGGCATTACATGAGTTCTTGACGAGTGAATGGACTCAGTTTTATCTTCGTCAAGAGGGCGCGGCTGATCAGCAAGGCGAGGCTCATTTGGCTGCAGTCACGCAGCTTTTCTACGCACAGCCGATTGAGCTTCTTCGGCCATTGATTCACGATTTGCTGCTTGTCCG
>JABHIE010000013.1 GCA_018671175.1 Planctomycetota bacterium | reverse complement strand
TCGGCCTTGAGCCCACCTGTGGCCAAAGCCAGCGGAACGGATAGCGCTGCATCCCAGGAAAGGGGCTCAGCTGAAGCCCATTCTCGTGCGAGTTTGACTCTTTCGACATCGGTGGTTTCGGGGTCGGCCTTGGCGGCCTCGAAAGCCTCTTGTGGGGTGGGTTCAGCTTCGGCTTCTTCTTTGGCTTCAGTCGCTTCAGCTTCAACATCAGTCAAATCATCTACTGAAGGGGTCTCTTCTGCGACATCTTCTTCAAGCTCGACCTCTTCCACTGCAGCCGCCACAAGTGGCCGCTCGACGCGCAAAGGCAGTACGCGAATCTCATCATCGCCTTGCGTCAAAGTGCAGGAGCCAAAGTAAAACTGCCCCGCTGGGAGGGGCTCAAGCTCAGGGGCTTCAAAGAAGAAAGTGCGTGCGCCCAAGAATGGAACCCGTGTACGCGAACCACCACCGCCATCGAGAGCGCCATCCCAGTCTGTGCTGACACTCATGCGCCCGCCACCCGTGTGCAAACGCACCTCAGCACCCGCATAGCGAGTTTCAAGCGACTCCATGCCCTCGGATGGGTAAGTCAGGCGGAAGATGTATGAACCCGCCGCAAGCGTGTCAATCGGCGTCTCAAGCTCATAAACAATGCCGCGGCTCATGACCTGGCCGTTGGCGTCGAAAACCTCGAGCGCTAAATCTTCGCGCAACTCAATACTCTCAATGCTTTGTGGCATATAAAGAGTCGCGCGCGTGCCGTCTTCTTGAATTTCAACGGTCCACTCGACGATACCGAAAAACAGGCCACGCCCACCCATCAAAGTCGCGCGAATCGGGTCGGGGATGATCTCCATCTCAGCCAGAACCGGTATCGCAACGCCCTCAACCGACGCAGACGCAGACAAGGATGTCTTCCGTAGAGTCGCGCGCACACCTAAGGCCGTTAGATCTTGGCCAGCAGGTACAACGACTTCAAGCTCGCTAGGCTCAACGCCCAAGAAACGAAACTCAAGCTCGACATCCGCTGGCTTGTTTGTGGCCCAACGCGACGAGAGCGCGAATTCGAAAACCGTGCCGGGCTCGCAAGGGACGACCATTGTGTTTTCTTCGCCCGCGTCGAGAAAGAAACGACCCCGCGTTTGGCGGTCTTCGGCATAGGTGAAGCCACTCACAGAGCCAGCGCCGGGGCGATACTCATTGCGGCCCGGTGTCATTTGCCGAGTCGTCACGGCAACGCGCGTAGCCCCCATCGGGACATAAGCAAAGCTGCGATCGACTTGACCAGGCTGCATCGGGAAATGGCGCACAGTCATGTGGTCGGTCGCAGGGACGGAAACCATCGGCACAACAATCGACACGGGGATAATGAAATCAGGGCCAACCGAGTCTGGCTTATCTGCATCAAAAGCCAAGATGCGCGTGACATGCAAACCATGCCCCAAAGTCGCTGGGTGGATGCGCGCCGTAATGCGATTGCCCGCACTTGCACAATAAAAACCATCGGGCACTTCCACCCAATCAGACTCAGAGACTAAACGGAAACTGCGCAGAAAGTTAGCTTTCTCTGCGTTTGTCGCGTCTTTATTAAAAAGTGGCTCAACAAAAAGAGCTTGCTCAAATGGCGCCAGTGAAGCTAGACCGCGATGATAAATACCTGAACCAACACCAAAGGGGTTGGCCGTTTGGATTTTGAAACGGCGGTCATCGACAGCCACCTTTTCGAGTGTGCGCATCGCTTCAAGAGTCGGGATAGCCATCGGGAAGCCATGCCCATGCTCAACCCAAGTTGAGCCGGCAAAGACGCTGGCACCCAAACGCATCGCGCGCTCCATGCGGGCGGGCGAATCACTCATGCCTTCGGCGCGGGCGGCGCAGCGCATAAGAGCTATGAAACCAGAAAGTTGTGGAGCTGACATCGAAGTGCCATTCCAGTTTTCGCCTTTAGAAAGGCCCCATGAAGGAAGGGTGGAAAGAGCTGCACCAGGTGCGGCAAAATCAATACCGATAGAGCCCGTTGGAAGCGGGCCACGGCTTGAAAAGTCAAAAAGCAATGGAGCGGCTGGATTGAGTGCAGAGTAATTGACCTTTGCTGTGTCAGGCCAAACAGCTGCCGCAACCGAAATTGCCCACTCGTTTGTACCAGGCGCACCGACCGTGCTGAGTGCGGGCCCCTCATTGCCTGCGGAAGTCACGACCATCAAGCCGCGCTTGGTGGCCTCTTCAATGACCCACCCACCAGGCTCAAGGCCATCGGCATAAAAACTCGGGCCGCCAAATGAAATGTTGGCGACCTGACAGCCCATTTCGACAGCGTAATCAATCGCCTTGGAAATGGACGCGCCGTAAGTCGAGCCACCGAATTTGCCGTCGCCCACTTTGATGGAGACGAACTCAACACCTGGAGCGATACCGTTCATGCGGCCTTCAGGGCCTTGGTAAGCACCGATGATGCCCGCGACATGAGTGCCGTGGCCGTGAGTGTCAAAGAAAAATTGAACACGCGCACCGTCGTCTTCGACGGAAACACAGTAATTAAGGAGTGCCTCATCGCCGAGCGTGGCCCAATCGCCTGTCGAGCGGAATTGACCAAGTGCTGGCTCTTCACCAAGATCGCCGTCTTGATCGTTATCGACCACGACAAACCAATCGTCGCCTTGCTTCCAAGTCAACAAATCGTAGACCGGGCCATCATCGTCAAAGGAAGACCAGCGGCGCTGCGCCTCGGTTTCAGAAAGAGAATCTTCGTCGAGCTCGCCACCCTCAGCCTCTAAGCGCTGGAAGGCTTCGTCGTAATCACGAGAGTGCTCTTGCCATTTTTCTTGGCGTTTGCCCTCGATGCGGTGGCGCAAATCACCCGGCAAAAAGTGAGCGTCGATCCGAGCCATGTGGTAAACCCGACCCGATGCAGCGTGTTGACCTAAGTCAAGCAAACGACCCGACAGGCCAATCAAGCGGCCATCAGAGTCGGCCTCGGCTTCCGCCAATGTGGCGAGGCGGCCATCGGTTGTGGCATCGTACCAATCAATAATCTTGCGACGACCATCAGGAGTGGTCTGCAAGAACGGATGCCCCGGGTCAATGCCCGTATCGAGCACAGCCACCCGAATACCGCGGCCATCCCAATCAGGATGTGCCTCGAGGAAGGCCGTAACCCCCAAATCTTGCTTAGGCAATTGGCCTTGCAGAGATTCTTGAGCGGGTTGAGGAAGAGCGAGAAGAAGTGCAGTGAGTGCCAACATGAGGCGCCTAGTTTAGCGGCGCTCCATGAATTTGATTTCGGCATTCCAGATGTCGCGCGAGACCAGAAAACGCGCACAGGAGGGGCAACGAACCACCACTCGACTGGGCAAAATCTGGTTGACTTGGTTGGGGCTTAAATTTGTGCCACAACCACCGCATGCTGCCCCATTTAAAGCAACGACGCCTCGGCCTTTTCGGGCGGCAGTTGCCCGCTCATAGTCAGCGCGAAACTCAATCGGAATGAGCGCGATCTCTTGCGCGAGATCGATTTGCAATTGGGCAAGGTCTTTGCCGAAATCATCGCCGTCGGTAGCGACTGTTGCTCGAAATTCAGCCAAATCGCGGTCAAGCTCGGACAACACGCCGCGATGCTCATAAAGCACATCTTCGCAGGCCACCACACGATCTTTGGCCCGTATCAGATCACTATCGTCACGCGCCATCTGATTGCCAATTTCGCGCGCCTTGTGCTGCAAAATCTGGCGAGAAGTTGCGTTGCTTGTTTCGCGTGCCTCAAGGTCAAGTTGTTCACGCTCTTCGGTCTTCGAGGCACAACCTGCAATCAAGCTCTCAACGCGGCGGACGGCATCGTCTCGCTCTGCCTCGGCTTGGGCAAGTGCGTCACGATGAGTCTGAGCAGCCTCGACACGCTCTTTTAACTCGCCGGGCAGAGAATCGGCCCGCCGTTGCACGACAAGGACACGGCGCTGGCACCATTGGGCTCGTACGAGGGTTTTTAAGGTATCGTTCATGCGAGCCACAAAATTTGGTTAGAAGGCTAAGAAACGCCTTCGAGGAAACCGGCCAACTTGCGAGCACGAATCGGGTGCTGCAACTTACGCACGGCTTTTGCCTCAATTTGGCGTACGCGCTCGCGCGTTACGCGGAAGATACGACCGACCTCTTCGAGGGTGTAGGTGAACCCATCGCCGATGCCATAACGCAACTTGATGATTTCACGCTCACGGAAAGTCAGAGAATCGAGGACCTCACCAATACGCTCTTTAAGCATCTCTTGGCCGGCCCGCTCAACCGGGTTGTCGGAAGTTTCGTCTTCGATGAAATCACCAAAGTAGCTGTCTTCGGAATCACCAATTGGGCGATCAAGCGAAATCGGATGCCGCGCAATCTTCATGACACGGTGCGCCTCTTCGGATGTAATCTCAGCGGCTTCAGCCATCTCGTCGATGCTTGGCTCGCGCCCCATCGATTGAAGCAAACGCTTTTGAACCGCACGCAACTTAGACATCGTCTCGATCATATGAACCGGGACGCGAATCGTGCGTGCCTGGTCAGCAATCGAGCGTGTAATGGCTTGGCGAATCCACCAGGTGGCGTAAGTCGAAAACTTATAGCCGCGGCGGTATTCGTATTTCTCGACGGCCTTCATTAAGCCCGTGTTGCCCTCTTGAATCAAATCAAGGAAAGACAGACCGCGGTTGCGGTATTTCTTGGCAATCGAAACGACCAAGCGCAGGTTACCAGACGAAAGTGCTTTTTTGCCCTCTTCGTAGGCATCGAGAGACTCATGCAAGCGCACCATGCGGTGACTGAATGATTCCCATGGCTCAAGGGCCTTTACTTCCCAGGCGCGATCTTTAGCGAGAAGCTCTTGCCACTCAGCTTTGCCAGCTTTGGTGCGTTTCCGCTGTGGCGGGAAACTGTTGATATTCGCGCGCAGGCGGATCCAGTCGCGGTGACGCGAGAGCAAAATCTCGATGAGATCTTGCACAACATTGACTTGGAAGTGCAACTCTTCTGTCATCAAAGCCATGCGCCGCTTGCGAGCGCGCAAATTGCGATGAAACACAATGCGCTCTTCTTTGGTCAACTTGGAATCGAGAAAAATCTCGTAGCCCACCATCGACACGGTACTGAGCTCTTTAATGTCATCGTAATGAGAGCCCAAGCGCTGCTCTAGGTCTTGTTTGGTGAGCTCATAACCGGCGCCACCGTCGATATTAGACGAGGTACCCTCTTCGGCACCCTCTTCGGCGGCCTGCTTTTTCAAGCGGCGCGTAGAAGGGTGAATCACTGCGTGAGATGAATTAGCCTGGGCACTCGGGTTAACTTTAAGAGTGCGGTCAAAAGGCTTTTCTTGGTCACGGACTTGACGGAGGTTTTCAAGAACCTCATCGTGCAAGAGACCAGACTCAAGCGCGAGCCTTCGGAAAATCTTGCGCGTAACTTCTGTTTTTTTCGCGTAGTTGATTTCTTCTTCGCGCGTCAAAAGCGGAATCTCGCCCATCTGGGTGAGATACATGCGCACAGGGTCGTCAATTTTTTCAAGGACGGGCTGCGAAGCGCGCGCACCACCACGGGTCGACTGTGCCACCACTGGCTTTGCCGAAACAGGCACCGGAGCACCCAAGACCTCGACCTCTTCGGTTGCACCCGATGAGCCATCAAGAGAAGCGCCAACCTCGTCGAGGCGATCCATGAGAACAGAGAGCACAAGGATGTCACCCGCGGAATCAGGCAATGCCTTTTGGAATTCAGCGAAGGGCAAGCCGCCCATAGAGACGGCAGTCTCAACCAATTGGTCAAGAGCCTTTTCAGTTTTTTTGTCTAGTTTTGTGTCGAACATGCGGAATGGAAATCAAAGGACCTCGTCATCAGGGTGAAGCGTGATTTTGCGCTGCATAGCGCGCAAATCGGCGTCGGTGATGCTCTCAGAATGTGCAGGGCGGGCTTCTTGACGGGCGCGTTCCCGGTTTGCGGGAAGGGCTGCGAGAGAACGCTCAAGGGCCCGAGCTGGGTCGGGGAAAACCAAGAGCCTAATCTCATCAAGCCAGGCGAGGACGCCATCGTCAGAGAAGGCAAGCATTGCCAATTCCAAGCCTGACATTTTACCATTTTTGCGGCAATCTTTACACCAGAGGAAGACCTTTTGGGCTATGGAATCAGAAAATTCCATAAAATCAAGGATCTCTCGGTAAAGCGGCCAGGCGCTTGGATCGGAAAGCAGAGCAGCGACTATTTCACGCTCATTTTGGACGAGAATCTCAGCAGATGGGTTGAGGGAGGATGAGGGATGCCCACCACGAGATTGCTGTGGGACGGGGGGAGAGCCCGAGTCAGAGCGAATCATGTGGCGGAGGGCCTGTTCGGAAACACCTAGTTGACTTGATGCCATGCGAAGCCAACCCTCTGCCAGAACAGGACTTAGAGTGGTTGATATCCACTCGGCGGCCTCTTCAGCAGCTCGGTTGACGACCGCTGGAATCTTGAAATCATCTTTTTGAACCCAAGCTTGCAGACGCCATTCGAGTATATCCCTTGATTTTGTAACGCGTTGGAGAAGTTCGGCGCTTTCTCCGGAGGTAATCATGTCGGCGGGGTCAGCGCCATCTGGGAGCAAAGAAACGCGCACATCAACCCCCTCGGCAATCAAGACTCGGCCTGCAGCCGCAGCGGCTTTTCGACCCGCAATATCTGAATCAAGGAGCAAAACAACATGTTTAGGGACGCCCTCAGCCGTGCGCCCATCAAGCAACCTCTTAATGCGACGAGCGTGATCCGCTGAAAAAGCCGTGCCTAAAGCCGCGACGGTTGTCACCAAACCAATCTGGTGTAACAAAACCACATCTAAATTGCCCTCACACAAAACCAGAGGCAAATCGGGTCGGTCACGGAGGCCTTGCGGCAAGAGGTCAATCCCGTAAAGAATGCGCCTTTTCGGGAATAGAGGCCCCTCGGGCGAGTTTACATATTTGCCCATGCCCTTTTCTTGAGCAAAAGACCCAGGTAAATAACGCGCGCTAAAGCCAAGCGTCCGACCGCCGGAATCACGGATTGGGAACATCAAGCGCTCCCAGAATCGATCTTTGGGTGCACCACCCCCATCAGGCTCAAACATCAAGCCCGCGGCAACGGCACCTTCTAGAGTTACTTTTCTTTGCTGCAGGATGCGCCCCATCCAGCCTCGCTCTCGTGGGGCCCAACCCAAGCCGAAAGTCTTTGCCATCTCGCCTGAAACACCTCGACCCTTTAAGTACTCGCGAGCGCCTTCTGCTTCGGGCGAGCGGAGGGCTTCTTCGTAGGCTACCCGAGCAATAGCCAAAGCCTCGCGGGCCATCTCTCTTACGCCAGGGTCGGAACGCTCACCTTGAAAAACGCCAGCGGGCAAATCCATGCCAGCCAAATCACCGAGCAAGCGCAAAGTCTCAGGAAAACTCAAGCCCTCAGTCTCGCGTACGAAAGTGATGTGGTCGCCACCTTTGCCACAACCGAAACACTTAAAAAAACCATCGTCAGGCTTAACCGTGAAGGAAGGGGTCTTCTCAGCGTGGAACGGGCATAGCCCCCACAAGCGGTTGCCCTTGCGTGTCAAAGCAACCGTGCGCGCAACGACCTCGTCGATTGAGAGACGGTCTTTGAGCTGCTGAATAAAGGTATCGAGTTCGGCCATGATTTACGCCTCGGAGAAAGACGAGCGCCCCATGCTATCGGCTTCTGCCGCAGCCAGCCAAAGTGCTGCAGGGACGACTTCTGGGCGGGCGGTCGAATCGACGCCAGCATCGCTCAAGGCCTCGGCGGCGAGTGGGTGCACCTTGCGTAAACGAGAGAGCAGAGCCTTGCGTCGTTGCCCAAAGCCAAGCTGAAGAATCGCTTTAAGGCTAGCGTCTATTGAGGCTGATGGCGCATCGGCCCTTGGCTCAAGGTGCAAAAAGGCCGAGCTGATTTTGGGCCGCGGCCAGAAAACCTCGGGTGGCAAGCGACGCCCCATCTTGACATGGAAAAACAAACCCAAACGAATCGGGAGTGGACCTGCGTTTTTCGCGCCGCCTTGGAAGGCGGCCTTTTCGGCCACCTCGCGCTGCAATAGCAAAGTCGCCCCAAGCTGAGGCCTGCCCACGAGGCGCCCCAAGAAAGGCCCAGAAATCGCATAAGGTAAGTTGGCCACGAGTCGGGGAGCTGGCCCATCAACCCACCACGACTCGACTTGAGAATGAAAAGTCTCATGCGGGCCAAGGGCGTCGCCTTCGACCAATTGAAATTGCCCAGACTCGAGCTCAGTCGCAAACCGTTCACGCAAATAATCGGCAAGACCGTGATCGAGCTCGACCGCGAGAAGTTTTGCGCCAGCGGCCAGCAAAGATTCGGTCAATGCGCCCGCACCTGGGCCGACCTCCAAGACACGCTCGCCAGGCTTCACGCCTGCATCTCGCGGGATGGCTTCAAGCAATGCAGGGTCAACTAGGAAGTTTTGCCCCAAGCGATGACTCGGGGCCAAGCCGCGCGATTGCAGCATGGCCTTTAAGTCGCCAATCTTCACGGCGACGCCTCATTTAGGCCACTTGGTATCTTCAACAAAGCGACCCATTCAGGTGGGGCTTCGAGTCGCTGCAGCTCAGTGGCCAAGCGTTGCCGAAGAGTGGGCTTCCAGAGCAGGATGGAGTCGCGGAACTCTTGCGCCAAAGCAGGTGTAAGAGACGCGTGCCGCTGCCAGTCGCGCATGAGGTAAGGGGCGGCATCTGCCACGCAGCGGAAACCCAAATCTGATGCAGACTCTTGGGGCTCGAGGCGGCGTTGCTCGAGCCAATCTGTACCAACCGACCATGACGCGAAAGAACCGCCACAGGCAATTGCCAGGTCATTGGAATCAGAGGAATTTGTCCATTCCCAGACATTGCCGAAGAAGTCGTAACCGCCAAGAGGCGTGCGCCCTTTTTCAAAAACGCCCACGGGCAAGACACGGCCCAATCCGAGCTCAAGGGTGTTGCGTGAGCCCACAGGCGCCAACGAAGCTGGCGAAGCAATCGCGCCCTCGCCAATAGAAGAAAGGTGCAACCACTCTTGAGCCGTCGGGAGACGCAAGCCATGAGCTTGCGCCCAAGCAAGCGCCTCAAGGTGGTTCATTAAGACAGCGGGCAGCTCGGCATCGCCTGAATCATCAGCCAAGTATTCGCGGCGAGTCACTTCAAAACGCTGGCAAAGCAGAATGGAGCCGTTGCTTTTTAGAGGTGGGGCCAGAAAGAAGTCTTGCAAAAGCAAACCCGCGTGGTCGGCAGGCGCGGTTGGGGTGAGGCCGCCCCCACAAGCGCAGACGGCGGCCGCCAACAAGGCGGCCGCCGTAAAGCGAGAGCCAAAGCGGAAGCTCACTGAGTGGCACCGCCGGCCTGAATGACTGCGATCTCTACACGACGATTGCGTGCACGATTTTCTTTGGTGTCGTTTGAGACAAGCGGCCGATGCTCACCAAAGCCCATAACAGTTAAAGCTTCAGCAGGCAAACCAGCGGCCAGCAAAATCGCAGCGACTTCAACGGCGCGACGCGCGCTCAGCTGCAAATTGCCATGCGGGAATTGCTTGGCGCGAGCCTTAACAGGGACATTGTCAGTGTGGCCCTCAACGCGAAAAGCCGCACCCAAGGTCAACAGATCAGGAGCCAGCGAACGCAGTAGAGCCTCACCATTGATGGAAGTCTTAACGCTACCCGAAGCGAACAAAACATGGTCACTAATGCGGATGAGCGGGCCATCAGGGCCATCGACGAATTCGACTCCGCCCGAGCTAGCCAACCCAGCAACAGAATTTTGAAGCTCGCGGAAAGCCGCTTCAAGATCAGCCGTTGCAGCATGTGCCTGATCCGCACGCGCCATCTCAAGGTCAACCTGCAAAGAAACAATCTGGCTTTGCAAACGACCATTTTCATCTTCAAGCTCAGCTTGATAGAGCTTGAGGTCATCTAGGGCCGCAACAAAATCAGCATCTGGGGCCTGCGTCGGTACCTGGCAAGATGCCAGACCCACGCACACCAAAAGAAAGGCGCGCTTCACTTGAGTTAATTTGCGGACCAGACCATATCGACGATGCTCTGAATCATGCCGCTTCCGCGAGATTCAGCCATGCCGAGAGCAGCCGGGATACCAAGGAAAATCAGAAGCAAAGTCGTGAGGATGGATACACCAATCATTGCAGGTGAATCAACCGCGGCTTCTTCTGATTCTTGGACACGACTGCGTGAAGCTGCACCGCGCTTAGTAGCTGTTGCAGACGACTTAACCGTTGCAGACGCTGCTGGCGCTTCAGGCTCAACCTCAAGCTCTTCGAGTGCGCTATCGAGAAGAGTGTCTTCTTCGGAAAGCTGGGTGGTGACCATGCCGTCGTCTTCGGCGGCCTCGGTGAAGAGAACTTCTTCGACCTCAAGGACCTCGCCAGACTCGGCTTCGGTAACGGTTTCAATGCCAAGCTCGCCGGCGACTCGTTGCACATCTTCCGTGCGGAGGCGCATTTTGGAGCCTTCGCGGAATGCGCGAATTTCACCTGCAGAAATCAGGCGTTTAAGGTCATCGGCCTCGAGCTCAAGTTGGTCGAGGGCATTTTCAAAAGAGAAGAAGTCGCTGTCGCTCACGGGAGATTTCGTGTCTAAGTTTCAGGGAAGGGCGAATTGCCGCAGGCACACAGGATACGAGAACCACGCCCCCTTGTGCAGTTGCGTTTTACTTTGTCTTAGCTTGCCGGCTGAATTGCTTGAGCAAATCTTGATAAGAGTACTCAGATTCATCGTTAAAAGCATCGAGTTGGACATCGAAGCCGATGTTGCGCACCCCAATCAAAACGATCTCTCGGGCACTTGCCCCACCACCACGCCCCTGATAAACAGCCAAACGAGAGGTTTCTTGGTCAATGACATAAAGAAGAGAGACGCCGTCCATGTAAGGACCCGTTACGGCAAGAAAGCGCGAACCTGTAGCGGCTGACTGCGCCTGGACTGGCTGCGGAGAGACCATTTGCCAGAGGGCCGCGCCCAAAACAGCGGCAAGGATGAGAGTAGAGAAATGACGCACGGGACTATTTTATAGAGTTCGGGCGTCAGGGGGCTCGAGCAAAAAATCGAGGGCGTGCTCTAAATCAAAAAGGCCCTCCCACTGGCCTGGCTCGACTACCCAAGTGCGGGACGTTCCAGCATCTTGTAGGAAAACCAAAATAGCCGCGAGGTCGAGGTCGCCTGTCAACACGGGCATCGAGCGAGCGAGCTGACTTGGCGATGCACCCGCTGCAGCGTGGACAAGACGCGAAGCCTCAAGCAGCAGAGGCGGCTGACCTTCTCGCTGAATGAGAGCAAGGCCATCTTGGGTCTGACTCAAATGCTGCTGAGCAGCGTCGAGAGAAAGATCAGGAGGAAGCATGACTAAATCCTTTCGCAAAAAGTTACGGACGCCTTTACCCGGTGTCTCAAGCGCACGAGCTGCGGCCCCAAGTGCGGAGGCCTCACCAAGGTCTGATGCGGCACCTTGACGGAGCAAAGCGGCGAAGTGGCGGCGCCCCACCCATGAGGAGGGCTCCCCTTTCGTCAAGAGGCTTGCAAGAAGTGCTATTGGGAAAGCAATCGGCCAGAGAATCGTGCGCGCAAGAGCCAGCAGTGGCGTGGTCAAAAGCAAACGGGGCAGAGGCGAGGCCATCATCCACTGCTTTGGCCAGGCTTCCCCGAAAAGGAAGACTAATGGAGTAAGGCACAACGGCACCCAAGCCTCGGGGTGCGTTACGCCCATCCCAACTAAGAGAGCCACTCCCATTTGAATCACGATGTCGTTGGCGATGTTGTTGCCAATGAGCAGGGTCGCCAAAAATCCTTCGGGCGATTTCACAACGCTCTGCAAGAGAGTCGCATTTTTTGAACTCTTCGCGCGGTGCCGCAAACGGAGTGGGTTCATGCCGTAATAGGCGGTTTCGGCACCTGCGAATAATGCGGAAGCCGCCAAAGCAACAATCAATAGGATGAAAGCGCTCACCCGGTCTCGTTTGTTGAGGGTTTGAAATCGAGAGCCGTCACTTCAAGCAAAGCCACCCTAGCGCCATCTAGGCGAACGACACGCAATTGAAAGCGCGGCCCGGCAGCAGGGCCAATTTGGATAGTGTCGTCGGCTTCGGGTAAACGACCAAGATGCTCGTGAAGCAAGCCAGCAAGAGTGTCAACACGAGGGTCGGCATCACCAGGGTCGCCGAAAGAATCTCGGAATGCATGCAACGGAAGCAAGCCGTCCACAAACCAGCGTTTGCCTCCTAGCGGAATCATTGCGGGTAGGTCACCGGGTTGCGGTGCAGGCATCCGATCAAGCAAAGTGTCGGCCCAACGCCCACGCTCAATGATGCCCGCGTTTTCTCCGTATTCATCTACGAGCAATACAAAAGGTGCGCCTGTGCGGCGAAGAAGATGAATGCCATTGGCCACAGGTGCGACTTCAGGCAAGATCGGGACAGGGCGCATGACATCCGCCACTGTTTCGCCCTGGGGAAGCCGAGCCAGATCAAGGATGCCCTGAATATCACCCGAGGCATCTGTTACAGGTGCCCAAGTGCGCTCTTCTTGTTGGAGAAAGGCGCGCGCTTCCGACAGCGATTGCGTCTCAGAAACGACGCTTGTGCGGGCGATGGGGCGTCGCAAGGCACCAGCACGCAATTCGCCCAGCTCTAGGACTTGGCGCAAAAGCCCTCGCTCGGCTTCGGGCAACAGAGAATCGTCTGTGCCGTCGAGCAACTGGCTGGCGGCTTCAGAATCAAGCGCCGGCTCATCAACGGCGACAAGAGGCCCGAAAGAGGCCAAACGGCGAAAGAGCGGGCCGCCGATTGCGTGAAGCAAAGTCGTGGGAGGCAGGAAAAGGTAGGCCGCTGGGCGTGGGTTACGGTGACCCCATATTTTGGGCAAAATCTCGCCGAAAACGACGAGAAGCAAAACGGCTCCGGCGTGAACAGCCAGTGCTGATGCGCCCTCTAAATCCCGCGCGCTATAGGCAGCAGCGGCAAAGAAGGAAAGATTAACCGCAAGATTTGCCACCAAAATTGTGGCCAAAGCACCAGGACGATCGCGCAAAAGTTGTTGTGCCGGTCGAGGAAGATCCTGTTTATCTTCAGTCGTCGCCAGCGTAAAAAGCGCCGCTTCAGCACCCGAGAAAAACGCGGAGAAAACTAGGAGCGCGAAGGGTGTCAGGAAGGGCATCAACTCGAGGGGTGATTTACGCGAGGCAAATCGAGCAAGACTTCGAAACCACCTTCTGGCAGGTTGCTTGCCGAGAGCTCGCCACCTATTTGGGAGATGACAGAATGCGCAAGAGAAAGGCCAAGCCCTGTGCCAGCACCCGGTTCTTTACCTGAGACAAAAGGCTCAAGCAAATGGGCGAGCAACTCTTCGGGCGCCCCAGGGCCGTCATCACGAATCGTAACGCGGACAAAATCGAGCGTGGGGAAGTCCACCCCGATTGTGACGCACCCCTCTCGACCATCCGGCCAAGTGTCTAGAGCATCTAAAGCATTTTGCACCAAGTTCAGGCAGACTGGGAAAAAGTCTCCGCGCGGCATGGCAAGCGTGACGGGTTCGGATGGGGTTTGAATCTCTAGCCGGTGCCGACTCAAGCGCGACTCAAGAAAAATAGGCAAATCTTGCAATACATCTTGCAGGCAAACTTCGCCCGTTTCGATTTGAGAAGGTGCTAGCTGCAATAGCCGTTGCACCAATTGAGCGATGCGTTGTAAGGCCTCAGCAGTTAAGTCACCATGCCGTGTCGCACGCTCACTTTTGGCTTCCCGGCGCAGTGTTTCGAGCCCCTGCAGCGCCCCCGCCAAAGGCGAGTTGATTTCATGTGCGAGACCAGCCGCGAGAGTACCCATTGCCGCGAGCCGCTCTTGCTGAGCCGCACGGCGTTCGGCGGTTTGCGCACGGGCACTGGCTCTTTGCGCCTCGTCTTGAAGGTCACCTTGAAACCCGTGAATACGATTCATCATTTCAAACAGAGAAGCCGCGAGGTTTTTCATCTCGGCCGAATCGCCAGCGGCGCTTAGTTGGGGAAGGCCACCGCCGGAAAAAGAATGCACCTCTTCGATTATGTTTTCAACGGGGCGCAAAACAGAGCGTTGCAGCCCAAAAAACAGCAACACCGCTCCGAGCAAAGACGCCATGCCAGCGGCCATCATGATGCGCGCAGAGAGTGGAATCGAAACGGGCAATGGCGGCAATCGCACCCAAGCACCACCCCAAATCGACCGGTCTGAGCTAAACGGTTTGTGCATCAAAAGTGGAATCGCCAAGCCGCCGGCCGCTGCAACCGTTCGAGACTCTCGACCCGCCAAAGCCAAAGCGCGCGTGATTTCTTTCATGGGAAAATCAGCCGCACGGAATCGGCTTCCCATTGGATTTAAAAATGTACCCACCGGGACGACTTCCCCATCAAGCTCGAGCACTCTGGTATCGAGGATTAAAGCTTCTTCGAATTCAGACCAGAGCGGCCAGCGCAACATTTCGGCCAAATCACCGGCACGCTCAATTGCAAAATTTTGGGCGAAACGATCGGTGACCGATTTTTCGATTCTCTGCCGACGCTGATGCATCTCGGCCTGGCTTTGCTGTTCATCTAGACTCACCCACATCGCGAGTGCGCCTAAGACGAGCAAATTCCCTGCGAGTAGCAGAAGGCCAAGCCTAACTCGAAGAGAAATGCGCGAGAGCAACTACATCCCCTGCCCGAACTCTTCGAGGAGCTTGAACAACGGCAAGAAAATCGCGAATGCAATCGAACCCACTGCGCCGGCCATCACAATCAGCATGGCTGGCTCAATCATTTTGAGCATGATGTCGAGTGCGCGCGTGTGGTCTTCTTCGTAGCTTTTGCCGATGCGTAGACACATGCGATCGAGCTCACCCGTTTCTTCGCCGACTTCGACCATTGAAACAACCACATCATCAAATCGCCCCGTGCCACTCATGGCGGACGCAATGCTTTCGCCCTCACGCACCTCTTCACGGATGTCTTCCACGGCCTCGCGGTAAACCTCGTTGTCGAGAGCACCTGAAAGAATGTCAAAAGCTCGCAAATGCGGCACACCACTAGCCACCAAGGTGCCGAATGTCGATGCAAACCGCGTAACCTGACCGATCTCAGTCAAATGCCCCGCAATGGGAACGCGCAGCAAAAGCGCGTGCATCTTGTAACGAAAACCAAAGGATCGAGAATAGAAAAACTTATAAAGGAAAACGAGGGATGCAGGTAACCCTAAGAACAAATACCAATAGGCCTTAAAAGTGTCGCTCATGTCAATCAGCGCCTGCGTAATGCCAGGCAGCTCTAAATTCATGTCGGCGTAAAGCTCAGAAAATTTAGGAATAACAAAGCCCATCAAGCCCGCCACCACACCAATTGCAACCACAAAAATCACGAGTGGGTAAGCCAAAGCCCCACGCGTGCGATCACGCATAGACTGACTGCGTTCGAGGAAATCAGCCAAGCGAGATAAAACGGCATCAAGGACACCACCCGCTTCGCCGGCTCGTGCCATGTTGACGAACAGCTCATCAAAAACATCTGGGTTTTGAGCGAGCGCATCAGACATCGTTTGCCCCTCTTCGACCATGTCGGCACTATCAAGGATGCTATCGCGGAAACGCCCCTCTGGCCATTGATCCGCCAAAATACGCAGGTTGCGCAAAACAGGAAGGCCCGCCTCTGTCAGCGTAGCCAAGAGACGCGTAAACCGCACCAAATGCTTAAGAGGCACTTTGCGGCCTCGACGAGGCGAAGATGCACCGCTTGGCTCGCCCGCTGAAGAGCGGGAAGATGGGCGAGAAGCAGAAATATTGCGCTGAATGCGGGCCATGAAAATTAAGAGTCGTCGTCTTGTGTTCCGTGCACGATTTCATCAAGAGTCGTCACGCCGGTGCGAGCCAAGGCCAAGCCGCGCTCGCGAAGGGATTGCATCTTGCGCTCTCGAGCGAGAGCTTGCAATGCATGAGTGCTCGGCTCGGCAAGGAATTTATCTTTGAAGTCGCCATCAAAAGGCATGATTTCAAAAATAGCTTGTCGCCCCGAATAACCCGTAAAGTGACAGGCCTCGCAGCCGCGCCCCTTTGAAAAGCCATCTCCGTTTGAAAGGCCAGCCAGAGCCAGCACCTTGGCGGATGGCTGAGTGGGCTCAGAGCATTGCTTGCAAATGCAACGAATCAGCCGTTGCGCCACGATGCCCTCGAGAGTGGCAGCCAACATGAATGGCTCAACCCCAAGATCGACCATGCGCGTAACCGTGGAAGCAGCATCATTAGTGTGCAAAGTCGAAAGCACCAAATGGCCCGTTAGCGAGGCCTCAACCGCAATTTGAGCGGTTTCAGGGTCACGGATTTCACCCACCAAAATGATGTCAGGGTCTTGGCGCAACATCGTGCGCAAGACGCGCGCATAAGAAACGCCAATATCATCACGCACTGGAATTTGCACAATGCCGTCGAGGTCGTACTCAACGGGGTCTTCCACGGTAAGGATTTTGCGATCATCTGTATTGACCTGTGAAAGCAGACTGTAAAGAGTCGTTGTCTTGCCCGACCCCGTTGGCCCAGTCACCAAAACGATGCCGTGTGGGCGTTGTACAAAACGCATTAACTCATCTTGCTCGCCTTGTTCAAGCCCGAGTTTGCCGAGGTCGAGCTGCAAATTACGACGATCGAGAATTCGCAGAACCACACTTTCGCCCCCTGTTGTGGGCACGGTGGACACGCGCAGATCAACGATGCAATTATCGACGGTCATCTCAACACGCCCATCTTGCGGCATGCGAGTTTCGGAAATATCAAGATTGGCCATCACCTTAATTCGAGAAACCAAGGCGCGAGCCAAGTGCGCGGGAGGCGGGTCAATCTCAAATAAAACACCATCGACGCGCATGCGAATGCGGAAACCGCCCGAATAAGGCTCAAAATGGACATCTGCCGCGCCATCGCGTACAGCACGAGTCAAAATAGACTCGAGCAATTTAACGATTGGAGCGGCCTCGGCGCCATCGACCATCTGCTCGGCTTCGGCACGCGCGTCAGCCAGATTTTGGTATGCATCACGGACGGCATCAGCCAAAGCCTCAATTTCGGCGAGGACGGGCTGCGGCGTAACGCCAGCGAGAGTCGTCAAGTCGCCAAGTAGCGGAAGCATGCTGGTGTCGGAAACCGCAATACGCAACACGCCGCCTTTGAGAGAGAGCGGCAATGCGCCAAAAGCGCGCGCTGTGGACGCATCGACAGCCGCCAAAGCCTCAGCCTCGGGTTGCAAATCGGCGCGGCTCACCCACTCTAAGCCTTGTTGCTCGGCCAAGGCTTGAGAAAGCTGCTCTGTATTAATTGCTTTGCGCTCGACAAGCAATTCACCCAAGCGAATGCCCGTGCGGCGCTGCTCGGCCAGGGCAGCCTGCAATGCGCCTTGCTTGAGCACTCCCATGTCGAGAAGTACATCGCCTAAGTGCCGAGCACCGTGAACCATCGCTAGAGTGCGCCCCCAGTCGATGAGCCGCCAAGCCGTTGTGCCAGATCACGAGGTTCTTGAGCATTTCGCATCGCGACCTCTTCCGTAATCACGCCATCTTGGACGAGCTGCAATAAATGATCATCAAGGAGCTGCATGCCTAAGCGCCGCTGCGTTTGCATTACGGATTGAATTTTAAAAGTCTCGCCCTTACGAATGTGATTTTCAATGGCCGAGTTTCGAGTCATGACTTCGAAAGCTGCAACGCGGCCTTTGCCATCGGCGCGCGGTAAAAGCACCTGCGATACGACGGCCTGCAGAGACATCGCCAACTGCGTGCGCACCTGCTCTTGCTGCTCTTGCGGGAATTGATCCACGATGCGATCAACCGTGCGTGCTGCACCCGTGGTGTGCATCGTGCCCAAAACTAGGTGGCCCGTTTCAGCGGCGGAAATCGCTGCAGCGGTTGTCTCGAGGTCGCGCATTTCGCCGAGCAAAATCACATCAGGGTCTTGGCGCAAAACGCGACGAAGGGCCTCGGCAAATGAGGAAACATCAGAGCCAACTTCGCGTTGCGTGACAACCGACTTTTCGGATTTGTGATAAAACTCGATTGGGTCTTCGAGAGTTACGATGTGGCACGAGCGATTGACATTGACCTCATGTAGCAAAGTCGCCAAGGTTGTCGTCTTGCCTGACCCTGTTGGGCCAGTTACGAGCACGAGCCCACGGGGCAAGCCCGCCATGTGACGCAAAACTGGCGGCGCGCCGATGTCATCAAAGCTCATGCGATGTGCGGGAATGCGACGGCAGACCAACGCATAAGTGCCGCGCTGCAAAAAAACACTCGCGCGATAACGGTCGTCGCCATGCTCAAAAGCAAAATCACAAGTACCCGTATCGTCGAGGTCGGCCTTGCGGTCAGCGGGCACAATCTCAAGGCAAATTTGCTCGCTGGCAGCGGCATCAAGAGAGGCGGCATCGAGCTCGACCAACTCACCAGAAACACGGATGCGAGGCACGCGGCCAGAAGCCAAATGCAAATCGGATGCACCCCTTTGTGCAACGACATCGAGCCATGCAAAAAGAGGAGAAGTAGAAGGAACTTGTGTCATGAGTTGGATGCCTCATCTTGGCTAGAACTGGTTGCGCTCACGCCAGCCATGGTGTCAACAGAAGTTACGCGAAGCACTTCAGAGACGGATGTCAACCCCGCGCGCGCTTTCGCAATGGCATCGGTTAGGAGCGGTGTATAGCGAGAAGAGCCCGTTGCGCTTTTGAGGAAATCTGATGAATTTTCCATTTGGAACAATGAATCTCGAAGAGCGGCATTCATTTCAAGGCGCTCAAAAACGCCGACACGACCGTAATAGCCTGTGCGACCGCAATGGGCACAACCTTTGGCTACCGTCATCGTGTCGCCCTCTTTGAGACCGAGTACTTGGCAGGCCAATGCATCGGCAGGCTGTTCACGCGAGCACTTAGGGCAAAGCCGCCTGACGAGACGCTGAGCTAAAACACCCTGTAGAGATGTCGCCACCAAAAAAGGCGGTACACCCATATCAAGCAATCGCGTAACGGCACTCGGCGCATCGTTTGTGTGCACCGTCGAGAACACAATATGCCCCGTCAATGAAGCCTGAATCGCCACCTCTGCCGTCTCGCGGTCACGAATCTCACCCACAAGGATGACATTAGGTGCTTGCCGCAAAAAGGCACGCAAAGCCCGCGAGAAATCAAGCCCAATATGTGGATGCACTTGCACCTGATTAATGCCTGAAATACGGTATTCAACGGGGTCTTCGACCGTTAAGATTTTTTTATCGGGGCGATTTAAAGTCTGCAATGCCGCGTAAAGCGTCGTCGTTTTACCCGAACCTGTAGGGCCCGTCACCAAGAAAATACCGTTAGGCCGCTCGATCAAAGAGCGGAACCAATCTTGCGCCTCAGCATCAAGCCCAAGCTCTTGCAAGGAAATCAAATTGGCTTCACGGTCGAGCAAACGCATGACACAACTCTCGCCATGATTCGTCGGCAGAATCGAAACGCGGATATCAAGGTCGCTGCCATTAACGCTCATGCCGATGCGGCCATCTTGCGGCTTGCGCTTTTCGGCAATGTCTAGCCCAGCAGAAACTTTAAGGTGGCTCATCAAAGCTGGAAACAGCTCAACGGGGTGCTCGGCGTAAACCTGTAAAGCACCATCCACACGAAACCTCACGCGTACGGTGCCATGAAAAGGTTCAATATGAATATCAGACGCTCTTGAAGCCACAGCGTCTTCAAACATTTTGCGCACCAACCGAACTACGGGCGCCTCGTCAGATTCGGCTTCATCCGTAGAAACGGGCGCGGCAGTGCCACCTGACTGTTTTGCGCCATATGACTTTTCTAGAGCCGCACCCAATGCGGATGGCGTCGTCATGGCCATGCGGATATCGCGGTCTAGCAAGAATCGCAAAGTGTCGGCAACAACGGCTTTGCTTGGATCGGAAATAGCAACGACCAGCTCGGCCCCCTTCTCGGCAACTGGAATCGCTTCAAGATCCCAGGCTGATTGCGCGTCGAGCAAATCAGTCAATCGACTTGGTGGCGTTTTGCCAGCTAAGTCAACAAAGGGCATGCGGCTTTGCTTTGCCTGAGCGCGGGCGACGGTGGGCTCATCTGTAGCCCCCATTTCGACCAAAATAACACCCATCGGCAGACTGCGATTGTTTTGGACCGCAAGCGCTTCACGGAGGGCTTCCTCTGTAATGGCGCCCTGATCGCGCAGGAATTCTCCGAGTGAATTCAACGCCGTTTGCGCACCGTGGCGGAAAGTGGGAATGTGTGGGATTCGATGCCAGAACCTTCGGGGTAAGAAATCGTCATGCTGCCCGGGTAACGCCCAAAAGCGACGCCCTCTTTGAGCCGCACACGAATGACATAAGAACGGCCAGCTTCTTTTTCAACGATAGCCGTCGTCATGACTGCTGCGGATTTGCCCTCAATCTTAACGATTGGCTTAGGCACCGCGATTTGCTCGGTATTGGCTTTAATTGTCACGAGGCGCTGCGGGGTTTCGCCTTCGTTGATGATGCCAAAACTGAGCCGTTGCTCTGGTAGGTATTGAATCGGCCCAGTGATGGTTGCGCGCATCGTCACTTGCAACGGCACATCGAGCGTGGTGTCGGCAATGGCTGTCTTGAACATACGACCAGCCGGTGCATTGCGCTCAAGGCGGAAAGTAAAGTTGCGCGTTTGGCGTTTACCCTCTGCATCGAGTGTGGGCTCGCCCGTTTCTTGGATGGTGATGCCTTCTGGGACGGTCTTCCAGCGAGTTACCTCAAAGGGCTCCATGCCGACAACTTCGACGACAATTTCAGGGTCGCTGTCACGCAGGTTGCCATACATGACATCGCCAAACAAGATTGGGTTTGGCTTGAGCTCAAATACGGGCAGCACAAAACTTTCGAGCTTTAATGAGTCAGGTAAATTTGCAGCGCTGCCGCGAATTTTAATGGTCGAACCTTTTTTCCGGCGATAACTGGCGGCATCAAAAACGGCCGCAATCTCGCCGACAGAGCCAGCCGGGATTTCACGCCCAAGCGGCCAGACCTCACCGTTGATTTTTATTTTTGCGTCGGTGCAACCACACGAAGGGTCGAGCAAAGTGATGACAATTGGCTCATCGCCCTCGACCTTAAAAGGAAAGCTCAGCGGATATTTGTGCTTTTGATAGGTCGTGCCTAGATCAATGCTTTTGACTTCGAACACCAAGTTGCTCGTCGACGCACCAGCAGCGATCGCATCAATCGAGCCTTGCGGGTCGCTTGAGTCGTAACCACGCATCACCGAGCCTTGCTCTTGAATCACAGTCGACGCGGCATCGCCAGCATTGGGGTCAGGAGCTTCAGAGCCACCGCAAGCCGCCAAAAGCAGCAAGACAAAAGGGAATTTCAGGATTCGGTACATCATTTGGACGAGACAACCATACCCACCACAGGCAGCGTGCGCAGAATTTCTCGGCGCTCACCGTCAATGTGGTGAAAAAGGCGGAATTCGAGTTGGCCCGTCAGAGGGCCAGTCGGGGAATCAGCGGGAAGAAGACGACGCAACAGGACTCTGTAACGGCTTCCGTTAACTAAGGTTACGCAATCTATAGTGCATTCTTCTAGCCCAATTACCTGAACTTCTGGCTTTTCCAGTCGCCCTTCGCGTACACCCACATCAATCGCGGCTTCAATCGCCACCCCTGGGCGGACGGCACCCAGCAAAAGTCGGCTACTCGGCTGCAACCACACGACCCCCGTTTTTTCGTAGCGCACAGGCAAAATAATCGGCCGATTTATTGAAGTCTGAATTTTCACAAAGTGCGTATGGACGCCCTCTTCTTGATCTGGCAGCAAGACCACCTCAAAAAATTGCTCTAACGCCGCTTCATCGCTCGGGACGCCGTCAATACGAATACCTACGCCAGCCGCAATTACGGAAGTCAGGCGAAACGGCTCTTTTGCCGTAACACGAACCGTGTGCCGCGCCTCAGCTTTCGCCAGGAATGCGCCAGGCTGAAGACGCTCTGGCAGAAGCACAAATTGCCGCTCAAGCTGAGCCTGCATATGCAACACATGGGGAAGCCCACCGCCAACGCCATGAACGGTGATGTTTGTGCGTTTCAGCCCCTGAAACCCAGCTGTTGCAAACTTAGCTCTAATTTCACCTGTTGTGCCCGCAGGTAAAAAAGCGGGCAAAGTCTGAAAAACACCGTTGATGTACAAAGCGGGTTGGAGGCATCCGCAGCTTTTCTCAAGAGTATTGATGCGGACCTCACCGTTTTCGACTCGGAAGGGGTAGACGACATCAAGCGTTACCCCACTTTGTTGATCGCCCAAGTCTAGCTTAGATTGCTCAAAAAGAATGGAAGCTGAGTCTGCGATTTGCGAAGCGGGACGAGGCGATTGGGAGTCGCCGTCAGCTGGCCCACCAGAGCAAGCAAGCAGGAAAACGCAGGAAAGGGCAGGGAGGAGTTGTCGTCGCATCTCGGGGAGCCCAATATAAGGGAGTGGGCGCCGCCCCATGCTTCCATCCATGCTGTCTTCTCGCACCTTGCCAACCTTTCTTCTCACCGTTTTCACAGTGCTGACGCTGACGGCTTGCGCGACTCCACCCGCTTCGGTTCAGCTCTTAGCCGAGCACCCAAACTTTCAAACTCCTGAGAGTGCGGGTCGCAGTTTTTTGGCTGCCCTGAGTTGCGACAACGCCCGCACCGAGTATCTTTGCATGGCTGAAGGCTTAAAACGCGAATATGGCGCGACCTTTGACAAGTGGCTTGCGACCCGTGGGCAAGTCCTTTCAGAGTTGGGTGGCGCGGTCAAGCACGCGCATCGGCTCAAGCCCGTTTCGGCGGTCGAGCAAAATGGTGGCACTTTAGTCTCGTGGGTTTACGGGCCACATGAATTGCAGCTCCTTATGACTTCGCAAGACTACTGGGGCATCGAAACCCTTGAGGGTGAGCAATGGGGTGCATTTTTGTCCAAGCCAATAGGCGAAACCCTCACCATCAAGAATCGCAAGCTTTCCATCGAGTTAAGTGATTCAATCTTGCGCGGATTTCCCGCACAAACTAAGGTTTCTCGGTTTATTATCGAGACTGAATGGAAGGTTCTCGGCATCGACTCCGCTGAATCTCCCTAGCTCAGCTCCACCACAACGCATCGGCAATCACTGTCTGTAATGACTCCTCCTAAAAAACGCACTTCTAAGTTTCTCGAAACCTTCCACAGTCTCCCCCGCCGCGCCAAGCCTCACTATGTGAGCACCTTTGGCCAAGGGATGGCACCCGCCTGGACTGACAATAAAGTACTTTTGGGCGGAAAAGGCTCAGGGCTCGCGCTAATGAGTCAACTGGGCTTGCCCGTGCCTCCGGGGTTTACGATTACGACTGACGCTTGTGTTCATTTTCTGAAAACGGGCAAATTCCCGGCAGGCATGGATCAAGAGATTGATCAAGCACTCAAAATGCTGGAACGCGCGCTCGACCGAAAGTTTGGCGACCCGGAGGCTCCACTTCTTGTGTCGGTGAGATCCGGGGCGCAAATTTCGATGCCAGGCATGATGGATACGGTTTTGAATTTAGGCCTAAACGACAACACGCTCAATGGCCTAGCCGAAGCGACCGACAACATGCGCTTTGCACTTGATTCACGCCGCCGCTTTACAGCAATGTACGGCGATGTCGTTTTGGGAATTACCGACGAGCATGGCTGCCCCTTTGATGCCATCCTTAGTGAACATAAGGCGAAACTTGGCGTGGAAGTCGATAGCGATTTAGATGAAAAAACTCTTAAAGCTGTCATCAAAGATTACCGCGCCTTAATTAAAAAGGAAACCAAGAAGACTTTCCCGGATGACCCTCGAAAGCAGCTTTGGGGTGCGATTCGAGCCGTTTTTGAATCTTGGAATAATGACCGCGCCAAGGTGTATCGCTCGATGAATCAAATCCCAGATGAGTGGGGTACGGCCGTCACAGTGCAAGCCATGGTCTTTGGTAATCGTGGTGAAGGTTCCGGTACGGGCGTTGCCTTTACTCGCAATCCATCCACGGGCGAAAAAGATTTTTACGGCGAGTTTTTGATTAACGCACAAGGTGAAGATGTCGTAGCCGGCACGCGCACACCTTTGCCCATTGCAAAAATGAAACGCAAAATGCCTAGCGTTTACGCACAGCTTCTCGAGGTGCGCGAAGTTCTCGAAGAGCGATTTGGCGACATGCAAGACCTCGAATTCACCATCGAAGACGGCAAGTTGTTTTTGTTGCAAACTCGATTAGGTAAACGCACGGGTGCGGCAGCCGTCCGTATTGCGACGGATTTGGTTTTAGAAAAGAAAATCTCCAAAGAAGAAGCGCTCTTGCGGGTTGACCCCGAGAGCATCACGCAACTGCTCTCACCAGTCTTCAAGGGTTCGGGTAAAAAGCGAGCCATCGCCGACGGGCTCTTGCTAGCAAAAGGGCTCAATGCAGGCCCAGGCGCCGCCACAGGTGTTTTAGCCTTTTCCGCTGACGAAGCCGTCAAGCGCGCCAAGGCCAGTAAAGACCCTGTCATTTTGGCACGAGTTGAAACTTCACCTGATGACATCCGTGGCATGAAAGCTTCTGTTGGCATCTTGACTCAGCACGGCGGGATGACCTCACACGCAGCACTCGTTGCAAGACAAATGGGCAAGGTTTGTGTAGCAGGTTGTGGGCAACTCGACATTGATTCGCGTAGTGGCTGCCTAACCTCTCGTGATGGCCGCGTGCTAAAAGCCGGTGACTGGATTTCACTCGACGGCTCAACGGGCGAAGTGATTGCCGGCAAGATTGACACCCGGCGTTCTGATGTATTGCGCTCGATGCTCGGAAGTATCAAGCCCAGCAAAGATGGTGATGATGTCCGCTTCCGCCGTATCATGAAATGGGCCGACCAAGTGCGTCGCATGAATGTCCGCGCCAATGCAGACCAACCAGATCAGGCCACAATGGCCATTGCTCTTGGCGCCGAAGGCATCGGCCTTTGCCGCACCGAGCACATGTTTTTCGGCGAGCGCAAGCTCAAAGCTATGCAGCAGATGATTTTGGCTAAAGGCCCTGCAGAGCGCGCAAAAGCACTCAAAGTCGTCCTTCCGCTTCAGCGCAAAGACTTCTACGGCATTCTCAAAGCTATGGGTTCGCGGCCCGTCACGGTGCGAACTCTCGACCCGCCCTTGCATGAGTTTTTGCCCCAAGACGAAAAGGGCATGCGCGGCTTAGCCGAGAAATTCAAAATGCCGCTCAAAGAGATTCGCAAACGCATTGAGCAGCTCCATGAGTCCAACCCCATGTTGGGTTTCCGAGGTTGCCGCCTGACTTTTGTTGTACCCGAAATTCTAGAAGTCCAAGTGCGCGCACTTCTTGAAGCTGCGACACAACTTCGAAAAGAGGGTGTTAAAGTGAAACCAGAAATCATGATTCCGCTTGTTGGAACCCGTGCTGAATTGGCTGTTCACGAAAAGTTGGTGCGCGCGATTGCAGATGACATCCGCAAAACGAGCAAAATCAAAGTCCCCTACTTAGTCGGCACGATGATTGAGATTCCGCGAGCCGCTCTCACGGCAGATCAAATCGCCAAGAATGCTGAGTTCTTCTCGTTTGGCACCAACGACCTCACACAAATGACTCTCGGGATGTCCCGCGACGACTCATCTATCTTTTTGCCCAAATATGTTGAGAATCGATTTTACGATATCAACCCGTTTGAGTCGATTGACCAAGATGGCGTCGGTACTTTGATGGAATGGGCGGTTTATCAAGGCAGAGAAACTCGCCCTGACCTCAAAATTGGTATCTGCGGCGAACATGGCGGCGAGCCACGCTCAGTTGAGTTTTGCCATTTGCTGGGCTTAGATTATGTTTCGTGTAGCCCATTCCGCATACCGGTGGCCCGTCTTGCGGCGGCACAAGCGACCGTGCGCGAATTGCTCAAGCCAAATCAGCTTTAACGCCAACCCAGCGTTCGATGTTTTAATCCAGCGAGCTCAAGCTTGCTGGATTAAGAATCAAGCAAGTGCCGCGCCTGCTCAACCCAGGCGTCACCACTCGGGCGGCCTTGCCAAACGACTTTGCCATCTCGGTCGAGCAACAAAGAAAACGGCACATACGGGATGCCGTAATCGCCAGACGACCACGACTCAGCCCCGACTGGGTAATTCACACCCATCGAATCGACGAATTGGGCCACCGTCGCGCGATCTTCGCTCGATAAAGAAAGGATGACTAACCCTTTCGGGCCTAATTCATTTTGCACCTCAACGAGATGCGGGACGACCTTGCGGCAAGGGCCTCAGGTCGAAGACCAGAACTCTAAGAAGACCACACGCCCACGCAGCTCGGCCAACGAAGACGCCACTGGTGGTCGCACCCATGAGCCGACTCGCAGCTCAGGCGCCGTTTGCCCAAGTTTCAGGTCAGATGCGCCAAAAAAGAAACCATAAAGCATCCAGAGGACAAAACCCCAGAGTGCAAAATCTAGCCAACGACGCTTAGGGCGTGGTGGGGTGCCGGGCTCACCCATTGCTGACTTGCGCCAAGAAATCTCGCGAGCCTGCGTAAGCGGTGTCAGGGCAGCAGGCGGTATCGACTGACCAATCAAGAGGGTCACCCATCACATCGGTCATGCCTTCGGCGTCGAGAGCTTCTTTGACACGCTGACCAAAAACACGGGTGCCTTCAGGGCCGGTGTGAGGCAACAAAGCCATATAAGTGTTGTGCCCATGATGAGCCACGACATCGACATCGCGGGTATCAAGCAAAATTACGCTGGCGACCTCTAGCAAGACATCATCGTTGGCTTCGCCATCAAAAGCGATGCGCACCAAGCCGAGCGGTGAGCGGAAACGCATCGAGCGTTTGAACTCTTCGTCTAGGCGGTGGTCCCAGAACTGCGCTGAGAATAAACCTGTAACGGAATCGGTCACGCTGGCCAAAAAGCCTTCGCGTGGTGTGCCGTCATCTGTGTTTAAACGACCTCCGAGAGAAGCCCCCAAATCGGCGGCATCGGCGGCATCGGGGAGGTCGGGCTTGACATTGCGAGGCGTGCCGAAAGGTGAGCTAAGACGCTCGGAAAAAGCGGCGACATCAAGCGGAAGAGAGACGGCGCCCTGCGCGCCAACAAAGCGAGCGAGGCCATCAGCGTCGTCAGCAGAGCCATGTGTGCCCAAAAAGAGCAGAGCTCGGTTGTTACGCAAGAAACCGAGCGCCCACTCGTGAACGCTCAACGCGCCACAGAAAGCAGGGTCAGCAAGGACCAGGCCGTCTACCCCATCGGAGCTGGCCAGAGCATCAAGGCTCTCAATCACATGAATGGAGACTAAAGCGTCACCCGCAGACTCGGCGGCGGATCGTGCTGCATTAATGAATGCAGAATCTGAAGAAAGAATGGTGAATGGGCGTGATGGCATGCTTCTATTCTGCGAAATCGGCGTTGTGATGAACAGCCTGGACATCATCATCGTCTTCGATGGCGTCGATCAGGATTTGCAATTTTTCAGTCGTCTCAAGATCAACCGAAATCTCATTTTCGGGGACATAGCGAATGGCCGCATCGACCAACTCATAACCCTTTGCGTCAAAAGCCTCTTTAAGAGGGATGAATAAACCCGGCTCAGCTTCTACACCAAAAATCTCGGGCTCATCCGTCGTGACATCATCTGCGCCCAATTCAAGGGCGAGTTCCATGATCTCGTCTTCGTCAACACCACCGCGAAGGATGGCGAAAGTCGCCTTGCGCTCAAACATATAAGCAACCGAACCCGCGTTGCCCATCGTGCCGCCTTTTTTGACCATCACCTGGCGCAAATTGCCAATCGTGCGGTTGCGGTTGTCGGTGAGAGTCTCAATCATGATGGCAACGCCACCTTGACCGTAAGCCTCGTAGAGGACATCTTCTGGCTGTGGCCCATCAAGCTCACCGGCGCCTTTTTTGACGGCACGCTCAATGGAATCATTTGGCATATTATCTGCCTTTGCTCGCTCGATTGCATACCGCAAAGGCAAGTTCATTGCCGCATCAGAGCCGCCTTGGCGCGAAGCCGACATAATGAGCTTTGCCCATTTTGAAAAGATTTTCCCGCGCTTTGCATCCATCTTGGATTTTGTGCGCTGAATGTTTGCCCAATGTGAGTGTCCTGCCATGATGTTGTGCTTTTTAGGATACAGCCTGCGGGCTCAATGCCCAAATCTGCCTTGCCGTAAATGAAAGGAGACCGTCGTAAAAACGACGGTCTCGCTCGAAATAGGCTCGAAGGCCTAGCGCTTGCCCCACTGGTGGCCGCGGCGAGCGCCGTGACGACCTGGCTTTTTACGCTCAACCATTCGCGGGTCACGCGAAGTGTGGTTGGCGTCGCGAATGCTGCGCTCAGCATCAGGGTAAAGCGCGATCAATGCACGCCCCAAGCCCATGCGCACTGCGCCAGCTTGGCCCGTCATGCCACCGCCCTCGGCGTTGACAAAGACATCGACTTTGGCAGAGACCTTGATGGTCTCTAGAGGGCCCATGCAAACGGCTTGGTCGAGACCACGAACGAAGAACTCGTTCATTGGTTTGCCATTGACGACAAACTGGCCACTACCTGGACGGATGCGAACGCGCGCACGCGCATTTTTACGGCGACCTGTGCCCCAATGGTAAGTGCCATCGGCCAAGCCATTGGTGCGACCGATTGGATCGACTTTAGGCTCTTCGACAAGCTCTTCAGCGCCCGTATCTGGGTTGGCTGCGGCTGTGAGAGCGTCGGCGATTGGGTTGTCACCCAACTCGACTGGAGTTTCTTTTTGCTCTTCCATGATTAAGCGTAAAGCTTGAAGGGTTGTGGCTGCTGGGCAGTATGAGGGTGCTCAGAGCCTGCGTAGACATGAAGTTTTTTCAGCATAGTGCGACCCAATTTGTTTTTAGGCAACATGCGCTGAACGGCCTTGAAGATGATTTGATCAGGCTTGCGCTCCATGACATCGGCGTAGGGTGTTTCACGACGACCACCCGGATAACCCGTGTGGTGGACATAAAACTTTTCAGACGCTTTGTTGCCTGAAACGCGGATTTTCTCAGCGTTAATCACCACGACAGAATCGCCGGTATCAACATGCTCAGAAACGGTTGGGCGATGCTTGCCCATGAGAACCATGGCAATATCGCGCGCGAGATGACCCAAAGTCAGACCCTCAGCATCGGCAATATGCCAAGCTGCGGTGTGGATTTGGGCGGTTAGATGTGAGGTCGTAGGACGCATGACTTGTTGCGGCTGTTCGCCGCTGAAATGGCCGAGCATTCTACGGCCTAGCCGCTGTCAGGGCAAGAGCTTCCGCACTAAGCTTTTGTCGGCGAGCAACTCCCAGCGTGAGCCCAGCCCCTCGGGAAGGTCATCACCAGACGCCCAATACTGTAAAAGCTCGATATCTTGCGGTATACCGGCACTTTGGGGCGCATGAAGAGGACTGCGCTCAAGCCAAGCGACAACCTTATTCACTTGGACATTTTCGTAAGAAAGTGAGCGACTCGACCCAATTGCAACACCCTCAGGCGTTTCTCGTGCCGTGCAGGTCTTCGCCATACGACTCTCAGCACTCGCAGGGTAAAGGTGCAAATCGATCGGCCCGGGCTGCGAAGGCACGAAGCCAAGCAGTAGAAGAGCAGCAAGCGATCTGTAGGCAGGGCGGCGGCGCGCAAGGCCTAAACCATGAAAAGCCAGTAAGACAAAAAGCAAGACTAGCCCTCGGGGTCTAGTAGCCTCTAGCTCAAGCAGAAGAGGGTTGAGATGGGCTGGCGCCCTAAACCACCATCGAGGCAGCGCACCATCAGAAGCAGCTGCCTCGGCGACACCGGCATGCTGCCACAGCGACATCTGAGCCAAGGCTTGCGGGGAATCGCGCTGGGCAAGACGGAGGGTCGTTTGAAACAGCGGAGGCAAGCAAAGCAATAAGACCGCCACCCACGCCACCCGCCGCCGAATTGAGTGGGGAAAGGCAAGAATAAGATTTAAAGCAAGTGCTAATGCCATCGCAAGCCAGAGGGCGGCATCCGGACGCAATGCGTGCAAAAGGAGTAGCGCTGGCAGATGCCGAAAAACCGACTGCCAAGAAATAGAGCCCTCTCGATTCGAGTTGGCGCCAGCTTGCAAACAGGCCGCGAATTCAAGGCACGCTACGACCAACATGGCGCGCGCAGGGGTAAGTGGTTCCCAGAGTGCTGAAACCGCCCAAACGAGCAGAGTTAGCCAAGCGGGAAGCCGTGCGGGCAAGCTCACTTCAATTGAAATTTGACGGGCCGGCCTGCCATATCAATAGCCGTCATAGCAGGCGAAGACACATCGAGAGCCCGGATGCCTTCCAAGCCTGGATAGCGAGCAAAAGCCACCTTTAAGCGCGCCAACCTTTTTTCGGTCGAGCGGTCAAATGGGCCCAAGGCATGCTGCGGACGCCCCCACTCAATGCGCTTGCCATTAGCTAGCACAAAAGAGACGGGTGGCGCAATATTAGATGTGCTCGATGGGTAATCAGGGCGCGGCTCGATGCGGACGATGGGCGTGTTGGCTTCATTGCGCAATTTGTAAGCAACGGTCATGGCGTCAAGTGCAGACTGCAAGAAAGAATGCGCCACCACACTACCGGGAGCTGGCACGACATAATCTTGAGGTGCTTGAATATGAATCAATGAATCAATGATTTGAGGCTGCAAACCATCTGGCAAGACAGCACCCAACCGGCCTAGCACGGCAAGATGCTGCCCTTGGCGGACCAACACCGCACGGGGGCGCCGAGGCACATAAGCCAAGCGCAAGCCCTCTGGCAAAGCACGAGTAATACTGACTGTGCCTGGCATAACCCATGGCAGCTCATCAACGACTCGCAGAGCGGCATCTTCCGCATGAGCGTCTTGGATGGACAGTTTCGGGATGCGATGAAGCGCATCTTCCAAGCTAGCCTGCCAAGCGGGTGGGCAATTTACAGGCCATTGATCGACTCGGTAGTCGGTCAAAACGCGGTCTGCTGCCCCGCCAGACGGGACGAACCACAAAATCATCGCAACCATAATTGCACCGAGGCCAAGAGTGAGGGGGGGCTTCATGACCTTAATCTACCTTGACCCCGCCTTTGGTTCGAATCATCCTTTAGACTTTAGGTATGTCGGCCACGCGCCCCACCACCTTTAAGGGTTTCACCCTCTCCACTTTTCAGCGAACAGCAGCCGCGGCTATGGATGCTGGCGAAAATGTTTTAGTTGCCGCCCCCACCGGCGCGGGCAAAACGCTTGTCGCAGAATACGCTATCCACTTGGCTATGCAGCGCGGCATGCGCTCGCTTTACACCGCGCCCATTAAAGCTTTGTCCAATCAAAAATTTCGCGATTTCGTCGAAGACAAAGAGATTGGCGACGCAGGCCTAATGACGGGCGATATCACGCTGGCACCAGATTCTAAAGTGCTCGTAATGACGACCGAGATCTTGCGCAACACGCTCTTTGAAAACCCAGAGCGCCTGCATGATGTAGGAGTGGTCGTTTTCGACGAAATCCATTTCATGGACGATGTCGAGCGTGGGTCGGTCTGGGAAGAAACACTCATGTTCTTGCCCAAAGATGTCATGGTGGTCTGCTTGTCAGCAACGATCGACAACTTGGGGCAATACGCAACTTGGCTCGAGCGTGTCCGCGAGCGGCCCGTGCGCGTCGTCGAAGAAACGAAGCGGCCCGTCCCGCTGAAGCACTCTCTCTATCACCCACAAGCTGGCATCTTTCCGCCGTCGCGCCTCAAGCCGATTCGCAAGCGTTTCTTGGGACACAAAAAAGACAAAGCTTTCAAGAAGCGCAATGACCGCCCCCTGCTTGATGAGCTGATTCAAGACAAGCAATTACCTCTCTTGTATTTTTGTTTTTCGCGAAAGCTATGTGAGCGCAAATCGACCACAGAGGCCAAATTCAGGCACTTACTATCCAAAGAAGAAAAAGAGAAGGTCTCTGAAGTTTGGGAAAAAGGCAAAAAAGAATTCGCCTTCGAAGATCGTCGCGGCCCAATGCAGTCGCTTAAAAAACAAGTCTTTAGTGGCATCGCGGCTCACCACGCCGGAATGCTTCCACTTCACAAAGAAATGGTCGAGCGGCTCTTCACACGGGGTTTGCTCAAGGTTCTATACACGACCGAAACATTTGCCATGGGCATCAACATGCCAGCACGCGCTGTCATTTTCGATTCACTCATGAAGTTTGATGGCATTGAGTTCGATTACATGCGCACGCGCGATTACCTGCAAATGGCCGGCCGCGCGGGTCGCCTTGGCATGGATGACGAAGGATTAGTCTTCTCGGTTTTGACCTACGACGATGTCCTCGATGCACCCGTGCATCGCATTATGTCGGGCAAGGTCGAGCCAATTACAAGTCGATTCAACTTGGGCTACGCAACCTTGGTTCACCTGCATGGTTTGGCCGGTCGCGACGCAGCGACTGAGGCCTGGAATCGTTCATTTGCAGCTTTTCAGGCTCGTGAGCACAGTAACAAACGCGAAGAGCAGAACAGGCGAAACACGAAAGCATTACTCGACAAACGATATGAGTTTTTAGACGCCCTAGGCTTCATCGGCAAAGACCGCGAGGTGCGGCCACGCGGGCGCACCTGTCTGCAGTTGGCCGGCTATGAGATCCAACTTACCGAGTTGCTCTACGCCGGTGTGTTCGATGAGGCCGACCCTCCTCAACTTTGCGCCTTGCTTGGTGCGGTGATTTACGAAGGCCGCAAACGAGATGAGTTCCCGCCGCGCGCCGTCCGCCCTTTCCGCGATATTATTCGCCGGGCCCAAACGGTCATTCAGCACGCACAAGATACTGAGGTCGATTGTGGCTTGGCGGGCACTTTGACGGGGCTCGACATCGGGATGTCCCCCGCCCTCTATGAATACGCAATGGGTGCGAGTTTTCAAGATTTGGGGCGCTACACGACGGCAGCTCCAGGCGATTTTGTCCGCATTGCGCGGATGGTCGTGCAATATTTGCGGCACCTACAATCGATTTGCGAAAAAGATCATGCCGAGCTTCACGAGTCGCTCGACCTTGCCATTGCTTGCCTCTACCGCGGGCCCGTTGATGTGCGTGCCGAGCTGGGGCTTGATGAATCAGCCGAGCCAAAAGCTTAAATGTTTGTTGCACTTTTCTTGCCCATACTGCTGTTTATTCCACAAATAGACGCTTCGACGGCGATTTGGCAAAAAGCTCAAGCTCATCTTGCTCAAGCCAACGGCCTCTCTTTTCAAGTCAAAACGACGGTTGAAATTTTAGAAGACAAGGCTTGGCTTGTTGCCAGCACGACTCGCGGCACGATGAAATTCACACAAGATTTAACCGGCCAATTCTCGGTTGTACAAACACGCCACCCGATTAGCGGAGAGGCCGACGACTTCCGCTTGCAAGGCGGTTGTGATGGCAAACAAATCTGGTTGGCTGATGCGAGTTCAAAGGTTTGTCAATCGATGCGCGCCACTCCAAGCTCGCTGCTGCACCTGCTCGGCGGCTTCCGTATATTTAAAAAGTGGCTCAACATTCCTGAGCTTTTCCCGCTCGGCGCATTCGAGAAGCATCGCTCGCACAACGGCACTTACACTTTGTCGCAATCGACTCACTGGGGAGAAGAAAGCTATTCATTCTCGGCTGATGATCAAATTACCGGAATGACACGCACTACGCTCGAGGGTCGCATTCGCACTATCATGACCCTTAGCATCGTCGGGCTTTTTGACGCCGATTCTTGCAAAGATTGGTCGAGCACGGCGCCCGCAAGTTACACCCAAATGGGTGACCCCAAGTAAACATGACACAAGAAGGAATCCATTTAGTTGACTGGTTGCGCGGACCGCGCATTTGGCGAAAAGATATTCGTCGGCCAAAAAGTCGAATTGCACCAGGCACGATTGTTCCCGTTTTTGACAAAAACGAGACACTCGTTTGTTGGGGTATTTGGCACCCCAGCTCCATGATTGCAGTGCGCGTATTAAGGCGCGGCGAGCTTGAACCCACACATGAATGGCTTTGCGGGCAGGCGACCCGTGCAGCTCAACTGCGGCTTGACGACCCGGCGATTCCAAATGACATCTGCCGCATCCTGCATGGCGAAGGCGATGACTTCCCCGCGCTGATTGTTGACCGCTACGGTGATTTGCTAGTTGCTGAGGCCTACAGCGAAAGCGCGTTGACGCTTTTTGACATCATCCGCAAGGCGCTGCACGAAACACTTGGAACAAAGCACCATCGTTTGACGCTGGGTGAAAAATGGGCTCAGGCCGAGCGTACTGACCCTGTTGCTGAAGACTCAATGGGCGCGCCTCGCAGCCTCAAGATCACTGAGCATGACCTGCGCTATGAGCTTGATTTCAATCAAAGTCACAAAACAGGTTTCTTTTGCGATCAACGCGAAAACCGGTTGCTGCTACGGCAAGCCGTTGAATCCGAGGCGAAGCGACTGGGCCGCCCACCACGCGTGCTCGATGTTTGCTGCTACTCGGGCGGCTTTTCTCTCAACGCAGCGGCAGGTGGTGCTGGCGAGATTTTGGCGATCGACTTAGACGAAACGATTCTGCCACAGGCCAAACGCAATGCCAACCTCAACCAGTTCAAGCAAATTAAGTTTGTTCAGGCCGATGCTTTTTCTTACTTGCGCACTTTAGGGCGCAATGAAAAAACTTACGACATCGTGATTCTTGACCCACCCAAGTTCATCAATAGTCGCCGCGAATGGGAAGAAGGCCAAGCGCGCTATCACGACCTCAACAAACTTGGCATCCCTCTTCTTGAAAAGGGTGGGCTGATGCTGACATGCTCTTGCTCTGGTTTGTTTCAAGGCATTGACCTGCAAGAAACGATTCGGCGGTCGGCTCGCTTACGGCCCCTGCGCTTATTGCGCGAAACGGGTGCTGGGCCAGACCACCCCGTTTCGATTGACTTCCCAGAGGGTCGCTACCTCAAGGCATTTTGGCTGCGCGCCGATTAATCTAGGTCAAGCCAGAAGCCTTTTAGGCCATTTACGCCGTCTTTCTTGATCATGCGAAGTAAGAGCACTTCGTCTTTGCCGTCGCCGTCAATGTCTTGAGCCGTCAAGGCTTGCTCGAGGCCATCACCCGCAGAAGCCTCGATTTGATAGATGGGCTCATGCCCCGCGGCCAAATTAAGTAGCGTTGACTTTTGCTCATACACCCAGCCCATGAGCATATCCTCGTCAATGGAGGCATCGCCGTCACCTTTGAGTTGCTCGCGGAGAAAGTCTTCATTGATGTGCTCAAGAGTAGAAATGTCGGCTACGAGATTTTTATAGAGCGACAAAGTGCCTTCACCATCAAGCAAGGCAAGATCGCTGGCAAGACCATCACCATCAAGGTCTGCAAGAAGACTCACCGTGCGACGGACGGCACGCGCTTCATCTCGGCGATTAAGTAAACCAAAAACAGAATCACTTTTGAACTTAATACGCTTGGCATACAAAGCGTGTTTTTCAAAACGGCCATTCCCAAGACCACGGTAGGCTAGCAAGTCAAAATCAATGCTCACGGGGAAGATAATCCAGGACAAAACTTGAGCCAAGCTAAGGTCTTCGACTTTAAGGAAACACAAATCTGGGAATCCGTCGTCGTCGATGGGTTCAGCGAAAGCGTAGAGGATATTGCCATGCAAATTAAATTGGTCACGCGGGCGGCGCACATCTAGCCCATCTTTGCCGCCGAGATAAATCACGATGGAATGCCCCACAAGGAGAATCATGTCAAGAGAACCATCTTGATTGAGGTCAGCCCACTCTTCCATGATGAGGTGCTTACTCAATGCAGCGATATTGGCGGCATCAAACTTAATTTCGCCTGTTGACTCAGAAAAACGCGTGAGGTCAATCACATGAGGCGTAGCCGAAAGCCCATCTTTGGTGGCAAGATATTGACGAATCGATTCGGAATCACTGCGCTGCAAATCGGCAAGCCCGTCTCCATTGAGGTCTTGCATCTCAAGGGGGCGCATTTGATAGGTGCGATTCACTTCGCCCAAAAGCCCGCCCTTAGCACCGCCAATCGACAAACTCACATTGGCGGCATCGTCGATCAATACGGGGGGCCGGAAATCGCCCTCACTTCCAAACGAAATTGCGATACTTTCACCCGCAGGCAAAACCAAATCGAGAAAACCATCGTGGTTGAGGTCAAGGACGAAATGCGCGCGACGATGACCGCGGGGAAAGCCTGAAGCCTTGCCAAGCTCACTAGCTAGCGGAGCCCCCCACGCCAACGTGCTATCATTAAGCTGCAACTGGCGTAAAGTGTGGCCATCGCTCACATGCAGAAAAACCGGGTTGGAGCCCAGGTCGGAGACCGTCCATATTCCGGCCGAGCCCGGGAGCGGCATTTGGATTTCAGTCTCTTGCCCAAAGACTGGCAACAAGGTTAAAACTTCGCCATCAATTGCGATGCACTCAAGAGCGGGGTCGTCATCAAGCTGAACGAAAGCCAAATGCTCAGGCACTCGGTTAAGCTCAAAGCCCTGAGTCGTCTGGCATAGACTCAAAAGCAGAAAAGAGAAAATCATAATTTACGACTCACAAAAGTCTCGACAGTGTCTTCGTGGATGACAAGCAAATCGCCAACAGAATCTTGATTGATGTCTTCGACTTCGACCAATGCCGCCAGTGCATCAACTTTTGCTTGCCAAGTCGCGGAAGAAGAGAAACGCATCTTGCTGCCCCGCTTACGAAGTGAGCGCACCTCAATCGCGCCATTGGGGTCAGGCTCAAACAAATCGACAAGGCCGTCACCGTCAAAATCAGCGTCAAGTGCAGGCACAATCGTGAGAGCGGTAATGTCATTAATATTGTATTCACGCTTCCATGTGGTTGAAGCGCGACTTGGGAACTGCCCCTGCTCATCGGCAAAATAAAGCGCCACCTTATGAACAGCCTCTACGCCTTCGAGACCCATTTTTGCAAGCGAAAGCGACCAGGAGCTTAAGCCGAGATCTAGCTGCCCATCCCCGTTTAAATCGCGTAAAACTGAATTAAGAAACGAAGCCTTTAAAGAAGCAAAGGCAGTCGGGCGGCCTAAGCCACCCTCTTTATTGAGGGCATCAATGAAAAGTGCGGATTGCCAATCTTGGGTAAAACTTAAACTTGAATCTTGCGCTCGAGTGATTAGTAAATCAACGGCGTCTGAACCACCGGCATGGACTAGGCGCAGGTCAGAGAGAGTCCAGTCTTTCGTGGGAACTTTGACTGAAAAACTCGGTTCGGATGCAAAAGTAAAACCAGTATCTGCGTCAGGCTGACTTGCCTGCAAGTGCACATAAATCTGCCCCAACTTATACCAAAGCAAGTCGACTCGCCCATCACCATCGGCGTCGGCGAGCATGGGTTGAGGCAAAGTCTCAGAAGCATGGAGGAGCATCGGTTCAGCCAATTCTCCGATATGTTCAGATGGCACGAAGAGGTCGGCAAGTCGCTCGGCATGAACAACGGCTCGCGCACCACCTAGCGAGGCTGACGCCATGGGGCGGCGCTCGATCTCTTTTTTGACCTCGATTTCTCCGAGCACTGCGCCCAAGCCAGAAACGACTTGATAGCCCGTTCGAGTCACCAAGGCGAAGTCATCGACAGCATCGCCATCAATGTGGGCTATGGCTTCAAAGAGCGGGAAAGCATGCTTTGAAGGCAAGTCTAAGAGCATCGGCGCGTCAACAATCTTTTTGAGGTTGCCGCGATAAGTCGTTTTGCGTGGAGAAAAAGAACGGGCGTTTTGCGCCGTTAGGAAAAGAATCTCTAACCCCGCCTCTTCAGGGCGGAATTCTCCGACACCCCAAGCGACAAAACTTTTATGGATTGCGATCGTGCGGTCTGGCTCAGCGGGGAAGGCACCACCTTGCCGCTGTTCGAAGACATCGAGCTGGCGTTTATCATTCGCATCGAGTCGGGCAAGAAGCAAATCAGACAAGCCGTCGCCCGTGACATCAGCCCATTCATACCAGAGGACATCACCCTCGAACATTAAGCGAGAATGGACTCGACCGACCTCTTGCGGCAGAGCAGGCATCAAAGCCATCGCGCAAGCTAAAGCCCCAAAAATCATGCGTCAGCACTCTCGCTAAAAGAAAACTCGCTTTCGAGGACGGCCTCTCCGGTGCGCCAAGAAAAGAAACCTAATATTGAGTATTCAACCTCTGCGCCAACAGTCGTCTTGTTGAAAACGGAGAAGAAAAACAAATCACCGATAGCGAACTCTTTGCGGCCCTCGGCCCGTTTATGTTCCCAGCGGATGATTGGCCAAATCGTGAATTCAGTAAGCACGCGACCTGGATCCCAGGCGTGGACCTCTAGGAGTTGTCGATTTCCGGCGGCATGCTCGACCTCAAGCTCAAAGACTTGACCCGGCTTCAATGAAAACGCGCAATTGCGAACAAATCCGGCTGCCGACCCGACCCGCTTACCGTCAAAAGAAATCAGGAGGTCGCCTTCCTGCGCACCCGCCAAGCGCAAAGGGCTGTTGGGCCAGAGACGCTCAATTTGGGCATGACCGCCAGAAGCGCTATCCGAAAAGGCCGCCCGCAAATAGGCTCGCTCAACTTGATACAAGACTCGCCCCGGCCCCGTCGAAACACGCATTTTGACATCAGCCGTTGATTCGCGGACCTCTGTGCCACGCTGATATTGCAGTTTGGTGGTCGTCGGTAAAGATATTGCAGCGAGCAAAGCTGAAAGACGCTCTGGGTCGTCAACATCATGACCACCATATTGAAGGAGGACATCGCCAACCTTTAAACCCGCATCAGCTGCAGGTGAATCTCTCGCAACCTTGCGAATGCGCACCCCTGGTTGCAGGTCGAGAGAGTCAAGGTCATCTAGATCATCTAAATCAGCAAGACCCTCAGGATGGAGAAGCTCAACTTCAAGCCCAAGCCAAGCTTGCGGGCCCTTAGCCCCATCGACAACACCTTGAAGCGCCATCAAATCGGCGGGTAGAGAAATTTGCTCTAACTTAATGGAGCAAGAACTCCCGAGGAGCAAAGCGAAAATCGAGCACGAGAAAAGTAGAGCTTTCATTTGATTTTACAAAGCGCGTTTTCGGAAAAGAAGAAGTGAGGCACAAACAAAAACGAGCCCCGTGGCAGCAGCAGCCCAATGCGCAATCAACAAACTCGCGGGATCGGGAGCAGCGACATCGTTAAAGCCATCAGCAAGGGCGCCAGCGTTTTCGAGGACACTCATCGCCCCGTTGCCAGGCAGCCAGCTCATGAAAACATAAGGCGCAATGTCATCGTATTCGCCAGCGAAGAAACCTCCGTAGAGGAATAGCGAAGCAAGAGCGATGCCTGAGGCGAGAGCGCCCGTGCGGAAGAGAACGGAAAGGAAAAGCGCAAAAAGGCCAAGCACCATGAATGCGGGCAAACCCGACAAAAGCCCCAGAAAAACACCATTGCGCACTTCGGCTTCGGAGAACTGGAAGATTGGGATGAGTTCCCAGAATTCATCTTTGAAGTCGTCGCCGCTATCAAAGTCAAAGACCGGAAGGCCGACAGCTGCTGATGCTTCCTGCTCGGTCATGCCCTCGTCTAGGCGCTTTACCCAAAGCGCCAAATTATCGATTGGCACATTTCGCTCGGTTAGCCAAGAATCAAATGAAGCAATCACAATTGGGTCATCACTTGCCCCCATTGGGGAAGCTACGACATGGCCTCCGTCGAAAAAGAGGAGCGCTGTTAAAAATGAAACGAGAACGGCCTCGAGTGCAAAGACAAGAGGAAGAGTAAGCGCCACTTTAACGCGAGCCAACAGATGAACCGCACGCGAGGCCCCGCGTGAAAGTGGGTCACGCAAGACTCCGGCTGCTGCTTCACGCGGCAACGAGCCCGCCAGGATGACGAGAGCAAGTAACTCGGCAACAATGAGCCCAGTCTGCGCGCCTTCGGCAAAGCGAGGCCATAAATTCTGGTGGGATGCGGAAGATGCCCCGGAATAAATAAGCCACGAAGCAAAAACGCGAAGCCCTGAAACTAGGGCAACGGCGAGCAGAGCCATACGGATTTGGCGGCGATGGGCAGCAGCCCACAACTCGGCATAAGCAGCGCGGAAGAATGACTTCATGAGCTCACCTCGACCGGCGCATCAGATTTAGCAAGAGCTTGGGTAAAGACATCAACCAAAGTGGCCTGTTCCGGGCCAAACTCAGAAAGCCCAAAATCTTGAGCCACGAGCTGGCTCAACAACAACTGCCAATTTGTGGACTGATGGACGCGACAAAAGAGATGCCCCTCGCCTCGATTGTCGACAGACGCAAGTGCGTCGTTTTTTTGCAAGTACGCCAACGCCGCTTGAATTTGGTCTGCGGCTACGCGCAAACGCAGGCCGTCACCAGCTTGGCGGAGGAGTTTGCGGGTTTCGCCCTGCAGGATGGTGTAGCCCTGTTCAATCATTCCGACTCTCGTGCAGACATCTTGCACCTCTCGCAAATGGTGAGACGACAAAACGACCGTTACGCCTTCATCGAAAGCCAGTTGGCGGAAGAGGCCAATCAGCATTTCAACGCCTTCGGGGTCGAGCCCGGAGAGAGGTTCATCCATGACGAGCAATCTTGGTGACCCAAGGAGTGCACGCGCCACGGCTGCTCGCCGGCCTTGACCGTGAGAAAGACGATCGCCGCGATTGTGCTGTCGATAGGTCAAACCAACTAAATCAAGCGCCTCGTCGACACCGCGTCCGCCGGAAATCCCGCCGCGCAAAACCGCGAGCTCTAAGTTTTGGCGGACCGTCAGCGAGTCGTCAAGACCGGGTGGGTCAAGAGCCACACCAATTGGAAATGGACAAGTGTGAAGGGCATGGCCGGGTACGCCAAAAACGCGGCAGTCGCCACCGGACGGCGGTAAGAACCCCAAAATGCAGCGCAAACTGGTTGTCTTGCCCGCGCCGTTTCGGCCAAGCAACCCATAGAGGTCGCCCTGATCGACCCGCAAATTGACGCCCTTTAAGATTTCTGTGCCGCCAAGCTTCACGGAGAGGCCAGCAGCGGAGAGAGCCGGAGTGTCAGCCGATGTCATCGCAATGAAGCCTAGAGACCCGGCATCTGAGGTGGTTTACCCACACCAGCGCTTCCGCCGACTTCACCGAGCAACTCTTTAATTGAGCCCAAGCTGCCCAGCACATTCGCGCTCTCGTAAGGCAAGAAAACGGTCTTGTCGCCTCGACCTTGCGAAGCCAACTTTTCGAGCGTTGCCAGATAAGACAAGGCCACCTGATATTGAGCCGAAGATGTGCCTTGTGCGGCCAACGCACCCTCAACACGCTCAAGTGCAGCAGCTTCACCATCGGCACGGAGGACGGCGGCCTGGCGGTCACCTTCGGCAACAGCAATCTGCGAATCGCGCTCACCCTCTGCACGCAAAACTTTTGAAGCTTTAACACCCTCGGCTTCAAGAATGGCCGCGCGACGCTCACGCTCAGCTTTCATTTGTTTTTCCATGGCTTCGCGTACAGACTCAGGTGGCTCAATATCTTGCACCTCTACGCGGTTGACTTTTACGCCCCACTTGTCGGTTGCCTCATCAAGCACCTCGCGCATTTTCTTGTTGATTTCATCTCGTGAAGTCAAAGTCATGTCGAGAGCAAGATCACCGATGATATTACGCAAAGTCGTTTGGGCAAGCTTTTCGATTGCGTTTGGCAAATTGGCGATTTCATAGACGGCTGCTTGTGGATCAGTGATTTGATAGTAAAGCAGACCGTTAATCTCAATCATGACATTGTCGGCGGTAATAACTTGTTGGCTAGGGAAGTCAAATACTTGCTCGCGCAAATCAATCGAGCGCGACATGGTGTGAATTAAAATCGATGAGCCATCTCGATTGCGACTCATCGTACGCCAAGAAATTGGGCGCGCTTTGTCGATAATAGGCCAAATTATGTTGATGCCCGGCGACAAAGTGCGGTGATATTTACCTAGCCGCTCAATGATGATGACCTCGGCCTGCTTGACCGTGCGTAAGCCCATTGCGCCCATCACAATGATGAAGACGACAAAAGAAAGAATGATGATGAGACCTGGCATGAGAGGAGCTCCTCTTAAGAGAGAATGTTAGGAACGAAAAAAACCAACTGCAATCAAGCGACCGCGTCGACAATGACGCGGTTGCCTTCGACACGCGCAACTTTTACGCGTGAATCTAAAATCAACTCGGCATCGCAAGTCGACTCTGCGCGCCATTCTTCGGCGCCGATACGAACCGAGCCCACCCCACCGATTGCGGCGGCTTTGGTCACTCGACACACTTTGCCAACAAGGCCATCAACATTTGTGGCCGCCACTTTAGGGGTCAACCACCTTTGCAACAAAGGCCGCAATGCGAAAAAAGATAGGAATGTCACAATTCCGAAAATGGCAATTTGCATTTTGAAATCGTGAAAGCCTAGTAAATCTGTGGAAGCTGCACCGAGGGCGCCAAAACTCAGACAGAGCAATACAAAACCCGGCGTCATCATTTCGAGGATGGCTGCACCAACGGCGACCATCAACCAAACATGCCAAGCGTAAAGCGTGTCAAAAGTAAAGGCCGCGGAGATTTGCTCCCAAAACGAAGGGTCCGTGGCATTCTGCATGATGTCGAGTATACGGAGCAGAAACTACTTTATGAGGTCTAAAGCGACTTCAATTGCTTTATTCAATTGACGGTCTAGTCCTATTTCATAATCACCGGGAAGATTCTCGACGGGGTAATCAGGTGGGCAACCATTAAGCTCCATGTTGGTGCGCGCCTTGTCGTTTACATACCAACCACGGAAGGGCAGCCTAACCATGGCGCCGCCCATCAAAGTCGCCCCGCCCGTTGAAATCACGGCACCATAAGTCTGCTTGCCCACAATCGGGCCGCGGCCAAGCGTTTTGATCGCCCAAGAGAAAATCTCAGCATTCGAGTAGGAGTTTTCGTTGCACAGAACGACAACCGGCTTATCCCAAGTTGCAAAGACCCTGCGCCCTTGAGGGTAGCCCTCGCCACCGCCACGCGGAATCGTGCGCGCATGATCTTTAACCATCAACATGGCAAGCGTCATATCGGTCGTCCAGCCCCCACCATTTTCGCGAACATCAATGAGTAGCGCATCTTTCCCATGGCCGGCAGCATACAAATCACGCTCGAACTCAAGCAAGCTACCTGTACCCATCCCTTGGATATGGATGTAACCCACACGGCCAGCCGAACCCGCTTCAGCTTGATCACGGCATTGCGTGGCAAATCGGCGGTAGAGAGCGTCTCGCAAATCACTCGGCGCGGATGGACGAAGGATGACCTCGCGCTGTTGTTTAGCTGCGTCAAGAACCGTTAAGAAAGATTCTTTACCAACGGTACCCTCGAATAGATTGGCCCAGTTATCAGCAGGCTTGTAAGCCACGCCATTCACGGACATCACGATGTCACCGGCCGCAAGCAAGCTATCAGCTCGTGCAGCTGGAGTGCCCTCAACAACTTCTTTGACGCGGCGACCTGGGCCGGAAAAAGTTTCATCCCAAATGACACCAAGCACGCCTGTAACCGTGGAATCAGTTTCACGCCCACGGCTGGAACTTGTGCCATAAAAGCCCATGTGGCTGGCATTCATTTCACCCAACATCCAGTTCATGAATACGCCGTAGTCTTCGGGCGTCGTCGCGTTTTCAATCAAGGGGCGCCATTTCGCCAAGCTTGCTGCCCAATCATGCCCATGAAACTCAGGGTCATAGAAATTACGATCAAGCGCACGCCAGGCTTCTTCCATGACGGCTAAGCGATTCGCTTGACGGTCTTCACGGATCGAAACCGAAAAGTCAAACTTGTCTCCTTTGAGCTCGCTCATTTTGCCGCTCTTAAGAATCATGACTTTTTCATCATGCAAAAGTAAACCCGAAATAGGTGAGCTATCAAGACTCTTGTCTTTGCGATCGAACACACCGACTTCAAAGAAACCGCGCTCAGCTTTTGTGTTGCTCGTAAGTCGAGTGCCAGTCGTAGCATTAAAATAGACCTTTTCAGAATCTGCCGAAAAGCCCAATGCCCGTTCATTGCCCTCGCGACGCGTGAGACGGACGAGGCGTTTATGGATGTCATCCAAATCGATTTCAACGGGGTCTACTTTTTCTTTTTCGTCATCCTTGTCATCGTCTTCGCTATCGCCCTTATCGGTCGACTCCTTTTCCGCTTTAGCGTCTTGCTTGGCATCAGCACCCTTTACAGGCTCGTCTTTTTTGGCTTCTTTTTCTTTTTTCTCCGCTTCTTTCTTGGCTTCTTTCTCTTTTTTCTTTGCCTCTTTCTTGGCTTCCTTTTCCGCTTCTGCCGCCTCTAGGCGCTCACGCTCGGTGCGCTCGAGGTCTTCGCGCTTGAGGAAACAAACCCACACATCTTGCTCGTCATTCATCATGCGCTGAGATGTGAACACAATTTTGCGGCCATCGGGCGACCAGCTCGGGCTTGTGTCATCGTCTGGATGTAGCGTCAGATTGACGGGTGTTGCGCCTTCTGCCTTGGCTGCATCTTCGCCTTCGTCAAAAACGGCACGAGCAAGAAAAACATCGTAGTTAAAATCATCATTCACGCCCGACCAAGTCAGCCAGCGAGAATCAGGCGACCAGTCAAACGAAGGCGCCTCGAAACCATCCACCATGACGCGTGAGACCTCAAGAGTCGTAGGGTCGCCAATGACCAATTTGCCCGCACCCTGCACCCATGCGAGGTGCTCACCATCTGGTGAAAGGCTTGCGGAAGATTCATCAAAGTCAGTTTTTGTTACGCGCTCTAATTTCCATTCGCGGGCTTGATAAAACTCTTCGTCCTCTAAAAGTGGGCGCACACGATAAAACTCGGTGTTGCCATCACGCTCACTCAAAAACAAAATGGCATCACCATCTTCGACCCAAATAGGGTTGCCGTCAGGTGCGGGGTTGCTCGTAATACGGACGGCACGCTTAATTTTGTCGTGCTTACGCATGGCATATAAATCGCCACCTGAAACAAATGCAATCGTTTCGCCATCTGGAGAAACTGAAAAATCACTCACACCACTCGACACGACTCGGTTTTGGAAGTTTGGCTCACCGCCGTCAATCGCACCGTAAGCCTTCCAGGTGCGAGCTTGGCCAGTTGCTGTGTCAATCATGACAATCGAAGTGTCGAGTTCCGCAACGACCGCGCGGCCATTCAAGCCCATGTTTGCATAACGCAAAGTCATGCCGTCTGCATGGAAGACAGCTTGTGGCTCGCCCCCATCACGCTTGACTTTCCAGAGGCCCAAATCGCGCCCATCTTCATTGCCAGCGCAAGCGCGATCAGATAAGAAATAAACCTCGTTAGAGTCTGAGGCCCACATGGGCTGCAAGTCATTGCCGTCGAATTCAGTTAGGGCGTGGTGCTCATTCGTAGCGCGGTTCCATAACCACAGCGCGCTCGAGGCTGGGCCACGATAGGCGCGGCGGCGTTGATCACCGTGGCCCCTTTCGTAAACGGCCCATGCACCATCTGGCGACAGGCTTGGATTAATCGCCGGGAAGTCACCCAGCAGCTCTGGGGTGCGCGCGTCGACATGTGCCGACCAAAGAATTTGCGCGCGTCCATAGCGTGAATACCAACGCTCGCGCGCCGCACCCAACAAGACCGTTTGATTGTCGATCCACTCATGAGGCATGTCGTGCTCAGAGTGATAAGTCATGCGCGTCAAGGCGCCGCCAGCAGACGGGACGGAATAAATGTCATAGTTACCGTGCCGATTGGAACGGAAAGCCAACGAGCGGCCATCAGGCGACCAAGTCGGGAAAGATTCATACGCTGGGTTGGCGGTCAGACGAACAGCAGCACCATCGGCCACATCGGCCACCCAAATATCACCCTGATGCGAAAATGCCATGCGCGCACCATCTGGCGACAAGGCTGGGGTGCGGGGCCCAATCAGCTCTGCGCCTGCAATCGATTGGGGCGTCGGGGCGGCGGCAACCGTGGTTTCGGCCTGCGGTGAAGCGGCACAAGCAACCAAGGTAAGGGGGAGAATCAGTAGGGTCAGAGCAGGAGTCATGGGGCGTCAGGATAACCTCCCCACGCCGCGAGACCGATTAAGAAGCTAGTGGGCTTAATCTGCCAAAAGAGTCAATTCGAGGGCGAGAGAACCCTGAGGTGATTTTCGCTCATGGCGGGTCGTTTTGCCCTCTTGCACGGGGTAAAACCCAGAAAATGCGCTGCCATGCGTCAAAAGTGTCTCAATCAAACCAGATAATGCAGGAAGAATATAAGCGCTGCCTTCCCCATCTTTGACTCGCCCCCTCGCTTCACAGAAAGTGACACTTTCATTGCCGATGAGTCGCGAATCACGGAGGAGTAAATTCATATCTACCCCCCATTGCTCATTTTCTTTGCTTAGCTCAAGGGTGCCCGTGACTCCTGAAAAGAGATAAGAAAAACCTGGTGCAATCGCGCGACTGCCCGCTGCGACCTCGACATCCCAGTCGAGTAGTGCGTCGAAGGAAGAGCCCTCGGCAAGGCGTGTTGGATGCCCGAAGTGCATCGGCCCCGCCCAATGAAAAACCTCTGTTTCCTTATCGGCAACCATTTTCAAGATGCGCACATCAATGGTTTTGCATTGCGCTCGTGTTTGTGCCGCCGAGACAAGAAGCTGCGCATGGCGCCGTGCATCGTTTTCAGTGAAGGCCACCCAGCCACCTTTAGCCGACCACGGCATCAAGCCATCCGCACCAAAAAGGGCCGACCATTGCGGTGAGCCTTTTAGGGTCGGCACGCAAACGGCGACGGAATCATCTTGCACAATCAGCGCAGGGGGTGCCGCCGCGTCGGGGCTTAAAGAAAGCGAAAACCCGCCAATCGTGCAAGTCGTGGTTTGCCCCGGGCGTAAAAGAACCCAAGTCTGCATTTCATGGACTTGATTTGCGATACGCGGCTTCACCTGCCCGTTGCCAAACGAAATGGCAGGCATATCGAGCGGCTCACTGCCCGTCATGACAACCTCCGCGAGCCACCCTTCGCCAGGGACGGGTTTGAGCGCGACGGCAATCGAAACACCAAACCTTTGATAAGCGCTCTCGGGCGATGAAATGGAAGATTCATGGGCAATCTGCACGCCATAACCGCGAATCACATTATGCCAACCACCTGTTGACGCCTTGCTGCCTGAGAATGGAGCTGGCCGCAGTTCCCCAGAAAACAACTCAAGCCCGGCCTGATTCTTTAACTCAAAGTCAATCGGAATGGTGCTCGGACCGTTGTTTTTGATAAATGCGATGCGGTCGTCGCGTTGCCACCCAGCTGCGGGTTCCATGACTTCAAGCAAGCTCTCGAAAGGGTTGATCTCGTCCTTGTCGATTTGAAAATAGTAATCGGCATTTTCAAGGTTGGCCCAAGTCGGCATCACTTGCCACCAAACCCCGAAACCGTCTTCGATAATCATGTGGTTTTGCTCAAAAACGGCCTCGTAACCCCAGACAGGGCGAGTGGGTTGCGGCAAAGTGGCCGGCCAATCAAACTCAAGCGCGTTTTGTGCTGCAGGCGCGGCCAAAAAAGGAAAAACGAGTGGAAGTAGGAGGCTTAACATCATTTTCAGTTTATCCGTGCAGCCCGTCTCGGAAACTTGATTTTTTCGGTCATCGAAATAACTCGTAAATTCAAATTTTTTGCAAATAAAGGTGAAGTCGAGCCAAATCCGACCGCAAAGGGGCTGAATCCACTCCGATTCCCTACCCCCCAACGCACATGCACATTCTCCTCGCTGAAGACGACGCGGTTACGCGCCGCACCCTCCAAAGAACCCTAGAAAACTGGGGGCACCAAGTCACCGCCGCCGCAGATGGCGAAGAGGCGTGGCTCGTTTGGGAGGCGGGTGGCATCCAAATGGTCGTTTCTGACTGGATGATGCCCCGGCTCGATGGGCCAGGTCTTTGCCGGCGCATCCGAGTGGCTGAGCGTGGGCTGGATCGCCGCGCCTACTTGATGCTGCTTACTTCAAAAGGAACGGTTGACGACCTAACCGTCGGGCTAGAAGCTGGCGCGGACGACTTCCTTGCCAAACCTGTGGCGCAAGCCGAATTGCATGCACGACTTCATGCGGGTGCGCGACTCTTGGTTTTGCAAGATCAGTTGCTTGAGTCGCACCGCGAAATGCAAAAACTCGCGCTCACTGACCCCTTAACCGATTTGTATAACCGCCGTGCGCTGATGGGCATTTTGCGCAAAGACGAAGATCGCTCGCGGCGCGATGGGAAAGCCATGGGAGTTGTGGTTGCAGATGTCGACCACTTCAAAAGCATCAACGATCAATACGGCCACGATGTCGGCGACAAAGTTTTGCAAGTCGTCGCCGAATGCTTGCAAGCCAGTATTCGTGGCGGCGACCAAGTTGGGCGCTGGGGCGGCGAAGAATTCCTGATGGTGCTCCCCGGTGCGGATGTCATCCAGGCCGCGGAAGTGGCTGAGCGTTGTCGCAAGTTGCTGGCCTCAAGGCGAATCCCTGCACCAAACGGTGACATCATTCATGTCCGCGCATCATTCGGTGCTGCATCAACCGATGCCGAAGATCGCGTCGATGTGATGACTCTGGTCTCCCAGGCGGACCACGCCATGTACTGGGCCAAAGAAGGTGGGCGAAACCGTGTCAAGATCTGGGTGCCGGGTAGTCAGCGCAATCGCAACCAGAACCGAAAGGCGGGTTAGAGTGGGTCTATGGAATCATCGACTCGACGCCATTTCCTGGCGACTACAATTGGCGCTGCCTGCCTCCCATTAACAAGCAGGCTGCACGCGCAAGATATATCGCTCACCCGGCAAGATGTGGCTCTAAAGGCAAGCAAACTGCCTTTTGCGATGAATGCCGAAATGTGGTTCAGGAGTTTACCCTTTGCCGATCGCATTCGAGCAGCTGCCGATGCGGGTTTCACCTGGGTCGAATTTTGGCCTTGGCGCGGAAAAGATTTAGCAGCCATCGAAACCGCCTGCAAAGAGAGTGGCGTCAAGATTAGTCAATTTACAGCTTGGGGTTTTGCGCCTGGCATGAATGACCCACGACACCATGATGCATTTGAAAAAGAGATTCTGGCGTCGTGCAAAATAGCGAACCGACTCGGCGCCCCCATGATGACCGTGGTCGGCGGAAATGACCAGCCAGGCATGTCGTCAAGCGAAATGCATGCTCACATCACGACCGCTCTAAAACGAGTTGCGCCCATCGCAGAGAGCCACAATGTCATGTTGATCCTTGAGCCCATGAATGTGCGCGTCGACCACCCTGGTCATTGCTTGTACGGCTCAACGGATGCCGTCCGTATTTGCCGAGATGTAGGCAGCAGTCATGTAAAAATTAACTGGGATTTGTATCACATGCAAATCTCAGAAGGTGATTTATGCGGTCGGCTTCGCGAGGGTTTTGATCAAGTCGGCTATCTGCAATTGGCCGACCACCCAGGGCGACACGAGCCAGGGACAGGTGAGATTTATTACCCGCGCGTGCTCAAAGAGGCTTGGGATTTAGGCTACCGCGGGCCCGTCGGCTTGGAGTGTTCTCCGGCGGATGGCGAGGCTTTGGCGGTGGAGCGTTTGGTGGGTTTGTGTGATTTTTGACTGGTGTGGCATCGACAAATGCGTGCATTCGGCGCAAATCATGTGCTAACCTCTACCCATGGCACTAGCCGTCTCTATCCACATCACCAAGCATGCGCACGAACGCCTGAAACAGCGGCTGGGGCTGGGCAAATCCGCACGCATGCGGCATGTGAGTCGGGTACTTTTGCTGGGCAAGAGATATAAAATGAAACGCGGTCGCATCAAGAATTACTGTGACAAACTGCGGCAAAATCATTCTGATGCGCGCGGTTTCGCTAACCCCTATTTTTATGGTCGCTTCGTTTATATTTTTTTCCATACGACGCTCGTGACGGTTTTCCCGATTCCGCATGATATGGAAAACCATGTAGAGTCGCTGAATTAGCGTTTAGAGGCCGAAAAACGGCATTGCGCTCAAGATGCGGCTACTTCTTCCGCCCGACTTGCACAAAGGCAAACAGCAAAAAAGCGCCAAAGATTTGAGCCAACAAACCCGGTGCGAAGTCAGCGATTTGGTTGCGTAAGAGCACACCCACGCCACCTAGCAGCAATGCCGTCGGCAATAAACGCTTAACGGACTGGCGCTCAATCCTTTGATCTTTCCAGGCGATGCGCAAACCCAAAGCCGCGGTTGGAACCATCGCAAGCAAACTGGTCGCACTGGCAACATGAAGTGGAATCCCGCCCACTAAAAAGAACAGACCAGGCACGACGACGACCCCACCACCGATACCGAAAAAGACCGCCGTTAGCCCCGCCAACATCCCGAGCATGACTTGATAAGCCCAAGACAAGCTAGCCAAGCCCACCGTCAAGCCAGGCATCACTCCGATTGGTGCGCCACCGATGATGCCCAAGTTGCGCAAACCCGCCCAAAGCAACAGACCCAAAAACAAAATGCGTAACAAGCGCTCATTGACATGAGGCAAAAGTTTGCCGCCAAGCCAGGCGCCGACTTGCCCGCCAGCGGCGATGATGAGCGCAGTCGTTAGGTGTAAATTTGAAGGTGCGGCAAAAAACTCGACGCAAACGCCGACAACCGCAACAGGCAAGACCACCGCCAAGGCCGTCCCGAAGGCGCGTTTCATGGGCATGCCGCCCAAAATAAGAGCGGGGCCGATGACCAAGCCGCCGCCGATACCGAGCAAGCCACTTAACAGCCCACTTAGGCCGCCAAGAATCCAGACTCGTTTACCGCTCAGCCAGGGGCTCATTTGCTTTTGGGTGACGAATCGCTTGTGGCGTCAGCACCCGTGCGGATTCGGTCAGCTAGCCCTGTAGTGGATCGACCAGGGACGAGGTCAACAAACTGCACTTCGCCACCGTTTTTTTCGACCCATTCAGCGCCTGCGACCGTTTGGCCGCGGTAATCACCGCCCTTGACCAACACATCGGGCTGCACTTGCTGCACCAAACCCTCTGGCGTATCCGTCGAAAAGGGAATGACCAAATCGACACAAGCCAAGCCCGCGAGAACGACGGCTCGGTCTTCGAGCGTGTTGAATGGTCGCTCAGCCCCTTTGAGCCGCCGCACAGAATCGTCGTCATTGAGACCAATGACGAGGACATCCCCCATTTCGCGGGCCTCTTGCAGATAGCGCACATGGCCCGCGTGGAGGATGTCAAAGCAACCATTTGTAAACACCACACGCAAGCCTTCATTGCGGAAAACAGCAAGCGCTGACTCTACTGCCGAAACCTCTGGTGCTGGCGCTTGAGTACCCAAGAGCACTTTGCGCACCGTCGTTGCCGCCGAAAGATGCTGAAGCAACTCTTCGCGACCAACAGGAGTCGTGCCCACTTTACTCACGGCCAAACCTGCCGCTACATTCGCGAGTGCCGTTGCCATTTCAAGTGGCAACCGCGCGGCCATGCTCATGCCTAAAGTTGCGATGACCGTATCACCGGCGCCTGTTACATCAAAAACTTGGCGCGCCGCTGTCGGCAAATGTAAAGGCTTGTGATTCGGTTGCAGCAACAACATGCCTTCTGCGCCCAGAGTAATCAGAAGTGAATCTAAGCCCGCCTGCTGCCGCATAGATTCGCCGTGCACGGCCAACGCCTCAATCGAATCGAGTGGCTCATCAATGGAAAGCGAATCGCAAATCGCGACTTCTGCCTCGCCGCGGTTGGGTGTCACGATGCTTGCGCCCGCATAGCGCGACAAATCGCGATGCTTAGGATCGACCAAACTTGGCGCACCACGCCGAGTGGCTTCGGCAAGCACAGCCTGAATCACGCCAGGAGTGAGCGTGCCCTTGCCATAATCGCTCAGCACGATGGCCGACCAATCGGCGGCGCAAATCGCGGCAAGCATGGCTTCCGCGTCGGTGTCGCGGAGAGGTTTGATTTCTTCGCGATCGACGCGCAGCATTTGCTGATTACGAGCCATCACACGGATTTTCTGGATGGTCGGGCGGTCGTCGCAGGCTTGCATTCCGCTGGCGTTGACTCCGGACTCTTGCATGGTTTGGCAAAGTGAGTTTGCCATTTCGTCGCAGCCCATCGCGCCAAATGCGCTAACTTTGGCACCTAGGGTCGCCAAGTTGGCTGCCACATTGCCCGCTCCGCCAAGTCGTGTTTCTTCGCGGTGAGCGGCAACGACAGGCACAGGGGCTTCTGGCGAAACACGACCCGCATCGCCCCAGACATAGCGATCGAGCATGAAATCGCCCACCACCGCCACCGTGGGGCGGCCAAGATTACGCAGGGGCTCGATGAGTTCGCGGTCGTGCATGGCGGGCTATTTTACTTGGTGATGCGGAAACGGTCATGAATCCAGAGATATTGCTCGGGAGCCGTCAAAATTGCCCGTTCAAGGGCGCGATGAGTCCGCTCGCATAGGTCAAGCACGGCCGCGCCACTCGCTTCACGCCGCTCGCCAGCCGCCTCGACCTGCTCGGCACCAACACGCCAATAACCATGCCGCTCAGTACGCGTACACCAAACGACCACAAGCGGCTTACCAAGGCGGATGGCCATCTGCGCCGCGGCTCGCTCAGTCGGCGCCTCACGCCCAAACCAAGTCACGCCCAGCGGCCGATGGTGGGCGCTTTGATCGGTCGCAAGCATCACGCAATGCCCCTTAGCTAGGTGCGCCACCATCTTGCGAACCGCCCCCTTTCGAGGGATGAGTTGATTCCCCCACCCGTGTCGCCCTCGGAGAAGCGACTGACCGAGATAATGATTATTGGGAAAGCGCATGGGGAATGCTGGGTGTAAACCAAGCACACCGGCGACTGCACCCATGACCTCAAAAGCCCCGAGGTGGGCGCCGATAAAAACCGTGCCTTGCCCAAGTTGCGCCTCAAGCAATTCGCGCGACCCTGGCTCAAAAGCGATGCGCGGAAGAAGAGCCTCTCCGGACGGCTTTGCTGAATCGGAGTTGGCTCGAAGTCGGTCGAGAACAATCATGGTTTCGACGGCTGCCCGACCAAGGTGCCCGCAAGAGGTCTTTAACAATGCATCTCGTGCCGAAGCCGTCAAGGCGGGCATGGCTTGCTGTAAATGATCGCGCCCAATCAATCGCCGACGACGGCTCAGCCATGCGACTCGCCCTAAGCCATCTGCTAGAGCCAAGACCAATCGACTCGGCATTAAACGCATCAGGGCCAAAAAGAAAATCGTCGGGCGAGCCAAAAGCCAAGGCACGACGCCAGGTTGGTGCTTCCAGCGCTTGTGAAAAAAATCATGGCGGAGTTGACTCAACATGCGTCACCTCCGGGGTCAATGGCCGCCCAGAGAGGTTCAATTTTGGATGCGCGCACGGGCAGGACGACTTCATCGAGTCGTTTCTCAGCGGCATCTGCACCCTGCGTGAATCGCCAATCGACGCGCACTTCGTAAACCTCTTGCGGAACACGCCCACGCAATTTGACACCGTCTTTTTCAGTCACCAAAACGGGAACTAAACCGTCGAGGCCTTTGACATCAGCATCGCTCCATGGTGCGTGGTCTTTCAACCAATGCGTGGACTGAACAAAAGCGCCCTCGTGCTCAACCAAAGATCGAAAAGACTCCGGATTGCCGATTCCGGCCGCTAACCGCACCTTTCGGCCTTTGAGCCAATCAGCAGCAGCGCACGCATCAGCAATCAAGCGACCATCATCAACGGTGAAAATGCCACTTAGGAAGACATCCCCCTCGATTCTTGGCTGTATGGTTTGCGTGGCTTGGTCAATTTTGGCCCAGATCTTTTCGCGAGACGCTTCGCTCACTTGCGTAGCGCGTGTCAAGATGATGATTTGCGCGCGCCGAAGTGAACTCGCGCTTTCTCGGAAGTTACCTGCTGGCAGGCAAAGCCCGAAAGGTTGAGTCGCATCGACTAATACAAAATCGAAATCGCGCTGAAGGCGTTGATGTTGAAAGCCATCGTCAAGCAAGTAAACCTCTGGTGCTATGTCTTGCTCAAGAGCCGCCAGGCGGTGCATACCGGCGACACGATCTGCGCCTTCGGCCAACGCCACATTCGGGAAACGCGCATCAAGCATGCGCCCCTCATCGCCTCCGTAGCCGCGCGACAAAACGCCGCAGCGAACCGAGCGCTTTTCGAGCTCACTTAACATCCAGAACAGAAACGGAGTTTTGCCTGTGCCGCCCGCCGAAATGTTGCCGATGCTCACCGTTGGGCCCGCGGGATGAAGACTCTTTAGAAAGCCTCGTTGATAGGCCCAAACGCGCAATACTGCCACAAGCCACCACAACGCGGCCAATGGAATCAGCAACAGGCGTAGGTGAATCAGGAAGCGCGACAAAAGACTTATTGGCTTGCCTTGGGCTCCCACCAGAGAGTCGTCTGCATGGCCGCGCGCAAATCGGCTAATGCCGCTTGAGCTTCGACAGCCAAGGCCTGCTCGTCATCAGCGAGCAGATTGACTTGCTCTCGAGCATCGTTTTGCAAATCGAAAAGCAACTCGCGGTGATTCAGCAGGTCAACAGTCAGACTAAAGCGCTCACCGGCTAGGCGACGCAAACGCACATATTTATCTTGATGCTCTTGGCGAATCGGGACGAAATCAACCTCGCTTTGCACGAAAGCCGACTCAGGACGAGCCGGCTCGTCAAGCCCAATCGCACCAAGCAAAAACGGAAAGATGTCGAGCTGGCTCTTGCCCGTCGCCCATTTAGCCGGCACGGGTGCGCCACCCGGCCACCGCGCAATCAAAGGCAAGCTCGTCTGCTCGGGATGCAGCGTCGTTGTGTGCCCGATGTGGCCGCGCTCGGCGAGCTCTTCGCCGTGGTCTGCCGTCATGACAAAAAGGGTGTCGTCCCACTGGCCGGACTCTTTCATGAAGGCCACGAAACGCCCGATTTCATCATCAACTGTGCGAATTTCTTCGTCGTAGTAGGCATTTAGCTGAGCGCGATCGGCGGCCGTTGCTGAGTCGGCATGTTGGCGCAATGTCTCGACGGGGAGACCAGATTTAACCCACCCCGTGTAATCATCATTTTGCCAATCGTAAGTTGCGTGGTCAAGATAGGCCGTATGGGGGTCAAAATAATGCAAGACCAAAAGCCAAGGTTTATCCGCGGGGAGTGATTTCACCCATTTAATCCCGGCGCTCGTAACATCTGCAGCCGATGAACCACCGTGCGGGTTTTTCATGTCAATTAACGAATCATCGAACACATCAAAGCCACGATAAAAACCATTGCGCCGCGCCTTGAGTAATAAAAAATTACTCATCATGCAGCCCGTTGAATAACCCGCGTCTCGGTAGAGGTTAGCCAAAGTGCGGCTGGTGGTTAAGCGCGAATACAAACTCGTCAAGCGCATGACGCCGTGCTCGTGCGGGGCCATACCCGTGAACAAGGTTGCCATGCTTGGCATCGTCCAGCTAGTAACGCCAACCATTTGCGGCCAGGCCACACCTTGGGCGGCAATGGCGTCGAGGTTTGGTGTCGTTGGGCGCGCCTCATAGCCGTAAACCCCCATGTGGTCTTTACGCAGAGTATCTACGACCACAAACACGACGCGCTTTGGAGACTCAAGCGACGGGGTCTCAATTGGGCCCCGGTCGCAGGCGGTCAAAAGGAAGCACGCCCCCGCAATGGCCGCCGAAGCTGCCCAAACCATAGATTTAGGCCAATGGGTCATGATCGATGGGCTCAAAGCCACAAGTGAAATGACGCAAGGCTGGTGGCTCGTCGCGGATGCGATACCCTCGGAGCGACTCGCGATTATCAAAGACATAACGGACGCCTTCGATGACATAATCCATGTGAGACTGCGTATAAACACGGCGTGGGATGGCCATCCGCACCAAATCCATGGGGCTTGGGTTTTGCAAGCCATCATCGCGGGTTGAGCCAAACATCACGGTGCCAATTTCGCATGCGCGCACTCCGGCCTCAAGGTAAAGCGCAATACTCACGGATTGACCGGGTAGCTCAGCGGGGTCAAGGTGAGATGCAAACGCGCGGCCGTCAAGATAGACCGCATGCCCACCGGCTGGTCGCAGCAAAGGGATGCCCGCCTCGTCGAGGGCGCGCCAAACATATTCGGTGCTGGCAATTCGATATTCGAGATACCGCTCGTCAAGAATCTCAACAAGCCCAATCGCCAAAGCTTCAAGGTCGCGGCCTGCGAGCCCGCCGTATGTCGGAAAACCCTCGGTCAGAATCAACAGGTTGCGGCAATCGATCAACCAACGATTATCGTTCATGGCTAAGAAACCACCGATATTGCCAAAGCCATCTTTTTTGGCCGACATCATTGCGCCATCGCACAAGCGGAACATCTCTTGAGAAATTTCTCGCGGCGTGCGACCACTTTGACCCGGCTCGCGCATCTTGATGAACCAAGCGTTTTCAGCAAAGCGGGCGCAATCCAAGAAAAGCGGAATATCAAAGCGATTCAATAAATCACGCAGAGCTCGCATATTTTCGAGTGAAACGGGCTGACCCCCACCTGAGTTATTAGTCACCGTCAGCACAAAAACAGGGACGCTTTCATGATGCGCCTCAAGCCATGCGCCCAAACGCGGCAGATCAACATTGCCCTTAAAAGGATGCTCGCTCGATGGGTCAAGCCCCTCTTCAATCACAAAATCTAAAGCCTCGGCCCCAGTGAACTCAACATTAGCCCGAGTCGTATCAAAGTGCGTATTGCTTGGGATGACTTTGCCCGCACCGCCAATTGCCGTAAACAAAATCTTTTCTGATGCACGGCCCTGATGAGTCGGGATGATATGCGTCATTCCGGTCAGGTCTTTCAGGACGGATTCAAATCGCAAAAAGGAGCGTGAACCCGCGTAAGACTCATCGCCACGCATGATGCCAGCCCACTGCTCTTGGCTCATTGCGCCTGTTCCGGAATCGGTCAGCAAATCGACTGTGATGTCGGCTGCGCGAATGGAAAAGAGGTTAAAGTTTGCCGCTCGCAACGCTTCAGCGCGTGCATGACGGTCAAGAATCGGTAAAGGCTCAACGACCTTTACCCGAAAGGGCTCGATGATGGTTTTTGCTTGGAATGCCATAGCATTATGGCGGTGGCGCACGGCCTCCGCATGGCGCATATGTTACCCTAACCTTGATGAACTCCTCTTCAAACGCAGACGCTGGCCACCTAGATTCTGCCTTATTGTTTTTGAGCAACGAGCCTGAAACACTGGCTTTTTTGCTTGGCTGGTTTCTTCCACCAGCGGCCATCAAGGTTTGCCTCAAGGCTGGGCGGCGGAAGTTGCCCCCTCTCTACCCAAATCCAGCGCGATTTTTGGCTGAGCAGCTTGGCTCACGAGATGGCTCTCGCAAAAAGAGTGCCTCTTTCCTTCTTCTCGCGCTTCCCAACGAAAAGCCTTGCCCGAGCAAATGGGTCAGTAAAAAAAACATCAAGCTGATTCACCCATCGGCGTTTTTCTCTGCGCTTCGCAATAAGTTACTCTCAGAGCATCTAGACGACTGGAAAACAGCGGCTAAATGGATTGCATCCTGCGCCGACATTTACCCGACCGCCGATGATTCCGACGAAGAGACACAACGCCAAAAGCGCAGTGAGGCGAAAAAGAAATCCTCAGCAGCCGAAGTCGAGAATAAAAAGTTAAAGAAAGATAAGATCAATCTTGAGCAGCGGCTCAGCCAAGCGCAAATCAAGCTTGCTGAAGCTGCCGAGCAACTTGGTCGCGAGCACAAACGGCGCGCTGAATTGCGAGACGAAATGGCTCAGCTGAGAGCTGAAATCCACGACAAGAGCACCCGCGCCAAGTCGCTTAAGAAAAAACTAACGACTGCAAGCTCTAGCTCTACGCGCGAAACCTCACTCGCCGAAGCACTTGAAAATGCCCAACATCAAGTGAGCGTCTTGCAAAAGAAATTTGCTCTAACTCATGAAGAGCGGGATGACCTCCGGGGTGTCCTCGAAGATTACGACAAATTCCGTGAGTTACCCAAAGAGGTTGTCGCTAGCTTTCGTGGTCGCCCACTACTTGCCGAAGAGCAGCGCATCCAAGAATCTTTGGCAGCGCGAAATGGCTCTGGAGGCAACCAATTGCGCATTTTGGTGGTTGGCGGCGGTGAGCCTCAGCACCGGCACAAAGGAAAGCTCATGGAATATGCCCACGAGCTAGGCATCTCTACAGAGTGGCGCATGGCCGAATACCAATCTTGGCACAAAGAGATTTCAAAACTACGAGATGATATGCGCAATCATTTTGACGGTCTCATTATTTTGCATTGGAACCGCACGACTTTCACACGCAAGTGCCGCGAAATCTGCACCCAAGAAAATCGACTCGATTTCACCTGCCATTATGAAGGTTTCAGCAATCTCCGCGAGAGCATGGTGAAGTTGCTCGAGCTGCTTATCCAAAAAGAAACACCGCCGACAAAATAGCCGGCGGTGCTACTGAGCCAGGGGGCCCAATGAGACAACCTAGAATGTTGGCTTTTCTTCGACCTCAGGGTCTTTGAGATCAAGGAGACCGCGCTTGATTTCGATGAGCGCAATCTCGATAGGGTTGTCGATGCCTTCGAGCTCAGCATCAAAAAGAGGTGCATCGCCACGCACGAGCGAGCGAATGCGCTTTTGGATGAGCACGGTGCGCTCAAAGGAGCCTTGGACGTAAAGTTGAAGGCGCTGGGGAAGTGATTGATCCATTTTGCAGTCACCCTAAGCGGCAGATGCACGCAATAGGGCCGCACAGTTTACCTTTTCGGACGAAATCGCGTCAAGAAAAAGCCCGCCGCTTTTAGGATATCCGCTCATGGCCGCCACCCCACCCACACTTGACGACACCGCTTGGGGGCATTTGCTCCGCAGTGTGCAGATGCCCGGCCGATATATCGGTGGTGAAATTAACCAGATCGTCAAGGATTGCGAGCGCGTCGACACGCGATGGGCATTGATTTACCCCGATGTTTACGAAATTGGTATGCCGCACCAGGGTTTACGGATTTTGTATCACTGCCTGAATGAGCACGAAGACATCTGGGCCGAGCGCTGCTTCACTCCCTGGGCCGACATGGAAGCCGCCCTCCGCGAGCACGACACACCCCTCTGCACACTTGAGTCGCAAACCCCACTTTGTGCTTTAGATGTCATCGGCTTCACGCTGCAGACAGAGCTTAATTACACCAATCTGCTCACGACTCTTGACCTAGGGGGCATCCCGCTACTTGCCAAAGATCGCGACGCCGACGCACCATTGATTGTGGCAGGCGGCGCGGGCGTGCTCAACCCAGAGCCTGTTGCTGACTTCATTGACTTGTTTTTTCTAGGTGATGGCGAAGAATCTGTGGTGGCCTTTAGCCACGCGCTTGCCCGCCTCCGCAAAGATTTCCCGCAGGACCGAGCCGGGTTATTGCGAGCCCTGGTCGAAGAATGCCCTTTCCTTTACGCTCCCCGCTTCTGGGAGCCTGAGTTTAAGGGCCCAGCATTGGCATCCATGAAGCCGCTCGACGGAGTAAAGACCCCTCGCCGCGCCATCGTCTATGACCTTGAAAACGCGCCCTACCCGACGGCTCCCGTTTTGCCCTCGGTCCGCACCATTCATGACCGCATCACCATCGAGATCATGCGCGGCTGCGTCGAAGGATGCCGTTTTTGCCAAGCTGGCATGGAAAAGCGTCCTCAACGATTTCGATCACCAGAGCGCATCCTTGAAATTGCACGCGCCTCCTATCGAAATACAGGCTTCAATGAGATCGGGCTGACCTCGCTTTCTTCAAGTGACCATCCCCAGATTTTAAGCATCATGGATACGCTCAACCGTGAGTTTCAATCAAGGCGAGTCAGCATTGCCATGCCAAGTTTGCGAGTGAATGACGAAATCAAATCCGTCGTCACGCGCATGGCGGATGTCCGCAAACATGGGCTAACTTTGGCTCCTGAAGTTGCGACTGACCGCCTGCGAAACATCATCAATAAAGGCATTAAAGATGATGATTTATATCAGGGCGCGCATCAAGCCTGGAAGCTTGGCTACACCAAAATGAAACTGTATTTCATGATGGGCATCCCCAGCGAAACGCGCGAAGATTTACTCGGAATCGTCAAAATGGCCGAAAGAGTCTCGTTTGAGCGCAAGAATGCGGGGTGTGGCGGACTCGGCCAGGTCAAGGCCGCTGTTTCGACATTTATCCCTAAAGCGCTCACTCCATTCCAGTGGCACGCACAACGGCGACCAGAGTGGGTGAAAGAAACGAAGAAACAATTATGGGATTGGCAAAGATTGCGGGCCGTTAAAATTCAATGTCATACTTCTGGAGAATCACTCATCGAAGGCTATCTTTCTCGAGCAGATCGTCGCGCGGGCGCCGTCATTTTAAGCGCCTGGAAAGCAGGTGCGCGCTTTGACGCTTGGTCACGCGAGTTTCGGATGGAATGCTGGGAAGAGGCTTGGGCGGAACACGGCTACACCCCAGAAGAGACCTGCTATCGCGCTCGCCCCATGAGCGAGGTCTTCCCCTGGGACCATCTCGACCTTGGTGTAACGCGAGCCTATCTCGAAAAAGAATGGCAACGCGCCCGCGATTCGGTCTTGACCGATCACTGCCAAACGGGGGCGTGCTCCACTTGCGGGGTGGGCGCTTCTTTATGTGTCGACATCAAAGCCCTCGCAGGGTTTGAGAAATACGCCAGGCCCAAACTCATTGAGAGGGCAAACACGAACCCGCTTTTTGCGTTAGGTGACCCCGACAACCTGCTCGAACCGCTTGAGCCGCGCTAGAGCATTCAGCAAAGCGGGCGAAAGCTAAACACTCAATGCGCCGACCAACAGAGCGGCTTCCGACCAATCTGTATAGCGAGCTTCAGACCCTGGGAAAGGCGCTTGCCCCTCTAGGCAAGCCTGCAATAGTGGAAGCCCGGCCTCTTGGGCTGCGCGCAAATCAGAGGGGTGGTCGCCCAAGACGAGGCCAGAGCCATGCTGTGCGCGCAAATTTGAAAAAGTAGGCCCCTTATCATCAACCCCGAAAACTCCGTCAACGAGAAGCCCAGAACGGGCGACATCGTCAGCGATTTGTTTTTGAGATGCATGGCTTACGATAAAAACCAAGCAACCCGCAGCTCGCCATTGCGCAACCGCATCGGCAGCACCGCGATACATGGGCGCACCGAAGAAAGGCACGACCGTGCCATTCCAATCAATCGCTATAAACACAGGTGCCGCCATGATCGTAAGGGATATCCAGGCTAAAAGCGCAGCTCTATCTGAGCAAACGACCACATTTGATTATCGCCATTTATGATGGCGTCGCCAGCGAAAAACTCTGACACACCCACCCGTAGATGAGCAAAATCATTGAGCGCACCCGTTACAAAAAGATCGAGCTCAGTACCTAAATCACCATCAGCACTTAGGACGACCGCCGAATCATGGAAGGGATTATCGCCACCATCTTTGGCCAAACTGAATTGATGCAACTCTGTGTGGAATGCCCAGGCATCATCAAAACCAACACGAGCTCGCAGAACGAAATCTTGCAGGTTTGTCCAGGAGAACAAATCCATGGTCCCGTGCCAAACATCACCAGAGTCATAAAGAGGGAGGAACTCTTTTGCATTGCCGTCGAGGCTATCGTTATCGCCAGACGCGAGCTCATAGCCGAAACCGAAACTGACTTCGGGGCCACTTTCGATATCAAACCGAAAGGCCATCGCGTGAGCCGAAGCTTCAGAAGCGCCGTGGTCGCCTGTTTGGTAGGCACCCTCGAGGCTCCAAGACATGCCGGGGCCTGGCGAACCGGAAAAAATCGCACCATATGTGAAATCTCTTGCGCGATTAAGAGTCGTTGAGTCTTGATTGCGCGAAAAGGCGTAGATGTCCATGCCTAAAGGCGAATCAATTAGGCTTGCATAAAGCCCACCAAAACTATCACGACCGCCTAAAGGCGCACCTTGACCTGCTACTGGGCGAGTCCAGAATGCGTCAACCAAAAGATTGTCTAGCTTGGAATGCCAACGGAGGCCATCCCAGGCGCGACCCGTAGCCGACCAATCAAAAGACGAGACCATACGCCCATTGCCATAATCCATTTCAAAGCGGCCGAATTGCAAGCTGGCAGAGCCGCCCAAATGATTGAGCCGCCCCCATCCTTGGTGAAGTGAAGAATCACTCTCTGAGCCTGAATCCACGGCAGCACCCTGAAACTCAAGGAAAGCCGACAGGTGGTCTTCGACCTCGGCCGAGAAATACAATCGAGCGCGCCCGGCAGATGTTGAATCAGAATCTAAGCCATCAATAGGACGGATGGGGTTGAAGGTCTCAGTTCGGAAACGAAGCTCAGCACCAAAGTGAATGTTGTCTAAACCCTCTGCGGATTGAATCGCACCTGATTGTGCGTAAAGAGTGCCCACAACAGTGAAGGCGAGAAAAAGGGTAAGTTTGTGTAACATTTTTTTATCTAAAAGCGGAGGCCCGTCAAAAGCCAAAACATCGTCTGGGTGGAATCATTAGATACATCTTGGGATGCGCGCAAAAGCGTAAAGCCAAAATCAAGGTCAAGCCGCTCAGTGAGATTGCCGCGCAAGTAGAAATCAATTTCATCTGCCATGCTCAAGTCTCCTGTATCTGCCACGCGGGAGTCTTCAGCTCGCGAGCCAAGTCGGAAGGCATCGTCACTCGAATCACGCGAGAATGTATGAAAATCAGCATGCATGGCCCAGCGTTGATTCCAGTCAAGTCGATAGCGCAAGGCCCAAGCCGAAATGTTAGACCATGTGCCCAAAGCCACTCGACCAAAGTGGCGCATGCCATCGCCGAAAGGCGCGTGAAAGCGCTCATCACGATCATCGCCATCCTCTTCGGAGCCGGAAGCGCGTTGCCAAGTCAGGCCAATATGATGCCCGCCGTCTAACTCATAATCAAAATCAGCAGCGAAAGCGTTGGCCACAATGCGCAAATCGCCACGATTACCGTATTGCATAGCGCCGTGGACATTCCAGTTTAAGCCCAAATAGGTTTCACCTGCTGCGCGCAAGCCATAAGTCCATTCGCTCAATGCCGAGCCGTTGTGCAATTGAACGGCATAAGTTTCGAGCTCCATTTCAGGCAATTCCCAAGCCACACGCCCTCCGTGGAAACCCTCGCCACCAAGAGCAACAACCGATTGCCGAGCCTCGGAAGCCCAGAGCGACCAATCCATGTTGCCGCCTGAACCATCTAAAAGGATGCCGTCAAAGGCATTTGTTTCGGCCCACCAAGAAGCCGAGGATGCGATGCGCTCATCACCGAAGGCAATATCAAAACGCCCCACTCTCATACTTGAATCTAACCACAGTTTATTAATGTCGACCCAGCCGCGACGCAAGCGCATCTCGGCAGCATCACCTGCGTCGACTGCAACAGCATCAAGTTCTAGATAGCCAGAAAGGTAGGCGTCCCAGTTTGTCGTGAGCCCAACTCGCGCAAGGACTTCCGCTTGATGTGGATTATCACTCGTGAAGAGCGCATCGCCAGATCGACGAATGCCGCGGAATCGAACAAGCCCTTCCACCTCAATATCGTTGGCGGAAAGAGCTTGAAGGGAAAGGGCATCCGTTTCTTGAGCTGCAAGCGTTGCAGCTGGAAAAAGCGCCAGAAGAGTGAGAAGGGAAAAGCGAAGCATGAGTGTTAGAGCCAGACTCGGCTCGTGGGGTAGCCGAAGTGCGGCGGGCCTATTGTGTCATTCCCCGACGAGTGGCGACAAGGCGGAGCGCAAACCTTCTGGATTATGCTGCGCCTGCTCGAGGTAGCGCAGAACATATTTCCCAAGCAAGTCACCCTCGAGATGCACTTTTTGGCCGACTTCGTGCTCCCCGAAAGTCGTAACTTCTAAAGTTTCTGGGATTAGTGCGACCGTGAAGCGACCTTTTTCAAGTAATTCTGCAACCGTCAGGCTGACGCCGTCAATTGTGACGGAACCTTTTGAAACCAAAAAAGGTGCCACATGGGGTGGCGCTTGGAATGTGTGAACCGCATATTCACCCTGCATTTCAAGGCCGACGACCTCTCCAAGCCCGTCGACATGGCCCGTCACGAAATGACCGCCGAGCCGTGCATCTGCCCGCAAAGAACGCTCGATATTCCATTTGGAACCAAGCGTTGCAGCGCTAAAGCATGTCTTGTCAAGGGTTTCTGCCGACAAGTCAAAACCACAAACCGAATCGACCTGAGTTACGACAGTCAAGCAAGCGCCCGAGACGCAGACGGAATCGCCGCGCTTCAAGCCCTCTGCGAGAGCACCTAAATCTAAATCCACGCGCAAACCGCCGCGCTCTTCGCGCGAGGCAACTACGGTGGCCATCCCTTCTACGAGTCCTGTAAACATGATGCGCTAAGATAGGCTCTCACCGGTGCCGCGTCTACCCATGTAAACCTTGCCGAGACAGGCCGGAGAGGGTATCTTGTGCGGCCGTTTTCCGGGGAGAACCCGGATGCTCGAAGTTCATCTTCTAACCCTCTTTCCTGAGGCTCTCGAGGCTTACCTCGACGCCTCCATTCTCGGTCGTGCTCGCAAAGCCGGCTTGCTTCAAGTCCATTTACTCGACTTCCGCAAGTTCGCCAATAACAAGCACAATACCGTTGATGACCGCCCCTACGGCGGTGGGCCAGGCATGGTGCTGAAATGCGAGCCGATCTTTGCAGCCGTTGAACGAGTCGAAAGTGATTTCGGCCCGTGCAGGAAACTCCTCTTGACCCCCGCTGGTACTCCATTCCAGCAAAGTCATGCCGTTGATTTCGCTGACGAATCCCGCCTCTTGCTCCTTTGTGGACGATATGAGGGTTTCGACGAGCGCATTCGTCTCGGTCTCGACTGGGAGGAAATTTCCATCGGCGATTTCGTTCTTACTGGTGGTGAATTAGCCGCCTTGACGGTTCTCGACGCGACGGCGCGCCTCATTCCTGGGGTTCTCGGTCACGAAGAATCCGCTCAAGCCGAATCGTTCACTCAACCAAACCTACTCGACCACCCTCACTACACTCGGCCTCCTGAGTTTCGTGGCATGGTCGTCCCCCCCGTGTTGCTAAGCGGCGACCACCAAAAGGTGGCCGATTGGCGGCACAAACAAGCACAGGCACGCACCGAATCCCGGCGCCCAGACCTGTCATCCGAATCATAATCATGGACATCATCCAAGAAGTCGAAAAGCTCTACATGAAAGAAGAAACTGCTTCTTTCAAAGTCGCTGACGTTGTCAAAGTCGAATACCTCATCCGTGAGGGCGACAAAGAGCGTATCCAGCCTTTTGTTGGTCAGGTTATCCGCTTTGGCGGTTCTGGCATCCGCAAAACTTTCACCGTGCGCCGTATCGTGCAAGGCGAAGGCGTTGAGCGTACTTTCCCACTCCACGGCCCACGCGTAACCAATGTCATTGTGCAGCGCGGCCCAACGAAAAAGCCTCGCCGCGCCCGTCTTTACTACCTGCGCGATCGCGTCGGCAAATCTGCTTCCCTTTAGGCCCCGCGCCACACCGCCATCATGGTCGAGAACCTGTTTCGCAAGATCTTGGGCATCGTTTTCATCTCGATGCTCGCTGCCTTTTCTATCTGGAATTGGAATATTCACCTCGGTCTAGACCTTGAGGGCGGCTCACGCATCGTTTATCGGTTCGACTTCGACCAGGCGGTCGAAGAGGGGCAACTTCAGCCGAATTACGATTCGGTTGTCGTGCTGCAACAAACCGCTACGATTTTCCAAAAACGCCTTGACGGCAGCGGCATGGCCGATATTCCGATTTACCCGCAGGGGTCATCTGAGTTGGTAATCGAATTGCCCGGCATGTCCGAAGAAGAGGTCGCAGCCGTCAAACGCACGATTATCAACCAAGGTCTGCTTGAATTCCGCATTTTAGCCGAAGACGGTGATGACCTCGATTTGGCGCAAGAGCGCAAAAACTTTGAGACTTGGTTGGGCGAAAACCCAGAAGGCGAGCTTAAGACTTACAACGCGTTGGCCTACGAAGATGGTGGTTCACGCCCCTCTATTCGCTGGTATGCCTTGACTCAAAATGCAGCCCTTGAAAATGGCCAGCTTTTGGCCAGTTCAATTGCCGGGAAATATGTTCCTCTCCGCCTAGAAAATGTCATCCGCGAAACAGCAGAAGACAGTGTTGACTCCTGGGAATTTTATGGTGCGGGTCTCAACTATGTTGGGCCGACCATTGACCAGTCTGGCTTCGGCGCAGTTGCTTTTGAGTTCAAAGAGCACCGCAAAGCTGCCTTTGCCGATTTCACCGAAGAAAACAAAAGTCGCGCCATGGCGATTGTGCTGAATGGCGAGGTCGATAGCGCGCCAAACATCAACCAGCGCCTCCCTGGTGCTGGCATCATTCAAGGTGGCATGAATGGCTTCAGCCAAGAAGAGGTTCGCGAGCTGATTACAGTTTTGCGTACCGGTTCCTTGCGCGTGAAGCCTCAGCTAGAAAGTGAGTCCTATGTTGGCCCTAGCTTGGGTGAAGACAGTATCAACACAGGCGTGTGGTCTGCGATGGCGGGCGGCATTGCTGTGCTGTTCTTCATGCTCCTCTACTACTGGATGAACGGTATCGTGGCCTGGCTCACGCTTGGCTTCAACGGCTTCATTCTTTTGGGTGCACTTTTCTTTACGCAGGCCACTTTGACTTTGCCTGGCTTGGCTGGTTTGGTCTTGACCATCGGCATGGCTGTTGACGCCAACATCCTGATTTTTGAGCGTGTCAGAGAAGAGCGCAAAAGAGGCCGCGAAGTTCCGCAGGCTTACAAAAACGGCTATGAGCGCGCATTCGCCACGATTGTTGACGCCAACCTAACCACTCTCTTGACGGCTTTGGTTCTCTATCAAGTTGGTACAGGCCCCGTTCAAGGTTTTGCCGCAATGTTAGCTTTGGGTATTTTGACCTCGATGTTCTCTGCTTTGGTTTTCTCCAAAGTCGTCATGCACTACTTAGTCTTTACAAAGAAGTTAGTCAAAGAAGTCAAGATGGCTCGCGCTTTTGCGGGTAACGCTCACTTTGCTTTCTTAGCTAAGCGAAAGGTCGCTGCCATCATTTCAGGCAGTTTAATTGCAGCAGGGCTCATCATCTTCTCTGGTGAGGCCTCCAACATGCTCGGCATCGACTTCGCAGGTGGCTCTGCCGCACGGGTTGAGCTTTCTCAATCCACTGAGATTGGTGCGATGCGTGATTTGCTTCCTGGCTATTCGGTAACTTCCGTTCAAAGCCGAGACGAGAGCAATGTTGACCGCACCTACCTAGTCAAGAAAAAGCTCACTGCTGAGCAGCGCTCCCTCACAGAAGGCGACAACATGAAAGCTGGCAGTGATTTAGCTGCTGACATGTTGAATGAGTTGTCGGTCAAACTAGTTGGGCGTTTACCTCTCAAGGCTGACGGCTCCATCGATATGACGGCTGCCTTCCCTGAGAAAAACACGGTTGGTGCGCGCGTATCTGGAGAGATTCAAAATAAAGCTGTTCAAGCGATTTTGCTCTCGTTGATTGCGATCATCATCTACATGAACTTCCGCTTCAAAGAATATCGCTACGGCTTTGCTGCTGTGGTTGCTCTATTCCACGATGTGCTGTTCACGCTTGGCGCTTTGGCTCTCTTCTCCAAGATGGGTTGGGTTACGGTTGAGATCAACCTTGAAATCATCGCAGCTTTCTTGACGATTATTGGTTACTCCCTTAACGACACGATTGTTGTGTTTGACCGTATTCGCGAAAACTTACCTCGCAGTAAGGGTTCCTACCATGAGATTATCGACAAGTCGATTAACCAATCTTTGAGCCGTACGATTCTCACATCTGTAACGACCTTTTTCGTGGTGGCTGTGTTGTTCTTCGCCAACCGCCCGATGCACAATGTCCTCGAAGGCTTCTCCTTTGCGATGTTGGTCGGTGTAATTGTTGGTACTTACTCTTCGATGTTTGTCGCTAGCCCCCTTCTGGTTTTCTTTGACCGCTGGAGCCGCAAGCACCATGTAAAAGAAGCCAAATAAGGCTTTTTAGCAACTTTAGAGCGGGCTGTTTCATGAAACAGCCCGCTCTTGCTATTCTGTGACCATGAAGAACGCCCTTCCCCTCGTCGCGCTCCTCGTCATCTTGGCTGGTGGCATTATCTGGAAAACACAGTTCACAGACTCAGCCCAGGGTGAAGTTGGCCCTGCCCCTGAATTGGGGCATGTTAACTTTGGCCTCGTGACATTTGGTGTAGACAACAACCAAGCCGACCCCACCCTAGCTGACGAAGTCCAAGTTGTGGCGGCTTCGAGCAAGGCAACGGCTAAACCTTCAGCGGCCTCGATCCAACCGGTGAGCAAAAACAACCCTGAATGGCCGGGTCCTACAAACCCAGCACTGAGCGATACTGTTGCTACTGCGCCAGAGACAGCCGCGACAAGGCCCGAACAATACTGGTCAGTTGGTTCAGGACAGACTCTATATCGCATCGCCAAATCAGCATACGGAGTTGCCAGCCTTGAAATCATCGAGGCGATTGCCGCAGCGAATCAGCTCGACGACCCAGGAGCAATCCGCCCAGGACAAAAATTGCTCTTGCCGCTCATCCCCGGCGTAACAGCCCCAAAGGGCCATTAATTAAGCGGATTGACCCTGCCCACCTTGGGCAATTAAGGCAGGCTCAATGACCTGCCAATGACGCGGCTCAAGAGTTAATCGCGCGTGCCATGTCTCGCCACGCCATTCTTCTTCTCGGATGGCTGCGAGGCGGCGAATATCGGCCAACACTCTCCCCGCCGCGGCAGGCACGGCTACTTGCAAATCGAGAGACCAAGCATCGAGAGTATCAGCAATAACTTGCTCAAGCTCGACAAGGCCATCGCCCTCGATTACAGAAACCAATGCGCCCTCGGGATATTGAGCAGTCAACATCAAACGCTCTTCGTCGTTAAGGCGATCGGCTTTATTGAGTACAAGAAGCAAAGGGATATGAGCGACATCGAGCGTGCTTAAGACTTCTTCAACGGCCTCTAGCTGAATAGCGAGGTTGGGTGACGACGCATCGCATACATGTAAAAGCAAATCGGCTTGGAGCGTTTCTTCAAGGGTCGCATGAAAAGAGGCTACTAGATGGTGCGGAAGGTCTCGCACAAAGCCAACTGTGTCAGCCAGAATTACGGCGCGGCCATCAGCTAATTTCCAACGCCGCACACGCGTATCGAGTGTTGCAAATAGTTGGTCGGCGACATAAACCTCACTGCCTGTTAGGCGGCGTAAAAGTGAGGACTTCCCCGCGTTGGTATAACCCACGAGAGAAATCGTATGAGGGTCATCTCGCGCAATCGCCTCGCGTCTGCGGCGACACTCAATTTCTTTTAGGCGCTTTTTCAGTATCGTAATTTTCTTTCCAACGAGGCGCCGATCTGTTTCCAGTTGAGTCTCGCCTGGGCCTCTAGTGCCAATGGCGCCTTCCGTCCTTTCAAGGTGGGTCCACATTCGGACGAGCCGCGTTTTGAGGTATTCCGTTTGAGCGAGCTCGACCTGCAACATTGCTTGATGGGTTTGAGCTCGGCTTGCAAAAATATCAAGAATGAGCTCGGTGCGGTCTACGACTCGCATTTCGAGAACTTTTTCGAGGTTGCGTATTTGTGAGGGGGATAACTCGCAGTCAACGACTACAAATTCGGCGTTAAGCGCTTTCGCTTCGGTTGCAATTTCGTGTACTTTGCCCTTTCCAAAAGCAAAGGCAGGGCTTGGAACGGCGCGAGACTGGCTGAGATGCCCGACGACCTGAGCACCAGCGGCTTCTACAAGCCCAATGATTTCTTCGCTTGGGTCATAAGAGCGAGAAGAACCTGTATGCGGTAGGAGAAGAATCGCTACGAAAGCGCGTTCTTTCCCTGAATCGGTAACGGAGGCAGACCTAGGCAATACCTTAACCGGACAGCTCTGAAGGAGTACGCACGCGGCCCGTAGATAGGCTGACCTGGCCATCTTGAAAGGCCATGCGAGAATGAACCTGCCAGGCCGGGTCAGTTTGGGCGAAATCTGATCGATAATGTGCCCCACGCGACTCTTGGCGAAATAAAGCTGACCGCGTGATAGCCATACCGATTTGGATCATATTGGCCGTTTCAACGCCGGCTGGCGTAAAGGGACCAAGATGTGAAAGAAAACCACACCAAGTGCGGAGGTTATCTACAGCATCTTGGAGACCCGAAGCATCGCGCTCGATGCCAACTTGGCGCCACATAAGAGATTTAAGCGAGTAGGTAATATCGGTCAAATTGAGTTCGACGCCGTCAGTTTCATCGGCATTGCGCCCCGGTGGGAGCAAGAAACGCCTCGTCACGCCGCCAGCGAGCTCGCTCATTTTTCGGCCAACAATACGCCCATGGGCTAGGGCTTCAAGCAAGCTGTTGGACCCCATACGGTTGGCACCGTGAAAGCCAGTGGAAGCGCATTCGCCTACGGCCCAAAGGCCCGGGATGGATGTTTGACCATCTAGGTCAGAGGCAACACCACCAACCAAATAATGAACGGCTGGCCGAACTGGCACAGGGTCAGACCCGATAAAAATACCAAATTTGGCCGCAATGCGGGCAAGGCTAGGGAAGTGTTCTTCGGCACGCGTCACCGAAGAGAGGTCGAGGTTGACATGGGTATCGCCCGATAGGAACATTTGCTGATAAATGGCTCGACTGACCACATCACGCGGAGCTAACTCACGATCCGCATGATAATCTTGCATGAAGGCATGCCCAGCACGATTGCGCAAAATAGCCCCTTCACCACGGACGACCTCAGAGATTAGGAAGCGTGCGGCACCCGCGAGATAAAGAATAGTTGGATGAAATTGAACAAATTCAAGGTCTTGGAGAACCGCGCCGGCGCGTAAGGCCATTGCTAGCCCATCGGCAGTAGCCAATTGCGGGTTAGTCGTTTCACGATAGAGCTGGCCCCCACCACCCGTAGCTAAAAGGACCTCAGTAGCTTCAAAGATTACCGTTTCAAAATCAGACTGGCCACGCTTGGATTGCATACAAACCGCGCCAGAAACGCGTCCTTCACTATCCTTGACAAAATCAACGGCCGTCACGAAGGTAAAAAGGTCAATGCGTGGGTGCTGGGTGACTTGAGCGAGTAAGACACGCTGCAGCTCGTGGCCAGTCGCTGTGCCACCGGAATGAAGAATACGGGCAACTTGGTGCCCACCCTCGCGACCGAGCTCGATATTACCGGAGGGACAATAGTCAAAGGCCATTCCGAGAGAGGAAAGCCAATCCATCGTGCTGGGCCCAGCATCGGTCAGATTACGGACAATATCGGCTTCAGAAAGACCATAACCAAGGCGAAGAGTGTCGGCAGCATGGGTTTTAGGATCATCATCAGGGCCAACTGCTGCGGCTACCCCACCTTGTGCGTAGCGAGTATTACTCATGGATGCCTCGCCCTTGGCAAGAACCATGACATGAGAACCCTCGTCAGCAGCTGCAAGAGCGGCACTCAAACCCGCTGAGCCTGCCCCAACAATCAGGATATCACTCCTGAAAACAGGGAGAGAGCGAGCGGCAAACGGAAGGCGTTTCAGCGGCGAAACAGGTCGCCAATCGGAAACTCGAAAGGATGATTCCATGTAAGCCTATTTTACAGGGGTTTTTTGTGTTTTGACGCGTTCCACGCATGAAAAAATTTATAGAAAGAAACTCTTGTTAGGGTTTTGTTCGCCGCTAAGATGGTTAGGTCTTTGTTAGGTAAAACAACATGAAAAGATTCTTCACACAAACACATAAAGCTGAAATCGAAGCTTTCCTCTGCGTGGCCGGAATGATCCTCGGATTGGTTATGGTGTAGCGATGGGCCTAACCCCAAAGCAACTCCAAGTGCTGGAAACGATTCACAATCACCAGTTTGAAACCAGCCTCTCCCCTACTCTTGCCGAGATTGGTCAAGTCATGGGCGTAGGTCGCGTGACGATTCATGGGCATGTCCAGGCCTTAATCGCCAACGCCTACCTCGAGAATCTCGAGCCAGGTGCGTCCCGAGGCCTAGAGTTAACGCCTGAAGCGAGAACCGTCCTGAACCTTGATATTCATGAGGATGCAGAATTCGCGGCAGCTATTGGTATAGGCAGCCTCCCGTTTGCAGGCCGCATTGCAGCAGGTGGCCCAATTGAAGCCATCGAGCAGTGTGAGCGACTTGATTTTGATGAAATAGTGCGCACTAAAAGCGACACTTACCTCCTCGAAGTACAAGGCGATTCAATGATTGACGCACACATTCAATCTGGCGATTTAGTCGTAATCGAAAAGGGGCGTCCACCCCAATCGGGTGATATCGTAGTCGCGATTCTTCAAGACGAAGAGGCTACCCTCAAATATTTCAAGCCTCAGCCTGACGCAAGTATCTTGCTTGTTCCAGCAAATGATGCTTACGATTCAATCCGCACCACTGAAGTAGAGATTCGTGGTGTAGTGACTGGCGTAATCCGCCAGTACTAGTTTTTTTGCTTAGGGCAAAAAAAAACAGACCGCGCAGTTAAAAACTGCGCGGTCTGCTAATTAAAACCCTGGCACTAACCTACTTTCACGGACGAACCACTATCATCGGCAAAACCTGCTTAACGACCGAGTTCGGAATGGAATCGGGTGTGGCCAGGTTTTTATGGGCACCAGGGAGGATGGTGACAGGAAGCGTAATCATTGTATTTTATTGAATCTTGCAGATCCCCTCAGGGACCCGCTTAAAGCGAATCACAGAGGGGGAGTTAAGCCGATTGGGTATTAGTACAGCTCGCCTAAACACATTACTGTGCGTACAGCTACTGCCTATCAACGTGGTAGTCTCCCACGACCCTAATGGGGACGCCTAGTCTTGAAGAGGGCTTCCCGCTTAGATGCTTTCAGCGGTTATCCTTTCCGAAGTTAGCTACCCAGCTGTGCCTCTAGCGAGACAACTGGTGCACCAGAGCTTCGTCCTTTCCAATCCTCTCGTACTAGGAAAAGACCTTCTCAAGCGTCCTACAGTCACACCGGATAGGGACCGACCTGTCTCACGACGGTCTGAACCCAGCTCACGTACCACTTTAATGGGCGAACAGCCCAACCCTTGGGACCTTCTTCAGCCCCAGGATGTGATGAGCCGACATCGAGGTGCCAAACCTCCGCGTCGATATGGACTCTTGGCGGAGATCAGCCTGTTATCCCCGGAGTACCTTTTATCTGATGAGC
>JABHIE010000015.1 GCA_018671175.1 Planctomycetota bacterium | reverse complement strand
TAGAGAGTGGCTCAGCGGCGATTCGGGTGCGGAAATCCTTTCGCCTAGCTGGCTCGTGGCGTTCCGACGCGATTGGGATTTTTGGCTTGGCAGTGAAGAAGACTCCATTGTTCAGCACTGGCGCGATACAACCTTGGAAGACCATCCCGAAGCGTGGCAGGTTTTCGAAGCCGCCGATTTCAACCCCGACACCTTCCGGCCGTTTGCACATATCGAGCATATTGGTTTTGTTTTAACCACATTTCAAATCGGCGTGTGGGCGATGCAATGGGCCGAGCGAGATTGCGCTTACCCGACAGAATTTCTTCCCGTAGGTTTTCCGACCGAGCCGTTTGAGCGTACCGGCGCGGAAGTCATTAGTTGGGTCGCCATGATCGGCCGCGATTCTGACACCTATGGTGCGACGGCCGGGCCAATGGTCGCGGCGGTGAAAGAGCTGCGCCCTGAGTTGGTGGGGCAGTTGAGGGTTCTAGAAAGTTAAGTCAGATTCACAAAGCCATCCGTAAAGAAACCTGAGTTTGCGATATAGCAATGAAACGCCAAAATGTTTGATTGCTATTTTAATGATTCTAATCAGTTTGAGCCCTTCATGGGTTGTCGACCGTAAATCCAGCCATCTTTCCGCCTAGACGCCGGGAAACCGTTAAGCAAAACATCTAAGTCCCTTTTGTTACCGTAACGACTTGGATTACCATTGTCGAATAGCACTATATAGGCAGACCCGTCTTTGCATTCACGAACCATTTGGTTTGCCTGGTCTGCAAACTGTATGTTTCTTTGATGTGTAATAGCCATCTTTTCCTGAGGAATGCTAAGAGCTGATTTGTTGTCAATAAGAAAGCGTAGTACCTTTGGCCGCCAATTAATATATAGTTTTGCCGAGGCTGGCAGTTGAGCTATCAAAGAGAGCAAGTCGGAGTTTTGCCAATCGTGTGAGATGAAGCCCTTCCCGTTTTTGTGGATATCAATAGCGCGGTTTGCAGCGGGCACTATGTTTACGCAAGCGACTATGAAGGTAAAGGCGATGTAGCCACGCCAAATCCAATTTTTCTGCCTGCTGTCGGACAGCTTTTTGGCCGTCGTTGTCGCGACAATCAGAATTGCAATGTAGACAGGAAGTAAGAGCCTGAAATTGACAAGGGTATCTGCGTCAAAAAAAGATATAGAGACAAGTAAGAGTAAGATATAACAAGTGGAGTAGAGAACAAGGAGTGATGGTAGTATTGATTCAAATGACAGGGCCTCTTTTTTGATGAAAGACTTCTTTTGCACAAATAGAAATGCCCGAATAAACAAGAGGCTGAGGAGGCTGACAATGACGGCTTTTGCCAATAGGGGTAAGGGCAGAGGAACAATAAAGTCATGCATGACTCTGATGAGATTCTTGACATGGTTTAAGTCAACCAAATGGATGAAAAAAGAGCGGTTTGTCGCTGATTCAGCAATCATTAAATTGCGGATAAGCCAGATGCCTAAAGGTAAGCCCGCGAGCAATAATATGACAAGAGCATCTTTCCATTTCTTCTTGAGAGAGCCTCTGTTGTGGGTGAACATTGCAATGGCTATTGTCGGTAAAAGTACAAGGCCTACATATCGTGTGGCGGCCGCAAGCCCGAGTATAAGTGCTGCTGCGACAAGATATCGAAGCTGCGGCCGTACAAAAAAGCGCGCAAGGAATAGGAATCCTGCGAGGGTTAATGAAAGGAAGGGCGCCTCAGACCAAGTCATCGAATGAATTGGAATGATAGGTGCTGAAAACACAAAGAGTAAAGTTCCGCAGATTATCGCAGCAACGTTATTTTTTGTGCATTTACCGATGGCTACCAGAATAAGTGCTAGATTTGCGCCAAAGGAAACGGCTGAGAGTATTCTGGCAGAGAGTAGTAAGTCGCCTTGTGTGAGGTAAGAAACCCAACTCAGCATGAGGGGGAATATCGGCGGGAAATGAACTAAGGGCGCGCCATTGACCCAAAAGCCATCTCCATTGAGAAATGATTGAGCCGCTTCCAAATAGGTGATCGAATCAGAACTTACTCCAGCACCCAGGGCGGTAATGGCAAACATGAAAAGCGAACCGCACAAGCCAATGAATACGAAGTGGAATGCTGAAAGCCTAAAATTGTTGATGGCGTTAATCATGATTTAGAGTTGCTTGGCCGTTAATGACCTTAAAAAGTTAAGCCGAATCCAACAAAGCCTTGTATTCCAGTGAGCTCTGTTTCAGATAGCGCTGCGGGGTCTCCTTCAATAAAAAAATCTGCCGAAGTAAGAGACGCGCTATGCTGAAGTGTGACTTCAATAACATCAGAGTCTACGGCCTCGAGTGAGCGATTATGATAACTGTAGACCAGTGAATTGCCTTCAGTGATGTCAGCTTCGTATACCAACCCAGTTGAGGCTGTATCGATATCAGAGGCTAAAGCGGCGAGCTGATACTCGGGAGTGTCATACACCGTGATTAATGTAGTCGAATCAAAAGAACCATGGAAATCTGTTTCAAGAGCAAGAGATTGTTTACCCGGTGCTGCGCAGCTAGCGATAAGTAATAGGAAGATGGGGAGATGGGGAGATGTTTCATGAGTATCGTGTTTGGGGTGAGTGTAACCCAGCTAACTCCACAGCAACCCCCATACCAACTACTCTCTCAAAACGACAATATCCCCAATCTCAAACACCCCTGACACCGTCGGCCCAAAAGTCGTAATCGCGACTTGATCTACCAGGGCTTGCTCTGCGTCAATCTTTGGGCCAACGGGGGCGCCATCAAAGAACACTTGCAACTCATCGCCGCGTCTCTCAATTCGATAGACATGCCAGCCGGGTGTGCTTTCTAGGTGCGTTTGCCCGTCGGGGAGATGAAGGCGAAACGCAATGTCGTGGAAAATCGCAAGCCCACCGAGCTTGATCCCTGAGCCGTAGTCACCCTTTTTTGACCATCGCAATTTTGCCTGAAAAACCCAATCAGCGGTTTCTGGAAAAGGATTGACCTTTGACATAAACCGGGGGCTCGTCCGACTGGCGCGGGTCAAATCGCCCTGTGCTTGAAGTAATCGCAAAACTCCATCGCCGTCCATCTCGACCAGCTTGCTGTCGCCTGAAAAAGTGAAATCGCGCAAAACAGTAACCCAGTTGGTGAAGTCGGCTTTTAACCCAGCCTCTTTAGGCAGGACGATTTTTGGGGTGATCTGTGTCATAAGCCCAGCCCATTTATTTAATAGCGCGTCGTGATGCATTTCGAGAGACAGCCCGCTAGGTAGGGTGTCTGCGGCCTGGGGCTTGCCCAACAAATGGATGGCGGCCGCATAATGAAATTGCGCTAAGGGGTCGTTGCTTTGACCCAAAGTCGCCGCCCAGTCGGGGTGCGGCGAGTTGCTTTGCGCTGTGCCGCCCTTGGCCTGGCAGAGTTGCATTTCGGCAAAAACTCGCGGCAGCAACAAATCATCTGACGCCATCAGGCCATGGGCGCGACTCAGCTCGCGAGTGGCCGCATCTAAGTCGCCATCGCGCCGATGCAAGACGGCGCGCCATAGCGCCCATTCGCCCAATTCGGTGTCGGGGCACTCGTCTTCATTTTTTTCGACATAAGTCCAGATCCGATCACTAAACCCAAAGCCCAACCGCGCCAGGAACTCGAATCGCCGAATGAGGCCCGCCTTGGGGGCCAAACTGCGGGCAGCAGCCAAATCAGCCTGGGCCTTGAGATTGTCGTAAAACGAAAGCTCGACCCATGCGCGCCAGGCCAGCAGCCATGCATCATCGGGGTGCCGCGAAATCGAAGCATCAAGCGCAGGCATAACCCAAGCCAAGCCATACATATCTTTTTCAGGGCGATGCCAGTCAACATTGAGCTCTATCGTGGGGCTTGCCGCGCGCTCATACCAGGCCAGCAATGCTTTGCCCGTTTTGCCGTAGTCTTTGCTTGAAGCCATGCTCATAAGAGATTCGCGGGCTTCAGAAAAATTGAACATGGCCGCTTCCGAAAAAGATTTTTGCGTCAGCAAGTCTCCTGTTTCGCGCCAAGCCGCAGCGCGCTCAAGCAGGGGCGCGCAATCTGCGCGAAGAGTCGATTGGCTCGCCTGTTGAGCCCACATTTTGGGCAAGCCTACCCACGCGCCAATCGTAAGACCCGCCAGAGCTATCCCGCCAAGAAGTCGCCGCAAGCCACGCACCCGTGTTTCGGCTGACCGACGCATCCAGGCGCGGCGCGCACGAGCAATAGGGCGCTCATGCAGAGAAAGCGTTGCCTCGGCGTCGGTCAAAAGCAGATCGATATCGGCAATGAGCGATTCAGCCGACGAGTAGCGATCTTTTGGATTCCTTGCCAGCAAGACGGCCGCCATTTTGGCGACAGGTGCAGGAACCCAACTCGCAAACTTCCGCACATCAGGAGGGTCTTCGAGCAAAACCTGAGCGCGCACGGATTCAATAGATTCGCCTGTGCGCGCAGCCCCGCCGGTCAACATCTCAAAAAAAATCAGCCCGAGGGCAAACAAATCACCGCTAGGCGAAAAGTCTCCACCCGCTATTTCAAGCTCAGGTGGCTTGTACCGCGGAGTGCCAAGGCGGTCGCCAGTTTGAGTGTTTTTAAGGTCGCCGAGTGGAAACTGTACATGCTTTGATAAGCCAAAATCGATGAGCACCGGCTCGTTGTCGCCGGGACGAAGCAAGATGTTGTTCGGCGTAATGTCGCGGTGGACTTTTCCCTCGCCATGGAAGACGGTCAGAGTTTTGCAAATTGAGCGCGTGATGCGCAGAGATTTTGCCAAACGCTCAGAATGCGAATAATCGCCCCAGCCCGATATAGCCTCTTTTAATGTAGGGCCATCAATTTTTTCCATCAGCAAATACGAGTCGCCGATTCCATCATTCCAGGCATAAACAAAAGGGACGCCACCAAAGTCTCTCAGTTTGAGAGACAGCCCCACGGTATTGAGGATTTCAAGTTTGAAGCGCTCGTCACTCACGACATCAGTTATGCGCCCATGGGGGATTCGCTTTTGCAGCAAAGGTATGCCCTCGGGGCCAATAACATCAAGTAATACACCCATGCCGCCGTGGGTATAAACCCCACCGACTTCATAGCATTTAGGTAATGGGCCATGATGTGGCACAAAAGTTGCTGGCAGTTTGGGTCTGGTTTGGCTCATATTCGTTGGGAAAAACCTCACGAGATGATAAATTAAATCACATGAAAATGAATCATAATAAATTAACTGTTTCAGAAGCCTATCGAGAGCAAAAAGTCACCTTTAATGACATAGGTGCGTCTGATTCGAAAACAAAAGCTGTCCTTAGTGATGCTTTTCGCCGCGCAGGTATTCAAGAAGACGGCAGGCGGATTTTTACGGTTTCGGGCGAGACCGGAACAGGGAAAAATATTTTGGCTCAGGCTATTCACAATAGGGCTCGACCCAACGGCGAATTTGTCTCGGTTGGCCCCAGTGACTTGCCTGGAGGTTTGTCTGAGGCATGCTTGTTCGGTCATGCCAAGGGTGCGTTTACGGGTGCTGATATTGCACGAAAGGGCTTTGTCGCGGAAGCCGAAGGCGGCACTCTTTATCTTGATGATATTCTTGAATATGGTGATTCGCTTCAAGCGAAGCTGTTGGCGCTTGTCGAGCATGGCGAATATCGTCGCGTTGGCGAGACAAATATGCATCGGGCTAAGGTGCTTGTCATCCTTGGTATTCAGGGCGACCCTGAATTAGCCATGGAATCAAAGCGCCTACGCAGTGATTTATATTACCGCTGCAATGGCAATTTTCATTTGCCTCCTCTTCGCGCGCGTGGTGCTGACAAACTTTCCTTGGCGAAAAGCTTTGCCTCGCAGCGTCTCAGAAAACTAGGTGTCCATTTCGAAGGTTTTACTCCCGAAGCAGAGTGTGCGATTGTGCAATCTAAATGGCCCGGGAATTTGCGTGAGTTGAAAAATACGATTCGCAATGCAGCAGAGTTAGCGGATTCTGGGCTCATTACTCTTGAGCAACTCAACATCATGCCGTGCGAAGAGCTTGCAACTGCACCCGCTGCGTTGCCTGACAAACGGCCTTCTGAGAATTTCGCTCCTGTGGGTCATTCACATTCGCAAGAAGAGCACTCGCATCTTAGCGGTAACTCACTTGCCGCAGCTTGCGCGCTAGAAGGCGAAGAGGCTGCCGCTCTAGCAGCAGGCCTTCCTACTTTTTCAATCGACAAATTGATTGAATATGCCATTATTCATGCGCTAGAGGCATCTTTTCAAAATCGCCGCCGTGCAGCAAAAATGCTAGGAATGAGTGAAGCCACTCTCTATCGCAAGCTTAAAAACATGGGGATCTTGAAAGGCGAATAGACAAGAACCCAGCTTTGGCATTGCTTATTTTGCAAGGCCCGACTCAACACTAATCGAGCCGTTTGATGTGTGCAAAGTCAATTGCCCCTCTCCTGCGGTAACATTTGAAACGGTTTTGCCATTTGATGTTGACAGGTCGGTCGTGCAAGAAATCGCACTGTGAGACCAAGCACGGATTTTGCCATTGCTCGTTTTGGCCGTTCCTTGACCCGCCCAATCTTCGGTAAAGAAGATTTCAATCCGACCATTTGATGTGTCGAGATCAAACTGAGGGCTTGCACCCCTTAACTCAATTCGGCCGTTGCTGGTGTCGGCGTAGATATTCGGGAAATCACCCGAAACCACAATTCGACCATTGCTAGAGTCGAGTCGAACGGCTAAAGACTCAGGCACTTTAATCGTGGCCGATGCACTTAAATTGTCATTGCTTGAGCAGTCGTACCAAAGTTCCATGATGCCGTCTTGCACCGTCGTGTTGATTTCAACACGGTGCATGTCGTCTAAGAGTGCCACGCTGTCACGGCCATTCAGGCTAACCAACGCATGAATTTCGACTTGATATACATCAAGAGATGGCTCAATCACGATTTTGCCATTGTGCGTTTTAAAGCTAAGAGTCGTCACGCCAGCGGGTATTTCGTGCGTAGAGTCAAACGCCCGCGTCTCGGTTGATGTATGAAAGAGTTGCAGCGAACAGGAGCTAGAAGCAAGTGCGACGCAAGCGAGAAGCAAAGAGGTGGAACGCATGAGACTGTTATTTAAGGTTTGGGTTTGTAATGGCGAAGGTTTCTACAGCAGTCGTCCATCCATGGCCACCATGATAAGCCCACTCAAAAACGGTGGCCAACGCCGCTTGGGTGACTTCCCGAAAAAAGGTTGGGTCTAGGGATGCCGGCTGATCGGTTGACTTGTGATAGTGCGGGTTGCGGAAGTTGGCTGTATCGCTCAAGAACGCCGCGCCAAAGCCGTTTTCCCAATAAAACCAGTGATCGCTTCGGTCGGCATCAGGAAGGATTCCGCCGATAAAGTGAAAACCTGTAATGTTTAACTCGGGCACATAAGTCGCAGCGCAAGCATCATATAAATCACAAAGCCCAGAGCCAGTCCAGTTGCCGAGCAAAATCACAAAATCGCCGGTGCTTGGCATGAGCGGCAACCAAGGTGCTGGGGAAGTTTGCGAATCATCGTCGCTGCTTGCATACCCAATCATGTCGAAGACCAACGCGCCATGTAGGTTTTCGCCAACTTTAAGTTGAGTGAGATGATGAATACTTCCATTTAGCCCAGTCTCTTCTTCTGCAACAAAAACAAAACGCACGGTGCGAGGCGCTGGGCCCGCGACGGCCATCAGTCGCGCAATTTCAATTAAGGCTGCAACACCGGTTGCGTTGTCGTCGGCCCCGGGCGCACCGGCAACTGAATCCCAGTGCGCGACCAGCTCTAGGGTTTCATTTGGTGTTTGATTGCCCGTGGCTTCCAAAACCAAATTGGCGACCCAAACGCGCTCGCCATTGCGACGGGTGTGCTCAAAACGCTCTCGCGTGATTGATGTTTCAGGCCAACCTTGCGCAACTAGGGTATCGGCAACCCAGGTCACTGCTTTTTGCGAAGCTATCGAGCCAGGTGCATCGGCGTCAGGCATCGGATGCCGTGGCCCGTTTTCGCAAAGTGTTTCAACGGATGTCATCAAACGCTCGGCGCTTACCATTTGCACATGTGCGGCAATGTCTTCGCGCAAAGGCGCCGAGGATTGGCAAGCGGCCAGCGTAGAGGCCGCCAACAAAAGGAAAACGCGAGTGTTAAGCATGCTGAGATTGTAGATAATGAGGCATGCCCGCGCCATCGGCATCGAGCGTACCGCCAAAGACCGTGGAGGCGCAGCCGTCTGTTTCTCAGCGCCGGCTTCCAGGTTTTCTTGTAGATGACCGAGCTGAAAAGTAAACATGCCACGAGCCACAATTGCCGCGATTTTTTTGCAGCCTCAATGCGATATGCGGTGCAGCTTTTGTGCTGCAGATGAAAACTATGATCGCATGACTCGCAAGCAAGCGGAGCAACTTGTCGATGAGCTTGCCGCAAAGAAGTATGAGTCGATTGTTTTAGGTGGGGGCGAGCCGATGCTTTGGCCGAATGGCACAATTGAGTTGGCGGCCTATGTGCAATCGCGCGGCATGATTGCACAAATCAATACAAATGGTCAGCGGCTTCCTGATGGTTTTGCGCAAGACAATCGCACCGACCGCTGGATTTTGCCCATCGAATCAAATGATGCGCAAACGCACAATTCGATGAGGCACACGCCGCCTCGCCATTATGAGTTGGTGCAATCGCGGCTTGATGATCTTCAGCAATCGCCAAAGACGAAAGTGACCTTAAGCACGGTTGTCTGCGCCGAAAACATCTCGCATCTACCTCAACTTGCTCATGAGATTCTGCAACGACGCGAGGCCGGTTTGCCCTTGCATGCTTGGCACCTTTATCGCTTTATCGCGCAGGGCCGTGGCGGTGCGATCTCATCTGCCCGTCATGCCGTGACCGACCAAAATTATTTGACTTGTGCGCGAGAGGCTCAGGGCATCCTTGCGCGAGAAGGGGCAATTGCTTATTTGCGACCTGATATGAGCCAATCGACAACTGTTTCTTTTCACTGGTACGAGAAGGGGCGGCATATCCTAAACTGACGGAATGCCCTGGATGCAATCACTCTTCGGCCTGTTTGCCCTCGTGGGTTTAGCATGGCTTCTCTCTCTCAACCGCCGCGCTGTGAAATGGCGCCCAGTCGCCGTCGGCATGGCTTTGCAATGGGTCTTGGCTTTACTGGTTTTGAAAACAAGTTTCGGCCACGCCTTTTTTGATGGCGCGCAAGTCTTTTTTACAGGCTTAATTGATGCCGCTTACTCTGGCGCATCGAGTGTCGTCGGCCCCGCAGTTTTGGGTATCGGCGGCGGTGCTCCGCTTTTGGCCGCACTCGTTTTTGTGAGCGTGATTTTCTTTTCATCGCTGTTTGCGGTTTTGCATCACACGGGTGTCGTCCGCATTGTTGTCGGTGCGATGGCGCGTGCGATGGCGAAAACGATGGGGCTTTCGGGCGCCGAATCTACGAGTGCAGCGGCAAATATTTTTGTGGGTCAAACAGAAGCTCCTCTGCTAATTCGTCCCTATTTGCCAAAGATGACGACAAGCGAAATCGGTGCTGTAATGACGGTCGGTTTTGCCACGGTCGCGGGTACGGTTTTTGGCGTTTATGTCACCATGATGAAAGATGTCATGCCAGGTATTGCTGGGCATTTGCTCGCCGCCTCTGTCATGAGCGCACCCGCGGGTTTGGCGATTGCAAAAGTTGTTTTCCCTGAAACCGATAAGCCAGAGACTCTGGGCAAAGACATTGCGCAACCAAAATCTGAATACGCAAACTTGGTCGATGCGGCAGCCGGCGGCGCGGCTGACGGAGTGCGTTTAGCCCTTAATATTCTGGGTATGCTTATCGCATTTTTGGGTTTACTCCAACTCGCCAATATGGGCATTGGGTGGGCTGCAAGCCACATTGGCTCGGGTTTTGGTCACGCTGTAACACTGCAAGAGTTGCTCGGCTACCTCTTCGCGCCCATCGCTTGGCTGCTTGGCGTGCCTGCCGATGAAATGCTCCAAGTTGGTTCACTCTTAGGCACAAAAATAGCCGTCAACGAATATGTAGCCTTCCGCGATCTCATCGGGATGGCCACTCCAGATGCTGCGTCTGGTCTCAATGCATTAAGTGATCGCTCGATGATTATTGCGAGCTACGCACTTTGTGGTTTTGCCAATGTTGGCTCTATCGCAATTCAAATTGGTGGGCTTGGTGGCATTGCTCCGAAGCGTCGTGGCGAGTTTGCGCGGCTAGGCCTAAGAGCCATGTTGGCTGGTGCGATTGCTAGTTTTACAACAGCGGCGACAGCTTCGATTTTCTTGACATAAGAAAACGACAAACAATGAAAGAACAACAAAACATAAGTTGGCTTGCCGCAAGCCTCGCAGCCAAACTCGGCGAGGCTCCAGATGTCGCGGTCGTGCTCGGTTCGGGTTGGGCCGAGCGCGCCGATGGCTTGCTTGATGGCATCGAACGATTTGATTTAAACGATTTCGAGAATTGGCCTTTGCCGCGTGTCCAAGGTCACGCACCTGAGTTGCGGCTTGGTAAATTACAAGACACACGCGTTTTACTTTGCGGCGGTCGAGTGCATGCTTACGAGGGTTACACGGCAGCTGAAATCGTCCGCCCTGTGCGTGCGATGATTGAGTGGGGAGTTAAAAACTTCATTCTGCTTAATGCTGCGGGTTCAACGAGCGAAAGTTACCCGCCTGGCACTTTGATGGCCTTGGCTGACCATCTCAATATGGGGCTGCCTAATCCATTGACCGGCCCAAACACGCCAACGGGCCAGATCACATTTGTGGATTTGGTCGATCTCTACGACCCAACTTGGCGCGCCGCTCTCACAGCAACATGCACCGATGTCAAAACCGGCATTTACGCCGGGATGCTTGGTCCCAGTTACGAAACGCCCGCAGAGGTCGCCATGGTTGCTCAACTCGGCGGTCATGCGGTTGGCATGAGCACTATCCCTGAAGCGATTGCTGCCAAAGCCGCTGGCGCGCGAGTCTTGGCCATTTCCATGATGACCAACTTGGCCGCTGGCGTCGGCGGAAGTCGTCCGAATCACCAAGAGGTACTTGATACGGCTGCTGAACACGGAAAGCGCGCGTCGGAAGTTCTTAAGTGTGCAGTACTTGCGGCCGCGGCAGAATAAGTTAAAGAGAGTGGTAGACATCCGCCAAGGATGCCTTAACATTAAGCACTAAATCGGTGCTAAATACACCGTCAACTCAAATACTAACCCCACGCACACACATGTCCGTACTCGTCAACCAACCAGCCCCAGACTTCGCCGCGCAAGCCGTGATGGCCGATGGCTCGGTGCAAGAGGTCAAGCTTTCCGATTACCGCGGCAAGCATGTTGTCCTCTTCTTCTACCCAAAAGATTTCACTTTTGTCTGACCTTCTGAATTGATCGCTTTCGACCATCGCCTCGGCGAGTTCGAAAAGCGTGGCGCCCAAGTTTTGGGTGTCTCTATTGATGACGCTGAGTCACACATCAACTGGCGCAACACCGAGATCGCTAACGGCGGCATCGGCGCGCTTGGTTACCCCTTGCTTTGCGACGAGAGCCGCGAGATGACTAAGGCATACGACCTCCTTCACGAGGAAACGACTTTTGCGCTCCGTGGCACTTTCATCATCGATGCCGATGGTGTTGTGCAAAGTCAGACTGTCAACAATCTCGGCCTCGGTCGTGACATGGACGAAACCCTTCGCATGCTTGATGCCGTCATGCATGTTGGCACGGGCGCCGGTGTTGCACCAGCAGGTTGGGCGCCGGGCAAGCCTGACATGCAGCCTACCGCCGAAGGTGTCGCGTCATACTTGGCCGGCAACGCCGATAGTCTCTAAATTCAACTACTGAATCCGAGCCGCAACCATTGCCGAAAGGCTGGTGGTTGCGGCCCTTTTCATTTTTAGACTGGGTGATGGACAGAATGCGCAAATACCTACCCCAAGCGACATTTGCCGCGTATATAGACCCGTTGAATAGGATTGGGCCGAATAAGAGATAGACGAGCAAAAACTAGCCGCTCGGCCTACAATCCTCGCCCATGGCAACCCTGCTCACCCCGTTCACTCGCTTGAATCATTACCTCAAGCGCCACACCAATATGTATATGGTGTTGGTGGCTGTCGTAATTGGCTTAATTGGCGGCTATGGCGCGGTGGGTTTTCGCTTGCTGATTCAGTGGTTTAAGGGCGTTTTCTGGGCATTTGGCTCGACGCCGACCGACCATTCGCCTCTGCTTGAGCACATCACAACGCTTCCTTGGTATTGGGTCGTTGGCGCGCCCACGCTCGGCGGTCTTTTCGTTGGTTGGCTCGTCGGCACTTTTGCCGCAGAAGCCAAAGGCCACGGTGTGCCCGAGGTGATGGAAGCCGTTGCTTTGCGTAATGGCCGCATCCGCCCGCGCGTCGTTGGCATTAAAGCCCTTGCTTCTTCGGTTTGCATCGCGACCGGCGGTTCTGTTGGCCGAGAGGGCCCGATCGTGCAGATTGGTTCTGCGATTGGCTCGACACTTGGGCAGTTTCTCAATGTCGGCCCACGGCGCATGCGCACATTTGTGGGTTGCGGCGCTGCGGCTGGTGTTGCTGCGACTTTTAATGCACCTGTTGCAGGTGCGCTTTTCGCCCTTGAAATTATTCTTGGTGATTTTGGAGTTTCGCAATTCACCACAATCGTGGTGGCCTCGGTTACGGCGACGGTGGTTTCGCGCAGCTTTTTTGGCGACATCCCCGCTTTTGAAATTCCGACTTATTCGCTTGAGCACCCGACTGAGTTGATTGCTTATGTTGCGCTCGGTTTGCTCGCAGGATTGACGGCAATCGCTTTTGTGCGCACGCTCCATTTTTGCGAAGACGGTTTTGATGCCGCAAATATTCCGGCGTCCATCAAGGCGGGCATCGGTGGTTTGTTGGTCGGCGGGCTCGCGCTCGTTGCTCCTCAAGTTTTGGGCGTGGGCTATGAAGCCATGACAGCAGCGCTCACCGGCCCAGGCATGGCAATGATGATGCTGGGTTTACTTTTTGCAAAGCTAGTTGCGGTTTCAATTACTCTTGGCTCAGGTGGATCAGGTGGTGTTTTCGCGCCATCTTTATTTATGGGTGCGACACTCGGCGCTGCATTGGGCGCGGGCGTGGGGCATTTCTTCCCGGGCGCAGCTCCTCCTGGGGCTTACGCGTTGGTCGGCATGGGGGCAATGGTGGCTTCGACGACTCACGCGCCATTGACCGCGATTGTGATTTTGTTCGAGTTAACGACCGACTACAAAATCATTTTGCCGCTGATGATCGCGGCGATTACCGGCACGCTAGTGATGCGTCGTTTGCATCCAGACAGCATTTACACCATCAAGCTCAAGCGCCGCGGCGTTGACTTAAGCGGTGGCCGCGATTTGAATTTGCTGCGGCGCGTAACGGTCGAGCAAATCATGGCGACGGATGCCGTCCGTGTCGCCCCAAATGAGTGCCTTGGCGCAATCGTCAAGCGCGTTTTGTCGGGCAACGAAACTTGTCTTTATGTGGTCAATGATGCTGGGCAATTCATGGGTACGCTCAGTGTGCAAGCGCTCCGCCCGATGCTCGAAGATCTGGATGTCTTGCAAAATATGCTGACCGCCGAAGATGTGCTTGCGACCGATTGGCCCACGGCCAAGCCGACCGACCAGCTCGATCATGTGCTTGAAGTGCTCGACCGCGGCTTCCGCGATGAAATCCCCGTTGTTGGGGCCGATGGCCTGTTTCAGGGCTCGATTCGCATGGCCGATGTGCTTGCTCGTTATAAAAAAGAGTTGTTCAGCTATCGCATGGCCGGCGAGCTTGCCGATTCGATGCCAGTCGGTGACGATTCGGCGGGGCAGCACAAAGTCGGCAATTTCGTCATGGCCGAGGTCGAGGTGCCTCCTGCCTTGCTTGGCCGCTCACTCGCCGAAGTCGGTGTGCGTGAGGCTTACGGGGTCAACATTTTGCTCTGCCGCCCCGCTGATGGCAGTGAGCCTTCGCCGCCTATTTCGAGTTATGTGTTTGTTGATGGCGATAAGTTGGTCGTTTTTGGTGCGGCTGAAGATGTGAATCGTTTGCGGGGGTAGCTTCTCTTCAGCGACCCATTCGGGCTTACTCCCCCGAAACGCTAAACTAAAACCATGCGCATTTACACACGCGGTGGTGATTCCGGCGAGACCGGTCTATTTGGTGGCAAACGCGTGCCCAAGCACGACGCGCGGGTACGCGCTTACGGCGATGTCGATGAGTTAAGCGCTGTTTTGGGTTGGTGCGCCGTGGCGGCAGATGGCGTCCAAAGCGCAGGCGAATGCATTGGCGAAACCGCGCCAACTTTGCGCGAGCAACTGCAACGCGAGCAGCAGCATTTGATGACGCTGGGTGCTTACTTGTCGACGCCGGCCGATGCCAAAGAATCGATTCTCGCGCATTTGCCTAATTGGCCGACGCAGGTGGTTGAAACCCTCGAGGCCGAAATCGACGCAATGGATGCTCAACTTGAGCCATTGACTGATTTCATTCTGCCCGGCGGTAATGAATTATCGGCGAGGCTACACATCGCTCGCACGGTTTGCCGCCGAGCCGAGCGCGAGGTTTGCGCGTTGGGTGCAACGGCTGCGGGTGATGCGCAGTTGAAGTATTTGAATCGGTTGAGTGACTGGCTATTTACCGCAGCCCGCGCAACCACTCCGGCAGCTTAGGCAACAGCCGCCCCTTCTTAAGCGCTTTATCCAACGCGCCAGACTCGATGATTTCGCTGGCTGCTCGCGCGCCTTCTTCGATTAGGCCATCGGCTTTGTAGAAATCGAATAAACCAACAGACCCGAGTTTGGGCTCAATCAGTAGGTCCGGCTGATCCGCTGCCAACTGAAATTTAGTAAGCCGGTGCTCTAAATGCGCAAGCGAATCACTCAAACTCGAAAGCAAGCGCGGCGAGCCAGATTGCTTGCGTGTGATTCGGCGGATGAGTGCATCTCGCGCATGATCGAAAAAGCTGCCTGACCCTTCGTCGCCGGCGCTTGGTACTGGTGGGTCAATGTCTCGTTCAGAAGCATCGTCAACAATGGTGTCTCCATCGGTCATTGGCCCTCGCATTGAGTTGACATTTACGGCCACGACCGGCAAATCGGCAATCAACTTGCGCGCGGCTGTAACCGGCACCGGGCAAGCCACGCCGCCATCAACCAACCAACGATTCTTCCTGCGCACAGGCGTAAACAGCCCAGGAATTGCAAAACTGGCCCGCATGGCATCGTTGGCGCGCCCTGTTGTGATGTGAACTTCAGAACCCGTTTCTAAATCGGCAGCCACCGCGCAATAGGGGATGTCAAATTCAGAAATATTCATCTCGCCGCCAAATCGCGCCAACATCTTTTCGAGCCGGTCGCCGCCGAGCAGACCCGCACCAATCAGCACGGGGTCGAGCATTTTGACCACCCCCTTCCATTCAAGCTCACGCATCCAAGCCTCATAGGCGTCGAGCTCACCCGCAGCATAAACCGCGCCAACGACCGACCCGATGCTCGTGCCAGAAACCGCCCGCACATTCACGCCCGCCTTTTCAAGCTCGCGGATGACCCCAATATGCGCAATCCCGCGGGCCGCGCCACCACCTAGGGCCAACACAATATCTCGACTTTTGCTCTTTGCCATTGCGTCTTAGGATAGCGAAAACATGCACTAGAATATGGGCAATGGTCTATGAACTTCCCTCCGACTTGCAGCCCGGCGAAAAGGTGCTCGTGAGCGCCTGCGCTTTGGGCGAGCGCACCCGCTATGACGGGCGCGGCAAGGCCGATTTAGAGTTAATTGCCGCGCTCAAGAAGCACAAATGCGAGGTCATCCCGGTTTGCCCAGAAATCGCGGGCGGGTTGCCGACCCCGCGGCCGCCAGCTGAGATAAAAGGCGGTGTGCCGCTTGATGTATTTCAGTCGAAGCAGGGCGTCCGTATTCGCACGGTGGTCGCGGCTCCGCACTACCCCAAGGGCTGGGATTTCACCAAAGAATTCTTGCGCGGCACCGAGGCCGTGATGCAAACCGCCCTCCAACATGGCGTGCGTTATGCGTTTTTCCAAGAGCGCTCGCCTTCATGCGGGGTCAAGCAAACTCATGCCGACGGCGAGCTCATCAACGCGCCTGGCCTGACAACGGTGGCTCTACAAGCAATGGGCGTTGAAGTGCTCGCGGCGGACGGCACGGCTCACTGATTTGTCTTAAAGGGCGTGATTTCCCAGCCGTGATTGGCTTCAAGCCAAATGTTATATTTCCCAGGAGGCAGAGTCCTTATTTGGACAGCGTTTTTAACAACTAGCCCGCTCGGGAATAAAGAAATCAATTTGCTGCTTGGTGTAAATGGAAATGTAGTTGGTATAAAGGCAACCCTTGAACCGTTTCGCCTGAATGCAAGAGGCCTAAAATATTGAGGTTATTGTCAGGCTTGGGCACTTGCGTTAGCCCGTGAACGGCATCTCGCTCGAAAATGCGAGTAGGCATGGAATCGTTCCAGCAACAGACCACCTTTAGGGCACTGCGATATTGTTCAGATGCTGATAGAGTTAATTCTGAGCCAGCCGTTTCGTTGAGGTTAATCGACAAGTGTTGGTTCTTGTCTGAAACAACTAAGGCAATCATGTAATCCAATGGCTGTTCTGATCGAAGCGAGACAAAGTAAGTGCCAGGTGGCAAATGCTCGAGTTTGAACTGACCAAAAGAATCTACCGATGCGATTGAATTTGATTTGGAATGAATGTCGATTGCGGCAACAGTTACCTGAGACTCTTGTTGATGCCGGTCGGTAAACACAATATCTCCGGAGATGCTCGCATAAGGCTTTAAATAGCACATTGGGTCAGAATCAACGGACCAAGGAAAGGAGGCTGGAAAGAAATTTTGATGGGAAATGAGAATATGCTCTTGCGTCGGATATGAAAAAGAGCCATTTGAATCAGCATGCGTCAACTGGCTCTTTTGCGCGCCTTCAACTTTTGCCTTTGATACCGGAGATAGACTTACAGCATCAATAATCTGACCCGTTTTGAAGTCACCTTTATGAGGGCTTTCTTGTGAAAAACTAAGCTGAATAGATTGTTTTTCACCTTGCATAGTTTCAAGGAGATAAATGACTTCGCCGAAGGGGTCGGCCGAAATATAAGATGTTTCAGCGGATCGAAAAACAACGCCTTCCGAAGGAAGCGAACGGAAGCGATTTCCGCCAAAAGGGTTTCCGTCCCATTTGTGCTTGAACATAGGAAGTAGCGGCTTTCCGTGAAGCAGCGGGGCCCACTCTAAGGAAAGTTCCGGAATACCTTCACCATTTTGGTCTATGATTCGTTCGAGTTGAAAACCAGTAATCGGAAAGTGCGATGAGTCAATCAGTCTCAACTTAACTTCCTTTTCAGCGAGGCAAGTTGTCTCCATCTTGGCAACGGAATACTGTTCATGGAAGGCAAACGCAATTGCACTGTTGGCTTTAGGTGAATAAAAAGAAAACCGGCCATCTTCGTCGGTGAAGTCGTCGTAGATATATTCTTCAGCGGGTTTTGTTATCCAGAAAACAACACGCGCATTTGGAACGGGCTTGTTGTTTTGATCCATAACTTGGCCAAAGAAATGGTGATCAGCCGCTTTACGCTCTGGTCGAGGAGTCACGGCACTCCCTAGTGGCTGAGCAAGGGGCTGAGCTGTTGAGTGTTTATTGGCATCACTCGAATCAACTCGATTCAAATCCGATGAGGAAGGAAGCAGCAGCCCTGCAATGAGCAGGGCTGCGAGGAAGAGAAGAAGTAGTGCTAAAGGCCAGCGCATCCGCAACTTGTAGCTTCGGTTTCACAGTTCCAGCAAAACTCAACTGGATCGCCATCCCTCTCTACCAGAGTGTATTCCGCTATCACCCCGATTGGGTCAAGGTTGGCTCCGGCGACGGGCACTTGATAGGTTGCTTTGACATAAAGTTCGATGCACTGGCCTTCTCCACCACTGGTTTGGGCTTCACCGTTGGTGCCACTGACAACCACGCGAGGCCCACAGTTGACGTTTATATTTGCCTGGTTTTGGCCACCTTGAACAGTGCCACCTCCGACAGGGTCATCGGGTGAAAAGAAGTCTTTTTCGTAGACATCAATGTCCCAAGTAGTACCCAAAACGGGTGCATTAGTAGGCCCGGGGAGATTAACGGTGTTGTTTCCTTGCGTTAAGGTGTATGTAGAAGATTGCAAAGCCCAAAGCTAAGTGGGTAGCAAAAAAAGAATGATGAGTAATGGTTTCATGAAACGAGCATAGCCGCAGGGGGGGGGCAACCGCGAGTTTATGCTACACATTCATGACCGACATCTACCAAGCTATCGTCGATGCTCGCCGCGCGGGTCGCCCCGCCGCGCTTTGCACGATATTGCTGACCCGTGGCTCGACGCCCGGCAAAGAGTCGATGAAAATGCTCGTTTTTGCCGACGGCACGCGGATTGGCACGGTCGGTGGCGGCTGTGTTGAGGCAGATGTCGCCGCGCTTGCGCTCGAGAGTTTGGCCGACGATCGTGCCCGCACAAAATCATTTTCCCTTAACCAAAAAGACCTCCCTGAGTCGGGCCTCATCTGTGGGGGCCAAATTACCGTTTTGACCGAACCTGTTGTTCCACCTGTACTTATACTTTTCGGCGGCGGGCATATCGGCGCCGCATCAGCCCGCGTGGCGTCTGAATCTGGCTTGCGCATTGTCGTTGCTGACGACCGCGCAGATTACGCAAACCCCACCGCTCACCCCACGGCAGACGAAACCTGGGCTGGCCCATGGGCTGAATCGGTCGCACGACTCGGCGACGCGGCTCATCACTACCTTGTCATCGCCACACGCGGGCATAACGACGACCTCGAGGTCTTGCGTGCCGTCCACCAGGCGGGCTGTTCGCCCAAATATATTGGGCTTTTAGGGTCACGGGCTAAGCGTTTGACTCTAGACAAGGTTCTCACTGACGAGGGCGTTTCCGCGGATTGGCTTGCTCAAATCAAGACCCCGATTGGGCTGGATATCGGCGCCTCCACCCCTGGCGAAATCGCCGTTTCACTCGTCGCTGAGCTCATCAACTTCCGCCGCAAGGGTACACTTGGCGGCTCGATTTAGCGCCTGGCCGCTGTGCCAGATGTCGCATCAGACTCAAAAAAATGCTTAGTCTCCTCGCAACCACCATCCTCTTGTCCATGCCTGCGGCTCTGCCGACAGATGAAATCATTTTGACCAACGGCAAAGTGCTTGAGGTCGACAAGATTAAAACCGAGACCTACGCCGAGGTTACTTACAAGAAAAACGGCCGCGAAGGCAGCAAGGCCTCTGATGAGATTGCCGAGTTGATTCACGATTTGAGCGCGTCTGTTCTTGATGATTACGCCAGCGCTCTCGAGACCATGGAGCTCGGCGAGTTTTCTGCCGCCGCTCGGCGCTTGACGGGCGTGCTCGAAGATAAGCGCGTTGTCGATAGCAGCCGCTATGCATGGGTTAAGCAACACGCCATGTTCAAAAAGGCGCAGTGCATTTCGGCGCTCGCTGATTACAAAGGCACCGTTTCTGCGATCGATGAGCTTTTGCTGGCCGTCCCTGGTAGTTATTACTATGCCCCCGCACTAATGCTTAAAGCTGAATCGCTCAAGGCCTCTGGCGACAATTCGGGAGCGGAAAAGATATTCAAGCAGTTGGGCGATGGTGTTGAGAGCAAGGGGTTGCCTGCTCGTTGGGGGCGTGAATCTGAGCTCGGTTTGTTGATTCTCGACAGGGCTTTGTCGGGCGATGCCAAGCAGCGCGCCTTGACCGGGCTGGCCGAAAAGAACGCTCGCGAATACCCAACTGTCGCAGCTCGCGCCCGAGTTGAGGTGGGCAATGCCATGATTGCGGCTAAAAATTACTCGGCTGCCAATGATTTCTTCCGCGCGATTGTTGATTCAGGTAGCGCTGACGCGGGCACTGAGGCTGCGGCATATGCAGGGCTTGGTGATTGCGCCTATCAACGCGGTTTGGCCAACGAAGACTTGATGGCCGCCAACCTCGACTATGAAGAGGCCGCACTTCGCCATCTTTATGTCGCCACCATGCATAAGAGCGCGACCCGCTTGGTGCCTCGTTCGCTTTATGTTGCGGCGGCTGCTCTAAATCGTATGGGGCGCAAAAAAGACGCCAAGTCGCTCGCGAGCCGGCTCAATAAGACTTACCCTCGCTCAACCTGGACGACGAAAGTCAAAAAAGAGCTCAACCTACGCTAAGGTTCTTGATGCGGCAATAGCCGCCTTTTAAACCGGAGTTTTCCACAGAAGCGTGGAAACTCCGGTTTTTCTTTTCCACATCACATCGTTTTTTAACGAAATGGGTTACTTCTTGCGGACGGAGCCGTCTGCATCAGTGAAATGGAAAATAAAGCGACCTCTGCGATTGCGCGGGCGACTCTTAATGAGTGGCTCACTGAGTTAACGGGCTATCTCGTTAGCAAGCTCGGCCATAGTCAACCGATTGACGACTTGGCTCAAGAGGCGGGTCTACGCCTCTACCGCGGTTTGGCGTCGGGCAAGGTCTACGGTGACCCCAAAGCTTATCTATTTCAGGTGGCGCGCAATTTGGCGGTTGATGTCGTCCGTGAAAACTTGCCCTATTCCATGGGGCTTGATGTGCAACAGATGGTCGTCTGCGAAGACTCACAACAGGCCGAAGAGCCCGCTTTAATCGTCGATGGTGAGCCCGTTTGGCTGTGCGATTTAGTTGAGTGGCTGCCCGAAGCTTTGGCGAAATTGTCACTGAATCATCGCCGAGCCATTGAGTTGCACTATGTCGAAGGCCGCTCCTGCCAAGAGATGGCCAACACCATTGGGGTTAGTGTTGATGCGGCAAAGGTGCGGCTTTGTCGGGGGCGGCGCGCGCTCGAAAAGGTGCTGAGTCAGCGGGTTTCCCGGCAAAGAAGTGCTGAGTTGGCGGGTGTCGCTAGAGGGGTTTCTTGATGTGGTGGGTGGCGCTGAGTTTCGCAATGTTGCAGCTTGGCCAACCTGAAATCGTAGTGGCCGCGGGCCAAGCTCGCGCCGAGGCGCAGGCAATCGATAAATCATTTGATGCCCAAGCACAGATGCAATTGGCCAAAGCCCGCCGTTCTTCAATGAAGGGCGCCAAGGGTGCAGAGCGTGAAGCGGGCTATTGGGCCTCCGCCGTGGCTTATGCGGCCGTTGGGGTGCATTGGCCTGACGCGGGGTTGCTCTTGCTCATGGAGGCCGCCTACCGAGAGGGTGAATGCTGGCGAGTGCTCGGCGAGTCGGGCCGAGCGGTGGGGGCTTTTGCCGAGGTATGCAGTTTGGCGAGTGGTGGCGGCTTTGATGAAAATGGCCGCAAGCTAATCTCACCCGCTCGGGGTTTAAGCCGCAAAGAAACGAGTGAGCGTGGGGTTTGGCACGCACGGGCGTGGCTTGAGCGCGGCCATTGCGCGCGTCGCGGCGAGATTTGGTTGCGCGCTTTGACTTGTTACTCAAAGGCGCTTGCTGTGCGAGCTGCCCCTCTTCGTCAAAAAAATGACGCGCGTGAGTGGTTGGCTAAAACACACTTCAAAGTGGCAAATTGGCAAGAGGCCGTCGAGTTTTTCGGCGATTGGGCCGAGCACGCGGAAACACCCGCTGAAAAAGTTCGCGCTCGAGATGGCCAGGCGCGTGCATGGCTCGGTTTGGCAAGTAGCGCCGAAGCTGATGCCACCATCTCGGCTCATGGTTTAGCCCAAGCCCAACAATGCATGGTTTCGCTGCAAACTGAAATGGCCACACTCGTGCGTGATCCCGGAAAAGAAGGCGAATCCGTCCGTAAAGCACTGGCCAGAATGGTCACGCCTGGGCTGCTTGCCGAGCAGGCCGTTACAGCCGAGGTTTCAATTGCTAGCCTCGCTGAGGCTAAACCAGCCTCTAAAGCACGACCACAATCGCCGTAGCCAAGTCGTCGGTGTGGCTCATGCTTAGGCGCATGGCTGGCAGATTGGCGTCTTTTGAGCGTTGGGCTGCTTGGCCATGTAACTTAAGTTGCGGGGCCGATGCGCCGTCAGAGATGACCTCAAAATCAAGGAAGCCGACACCGCCTGTCCAGCCTGTGCCGAGGGCTTTCATGCCGGCTTCTTTTGCGGCAAACCGCGCGGCAAAATGCGGCCACGGGTTAGGGCGTCGGTTGCATTCGGTTTGCTCGGCAGAGGTAAAAACCTTGTCGAGGAAGGTCTGGCCACCACGCTCGATGGCGTTTTGCACGCGCAAGACCTCAGCAATATCGATGCCGATGCCGGGAGTGGTGGCTGGAAGAAGCGTGCTCATGCTGGTGATTGTAAACTTCTCGTGATGGTGCAAGCACTATGAGCCAAAATCTGATTCTTGACGGGTTAAATCCCGAGCAAAAGCGCGCGGTGGAATACACCGATGGGCCGATATTGATCCTTGCCGGTGCAGGCACGGGCAAAACACGCACAATTACTCGGCGAGTGGCTCACTTGGTGCGTGACTTGCGCGTGCCCGCCTCAAAGGTGCTAGCCATCACTTTTACGAATAAGGCTGCGCGCGAAATGCGCACGCGCATCGAAGAATGGGTGCCACATACCGGCATGTGGGTCGGCACTTTTCATGCTACTTGCGCTCGCATGTTGCGCATCGATGCCGACCGTATCGGCCGCACACGAGACTTCACCATTTTTGATGTCGATGACCGCCGACGATTGCTTCGCCAACTGATTAAAGATCAGAGCCTAGACCCAAAAGTCTTTCGCCCGCGTCGTTTTGAAAACATCATTTCTAACTGGAAGGGCCGTAGCTTGATGCCAATTGGCGCGAAAGCTGAGGCCGCGCTGATGGGCATGGAAGAAGAGCACGCCGCGACGGTCTATGAGCTTTACGAGGCCGAGCTCGCCAAACAAGATGCGCTCGATTTTGACGACTTGTTGCTCAAGGGCGTGCAGTTGTTGCAACTTGATTCTGATTCGACCCGCCGTTGGGTTGAAAAGTTTGAGCATATCTTGGTCGATGAGTACCAAGACACAAACGACCTCCAATATAAGTTTGTGAAGTTGCTCGCGCAGGGCACAAAGCATGTTGCTGTTTGCGGCGACCCCGATCAGTCGATTTATCGGTGGCGGGGGGCTGATATTAGTAACATCCTCGATTTTGAGCGAGACTTCCCGGGTGCTGAAATTGTGCGTCTTGAGCAAAATTATCGGTCCGTGGGCAATGTGCTTTTGGCCGCGCAGACCGTGATTAAAAACAATAGTTCGCGCAAAGAGAAAGACCTCATTACCAATCGTGAAGCCGGCGAAAAGTTGCTCCTTAGCGAAGGCGCCGACGAAGAAACGGAAGCCCGCCAAATGGTGCAGCAAGTTGAGCGATGGCTTGAGGGGGGCATCCGCATGAGCGAGGTGGCGATTTTTTACCGCACCAACGCTTGCTCGCGATCTCTTGAAGCCGCGCTGACTCGGATGCAGATTCCGTATCAAGTCGTTGGCGGTCAAGCGTTTTTTGAGCGTCGCGAGGTGAAAGATCTATTGGCTTTCTCGCGTTTGCTAGTCAATCCTAAAGACGATATGTCGTTTCAGCGCGCTGTCAATGTACCGCCCCGAGGCGTTGGCGAAACAACATTGCAGCGCTTGCGGGGGCGCGCCACTGGCATGGGCATCAGTTTGCTGGCTGCGATTATGCAGCCCGAAGTGCGCGACAGCATGCGTGGGCCGGCGAAAAAGGGCTTGGGCAAGTTCCTCTGGATTTTAGACAAAGGGCGAGAAGAACTAAAAAGTGCCGAGCGTACTTTGCAAGTGCTGTGCGATGTTACAGGCTATCGGCGATTTGCCGAGAGTCTCGACGGCGCCGAAGATGTCGACCGCGGCGAAAACTTAGATGAGCTCATCGCTTTCGCCGCAGAATATGACCACCGCGAAAATGGTGGCTTGCGGGGCTTCCTCGAAGAGATATCTCTCCTGGTTGACACCGATCGCTGGGCCGAACATGTCGAGCGTGTTTCGTTGATGACGGTTCATGCGGCAAAGGGGCTTGAGTTTGATTGCGTTGGCGTGGTCGGTCTCGAAGAGGGGCTGTTTCCGCATGTCCGCTCATTCGACGACCCCGAAGGCCTCGAAGAAGAGCGCCGACTTTTTTATGTAGCACTCACACGCGCGCGGCTGGAGCTGTGCTTGAGCCATTCACGCATGCGCTTCCGGACGGCATCCCCGGGGCCGCAGGCTTCGAGTCGCTTTTTAGATGAGCTGCCGAAAGAAGTCGTCATCGGTGGCGGCAAAAGTTATTCCTCAAGAGCCCACTCAACTTCGAGTGGATCAAGTGGCGGTTTTGCGAGCGGTTTCTTTAGCGATTCGACCGTCGAGTCTTGCCTGCCAAGCGCCCGAGGCGTTGAAGTTGACGCATCGGCTGGTTTTGAATCTAGCGCAGAAAGCGAATTCCAAGAGGGCGACTGGGTCGATCACCGAGTCTTCGGTAATGGCACCGTTCAGCGCATTTTGGGTGAGGGTGTAAACCAGCGCATCACGGTTTTGTTCGAAAATACCGACGAAGAGCGCACCTTGATGTTGGCGTATGCGATGCTTGAAAAGTTAGAGTAGTCGCATGAAACCCATCGACCGCCTGCACGCCGCGCTCTTGTCTTGGTTTGGCCTTGGCCTTGCACCGATTGCTTCGGGCACCTTTGGCACCCTTGGCGGGGTCGGCTTGGCGATTTTGTTTTTACAAGCGGCGCCCGCAAGTTGGTTTATGTGGCTTTGCCTAGCCACAGCACTTGTTTTGGGCGTTTACGGTGCAGCCACCGGCGACTGGAGTGAGCGGCATTGGGGGCGCAAAGACCCCGGCGAATTTGTACTTGACGAAGTGGTCGGCTATTTGATCGCCGTAGCTTGGGTCGCACCACTCGGCGGCCAGATTTTCGCAGCGCCTTACGGGCCTGTGGCGCATTTAACGATTGCGTTTTTTGTCTTTCGCTTTTTCGACATTCTCAAGCCGTGGCCATGCCGCCAACTTGAGCGCTTGCCCGGAGGATTAGGTATCGTGGTTGATGATGTCGCGGCCGGTGTCTGGTCTTGGTTAGTGATGGCCGCGCTCTACCACTTTTTTGCATGAGCCGACACGAGCACCATTCTGATTCAACCGGTTCTGCCGGCATGGGAATCGTCGCGCGCTTCACTTGGGCGCTGGCTCTCGTTTCGGGTTTGTTCGCCGCAGGGATGTCCTACGGTTTGATGCGCGGCGTTGATTCATTCAGCAACGAAGCCGTTGAGGCTGCACGCAAAGAGATGGCGTCCACTTCGGCTCGTGTTGAGGCTTCAGAGTTGGCGGCTGAGTTTTCAGGTCCGGTTAAGACTTATCGCGCAGGCAACAATATTTTGTCGGTGGGCGACATGCCCGTTGAGACGCAAACGGGTGTTGAAACTTTGCGTTTGTATCAGGTTAAATCGCAGCCTGTTGCGGCGACTGATTCTCCAGAGCGTACTTTGATTAATCTTTACACGCGCAAAGATTCGCGCAGTAACGCTAGTGATCAAATGCTCTTGCTGGTCGTGCTTGCGGCTTCGGCATTGGTTTTGGCCATCGTGATGATTGGCAGCTATACCGCAAAGCGATTGGTTGACCCTTTGCGTTCAATGATCGAAGACATCTTGGCGATTAGCCGTGGGCATTATCGCTCGGTGCGCGCACCCGGTGCTGTGGGCGAAATCGCGCTTCTGAGCCGTGCCGTGAATCGCATGGTTGACGGCCTCGTCGAGGGCCAAGAAACGCAAACCCAGCTCGAAGAACGCGAGCGCGAAGGCGATGTCTTGCGTGAGTTGCGCCGCAATTTGCAGCCTATGACGGTCGTGCCTCCCGAGGGTTACGGCATCGAGACTTTGTTAGTCCAAGCCGACGGCGCTGGTTCAAGTGATTTCGTTGATGCGATTTCTGACGAGCAAAATCGCCCATCACTTGTCGTCGGCGCAGGCGCAACAAGCGGGATGGCCGGCTCCCTCTTAATGGCTTTAACGCGCGCTTATTTGCGCAGTGCGGTGCTTGGCGGCGCTTGCCCCATCGAGGCTTGCGATAACGCAAATCGCAGTTTGAATCGCGACTTAGCGCGGGGGCTTTATTCCGCAGCAATGGTTGCACGACTTGAGCCATCTACGGGCGCCGTTGAGTTGGTGTCGGCTGGCCATCAAGTGCCAGCCGTGCGTTGGGCCGCCGCCGAAGGTGAGTTGCGCAAACTCCAACCCAACGGCATCGCACTCGGCTTTGATGACGGCCCGGTTTTCCGCAAATCGCTTGAGCTACTTAAGCTTGATTTACTTCCAGGTGATGCGCTATTCATGTGCAGCACTTCTGTGTTTGAGGCTTCATCGCCATCGGGCAAGACGCTCGGCGAAAGTGGGGTTTATCAGTTGGCAAAGATTGGCATCAATAATGGCCTCGGCGCCATGGAAGAAAAGCTGCGCGCATTCTTGGGCGGTGAGCCTGATGCCGATTTGGCTTTTGCATTAGTGCGCCGCGAGAGCCACAGCTCTTAGATAAAAATGAAACTTTCCGACTTCCAAAAAAAGATTGAAGCAATTTATTTTGAAAAGGATAAAGCGCGTGGTTTGCAGGGCACTTACATGTGGTTTGCCGAAGAGGTTGGCGAGTTGACTCGTGCTTTGCGGCGTGATGACGACCCTGAAAATTTAAAAGAAGAGTTCGCTGATGTGCTTGCGTGGCTCGCAACATTGGCAAGTATTAAGGGCATCGATTTAGATGAGTGCGTCGAACTGAAATATGGCAATGGCTGCCCTTATTGCTCAAAGACTCCTTGCGCATGCTAAACCGCCTTTTGTGGGTGCTTGCGCTGGCCGCAGGTTGGGCGAGCGAAAACTCAACCGCGCACGGCGTGGTCTACAACGATTTAAATCATGACGGCAAGCGGGGTGTGCATGAGCCGGGCTTGCGTGGCGTCCGCGTCTCTAATGGCGTTGATATCGTTAAGACTGACCGAGATGGTCGCTGGCAGTTACCCGTGCTTGATGCTCCGTGTGAGTTTTTTGTTCTTAAGCCAGAGGGCTGGATGGTGCCGCTGACTGACCAAAATGTGCCACAGTTTTTTTATGTGCATCGGCCGCTGGGGTCTCCGAATATGCGGTTTGCGGGTGTTGAGCCAACAGGCCCGCTTCCTGATTCGATCGACTTTCCGCTTGTCCCGCACGATGAGTCGGGGCCATTTCGCGCTTTGATGGTGGGTGACCCACAGCCGCGCGATTTGCAAGAGGTCGCTTGGTTGTCGCATGACATCGCCGAAAATTTTGCCGACTGGAGTGGCGCTTTTGCCGTCACGCTGGGTGATATTACTTTTGACAATCTAAGTCTCTTTGAGCCACTCAATCAAATGTGGGCTCAGGTCGGTGTTCCCTGGTGGCAGGTCATTGGCAACCATGATGTCAATCGCGATGTTAAAGATGACGCTTGGTCCGCTGAGAGTTACGCGCGCTTTTATGGGCCGACAACTTATTCGTTTGATTGGGGCTCGGCGCATTTTTTAGTTTTAGATAATGTGTTTTATCCAAAGCCTGAGCCTGGGAAAAACCTAGATGGTTATCAGGGCTTTCTGACAGAGCGGGTCTTGCAGTTTGCGAAAAACGATTTAGCCGCTGTGTCGAAAGATAAGTTGGTGGTTGTGTTAATGCACATCCCTTTTTACAACACTGGCAACGCTGGCGACTTTTACCGTTTGTTAGAGCCTTTTCCTTTTGCGTTGTCGGTCGCTGGGCATATGCATACTCACGAGAATCATTTTTTAGATCAAGACGACGGCTGGCGGGGGGCAGAGCCACATCATCATGTGGTTAATGTCACGGCATGCGGCTCATGGTTTACGGGTGCGCCCGATGAGCAGGGCATCCCGCACACGACTATGCGTGATGGCGCACCGAATGGAGTGAGTGTTTTTGAATTTGATGGCGTTGGTTACGGGATTGAGTTTGTACCTGCACGGCGTCCGGCGAGTCAGCAAATGACATTGCATCTCGCTGACTTTATTTTGCCCGAAGAGCTGCGGTCTGAGACTGGCGTGCGTTTCCATGCAAATGTTTTCAACGGAAGTGAGCGCTCGATCGTGCGCTGGCGTATTGACGATGGCGATTGGGCTTCGATGACAAAAGTTTTAGAGCCCGACCCTCTCTATGAAGAAACGCGTCTGCGTGAAAACTCGGTCTTGGGTAGCGAAAAACCATTTGCCTGGCGCAAACTTCCTAAAGCGGCCGATCGATGCACGCATCTTTGGGCGGCGACTTTATCCGCCGACCTTCCGATTGGGCGTCATGTCGTCACGGTCGAAGAGGTCGATATGTTCGGCAAGGTGCACCTCGCACAACGCGAGTTTTCGGTGCGCAAACCATTGCGTTAATTGCGGCAAAATAAAAAAACGCAGAGCCCCGGTGTCACCTGCCCCCTGGATGAATTTGAGGCAACACTAGTTCTCTGCGAATCTAACAGTAAGACGGCGGATTGGCCGTCAAGTTCCAAAGAATTTCGGTTATGCTTAAAATAACTCCGTTGGCCAAACGCCACGATTAACCCATGTCCAGTGCTGATCTAGAGATACGATGCCCATGTTGCGCCGAGCGCATCCGCATTGACCGCCTTTCGGGCGAGATTGTGGCCCATAGCAAAGACGAAAAGCCGATCGACTTCTCGGCCGAAGCCGAAAAGATGGAGGCCAAACTCAAGGGCAGTCAATCTGCCGCCGATGATTTTTTCGCCGCAGCCCTTGATAAAGAAAAGCAGCGTGGAGATGCGCTCGAAGATGCATTCTCGCGCGCCGCCGAAATCGCTGATGACAACGCAGACGGTGATTCGCCCGACAATGCTCTAGACGATAAGTGGCGATAGCCTCAATTTTAATGACTCCCGCTAATATATAACGATGACTCCCGCCGCTTCATACCGCGAAGATGTTGTAAACGCTTCCATTCATGGCTTCGGCTTTCTTGCAAGTCTTGCGGCCTTGCCGTGGCTATTGAGTCGCGCGTTATCGGTGGGCGACATTTGGTCGGCCGTTGGCGCAGCCGTTTTTGGTGTGGGTTTGGTTTTTCTTTTGCTTGCATCGACGACTTATCACTTTGCTAAAAACCCATCTCGAAAAGTGCGTTTGAGACTTGTCGATCACGCGATGATATTCATTTTTATCGCAATGGCCTATACGCCCTTTTGCCTCACGGCATTGCGAGAGACTTGGGCGGTTTGGTTGCTCCCCGCAGCGTGGGTTTGCGCGATTGCAGGTGTAATCTTTAAGCTGTTTGCCAAGAGCCGTTTCCATGTGGCAACGGTCCCGCTTTATTTAGCCATGGCCTGGATGGCCGTTGCGGCGATTCATCCGATGCAAACTTTTTTGCCGCCAGCGTCATTTTCTTTTTTATTGGCGGCCGGAGCATCTTTTACAATTGGTACCATTTTTTATGCACTTGATAAACGGGTTGGTTTTCATGCGGTTTGGCATGTTGCTGTGCTGGTGGGTTGCGGGTGCTTAACGGGCAGCGTTTTTTATGTTTTGCCGGCAGCGCTCTAACCGCTGCTACAACCGAGTCGGGGCATGAATCCGCCACTCGGCAATCGCGGCAAGTGCCTGATTCGCCGTCCAATCAATATTTAAAGGCGTAATCGTAATACTGCCAGCTAGATAAGCTTCGGTGTCAGACCCAACGGGCGCGTCTGCGCTGTCGGTGCCCAGCAAGATGCGGATGTCCTTAGCATCGCCGGTTTCGATTTCTGCCTCAGTGATGCCGCGCACTTTGAAATAGAGACCGCCCATTGGTTTTGCGACAACGGCAGTGTTTTCATCTAGCACACCGCCTGGCAAATTAATTGAATAAACCACGCGTGACTCCCCGTTGCCGGCGAGTAATTGTGCAGCCAACTGAGTCGCAACATTTGCGCACGCCGCATAATCGGTTTGTCGATGATCAGCAGAAACGGCAATCGATGGCACGCCTCGCAATGCACCCTCAACAGCCGCGCCGATGGTGCCAGAATAGTGAGCGACATCGCCGACATTGTTTCCGCGGTTAATCCCAGAAACGACTAGATCAAAGTCAGCCTTGCCTAATTTCAATAAGCCATAAGTCGTGCAATCTGAGGGCGTGCCATCAAGAGCCCACGACTCTGTTGCGAATGGGATTTCGCGTGCTGTCAATCGCATGGTCGTCGCAGCGGTTGTCACCGAATGGCTTGCGCCAGAGCGATTGCCGTCTGGTGCGCAAATATAAACATCGCCGAGCGTGGCGAGAGACTGAGCCAAAGCAGCGATGCCGGGCGTGTCGATACCATCGTCGTTGACGATTAAAATTTGAGGAGTATCTTGAAGCGCGTGAAGAGCAGTTGTGGTGGTCGTTTCGAATGCGCCAGCCCAAAGACCGCTAGGCGCGATTGCAGCGGTGGCAAGTGCCAGCGCGAAAAGGGGTAGTGTTAATTTTTTCATGATGCAGACCTTAGCGGCGCGAAATTCTGACGCAGAGATAAACTAATCGCGTGGAAGCACTCATCCCCATCGCATGCTGGACGGCCTTTTTTTCGGCTATGCATGTCTACGCTGTGCGCAAAGTCGATTCCGATTTTCATCGGGCGTTTAAGTTGTCGCGTGGCGTTGCGGCCATTTTGCTCACTGGCGTTGGCGTTTGGGCCTTGGCCGTTTCATTTAATCAAACGGGTGCCGATGGTGGCCCCGGCGGTTGGCACGCGGGTTTTCTTTTTCACCACGCGACAAACGATGTCTTGCGATTTGGCATGTATTTTGTCCTCGGCCATTTCACAAGCGACTTCCTCTGGATGCTTTGGGGTCGTCATAGTTATGGCTACGAGATGCGCGCTGATTTGGTGATTCACCACGGCATTGGTCTGCTCACTTACGGCATCGCGCTTTATCTAAATGTGGCTTATGCGATTTGCCTCATCACAATGGTGAGCGAGTTGATGCCCGTCACCACGGGGCTCTCCGCCTGGGAGCAACACGAGCACAACCCGCGCCTGGTCGGTTTCGCACGGAAAGCGCGCTTGCTCGTTTTGGTTTGGTGGCGCGGCCCGCTTTGGGGTTTTCTTGGCGCCGCTCTCATTCGCGCCATCTGGATGGGCGATGTCCCAAATGGCCTGCTGCCTATTTTCATCTTGGCTCTTGTTTGCATGATTGCTCTTCTTGGCCTAGATGAATTCTGGATTCGCAAATGCATGCCGCGCGGCGAACCCAAATCATGACTTCCCTCGAATCATCTCCCAGCCAATCTGATCCATGGCGCGATCGGCTCACACCCGAGCAGTTTTCCGTCTTGCGTCAATACGGCACAGAGCGGCCCTTTACAGGCGCTTACGACCACCATTTTGCTCAGGGCCTTTATCGCTGCGCTGCTTGCGGCTCTAAGCTGTTTCGCTCTGACGACAAATTCGATTCGGGCTGCGGATGGCCGGCCTTTGCTTTACCGCTCGAGCCAGGCGCCGTGATTGAGTTACAAGACACATCTTCGGGTATGACGCGCACGGAAGTCCGCTGTGCAAATTGCGAGGGCCATTTGGGCCATGTTTTTGACGACGGCCCCGCTGATCGTGGCGGTTTGCGTTATTGCATAAATTCGGTTGCACTTGATTTTGATCCGCACAATGCAGCCCGAGCAACTTTCGGTGGTGGCTGATTTTGGGGCATTGAAGCCCTCTTCCGTCAGTTAGACGGAGTTTTAGAAACACAGGTTGGCTACATGGGTGGCGAAACGCTAGCCGTTACATACGATAAAGTCTGCGCGGGTGCTACTGGGCATATCGAGATCGTTGATGTTGTTTTTGACCCGTCGCTCATCAGCTACAACGAGTTGCTCAGGGTGCTTTTCGACAACCACAACCCGACAACACCAAATCAGCAAGGCCCTGATCTTGGTGTGCAATATAGCTCGGCTATTTTCACTTACTCCGATGAGCAGGCAGCTCAGGCCCAGCAAATGCTTGTGGCGATCGATGAAAGCGAGCGTTGGCCCAACCCCACAGTTACGGTCGTCCGGCCGGCCGAAAAATTTTGGCGTGCCGAGGAATACCACCAGCAGTACTACAAAAAGCAACCCAGTCAATAGTATGCGTCTCGAACATTTCATTACTTGCTCACCTGGCGTTGAGCCTATCTTGCACGCTGAGGTCAAGGCTTTACGCTTGAGCAATGTTGAGCAGCAAGTCGGCGGCGTGCGCTTTATCGGTTCGATGCACGACGCTTGGCGCGCTAATCTCGAGTTGCGCACGGCGATTCGTGTTTTGCAGCGGCTTGATCGTTTCGCCGCACCCGATGCCGACGAGTTGTACAAACATGTGCTCGCGGTTGATTGGCGCAAGTATTTGCGCGAAGACGGTACCTTTTTTGTCGACGCGCAATGCCGCGAGTCAGAGCTCGATCATTCGCAATTTGTTGCACAACGCACTAAAGACGGGGTGGTCGATTTCTTCCGTAAAAAAACAGGCAAGCGGCCTTCTGTTGCGAAAGAAGACGCTGATTTGCGCATTCATGTTCATATTTGGAAAGACCGCGCAACCTTGTCGGTCGATACTTCCGGCAACTCATTGCACAAACGCGGCTGGCGTAAATACCAAGGTCTAGCGCCACTCTCCGAAACGCTCTCCGCTGCAATGGTGCTGCACTCTGGCTGGAATCGCCGCTCGCCAGTGGTCGATCCGTTTTGCGGTTCGGGCACTTTGCTTATCGAGGCTGCATTGCTTGCCGCGGATCACGCGCCGGGTCTGTTTCGTAGTTTTGGCTTTGAAAACTGGCCGATTCATGATCTTTACGCTTACGGTAAATTGCGTGAAGTCGTTGCCTCACGCATAAAAATGCCTCGCAAGTTGCAGCTCGTTGGTTGCGATATCGAGCATCGACATCTTGCGGGCATTCAGGCAAACGCCGAATCAGCTGGCGTCGCCGATCTAGTCCGCGTTGAGCAGGGTGACGCACTTGAGTTCCCCTGGAAGCGTGGCTGGAATGCGCAGATTCTGAGCAATTTGCCCTATGGTATGCGTGTCGGGGATTTGGCTCAAATCACCCAATTGCACCGCGACTTCGGCAAAAGCGCGCGTGATCAGTGCGCTGGTTATCGAGTGGCGCTGCTCGTCGGCAGTCGCCAATTAACCAACGCACTTGGCTTTAAGACTTGGGATGAAATCCCGATTCAAAACGGGCCTATCCCGTGCCGGTTGTTGACAACTGAGCTTTAGCTGCCAGAAGTAGCAAACGAGATTTCAAAGCCGTCCGCATTTGTGTCGCTATCTTCGAATGCCGTGAAGTACCACGACAAAATGTACAGGCCATCTATTGCGGGTTTGAGCAATACAGATGTTGCCGTTGGGTATTCAGCGGTCAAGCCGTTTTGCTCAGAATAAGAACCAATCGCTTGCACCACTTGGCCAAGGGTTGCGTCTGCTGCAAAAGTACGCGAAAGATCTTTTTGAAACTGTGCGCCTGATGGAAGAATTCCAGTGAGGATGAATTCCACAGCAATGGGTTGTGCTGTTGACTGTGCAAGTTGAAGGAGAATTTCGTGGTAGGCCAATTCAGATGGAAGTGACGCAGTCGCTGTGTTGCTGACTTTGCGGTGACCTTCGAAAACTTTCAAATGACCATCGTTGTCTTTCCACTTACCATTGACGAACTTTTCGACTTTGATATTTGAAACAGAAAACCCCGCTGGGAGTTGAATGTCTTCGGCGGTCAAATGACCATTTGAGTTGTTTGGCGGGGTGTATCGCGGGTTTTGCGTTTCAAGGTGCTGGAAGCCAGGGTTAGGCTCAAAACACTGATTTAGAGTGAGCGCAAGTGACATTGCGGCGCCTGCAGAAGTGTTTTGTGCAGCAACAAATTGTGTGACGGAATAGGACGGAGGGTTTGTACCGTCTGGCGCTTGGATCGTGACCGTGATTTGATGATCTTGGTCGACACGCCCTTGAGAACCGCATTCAACAGCGATAGTTAAAACTTCTGCGTCGGGCAAAGACTGCGTGTCGCTCATGGCGAAGAGAAGGGGTGCGACGATAAGAACCATCGCAGCGCCAGCAAGGGAAAGGTTGTTAAGTTTCATTGCAATTAGAAGTTTGAGTCACGCTGGGAGATGTATGGCGGCGCATGGTTGGGCCTGCTGCCGTCAGGATAAACGCACGGGGGGGGGGTAAAGCAACATGGGCAAGAAAGTGCGTGCAGGAACAACCAGGGGTGTTGTAACTTGAAAGGGGTTTGCGTTAACCGCATCCATCTCAAGGCAGACTCCAAAGGCTCTTTAATTAATTATTCCAGCCAGAGTATTCGCGCCTATCCTGCAGCAAATCATTGCGTGTCGTTACGGACTTATTGCGCGCCAATTCGACATCAAAATCAAAGACACCTTCCCATTCTTCATCTTGCGGCCCGCTGGCTTCTGCGTGAGCAAATGGGTTGAGCGCGAGTGAACCGCCGGTGAAAGCAATCTCAGATCCATTGGGCAACTGCTCAGAGCCAATACGGTTGGCGGTAACGACCCAAATGCGATTGCAAAGCGCATGCCCCGGCGTTGCGGTCTGGCAAAAAGGTAAAACCAAATTAGATGGGTGCGCGACTAGATCTGCCCCTGAGCAAGCGGCCATGCGCCATACTTCGGGGAAGGCCCAGTCGTAACAAATCAGCATCGCAACTTTGACACCACGGCGCTCAAAGACAGGCACGCCCTTGTCGCCAGGAGTAAAGACTTCTTTTTCAGAATCAAAAAGATGAATTTTTCGATAAACGCCGATTACACCTTCGGGGCCAATGAGCGCCGCTGAGTTGTAGAAACGATCACCTTCGCGCTCTGCAAAACCGGCGACAATATCGAAATCATACTTGCGGCATTGTGCCCAAAGCCAACCCAAGAATGCACCTGTTCCGTCGGCAACTTCCGCATGCTCAGAGAGCGTTTCCCGACTAGGAAATGCATAACCTGATCCGGCTAACTCTGGTAAAACCACGAGTTGAACCCCTTTGCCGGCCAATGAGCGCAACTGTCTCTCAAGCCGAGCGCGCGTAATCTGCGCATCGAGATGAGCAGGATTAGATTGAATGATTGCAGCTTTCATGATTCTGCTCCAATGAAAATCACGGTTGGGTTGAGCTTTAAGCCGCCCCGTCGCCTAAGAAAAAGTCATTGCCTTTGTCATCGGTAATCAAGAAAGCAGGGAAGTCTTCCACCTCGATTTTCCAGACAGCTTCCATGCCAAGCTCAGGGTACTCGAGGCACTCGACTTTTTTGATGCATTCTTTTGCCAATCGCGCAGCTGCACCGCCAACACCGCCGAGATAAAAGCCACCGTGCTTTTTGCATGCCTTGGTTACAGCAAGCGAGCGATTGCCCTTTGCGACCATAACCATGGAGCCGCCTTCGGATTGGAATTGATCGACAAAGCCGTCCATGCGCCCAGCCGTTGTGGGGCCGAAACTGCCACTTGGATAGCCCTCGGGCTGTTTGGCAGGGCCTGCGTAGTAGACGGGGTAATTCTTAATGTAGTCAGGCAAGCCTTCTCCGCTCTCGATGCGCTCACGCATCTTGGCGTGCGCCAAATCGCGCGCAACAATCATCGTGCCGCTCATCATGACGCGAGATTTGACGGGCAGCTGCGTCAACTGCTCAAGGATGGCAGGCATGCCAGAGTTGATGTCGATGCGCGTAACCTTTGCACTGCTATCAGCCGTGGCTTCAGGAAGATACTGTGCCGGGTTAGTTTCAAGTTGTTCAAGAAAAACGCCCTCGGCTGTAATTTTGCCCAAAATCTGGCGGTCAGCTGAACAAGACACGCCGATCCCAATCGGCAAACTCGCGCCGTGTCGAGGGAGGCGAATCACGCGCACATCGTGGCAGAAATACTTGCCGCCAAACTGCGCACCCGTGCCCGCGCGTTGTGTCATCGCGTGGATTTTTGCCTCGAGCTCGGGGCAACGGATCGCATGGCCGTCAACGGAACCAGTTGTGGGCAAAGTGTCGTAATAACGCGCACTGCCGAGTTTGACTGTTTTCAAATTCTGCTCGGCGCTCGTGCCGCCAATCACAATCGAAAGGTGGTAAGGCGGGCAAGCGGCCGTACCCAATGCGGCGATACGCGGCTCAAGATACTCAAGCAGCAAATCTTCGCGCAACAACGATGGCACGCCTTGGTGCAGATAAGTCTTATTCGCCGACCCGCCGCCTTTTGCCATGAATAAGAAATGGTATTCATCACCACCTGTGTGAAGCAAGTCAATCTGCGCTGGCAAGTTGCAGCCCGTGTTCTTTTCCTCAAACATTTTGAGCGGCGCGAGCTGACTAAAGCGCAAGTTGTCGTTTTTGTAAGTCAGTTTAATACCAGAACTTAGCGCGGCTTCATCGGCATTGTCGCCGCCTGTCGTCCAGACGCGACGCCCCTTTTTGCCCATGACGATTGCCGTGCCTGTGTCTTGGCACATCGGCAAAATGCCTTCAGCTGAGATTTGCGCGTTTCGCAGCAAATCAAGCGCGACAAAGCGATCATTGTCGCTGGCCTCGGGGTCGTCAAGAATCGCGCGCAACTGGGCCAAATGCCCTGGGCGCATTAAATGAGAGACATCGTGAAAAGCCGTTTTTGCGAGTAATTCAATCGCGCTCGGCTCAATTTTGAGGATGCTTTCGCCCTCAAAATTAAGGGCACTCACGCCGCTGTCAGATAATTTACGCCAAGGCGTATCGGCCTTAGCTGTGGGAAACATGGGAGTGAAATTTTCAAGCATCGGTCAGGATGGTGCCAGTTGATGTGGCGGTTCCTAACTTTAAGTCATCCGGCTGGCGATGCGAGGGACGCCTTGATTTACTTTCTTAGGTAGCGGCCGTCTGATTCGTCATAGCTAAGGGTCATCGGCCAGATTGAGGAATCGTGATTAGGGATAATCCAAGTTCGGTGGGGGCGGTTTGTAGTTTTGTCCGCGTACAGATTAATGCTCAAGAAGGAACCCCCTTGGGCTGTGCGAAGCCAAGGTGCATAAACTTCTCCTTTTTCCGATACGCTTATTTGCGGGAACTGTCTAAACCACGGGAAGTCATCAGCAATCACAGAGGTAAGAATGAGTCGATGGCATTCAGGTTTCATGCCGACGAATACAATGTCAGGCTCCAATGCGTTGTCGGGCAATTTTAGCGTGAGTATTTCATCGTTTTCTTGCCAGCGCAATGCATCTTCTTTTGAAAAAGTGAAATGCAGGTAATTCGTTTTCGTTTTTAACTCAATAGCGTAGTGGGTCCCAAGTGGCAGTGCCTTTGAAAAACGCCCATCATTGTCTGTTGAAGGGCAACTGAGGCGTGCGGTTCGGATGCGCGTGCCATCTTTGAGTTCAGCGCCAAGGGCTCCAGCTCCAGCTTCGGTTGAATCCCAGTTTAAATCCCCGCCGTTTTCTTGAAGTTGGGCAATGAGCTTGGCACCCCTGTAGCCCGGCATGGGCTCGCCAAGTTCGTTAAGAATGATTGCGTTTAATACAAGTCGCGGTTTCGGCTCAAATATAACGGTGTGGACTTTGCCAGCCGTTAGGGGAAGCACTCGCCTAGATTCGCCATAAAGCGGGTTGAATATTTGTATAACGGCAAAACTTTCATCTAGCCCAGTAAAGCGCGCAGTACCATCTTTGGCTGTTTCAGCATTTTGGGCAATGACATCAAATTGTTTTTTGTACTTCGATAGCTTAGCGGCAATTGAGTCGTCGTCCATGATGCGAGAAACAAAGCTCTCGAGATCATTGCCTTGGGGTGGTGTTAATGATTCCCAGTTCTCTTGGTTGACAAGTGTGGCTGTGATTGCACAGTTTGAGATTGGTCTTTTGGTTAAAAAGTCTGAGCATTGAATCTCTAGATTGCATGACCAAGGCACCTTGTACATATTTTCGGTTGATCTGGCGAAGGGGGTTTCAACCTTTCGATTTGAGAGAGGGAGGGTGTATTGAATCCTATCATTAACGAATAAGAACAAGCTTGGATCAAGTTTGTTCTTATTGAGAGAGTCGAAGATTTGGATGGCCTCTGCTTCTGTTCTGTGTAACTCTTGAAGGTGCTGTCAGGCTCTTGGTATTGAGTCTTGCTGTGGTTTGCAATGGCTGTAGCTTCAGTCCCCTGATTGTCATCGCTTCTCGAAAGCAAAACTGCAACCGTAAGGGCAGTGAGTAGGCCGAATATGCTGAATACTCGAGTGCGCATAGTGTTATTCGTTGACGATAGCGCTGCTTTTGGAGCCGGGGAAGTCAGCCAAATCTCCGATGGTTGGGCATTGGCCTCCGCCTACTTTCCAATTCCGCTCCCCGAGGAATGGTTGTTGCGCAACTAATTGAAAGGAGAAGAAAAGAAAAAAGATAAGTATTGGTTTCATTGGTTTCATTGTGTAAATAAGTTCACAAAAAACCAATCTATGAATTTTAAATCATAGAAAAGAAAAACGCCAGATGAAAATCAAGAAAACTTCGAAATCTTCATCGGCTTAGGCCCGATTTTTGCATGCATCAAATCTTGGTAGATGTCTTGCGGCATGCCATCAGGAAGGTCGATTGTCGCGAAACCCGCAAAGATATTAATGCGCCCGATATGCTTGCCTTGCAAACCAGAGGCCTTGCAAACGGCGGCCACAATGGCTGATGGGCGAACCTGGTCGTTATGCCCAACTTCGATGCGGTAAGTAATCATGCCCTTTTCCGTAGTTTGGGACGGACGAGTGTCGTCGCGTCTTCCGCCTCGACGGTCGGGGCGGTCAGAGTGTCGCGGCTTAGCCTTAGGGCTGCCTTTGAAATCTTCTTGTCGAGGCACATCGCGTTTTTCGACGAGCAGTGGTTTGTCGCCTTGCACCATCAGCGCAAGAGCGGCAGCAACTTGGCTCGCGTCAACCTCAGGATGCTCAGTTAGATAGCTATCCATCAAGCGGTTGAAAAAAGTGAGCTCTTCGTCGGCGATCGTTTTCGTAATCGTATCTTTGAAGCGATCGATTCGCTGTGCGTTGACCTCGTCTGTGCTTGGCATCTGCATGGGCGTGATGTCAGCCTTTGTCGAGCGGCTCAGCAAATTAAGAAGCCGTTTTTCTCGAGGCGTCAAAAACAAAATCGCATCACCTTTTTTACCCGCACGGCCTGTACGACCAATTCGGTGCACATAAGACTCGGGGTCGGTGGGGGCGTCAAAATTGACAACATGGCTAATACGCGGCACATCAAGGCCTCGCGCAGCCACATCAGTCGCCACAATGATGTCAATTTTGCGGTCTTTTAGTCGCTGCACAATTTGCTCGCGTTGAGACTGCTGGACATCACCATTGAGAGCCATCGCTTCGTAGCCGCGCGCATCAAGTTGCTCAGCCACAATGACGGTGGCGTTTTTTGTACGGACGAAAACCAACACGGCGTCAATGTCTTCAAAATCAAGTACGCGGGTGAGCGCGTCAATTTTATGTCGACCACTAATTACTTGGTAGCGCTGGCGAATCGACTCGGCGGTAGCCGTTTTTACTTTGATTTTGACATCAGCTGGGTTGTGCAAATAAGTTTTTGCAATGCGCTGAATCTCGGCCGGCATGGTCGCAGAGAAAAGTGCAATCTGCCGCTCATCAGGCGCTTGCTCAAGCACCCAATTCACATCTTCGATGAAGCCCATCTTGAGCATCTCGTCGGCCTCGTCTAAAACGAAGGCCTTCATTTCGCTCAAATCAAGCGTGCCCTTTCGGATGTGATCTGTCACGCGGCCAGGCGTGCCAACCACAACATGGACGCCACGCTGAAGGGGCTTGAGCTGGTGGTGATAAGCCTGGCCACCATAAACCGGCAAGACATGGAAGCCCTTTAGCGACCGCGCGTATTTTTGGAATGACTCAGCAACCTGAATCGCCAACTCGCGCGTGGGGGTCAACACCAAAACCTGCGGCTGGCGCACATGGATGTCGAGGCGAGCAAGCAAAGGCAGTGCAAACGCAGCGGTTTTGCCCGTGCCCGTTTGCGCTTGCCCAATGATGTCGCGGCCCTGCATCAAGAAGGGAATCGCTTCAGCTTGAATCGGTGAAGGGGTTTCGTAGCCAAAGCTCTCGATGGAGTCGGCCATGTTCTCGGGCATGCCGAGGTCGTGGAAAGTAAGGTCAGACATTATGCGGGGAGTTTTTTAAGGCAGTTTCTTATCTGCCGCCCCACATTATCCCTTATTTTGACACTTTAGATAGTGCGAACTGCGTCAATGTTTTTCAATCGCTGAAAAAGCTTGTCGCCAAGTGCGCTTGCAGGCGTCAAAACGCCGCCCCGCTGGGCTTCATCCGCGGCAAGCGCAAGACCAGTTTGCACCAAACAGCGAGTCGTGATGAGGTTGCTTGGGTCACCTGACCAAGCGTAGCTCTGAGTTAATGCGGGGGATTCGAGTGGCCCCGCCAAAAGGGTGAGATTTGCAAAACCGGCCTCAATTTTTTCCAAGGATGGCCCTTCGCCGGGTTTAGGGCCAAATCGTTTGAATAAAAACCGGCCGAAGCGACTTCCCATCAAACTTGAAATGACTTTGAGCGCAGTATTCAGGAAAACAGCCTCACCTCTGGACTTGCACAACATGAATTCGCGGTAAGAGGCCATGCGATTTTCAAGTTGATGCGTGCGCTGGACGATCGCTTCATTAACAGGAGCCATTAGAAAGGGCGCAAACCATCGTTTTAGAGATGGAACCCTGCCCGTTTTCATTTCAGCGGGTTTGAGCGAATGTCCCGCTTCAGCAAGCGCAATTCCGGAATGTAAAGTACCGCCATTAAACCCGCCTCGGACGAAATAGAACCCTGAGATAGGGGGCGCTGTCTCGCCGTCCGCTAAACCCTTTTCGTTGAGTTCGCGCAAAAAATCATGCACGCATAAATCTGTCGGGACGGAATCAAAACCCGATGCGGGAATGAGAGTGATGCCTCGCTCGGCGCAGTGTTCGTGGTGCTTGTTGATGAGCTTTTGCATCCAGGGCAGCTCGCCGGTGAGGTCGGCGTAGTGGGTGGCTTGCTCAACGCAAGCGTCGACGAGAGGGGTGCCGAAAACGGCAAAAGGGCCAGCGCATGAAATCACCGCTTTGGTGCGCGCGGCTAGATGACTCATAGCCTCAGGGTCGCTGGCGTCAGCAACGAGGAAAGGCACGCCATGTTTTTCGGCAATCGGCTTGAGTCGTTCTTCAGACCGCCCCGCGATGGCCCAGCGGAAAAATGGTGGGGCATGTTTGGCCAACTCATCTGCAGCCATGCGCCCCGTGAAGCCGGTGGCTCCTTGTAAAATCAAATCGTATTCGCGTGGAACTTTCACGCGGCTATCCTAAAGGACATCATGCTCAAACGCATTCTTTCTCTAGTTTCTCTCGTCGGTCTGGGTGCCTGCGGTGCCCCTGATTCGATGATGCAGGTCGGTGCCATGCTCCCTGAATTTGCCTTGCAAAACCAAAAAGGCAATCTTGTCACTCGAGATGATCTCCTGGGCAAGCGCACGGTACTTTGGTTTTACCCGATGGCCGCGACCCCTGGCTGAACAAGGCAAGGCTGTGGATTCCGTGATGAATTCCAAAAATACCAAGACCTCGATGTCGCCGTTTACGGCGTTTCCTTTGATAGCGTCAAAAAAAATGCGGCCTTTGCAGCCAAGCAAAAGTTTCCTTTTCCATTGCTCTGCGATGTCGATCGCAAGCTTGCAGTAGCTCTAGGCGTGGTCGAATCCAGCCGTGCGTTTTTCGCGCCAAGAGTGACTTTCGTGTTCGCCGCTGATGGCACGCTTGAACAGGCAATCAAAACCGACGATGCTGGCGCGCAAGCCAGCGAGCTACTCTTGTCGTTTTAGAGTTTGTTTTGGCCTTTAATTTAGCACGAGCACTTCGATGCCGTTGCTGAGCGTTTTGCTCGCTAAATCAAAACCTTGCATCCAAAAAGTGCGACCCACATAGTTTGGGTCAACCATAATGTGAGTGCTTGCAACGCCGCTAGAGCTCGATGTCATGTTTGGCAAGAAGAAATGGGGCGATGAGATGTATAGATCACCATAAGGTGAGCTTTCTGGCCCCGGCCCGGTTGTCGAAACGACTAACATCACGGTTGAAAGTGGGGTTGCGCCCGTAAGAGTAAACGCGCCCATTTGGTTTGCAACGATGCCGCTAGCCTCTAGAAGCAACTCAAAAACAGAAGAGCTAAAATCGACTAGGCCAAGATTCGCATCATCAAAATGATGAAAGATTGTCGCCTCGATGTCGCCACCTTTCGGCACGCCCCAGTTGTTGTAAGTCGCATTGATAGGGTCATCGCAGTGATCCAAGAATAGATTGTGCGCGCTGCTTCCAAAGAATGAATTACCTTCATCAGGTGCACCACCAATCGTGAGGTCGATGACATTGCTTTGCAGACCCACTGTTTCATCTAAGATGATGCCGATTTCCATCCCTAAAAATTGGTTATTGGTTACAGTTCCTCGCACATCATTTACGCCCCAAGGCGCGAGGTCAGTCATTGCATGAATGCCAGTGAGGCCAAGCTCACCATCAGCGTCAAAAAGGTTGTTTGCGATTGTCGCCGTGCCGTTTGAACCAAAGTAACTCAACCCCCAACGATTGCGCAGGAAGAGGTTGTTCGTTACATCAATGTGCGCCCTCGTGCCAATCAATTGGATGCCCTGGTCGCAATCGACCAATTCATTGTTTGTAACGGTTGATGCCGCTGGCGTGCCATTGCATAAGATTCCTAATTCGCAAGACTCAGCGTAGTTAGAGTCCAAAACTACAGTCGATCCATTGTGTGTTGCGATACCAATTCCGCAGTCGGTTGCCGTGCAGTTTCTCACTTCAGCCGAAGCGCGATAAATCATAAAACCGCAAGATTCAAAACCCATTGAAAGCGTGCGTCGCGCAATGCAGTCGACAAGGAAATGCCCGGTGCCGTTTACCACATAAAAAGCACGGTGAAGATATTTGCGCGCGGTGCAGCGACGCACTGTGAGACGATCCCAGGTGCCACTTTCGTAATCCGTTACAATTCCATTTCGCGCATCAAACTGAGGGCTGAAATTTGGATTGTCGCCAATGAAAAGCAGGTCTTCCAAAGTAACATCATGCGCGCGAATGAGACACGATTGTGTGGTCGTACCAACTTGGCCGCCGACGCCCGTGCCAGCATTACTTGTGGCGGGATAAATTGTGACAGTACCAGGTGTCTGAGCAAAAATTGTCACGCTCACATCGACAATGAGATCCTCCTCGTAAGTGCCTGGGTTGATCTGGATAAGATCGCCCGCAAGCGACGCGTCAATCGCGCTCTGGATGGTTAGAAAAGTTCCCGCTCCGCCTGCGTCAACGACATGTGTTGTTGATGCGCAGAGTAGGGGGAGGACTGCGAGGAAAGAAAGGAACATGGCAAGAGTTTGCGATTAAGGAAAAAGAACCGCTTATAGTCTATCACGAAAATCGAATTGCGTAATCCTAGTGGGTGCTTTTTTACCCCTCTTTTTTCGACGCTTTGGCGATGGGGCGTGGCCACCGTAGACTATTCCCGCGATTTGCGCGCGGCCGTAGCTCAGTTGGTAGAGCGTCAGCTTCCCAAGCTGAATGTCGAGAGTTCGAGTCTCTTCGGCCGCTCCATCGCATCGCAACCCTTCGGGCCGCATGCGCTGGCCGGCCTCGAGACTCCGCGAAGGCGAGTTGACTTCGCTTCGCTCCGTCTTCGCTTCGCGGTGACTTTGCTTGGCCTGAAAAATGGCAAGCGCGCTGAAAAGGGCTAATAGCCTAGAACCGTCTCTAAACCTGCTGTGCAAGCCCATCCGGCACCTGCTGCGGCGGGGTCATTTGGCACCCACACTTGCCAGAAAAAGCTCATGCCCGCATAGGCGCCATTTGCTGGGACATTGCCCGGCATCGTGGCTTGCCCGATTGCGTTGGAATGAAGCGAGTAATAAGTGGAATAATCTACAAGTACATTGGCTCCGTCGAATGGGTCGTTCGCTGGTGCAGAACCAAAGATCAAATAAAGAGGGCTGTTGCCGCGCACTTGATTGATCTCAAATTGAATCTGCGTGCCCAAAATGGGTAGCGCAGAAGCCGTTAGCGCAGGCATGCCATTCGACCCGGCCTTGCCTGAACCATAAGGGATAAGCTGCGCGGTATTTCCACCACTTGCGCCAAACTCTAAATCAGTGTCGTTGATATCAAACTGCGACAAAGCATTTGCGTCGTATGCCGTCACGCGGATTTGCCCTTGCGTGGTCGCAGCCATCGGTGAAACCCAGGTGAATGAACCGGCCAAAGGTAGGCCTGTGGCGATAGACTGCCAAGTGGCGCCACCATCAATGGAATAATCTAAATTGACCGAAGCGACACCTAGGTCATCATCAGAAATCCATGACACTTCAATCGGCGCCCCTGCGGCGAAACTGCCATCGTTTGGGCCAACTAGATATGCCGTTGGGTTGTCGCCATCACTCGCGGCGGGCACATGCATCATGACGCAGTGCATTACGCCCGCGCTCGTGACCAAAGCATCAGAATTAATGGGCACAATCGTTTTGCTTGGGCAGGCCGCTTGCCAAACTTGCAAAGCGGTACTGTTGTATTGAGAAATGGCGCTGTTTGAAAACTGCGGCACCATCACAATGTCATTGCACATAACCGCATTGGTGTAGGTGTAATGCACGCCGTTCCAGCCGCTTGTACTTTTTGCGGGCATTCGGAAAACTTGGAAGCCCTTAGCCGCCATCGTTGCCGCCGCAGCATCGCAGATTTGTGCTTGCGTGCTCGAACCTTGCGTCGGCCATTCGCTAATAATGACCTTGTCGTCATCGACCACAATCATCCACATATCTAAATGTTGCGTGGAATCAACACTGCTCGGGAAGGGGGCGAAAAAAGTGCAATCTAAATTTTGATAGGCATCAAAAACGCCGTGAATATATGCCTCGCCCATGCCGTTATTTTCATTTGTAATTAATCGAGTTAAATAACCACCGCCAAGTGCATCAAGATGAAAATTGCCACCACCATGCGTCAAATCATGGTTGTAATAAGCGCGATGCCGATAGCGGCTAAAAAAATCAGGGAAGGCATTGTCGTTGTTGCGCGGACGGTTGTAATCATGATCAACAATCGCTCGCACACCATTTTGATAGATGTATCGCGGGCCGTAATCCCGAATCCAGATTGTGTCGGTTTTTGTGATGGGGAACTCGACCAGATTCATGTCGGCGCCTTGACCTTGAATCGAGTTTGTTGCGGCAGAAATCTCACTCGCGCTATCAACTACGCAGTAAACCTTTGCGTCCGCCATCGTCGTGACCGCTGCAGCCATCTGAGCCAAAATCGTTTTCTGGCCATTCGTGCCTTCCCAAGCAATCAGGATGCCATCCATGGGCGCGTATTCTGGAACACAAAAAACAGGGCCCTCAGCTGGAGGAGTTGCTGCGGCAGGGCGCACGAGGTCATGCGTTTTTAGCCATTGTGTTTCGGCTTTCGTCAGCGCGCGCGAAATGTCGGCGCCTTCGGGGTAAACGGGCTGCGGCTCTTGTGCTGCCGCTGCAAGGAGGAGGATGGAGGGGAGAAGGGAGAGCATGGGCTTAGACAAGGACGATTTCGTGCGACCCTAAGTTCCATCAAGTGTATGCGAAAAAAGGCGATTCCGCTGGTTGCTTGAGCGCTATTTTGTGCGAGCAAAAGCCAAAACATGCCCGAACGGGTCGAGGCAATAGGCCACTTCATCCGCCCAATCCATGAGAGTTAGTTTTTGAAGCTCGCGCGCACCAGCGGAAAGGGCGCGTGCGTGGGCTGCGGCAGGGTCGGCCACTCGCAAATAAATCTCAGCGCGAGGGATGCCATCCGCCTTGGACGGGTCGGGCAGGCCACCTTTTTTGAGGAGCTGATGTATGCCAGACTCAGGCATTAAACCTAAAGAGCCGCCACCTGGAAGTGGGAATTCAGTCATGCCAGGTGTGTCGATTGTCGGCGCCGTGTTTAGCGCAATCGCGTAAAAGTCACGCGCTCTAGGCTGATGGGAAACATAAAGGATGAAAAGGTCGCCCATCAAAACCCGATTGAAAACGCCAAAGTTGGGTCGCTGCCATCGAGCATGATGAGACTCATGCTCCAGTTGTCGATGTGCCGCGTGACGATTGGGTGAAGGTTGTTTCCGTCCCACATGATTCGCGTGGTCCAATCTTGATTAACGCGCCAATTCACGCCCGCTGGGATTTGCCAGAGGTCGCCGTTGGGGGCGTAACTAGCTGATAGGTAGCCGCTGAAGCCTTTGCCGAAACTCTGAGCCGCCGTGAGGGTAAACGCCGAGCCGCTAGTCTTGCTTGAAGGCCAAGCAGAACTTTGCCCAAGAGCAATCGCAGGTCGCCAGCCGTCGGCTTCGATTAAACGCCAATTCCAGACTGGCGACCAACGATTTTTGCGTGGCATAAATTCCATGCCAGCGCGGAGGTTGTCGCCGAATCGTCTGACGAGTGAAAACTCAATGGGCGCTCGATTTGTATCGGAAACCAAAACTTGGCGTGCCGAAAAGCTCCAGAGATTTTCTTGTAGTAAACCTGCACCCCGAACCGGAGCGCCCTCACCGGGTCAGCCCGTTCACATTGGGATGAGCGGCGCGTCTAAATAGGTCGCTTGCTCAAGGGGTGCGTTTAGTTCAGCAGTCGAAACTTGCTCTTGTTGAGATGCACAGGAGAGCAGCAGCAAGCCGGGAGTCGCTACAGCAGAAAGTTTGCCGAGCCAAGACCGCATTTTTAAGGATGTCGCCATGCGGCTTATTCTATCAATTGCCGCATGTCTTCTCGATAGGCCTCGAATGCCCTGCGACCCTTAGTGCTCATCTGCAGAATCGTTGTGGGTTTACGATCAACAAAAGTTTTTTTGACCTGGATGTATTTCGCCTCTTCAAGCTTAGTCATGTGGCTGGATAAATTGCCCCAAGTCAAGCCCGTTTGGGCGAGCAACCATGTAGCGTCAGCACTCTCGACCACAAACAAGTGAGAGAGAATCGCAAGCCTTGCAGGTGCGTGAATCAGTGGGTCGAGGTTCAAGGAAGAAGCACGGGGTGGTCGTGAAGGTACTTGCGTAGAAGCAGTGTGCCCGTAACGATGGGCGCAATTGCGGAAAGCAATATGGCAATGTGGATTTGACTCCAGTGGTCACTGGTTTCAGCAAAGCGCACCAAAGAGAAAGAAGCTACGACAAAAAAAGCATAAAAGAAAGCGCGTGGTAATTTATATGTGATTGCAATCATGATTGAAATAAGTACCAGCGGAACGGCGAGGATAGAGCTGCCCAGGCCCCGCATCGATTCGGCAAGGTCGCCGACCAAGCCGTCTTTAGCCGCGAAGAGAAAGAAAGCTGCAACACCAAGTAGGAAAGTGCCTGCTAGCGTGAAGATAAGCGTAGAGCGTTTCTTGGTCTCTTTGCTTTGGCGCTCAGGTGTGGGTTGAGCTGAGCCAACACGCTGCAGCATCAGTTTTTTGCGGATGGGGGCAACAGTTGGAAAGAGCACGGCAAACCAGATGCCTCCAAGGGCCCCATAATCGAAATGCAGGGAAACCGCCCACAGAAGTAGGCAAAAGCCAATCAAAATATCAAAGATGCCGTCGTCTAAATTACTTTTGCGGTAGGCGTTCTCTTCGATGGAGTCGAGGTTGAGCGGGTCATTCATGACGGCACTCTATGCGGGGCAAAGCACTTTGTCAAGCAAAGTTAATCGCGGAATCCTAATCCCAAGGCATTGGGGGAGATGCGCGCTATGCCGAGTTGCGTGCCCCACGCAAGTTGCCGAGGTCTTCCGCAATCAGGTAAAGCACAGGGACAAGAATCAAAGTAACCGCCGTCGCAAAAACCACACCGAAAGCCAAAGTGACCGCCATAGGCATGATGAACTGCGCTTGCATACTCTTCTCAAGCAAGAGCGGAGTTAGACCTGCAAAGGTTGTCAGCGTCGTAAGAGAAATGGCTCTAAATCGTCGGATGCCCGATTCCATGACGGCCTCGCGCGCGGTCATCCCTAATTTGCGTGCTTGGTTAATGAAGTCAACCATGACCAGCGAATCGTTAACGACCACCCCTGAAAGTGCAGTTAACCCGATGATGGAGAAAATCGCTAAATCCATGTCCATCGCAACATGACCCCAAAACGCACCCACAATGCCAAAAGGGATGGCGGTCATGATGACAAGCGGTTGTGAGTAACTGCGCAATGGGATGGCGAGCAAAACGAAAATCGCCAAGAGTGCGAGAATGGCTTTTGCGCCGATGGCTCCCATAAAATCAGATTGCCTACGCTGCCGCCCGTCATAGCTCGTTGTGATGCCATGAAATTGCTCACGCAGTTTGGGCAAATGATCTTGATCAAGAATGGCCGCAAGGTCGCCAGCGGTTATTTGCTTGCGGTCGAGATTGACCAAAACATGGATACCACGATTGCGGTCGATGCGATTGATCTCGGAAAATCCACGGCCATCATGAACGGTCGCGGCTTGATGAAAAGGGATTTCGCCGCGAGGAGTGCGGAGGCGTAGCTCGTCAAGAGCAGCCGCATAAGTGCGATCGACGGCGGGGTAACGAACCATAATCTTGACCTCGTCTCGGCCCCTCTGCACACTCTGCGCTTCTTCCCCGTGGAACGCTTGCCGGACCTGACGCGCTAGAGAAGCCTGAGTCAGCCCAAGCGCCTCACCCTCAGCTCTGACGCTCAACTGAAACTCGCGCTTGCCCATGCGGAATGTGTCGCGTGAGCCCGTAACCCCAGCGACCTCAAGGACTTGCGCCTTGAGTAGGTCGGCTGCGTCTTGAAGCTGATAGAGGTTTGGCCCAGAAAGAAGAATGTCAACATCACCTTCATTGCCAAGCATATCGGAGTTGAAAGTTATCTGTTCAGCCCCAGGGACGGCACCTGATTTACTCTGCCACAGCACCCCAATTTCCGTGCTAGTGAGTTTGCGAATCTCGGCAGATGCCAATTCGACACGCACCTCGGCCAAGTGCCCTCCACGGAACTCTTTGCCGCTTGTCGTGCCAGTAGACGACTGCCGCTCACGATACGGATGCGCGCCCACCGTTGTCGTGATGCTGCGGATGGTCGGCGAGCCGTCAGGATTCTTTAGCTCATCTTTTAGTTGGCGCGCCGCTGCTTCAAACTGAGCGATTGCTTTTTCGGTAATTGAAACCGGAGTGCCGAGTGGCATCTCAAGCTCAACGGCAACATTATCGGCTTCGATGATTGGGAAGAAATTAAATTTATGTCGCCCGCTTTGGAAATAGCCCATCGTCGCAAACAAAATGAAAAGAGCCAAAGCAAGCGTCGCATACCGCCACTCAGCCGCCAGTTTCAGAGACCGCGCGTAAATGCCATCTCTGAACCATTCGAGGCCGGCGTTTACTTTGTCTTGAACGGTCAGCCAAAGGCCCGTTCCTTTTTCATCATCTTTAGTTGGTAGCCCACGCAAGTGGTGGGGAAGCACAAGCAATGATTCGATCAAAGAAAAGATCAAAGTTCCAATCACAATCAAAGGGATGTTCCGCGCAAATTGCCCCATGCTGCCTGGAAGCACAAGCATGGGCGAAAATGCAGCAATCGTTGTGAGCACAGCAAAAATAACTGGAGTCGCAACTTCGAGCGCGCCCTTGACGACAGGCTCAATTCCACGGCCACCGCGCTTACGGTGATAGTGAATGTTTTCAGCAACAACAATGGCGTCGTCAACCACGATGCCTAGCACCAAAATGAAACCAAACAGCGAAATTAAATTGACTGAAACATCAAGAGCTGGCATTAACCAAATTGCACCCAAAAAACTAATCGGGATGCCCATCGTTACCCAAAGTGCAAGACGCATTCGCAAGAAGAGCGCGAGCATGATCAAAACCAAAATAAGCCCATCGCGGGCGTTGCGGAACATCATGTCGAGGCGGTCGCGCAAAACGCCAGATTCATCAGCCGTGATTTCGAAGTGCAAATCAGCAGGTGAGGTGGCCTCAAGCTCGGCAAGGATGACTTTTGCGGCATTTGAGATTGAGATTGCGCTTTGACTGCCAACACGGAAAACTCCTAGGAATACCGCCGGTTGGCCGTTAAACCGTGATTTGAGGTCGGTCTCTTCGAAGCCATCAATGATGGTTGCCACATCACCAAGCAATGTGCGCTCACCATTCGCAGAGACACGCAGTGGGATGCTTTCGAAATCAACAGCCTCATAGGCCTGGCCAACTGTTCGCAAAAGGATTTCGCCACCTTCTGCCCGAATGGCCCCACCAGGTAAATCGATAGATGCCAGTTTTACGGCGCGAGCGACTTCATCAAAAGTAAAGCGATGTTGCCGCATGGCTTTTTCGGAAAGCTCGATGGAGATTTCATAGGCTGGCACTCCTGAAAGTGATACCAACGAAATCTCTGGGCTTGCTTGCAGTGCATCGCGAGCTCGGTCGGCTGCGCGACGCAATCCATGCAAATCGCTGTCTCCCCAGACGGCAACGGACAGCACATTGAGATTGACATCCATGAGGGTGACAATTGGGTCTTCGGCGTCTTCGGGGAAAGTGTCAATACGGTCGATTGCCGATTTGATGTCGTCGAGAAATTCTTGCCGATTTGTACCGAGCAAAAACTCAACCGACACAACACCCATATGCTCTTTAGCCGTGGACAAAACGCGGTCAACGCCAGCAAGACCTTGAACGGATTCTTCGATTCGCGAGCAGATGCTTTTTTCGACTTCTTCCGGCGTAGCACCCGGGTAGGGGACGGAAATCATCACCTGATCGAGCTTGACTTCCGGAGTTACCTCTTGCCTAATCTGCGGCATCGTGAGCGCGCCGCCCACGATAATGCCAATCATCAAAAGGTTTGCGGCAACAGGGTGCCCTGCAAACCAAGTTAAAATTCCTTTCATCGTTTTGCCTCAGTCGGGACGACCTTCATGCCTTCAATAAATGTTGCCAACGGAGTGATGCAAACTCGCGTTTTGTCTAGCGCGCCACCCTTCAGGATGACTTCCTTTTGAGTGAGCTGCAAGACTTCAACTTTGAGTGCGCGAAGTCGATTCTCAGCATCAACCGTTGGGATGCGATTATCGCTCATCAAAACACGACGCGGAAGCCGTATTACATTGTCTTGATCGTTTCCTTGGAAGGTTGCGTGGACAAACATCCCGGGGACGAGCGCATTTTTTTGGCTTAAGCTGTCGCTGGGTAAAAGCAAACCATACGGGTCGACGACTGTCACGATAGCCTGTAGGGTGCGGCTGGAGGGGTTTAAACCCGCTTTTGTGCGAGTGAGTAAGCCTTGCCACGAGCAATCTTTCCCGGCAATTTGAGTGCGCAGAGCGACTGGAAGCCCTGACGCCCCTTTGACATCGAGCGGAAGATAAGCAAGGTCAGCAAGTGGAATTGGGACGACCACTTGAGCCTTTTCTGTGCCAAGTAATACGGCCAAGGGCGTGCCTGGGGCGACCCATTGCCCCGGCGCAACACGCCGCTCTTGAATGCGAGCATTCATGGGTGCAGTTAAAGTGCATCTTGCGAGGTCGCGCTGAATGAGTGCGATTTTTGCATTCGCCGCGTCAACTCCCGCTGATGCCGCTGCGAGTTGTGGCTCATGTTTCGCGAGTGCGGGCGCGTCGCCCTGGCCAACTTGAGCCCAGTCTTGCAGAGCCATCTCAGCTTGAGCTTGTTCGAGTTGTAAATTGGCGTCGGCCTTGCGCAAATCAGCTTGGGCGGCCGTGAGTGCCAACTCATAATCGGTGCGGTCTAATTCAAAAAGCAAATCTCCTTTGTTGACAAATGCGCCAACCTGCATGTTGTCGCCCAATCTGAGCACAACACCGCGGACCTGCGCCGTTGTCGTAAGGAGATGGTTTGGCTGCACTTCGCCATAAGCAGAAATAGAGAGCGTATGGCTTTCTGCGATTGGAGTAAGCGTTTCGACCCTTAGAGCATATTCTTCAGGGACGATGCTTTCGACAACAGGGGCCGTGGAAAGGAGTAGGCTTTTGACGCCAAAGCCCGCGCCAATAACAGCGATAGGCAGAATGATTTTGAGGACTTTTTTCATCGGTTCAGTTGTGGCGTAGTTTTCGTGGAAGGGAAAATTCCACCCAATGCGAGATGGAGGTCAGTGCGGTTCCAGAGGAGGAAAGTCTGGAGAGTTAACTCACGACTTTGAGCAAGTAAGCTTTGGTCAGCAGCCTGTAAAACGGCAAGCGCGTTAATCGTGCCCCGTGCAAATGCCTCTCGCTGTTGAGTCTCAATACTCAAGATGCGCTTTGAACTGCGTGTCGCAGCAAGGTGCTCTTGGCGCAATAAAAATTCATGATCGAGTGCTGCCGCAACTTCATGTGCCGCAACAAGGAGCTTTTGCGCAAATGCAATCTGCAATCTCTCTACATCATGGAGGGCTGCATCTCGCCGGGCGCGCAAACGACCTCCTTGGAAGAGAGGCACAAGAAGATTGCTGCCGAGGCTCCAGACTTTGAAGTCGCCACTTAGTAAATCACTCAGTTCGTTGCTGGAAGTGCCGCCTGACGCAGATAGGCTAAATTGCGGATACAAGGCCGCTTGAGCCATTTCCGAGCGCGCCGTCGCTGCACGAACCTTTGATTCAGCCGCGGCCACATCGGGACGCCTCTGAAGTAAATCGGCAGGAAGATTTGCTGGTGCGTGGCTCGGAATTTTGGGAAGCATTGCATTGGCTCTCGCCACGGCATCTGCTTGAACGGTTGTGAGCGGCGCATGGCCAAGCAGCAAAGTGAGCTGCCTTTGCAAGTCGTGATTGGCTCGCTGTCGACTGGCCAGTGATGCATCGAGGCCGTCAATTGATGCACGCGCCTGGTGAATCGCATTTGCGGAAAGTAGCCCAAGATCAAATCGCTTCTTTAGCAATTGGAGTTTGTCTTGTGCGATTTGATGCCGCGCTTGTAAAAGTTGAAGTTGGCCCAAGCCTTCGACCCAAGCAAAATATGATTTGGCGACTTGCCCAGAAAGGGAGAGTTGAGCGGCTGCAAATTGAGCCTGGAGAGAAAGATGATCGGCAACCGCAGCGCGTTGACCGGATGAGATGCGTCCCCATAAATCAACCTCCCAGGAAAGTTGGATGGTCATCCCCGTCGCGGTGCTCATGACGGGAAGGACATCACCAGCGCCAGGGATGGGCAGCCCGATGAAGTTGCGCTGGTTACGATTCCAGTCGAAACCTGCACCAACTTGGGGAAGTAAATCAGCGCCTGCCATCCGCACTCGATCGGCTGAGGCTTGTACGGCCGATGCCATGGATTGCAACTCAAGGTTGGCGCCAAGCGCGGATGCAATCGAAGCATCTAAGCCCTCGCTTTCGAGAGAAGCCCACCAGTTTGGAATTGGGGCCGCTGGCGTTGTAAGAGGCTCAGTGGATTGACAAGCGACAAGAGCCAAGCTGCAAATCGAAAAGAGAGAGAATTTATTCATGGCGAAAACCGGCCGCGCAAAAGGTAACGAGCTCATCAAGCATGTTGAGTCGGGGAAGTGAATCGACCCCTGCAGGTTGCATGAGCTTGAGGACCTCAGGGTTGAGGCTCAAGGTCTCAAGGAGTGCTCCGACCATAAATTGACCCCGCAATAGGGCGCGCTCAATGGTGAGGCTCGGCACCGAACGCATGAGGGCTTGAAGGAAGCGACCGACTACAGGCTCAAGGACGGCTGCCATTGTTTCGGCAACCGCGGGGCTCGTTTCGTGATGAAAGCGGCTAATCAGGGTCGGGATATGCGAGCGGCCCGAGGCAAACATTTGAAGCGTCGGCTCAAGGAAATGTCGAAGTAGCTCTTCTAGAGGCACGATTTTGTCGGCGTATTTCGCCTCAGCGTCGCTGACCCGCTGTAAACGCTCGGCGTTGATCGGCCCGACGAGTCGTTGAAGGACTTCTCGAATGAGCCCATCTTTTGAGCCAAAGTGGTAGTTGACAGCCGCCAAATTTGCTTGCGCGGCTGCCGTAATCGTGCGCAATGAGGCTTGCTGAATGCCTTCTTGAGCAAAAGCAAGCTCAGCAGCATCGAGAAGTCGTTCGCGTGTTTCGGCGGGGGGAGTAGCCATTCAAACGATAGTATGAAACGACTGTTTGAATTTGTCAAGCCCACAAAAAAACACCACAACCCAGAGGCTGTGGTGCTGTTTTGGCTCCCTGAACAGGACTTGAACCTGTGACAAGCTGATTAACAGTCAGCTGCTCTACCAACTGAGCTATCAGGGAATGGGCGAGAAGTATACACGGCTTCGGCGGCTCTGGCTAGACTTTGAGCGTCGTAAAATGGTGGAAAGTGAAATCACCGCGCATCATTCTCGTCGAGCCGCAAACCCCAGCGAATGTGGGTTTTGTGGCCCGCGTGCTGGCTAATTTCGGTCTCAGCGACTGGTCGATTGTCGCTGGCCAAACCTGGAGAGGGACCGAAGCGGAGCGCACAGGTGCGCCGGCCATTGAAACTTTGCGGGGCGTGCAAGAGGCCGTTAATTTGACGGATGCCTTAAGTGGGTGCAGCCATGTCGTTGGGTTTACAGCTCGATCGGGTCGCCATCGTCAAGTCATTGATTTGAGTGCGCTTCCGAAACTCGCATCCGAGTGGGGCGAGCATGCAAAACCTGCATTTGTCTTCGGTCGAGAAGACCGTGGGCTAGAGCAGCAAGAGGTTGAGGCATGCTCGGTTTTGGTGAAAATCCCAACAGAGGGCTTGCATTCCTTTAATCTCTCTCATGCCGTCGCAATTGCGATGTATGAATGGTTTCGATCGCCGAGTTCTCATCAAAATCTAGATGATAATGATGCCAGGTCTTGGGCAGATTCAGCGGCTCGCCGCCGACTTGCTGGCGAGGCCTTTTCTTTGTTGGAAAGTGTAGATTACCCAGACCGTGGGAATGAATTAACCCCTACTTTACGAAGGGTTGCCGCAATGCAATTTGAGACCCGCGATTTACGCACTCTTGAGCGAGTTTTACGCCATGCTCGGTGGCTGATGGGTCAGAGCAGCTAAAGCTTCCCTAAGGGTTTCTATAGTGTTTGGCTTGCTCATGATTCCAATCACACCGGCCATTTTGGCTCGCGCTTGAAGCACTGCGCTTGGTTGCCCCGTGCTTAAGAAGAAAGGTGTGCTGCTATGTTTGCCCTGATGGAATTCGCGGGCGAGCGTTAGACCGTCGCCATCGGGTAATTGATAATCGCAAATAACCACGCTAAATGAGGCCAAACTTAGTCGCGTGCGGGCATCAGCCAGTGAGCCGACGGCTTCGACTGTATGGCCATCTTGTTCGAGCATCCGCCGCATGACGGTCCTTTGGATTGCATCGTCTTCAACAACTAAGACCTGCTGCGGTGCAATTTTATGCGTTTGCAAAGTACGGCCCGAAGTGAGGTCGCGATTGTCACGATTCACTTCGTCCGTCTCACCTGAAATATGGTGGCTCGCAAAATGAGCCACAGAGCGGCGACAGAGGGGTAGGTCGATACGCGTTTGAACGGCGGCCGATTCTCCAAGATACTGCAAAGAAACGATTGTTGTTGACGAATTTATTTCATCACGAAGAAGTGTGATGATATCGGCGTCGTCAAGCCCACCTTGGTTTGCATCGACGAGGATTAAATTAAATTCTGACCCCCTCTTTTTGTGCGATTTTATGATAGCCAAAGCCCCCGAAGCACATGGCGCACTTGACACTTGGAACTCGTGATAGGCAAATGCTCGAGAGATGGATTCACTCAAAAACTTCGATTCCGTGAGTAGCAAAACGCGCTGGCCAGAGGCATCCATTGCAGTCGGCGCTGGGCTGATCTCTTCGAGTGGTAGAGTGAGTCGGAAATGCGCGCCATCTTCGCAACGCAAGCACTCAACGACCCCATTCATCGCAGCGATATATTCGCTCACAATAGCTAACCCAAGCCCATGGCTTCCTTGGTGGTTTCCGTGAACAAAAGGCTGAAACATGGTTTCTTGCAAGGATTCTGGCACGCCAACTCCAGTGTCAAGAATATCTACGATGACATTTTCCAGGCTCTCACGCCAGGCTCGGATGCAGACCGTGCCGGATTCCGTGTAACGCACGGCATTCGAGACGAGGTTGCAGACCGATTGCTGGACAGCGGTTGAAGGCCCGAGCACGCGCGACGACAGGCTTGGTTCGATATCGACAACAATTCGTACATCTTTGTCGTGGGTGGATCCGTGGTGAAGTCGCGCGCAACTTTCCAGGGTGTCCACGAGGTCGAAGCTCTCGGAATCTCGCGTTTCACTTTGCGCCGAGGTCCATTGCAGGAGGCTATCCAGCAAATGAAGCTGATTTTCGACCCCTTTTACGAGACTTCCGACCAATTCATCCTGAACGGCGGGTAGCGCGGTTCCTCTCAAGATTTCCGCCAAACCCGCAATGCCGCCGATTCCATTTCGCAAATCGTGCACGATACGAGCTAAATCCGCCGCTGGAATTGCGCGGTCGGGTGGGAATGACTCGAATGTATTGAACTGAGGTGCCATGGGCGGGGGAACTGCCCTGTGAGGCAGCCCTTCCTTATCGACAGCAAATCACTCACTCTTAAGAGAAAAGTAGCCTGAAGCGGGTGGCCAATTGAGGTATCCTTGCGGCTCGGGTGAAAAACTCGCACTCCCCATGAAAACAGCATTCATTACAGGCATTTCCGGGCAAGACGGCTCCTACTTAGCAGAGCATCTTCTCGATCTTGATTACCGCGTTGTCGCCATGATGCGCCGCTCGGCTACCCAATCGGTGAGCCGCTTTGCGCACATCGCCGACCGCATCGAAATCGTCCATGGCGATCTCCTCGACCAAGCATCTTTGATGCGCTTATTGACGGATTGCCAGCCCGATGAGATTTACAACCTCGCTGCGCAGAGTTTCGTACACGCTTCTTTTGACGAGCCCATTCACACCGGTGAGGTCACAGGTCTTGGCGTGATGCGCATGCTTGAGGCAGTGCGTCTTTGTGCGCCCAAAGCCCGCTTTTATCAAGCCTCATCAAGCGAGATGTTTGGCAAAGTACACGAAGTGCCGCAATCAGAAAATACGCCATTCCATCCTCGTTCGCCATACGGTGTTGCCAAGGTTTACGGCCATTGGGCTACGCTTAATTATCGCGAGAGTTACGATATGTACGCGTGTTCAGGCATTTTGTTTAACCACGAGTCTCCGCGTCGCGGCCTTGAGTTTGTAACACGCAAAATTTCAGATCATGTTGCTGCCATCGTGTGCGGCGAAAAAGATGGTTTAGCGCTAGGCAATTTAGACGCCCAGCGCGATTGGGGTTTTGCGGGTGATTACATCAAGGCGATGCATTTGATGTTGCAGCAAGACGAGCCAGACGATTATGTCGTCGCAACCAACGAGACTCACACGGTTAGAGAGTTTTGCGAAATTGCCTTTGGGCATGTCGGGCTTGATTACAACGATTTCGTTTCCATTGACCCTAAGTATTACCGCCCAGCCGAGGTCGAATTACTTTTGGGCGATGCGACAAAGGCAAAAGAAAAGTTGGGCTGGGAACCTGAAGTCAATTTCCGTGGCCTTGTCGAGATGATGGTTGATTACGATCTAAAACGCCGCATCGACCAAGGCGCAACCTGCCAACGCGGCTCACTTCCTGAGGCGCTGGCCTAGCCCGCCAACTCGCAAGATGTCAGCCATTTGGATTACTGGAGCAGACGGCTTTGCTGGCACATGGTTGCGCCGTTTGCTCGAGTCGCAAGGGCAGCAATGGGCCGCTTTCTGTAGCCCCGGGCGTGAGTCACAGCTGCCAATTGGCAGTTCATTCACGACCATGAATTTGGCTGAAGCCGCGCGCATTCCCTCGGGTGAAGCCGTAGCTGATTTTGATGCCCTGCCTGAGCCTTCTGGCCTGATTCATCTAGCCGCAATCTCGTCACCGCCCGTTTGCGAGGCACACCCATCGCTTGCGCAAGCCGTCAATGTCGCGGGTCCACAGCGTTTCTATGAGTCCGTTCTCAAGCGTTGGCCCGATTGCCCAATCGTGCATGTTTCGTCGGGCCATGTTTACAAGCCCGCTAATCATCCGCTGCGCGAAGACGAGATTCTTGAGCCAGTCAATGTTTATGGCCGCACCAAGCTCGACGGGGAAGCCATGGCGCAAGCATTGAGCAAGAAAGGCCATCGCGTAACGGTTGTTCGTCCATTTAACCACACAGGTGCTGGGCAATTACCCATCTTTGCTTTGCCGAGTTTTGCAATGCGCTTAGCGCAACTCGAGGCCGACGGCGGTGGCGAGTTGCCAGTCGGCTGGCTTGGCGGAGTGCGAGATTTCTTGCATGTCAAGCAGGTCGCTCAAGGCTACCTCGATATCCTCTCCAGCGCTGGCCAAGCCGATTTGGTCAATCTCTGCTCGGGGCAAGGTCAAGTTGTCGGCGATTTATTAGATGGGCTTTTGCAGCGATTTGAAGGCAAGATTTGCTTAAAGCAAGATCAAACTCGTTTGCGAGGTGGCGCCGATGCAGATCAACTCATCGGAGACACAACTCGTTTGCGCGCATTGCTTGGGTATGTACCTGAGCTTGATGTTGATTCTCTTTTAGATGAACTCGTAGCTGATTCTCGAAGCAGAATTCTGGCTGGTGAAGACCTTTCCTCGGCATGAGCTAAATGGCAATCAAACAAAAAATCGCACTCGCCCACGACTTCATGACAGTCGGTGGCGCCGAAAATGTACTCGAGCATATGCACCAACTTTGGCCCGACGCCACGGTTTATACCCTATACCGCCAAGATCGCGAAGTCTTTCGGGGCTGGTCGGTGTGCACATCTATTGCGCAGCCTTTTCTAAGTGGGAAAACGTATCGCTTTCCTTTTCCACTTTACCCTTGGCTCACAAATCGCTTGACGAAACAGCTTGATCCCGAGATTGATTTGTTGCTGAGTTCCTCGGTCTCTTACATGAAAAATGTGGTCATGCCCCCTGGCGTACCCCATATTTGCTACATCCATAGGGCGGCGATGTTTGCTTACGACCGCCAAGAGATGTTTCTTTCGGGTTACCCAGCACTTGCGCGACCATTGTTGCGGTTTTTCTGCAATCGCTTTCGCAAATGGGATCAGCGTTATGCAAAAAACCCAGACCTCTATATCGCAAATTCTCGCTATGTCGCGGCGATGGTGAAGCGCGTTTACAACGCTGATGCGCGCGTGGTTTACCCTGGGGTAGATATCCAGCCTTTCCGTGCAGCTGGCTTGGCGACGAGCCCAGGTGAGTATTATTTTTGTGCCCTGCGACTCGAAGGTTACAAACGCATTGATCTAATCATTGAAGCTTGCAACCAGCTTCAACTGCCGCTAAAGATTGCTGGCAGTGGCCCTTACCGCGGCGAGTTAGAAAAAATCGCTGGGCCCACAATCGAGTTCTTAGGGTTCGTGCCTGATGAAGAGATGCCAGGTCTCTTTGCTGGTGCCAAAGCATTTTTATTCCCATCCGAAGAAGACTTCGGAATTGCGCCCGTTGAATCGCTAGCGGCTGGTCGGCCTGTAATTGCCCTTAACAAGGCCGGAACAGCTGAGACGGTTGTCCACGGTGTGACGGGCGTTCATTTTGCTGAGCAAAACATGGATGACATTATGGGGGCCATGTTGCTAGCCGAGTCAATCGATTGGGACGCCGATGCCATCCGCGAGTCCGCGATTCCGTTTTCGACGGAAGTGTTTAAAGAAAAAATTTCCAAGATCGTTGGCAAATATCTGGCTGAGTGAGCCCTCTGGGCTCACTCAGCGCCGAGCACGATTAAAGTGCAGTGATTTACATCACAGGGTCGATACCCATCTCGGCTAGACCCTTTTTCTCGAAGTTGTCGTGGAACATCCCGCGCAATTTCTCGGCAGCGACATCGTAGGCTTCTTTGTCTTGCCAAGTGTTGCGTGGGTTGAGAATCTCAGCCGGTACGCCCGGGCAAGATGTAGGCATCTGAAGCCCAAAGACGGGGTGGGTCTCAAACCCAACACTATCGAGATCACCATTCAGCGCAGCATCGAGTAGCGCGCGTGTATGGCCAATCGAAATGCGTTTGCCCACGCCGTGGGGGCCACCGCCCCAACCCGTATTTAGCAGGATGCAACGCGTTTCGTGCTGCTCCATTTTTTCTGCAAGCAAGCGCGCATAGACATCAGGCTTTTGAGCCATAAAGGGTGCGCCGAAGCAGGCCGAGAAAGCAGCCTTGGGTTCAGTGATACCGACTTCTGTACCAGCCAGTTTGCTCGTAAACCCACTCGTAAAGTGATACATGACCTCTTTAGGGGTCAAAACTGAAACAGGAGGCAAAACGCCAAATGCATCAGCGGTAAGCAGCACAATCGTTTTAGGATGCCCGCCCTTAGCGCCCGGCATTACATCTGGGTTGCACTCAAGCGCGTAAGAAAAGCGCGTGTTTTCAGTAACGGAAGTGTCAAACAAATCGAGCTCTTGCGGGTCGAGCTCTTCCATCTTGCGACCTGGCAGTGGAGGCACATTTTCAATGATCGTGCCGGCCATTGACATCGCCGCGGCGATCACAGGCTCATCAACTTTGTCGAGGTTAATCAGCTTGGCATAGCAACCACCTTCGAGGTTAGAGACACCGATGCCTGTCCAGGCGTGCTCATCGTCACCAATCAGCTTGCGGGCGGGATCAGCCGAAAGCGTCGTCTTGCCTGTGCCCGAAAGCCCAAACAGAATCGCGCCATCGTCTTGCTGCCCAACATTGGCTGAGCAGTGCATGCTCATCTCGCCCATCTCAGGCAAGAGGTAGTTCATGACCGTAAACATCGACTTCTTGACCACGCCGCAATAATCGGCGCGACCAAGTACCAAACAAATTCGGTTGCGGAAATCTAAACAAGCCAAGCGAGTGCCTACCGTGCCATCGCGCTCAGGGTCGCAATGGAAGGATGGCACATTGAGCATCGTCCAGCGTTTGCCGTCTTCGTCTTGCACACCGTCGATGTCATGCATAAACATGTTGTCGCAAAAAAGCGAGTGTGCGGCGTATTCGCTAACCAATCGATATGGGCGAGCGTAAGACGGATCACTTCCGCAATACACATCTTTGACATAAAGGTGGCGGCCACGGTCGTTGAGGTGGGTAACAACACGCGCAAGGAGGGCCTCGAATTTAGGCCCATCAAATTTTTGATAGTCCGGCTTCCACCAGACGCTGTCTTCGAATTCAGGCCATGCAACTCCAAAGGTATCTTTGACGGGGCGGCCAGTGCAAGTCGGGTCGGTGTAATAAACCAAAGGCCCATCGTCGCCAAGCTTGGTGGGGAAAGCCTTTTGATCATCGTCAGCGCCGTCAAGTCGCACACGACCGCGATCGTTGGCGATGGCCTCGTGGAAAAGCTCTTTCTTGCTGAGGTTTATGCGGAGCTCGAGCCCTTTCAGGCCGAGGAGGTTTTCCAGCTGATGTTGCTGGATGTTGGGGGAGTTGGTGTCAGGCATTGCCGTCTTTTGGGGGACGGTGGCGGAGTTGGGTAAGGAATTCTAACCCCTATCGACCAATTTGGGCAGACGCCTAAATATAAAAAACCAATTTCTGCCCTATCGGGGCATAGCCCGCTTTAAGCCGTTGCTTTCGGACGGTTTTCCGCGTAGCTCAATAGCAAAGCCAACTTGTCGCGCATTTCATTGCGAGACACAATGAGGTCGACCTGCCCCTTGTCTTTCAAAAACTCAGAACGCTGAAAGCCTTCGGGCAAATCTTGGCGAATCGTGTTTTGGATAACCCGCGGGCCGGCAAAACCCACCAAAGCTTGTGGCTCGGCGATGGTCATGTCACAAACCATGGCGAAACTCGCCGTCACACCGCCCGTTGTAGGGTTTGTGAGCACTGAAATCGAAAAACCACCTCGCTCACGATAGTGCTGCAACGCTCCGCAAGTTTTAGCCATTTGCATCAAAGAAATGGCGCCCTCGTGCATCCGCGCGCCACCTGAAGCCGAGAAAATAACCACAGGGATGCCCTTACCCTCGGCCAACTCAACCGTGCGTGCAATTTTTTCACCCACGACTTCGCCCATGGAGCCACCCATGAAAGAAAAATCTAATACAGCCAAAGCAATCGGATGGCCGCCGATTTCACAAAGCCCAGCTAAGCAAGCATCGGCGTTGCCTGTTTTTTCTTGAGCTTTGGCGATTTTTTCCGTGTAGGGAATTGAATCAACAAAACCTAAACGGTCTTTCGGCTGAAGATCAGAAAAATGCTCTTGGAAAGTGCCTGGGTCGGCCGTGATTTCAATGCGTCGCCGCCCGTGCATCGTGTGGTGAAAATTACACTCTGTACAGACCGCCTGATTTTCTTGGAGGTCTTTGGTGTAAATCATCTGAGCACATGCAGAGCATTTGGTCCAGAGACCGCCCGGCATGTCTTTTTTCTTTCTGCGTAGACGCCAACCCATGTTTCCAGTTTAGCGGTGCCGTTTAGCAAGCGCGCGCATCTGAGGTGAGTCTGTCATATTTTCCAATATTTCATGGTGGATTCCCCATCCAGAGGGACTTAACGAGACATGATGTGCACACAGCCCCCCCTCATGGGTGCAGGTCTGGTTTTACTGTTAGCTTGCAGCCCGTCTCCTGGCGGCCTCACCGAGTCTCCGCTCGCAGCAGATATCCAGCCAGCCGCCCCAATTGAATTACGCTTTGGCGTCTACACCGCAGACAAGGCATCCGATATGGTGCGACAGTTCCGCCCCGTCCTTGATGAGCTCGAAAAATCGATGACCGCTGGGCTTGGTGAACGCGTGAGGATTCGGATGGAAATCGCCGTTGATTATGAAAGAGGTCGAGATGATTTACTGTCGGGTCGTGTCGATTTTGCCCGCTTTGGCCCCGCTTCATTTGTTTTGGCACGCGGTGAAAACCCTCATTTGAAGCTGTTAGCGATGGAGCATAAAAAAGGTGAGCGTGTGTTTTGGGGCGTGGTTTGCGTTCCAACCGATAGTTCCGTTCAGTCGCTTGGCGAGTTGCGTGGGCGTCGATTTGCCTTTGGCGATAGCACTTCAACGATCGGGCGGTATCTGGCGCAACAGGCTCTCTTCGAAAACGGTGTATATGCGAGCGACCTTGGCAGTTGGTCCTACCTCGGTCGACACGACATGGTCGGAACTGCTGTCGCGGCTGGGGATTTTGATGCGGGCGCATTGAAAGAGGCCACTTTCAGAAAGCTGGTAGACAAAGGGTTGCGCTTGCGAGAGTTGGCTCGATTCCCTAATGTCACCAAACCTTGGGTTGCGCGGGCCGATATGCCATCAGAAATTGCTGAAGCCCTGAAGCAGGCGCTTTTAGATATGCAAGATCCGATTGCCCTTGAGGCTCTTGGGAAAAGTGGCTTTCTCGAGGCAGAGGCAGCCGATTACGAACCCATCCAACTGGCCATGGAAGCGAGTCAGTCTTTTTTCAAGTCAAGTAAGTAGTCATGCGCACTCACGAAATCAGCGTTGATAAGCACCTCCGAGATGGCACTTGGCGATTGAGTGTGCAGCTCACGATTGCATTGATTTTGGCCGCGCTAGTCGTCGGTTGGACGGCGGGTTTTGTCGTGCGTGAAGTAGAAATGCGACAGTCCCACCGACAAATCAACGCCGATACTCGACAAGCCGTTGAGCTCATCCGTCTCGCCGCCATGGACGCCATCGTTACCGAAGACCGCCCGGTGCTTCAAGAATTGGCCGATGGCCTTTCGACAGCTTTCCCTCATCTGCACCGCTTTATGATTGAAAACGAAGACGGTGATTTACTCGCTAGTTGGCGCGCGTCTCGTGTTGCCAACCGTGAGCAACTCGGAGAACACACTGCTATCGTCGAGCTAAGCGGTGAAGTGTTTGGCCGAGTGCATTTAGTCTGGAATAATTCGGCAACGCTACTTGCTATTCAAAAACATGGTTTATGGTTACAAGTAGCCGTAACGATGACTCAACTTCTGTTGTCTCTAGTGGGTCTATTCTGGGTGCAGCGATTAGGCATTCAACCTCTGCATCGCATCACAAACCGCATTTCAAGCATTGCCGACGGCGAAGAAGAAATGCATGTAAAAGGTCGTATGGCGCGCGAGTTTGTCATTCTGGACGAAGCCGTCGATGACCTCGTCGGTGCTATTCAAGCGCGAAGAATGCGCGAGAGTCAGTTGCGCAAGGCCTTGGCCGACAACGAAGATTTGCGTAGTGAATTAAGAGACACGCATAGCCCGCATAGCAAGAGCCATATCAACGCTGCGAAATAGGTAAGTGCCAGCGACCAAGACATTGGCGCCTGCTTCGATGCATGCAGGTGCCGTTTGGTCGGTCACTCCGCCATCGATTTGGATATCGCCGCTATACCCCCAAGCGCGCAGTTGCCGAACTTTGTCTAAGACCTCAGGCATAAAGCTTTGCCCACCAAAACCAGCGTGGACGGACATCACCAAAATCATGTCGATTTGGTCAAGATAGTCGCGTAAAGGCTCGACTCCGCAAGGCGGGTTAACCGCAACGCCAACGACACAACCTGTTGCTCGATAAGCTTCGAGTGTCGCAGGGAAGTCATCTTTGGCGGCTTCATAATGAAAAGTGAGGACATCCGCACCAGCCTTGGCGTAAATGTCGGCCCATTTTTTGGGCTCGGTAATCATGAGGTGCACATCAAGCGGGATTTGCCCCGAGGCGCGGATGGCTTGAACCACAGGTGGCCCAATCGACAAGTTGGGTACAAAATTGCCGTCCATGACATCAACATGGTGCCAGTCTGCACCAGCCTTTTCCGCCCGCTGAAGCTCATCGGCTAAATGTGCAAAATCACAAGCTAAGAGAGAGGGGGCAATGCGAATGGGGTGGCTCATGGCATGATTCTAGCGCGGGTGGGTGGTATCCTGTGTGCATGAATCCAGCGACCTGGTTAGAGGAATTTAAAGTGTTCTTCCAAGAGCAGCCCATCGTGGGCGCGGTAGCGATGCTTGCGCTTGCTGTGCTTTTCCTTTGGCTTTTCAAAAAAGCAATTAAGGCATTGCTCGTCGGCTTGATTGTCTTGGCCGTTTTGATTTTGGCTTCATATTTTTTCTACGACGAGGCCAAGACCGAAAAAGCCGTCCGCCGTGGTGCTAGCGAAGCTGCTGAAAAAATCGAAGATGGCGCCGAATTTGTTGAAGAGCAATTTCAGCGGGCCGCCGAAGATGCGGTTGATAAAGCAACCGACTAGTTTCTCAAATTGCGCAACAGATTAGTTGTCGTCAAGCGCAGCAAAGCCGGGCAGCGTTTTGCCTTCGAGCATTTCTAGGAACGCGCCACCACCGGTTGAGATGTGCGTGACTTGATCCGCTAGACCGTTTTGTTTAATCGCAGCGACCGAATCGCCGCCGCCAATCACGGATGTGCAATCTGAGTCGGCAAGAGCTTGCGCAATGGTTAATGTGCCGCCGGCAAATGCGGGCATTTCAAAAACACCCATTGGGCCATTCCAGACCACGGTGCCAGCCGCCGCAGCACGAGTCGCAAATTGAGCCTGAGTCACGGGACCAATGTCGAGCCCCATGTAACCGTCAGGGATGCCCCCTTCAACCACCTGAGTCTGAGCATCGGCGGCAAAACGGTCAGCCGCAATATGGTCTGTTGGCAAGAGCAAGTCGACACCCAGCTCGTTTGCTTTCACCAAGATAGCCTTGGCTGTTTCGATGCGCTCTTGCTCAAGCAACGAGTCGCCAATGGCAATGCCTTGAGCCGCTAAAAAAGTGTAGGCCATGCCGCCGCCAATCAAAACGGCATCAACTTTGGGCAATAAATTCTCGAGGATGACAATCTTATCGCTCACTTTCGCGCCACCAATAATGGCGACAACGGGGCGTTTGCCATTGCCAAGGACGGCATCAAAAGCATGAATTTCTTTTTCAAGGAGCAACCCCGCAACGGCAGGTTTGACAAGCGCAGGTACGCCCGCCATTGATGCGTGTGCGCGATGACAAGTGCCAAACGCATCATTGACATAGATGTCGGCGTATTGCGCTAGCGCCGCTGAAAAAGCAGAATCGCCACTTTTTTCACCCGCATCAAAGCGAAGGTTTTCAAGAAGCAAAAGCTCACCTGGTTTCAAGGCCGAAACTTTTGCTTGAGCATCAGGGCCAATCGTGTCGTCTGCCGCGTGGACGACAAACCCATTAAGTAAAGTGGCCAAATGAGCCGCGACGGGGGACATCCGTAACTCTTCTTTCACTTCGCCTTTGGGCCGACCGAGATGAGAGGCCACGATGACGGCAGCACCCGCTTCGAGCAGGAATCGCAAAGTGGGCAGGGCAGCCTGGATGCGTGTGTCATCGGATACAGCGCGTTGGCCATCAGGGCTGAGGTCAGTGAGCGGCACATTGAAATCAACACGCACAAATACTCGTTTGCCTGCAGGTTCGATGCTCTGCAGTGTTTTTTTGTTGAGGCTCATGGCGGTCTCTTGAAGAGCAACTAGGCTTGGTAGCCGAGCTTGTGAAGGCGAGCAATCAAATCAACGACGCGGCTGGAATAGCCCCACTCGTTGTCATACCAAGTGATGATTTTTACGGTGCGACCCATGGTAGTCGTCAACGGGCTGTCAAAAATCGAAGAGGACGGGTCGCCAACGATGTCGCTCGAAACAAGTGGCAGCTCGCTGTATTTGAGGTAGCCCTTCATTGAGCCTTCGGCGGCCGCACGGATGGCTGCGTTGACTTCAGCAGCAGTCACTTCGCGATCGACCACGCAAGTGAGGTCAACGCATGATCCATTTGCGACAGGCACGCGCATAGCCATGCCATCAAGTTTGCCGGCGAGCTCAGGCAGCACTTGCCCAACCGCGCGGGCAGCACCCGTTGTTGTCGGGATGATATTCATTGCGCAAGCACGAGCACGACGCAAATCTTTATGGCGTGCATCAAGAACATTCTGCGATGCCGTGTAGGCGTGAATCGTGGTAATCAAACCATGATCAATCCCGAAAGCATCATGAATCGCTTTGGCGACAGGTGCGAGGCAATTAGTCGTGCAGGATGCGTTTGAAACAATCCGATGCCCAGGCTCAAGGATGTCGTCATTGACCCCCAAAACAACCGTGGCGTCAATTTCATCTTTTGCCGGCGCGCTCAAGACGACTTTTTTGGCACCAGCTTCGAGATGCTTTTCAAGAAGCGAGCGGGAACGAAAAGCGCCGGTGCATTCAAGCACGATGTCAACTTCAAGCTCGCCCCAGGGCAAGTCAGCTGGGTTGCGCTCTTTGACGACATGGAATTTATGGCCATCGACGGTCATGCTGCTTTCGTCGGCCGTAATCTCGTTTCCGAAGCGGCCATGCATGGTGTCGTAACCCAAAAGATGGGCGCGCGTTGCAGGATCAGCGCTGGAATTCACGGCGACGACTTCAAAATCATCGCTAGCAAGCATTTGACGGAGGGCTAGGCGACCGATGCGGCCGTAGCCGTTGATGGCAACTCTGGGGGTAGACATTTTTGGAATTGTGATTTTCCGGTTGAAGCTGAGGGGGGAAGCAGGCAATTTTAGGTCAGAAATGACATCTTCGTCACCCCTTTTCACGACTGTTTGCAAAGAAGTTAAATCTGCTCTTGACGGGGCAGGTGGCAGTGGGGCTTTACTCGCTTGCTCAGGCGGTGCGGATTCCATGTTTTTAGCGCATGCTTGCCAAAGTCTGGCGACTCGCGGGGGGGCAGAAAGCAGTGATCCGGATGGTCAAAATCATCCATCGATCTTTGCGCGCGTGGTGGATCATGGCCTCAGGCCTGAGTCGTCGGCAGACGCTGAGCGCGCCGTGGAGTTGCTAACCGATATGGGCTACGACGCAAAAGTGTTGCGATTGGCGCATCCGGCCGGCAAGAATGAGGCGGATTGGCGACGGTTTCGCTACCAGCTCTTAGCAGACGAGGCCCTGATACTAGGCGCAAGCCTTGTGTTAACAGCTCACACTGCAGATGATTCTGCCGAGACGATTCTGATGCGCCTGATGCGTGGCACGGGCATTCGAGGTTTAGCCGGGATTCCAGCTCGACGCAGTTTGGCCCAGGGCATTGATCTTTACCGCCCGATGCTTCATTTGCGAGCGGATGATGTTCGAGAAGCCCTCGTTGATGCTGGGCAAGAGTGGGTCGAAGACCTCAGCAATGCAGACTCGACCGTTGCCGCTCGAAATTTCCTGCGGCACGAAGTCATGCCAGGGTTGGAGCATCTGGCCACGGGCGACCCCATTTTGGCCTTGAATCGCCTTGCCGCCGAAGTCGAAGACTGGCAAGAGAGTTTGGGCGATTTGCTGCTCCAAGCCGAGACCGACTGGAGGGGGCTCCCGAGTTACTTGCGGCGGCAGGCTGTCGCTAAGCACTTAAGAGACCTGGGCGAAACGGTGTCGCCCACACGCCTGCTCAATCTTGAAGGTGCGCTCGCCCGTAACGGTTCAGCCGCCATAAACGAAACCCACCGCCTAAGCATTTCAGGCGGTGGGTTATCGTTGCGAGCGCGGTGAGTATTGCCCTCGCAAGAGCCTAAATTATTCAACAGGCCAGAATGGAGTGTTGGGCAAAACTTCGATATTCGAAAACAGTGCAACTGATTCATCACTCGCACGGATGGCAAAGCTACCCGTTAATTTTTCCGGTTTGAATTGCTCAGGGAAGGCAACGGGGTCATTTTCATCAATAGTGATAAAGCCAAGCCCATTTTTGTCGACCTGAAGCGAGAAGTCCATTTTGTAAAGCCCATTATCACCGCCTTCGAATGCCATGCCGCCATGGAAACTTGGCTTATAAATAGTGCTGCCGGAGTTGAAATCAGACACAAGAGTAACTGTGTAGAATTCAACAATTTTATCCTCATTTTGTTTGCGGCCTAGCAAGTTGAAACCGACTTGCGGGTTGCCGCGTAAACCAAAGCCGAATTGCATGCCCGCACCGTATTCGCCTTCCCATTCGGCGGTGCCACGAATGCTGTAAGGCAGAATCAAATTGGCGACACCGTGATCGCGGCAAATCAATTCGGCGGATGCGCCGCCGGGAGGATTATTTAAGAGCACACCGTTGGCTTGATAGCCAATAAGCTCTTCTGTGCCATCACGGCTGACGACATTGTCTTGAGCGGAACCTTGGAACACTCGGCGCCACATGCGCAAGTCTTGATCTGCCGCCTCAGCGTAAGTCTGGCTTGCCTCTAAGAGTGTGATTTGCTCTGAATCAAAGGCTCTCAAAGCGTGCGATGCAAACAAGGAAGCCAAGATTGGGTGGTGGGCGTCGACAGCGGTATCCATGAGAGTTTCGATATTTGCGGCAGCGTCTTTTGTCGGGCCGCAGTATTCCTTAAGGATTTTCCCGCCACCATTTTCTTTGAGCCAGGTTTCGGCTTCTGCAAGCTCTTCGAGCTGATTTGCTTCCCAGAGCAATTCCCAGCGCCTTGTCATCCAGTAGACCGCTTCGCCTTCTTGCTTCTCGCCAAGATAAGCATCAGCGAGTAAACCATAAGTTGTGGCATTGTTGATCCGCTTGGCGTCAGCTTGTTCGGCAACAACTCGCGCGCGCTCAAAATCACCGACGGCAAGATAGCCACGCGCTCGTGCTTGCAGGAAATAAGCAAAGGCAGGCCCAGCTTCCATTTCGTTGTAAAGTGCCGTTGTGTAGAGTCTCCAGCGCCTTTCGAAGGCCTCCCAGTTTTTGATGTCAGGGTCTTCAATCTCATCGACGAAGTATTTTTTCGCGATTTCAAAGGCATACTCTTTATCGCCTTTGCACCCGCGCTTGCTGAAATGACGAAGGTATTTCAGATAAGCCTCACGGTAAACCAAACGACCGGGCTTCCAGGTTTCTTTGAAGTCGTCAGTTAAGTCATCAAGGCCAGTCAGCGCAACGCCGACTCGGCGGTCGTGCTCTTCGTAGTTGAGCAAAAAGTAAACAAGTGACCACGCATAAGAATAGTAGTGACCCTCAAAACTGAGCATGCCTGTCTCGTCCGCGCCAACATTGCGGATATGCGAAATCATGTCATAGAGACTGTGCTTGGTTGGTGAGTGCTCAATCGACCACCATTCTCTGAGGCGATGTTCCGCAGGAGCATTTTTAAGAATCGTGCCGTCAGCTTTAATGACGCAACCTTCGAAATAAGATGATGTGCCTTCGTTTAACCAAGTGGGGGTGATGTGGTTGTCGTTCGTAAGCAAAGTCATAAATTGGTGACTTGCTTCATGGAATAAAGTGCGCCAAATGTCGATTTGGTTGCCACCGTAGTCATAAGTGAAAACGGATCGTTGGCCAGCTGTCCAGTAGCCCCTCGCATCAACCGTTTTGCCGTGCCACTTGGCAGAGGCCTTGTCGAAATCGCCACGGTTTTTCATGCAATACACGGTTGCCTTTGCACTCTTTTTATAATCGTAAACCCAGCGATAAAATTCATTAATCTCATCCATTGCGGCAGCGGCTGTTTCTGCAAATTGCCAAGAGATGTTTGTGAATATTTTATAGTGTTTTGTCTTGCGCTCAAAGCCGTTGTCCCAGGCCGAGTGCTTTGCGTTTTGTTTGTCGAGCCAGCGCTTTGATTTACGGCGAATAGCGGCCGCTGCAAACGCGCCACCGCTCACCTCGTTACCCGCCTTTTTGATGAGCTTGCCATATTCTTTGTTGAGCTTGCTGTCGGAAGGGTGCAAGCCAATCAACTTGTCTAAGAAATGCCCCGCTAGGCGGTATTGCTTACTCGATTTTGCTGAATTGGCTGCCTTGTAAACGGTGCTTTCCCAGTCTTGTAAGGTTTTGGCCTCAGCGTTCCAGTCGGGGTAAAACTCATCGAGTTCAGCAGCTAAAGCCGCGGCTTCTTTGGTCGGCCCATCGTAATAAAGAGACCAATACTGCCACTTCGCCCAGCGCAACTCAGCCTCAAAATCGCCGTCAGCTTTGGCGATTTCTCGCATGACGCCATAGCCTTCGCGGCTATAGGGCACAACCGCAAGAGTGCGGGATGCTGAATCCCAGGCTTTGTCTAATTCGCCTGCTTGAAGAAATTGCCGCGCTTGGTCAAAGTTGACTTCTTCCTGGGCTGCAGGAAGAAGTGACGAAAACGAAAGCGCGAAGAGTAGGGAGGTCAGAATGCGACGCATCGCCGCTCAGTCTACAATTTTGTAGGGACGCCTTGCTATTCCTGATGGCTAGCTTCAGCAATCCAGCCAATTTGCTTCACTTGCTTTGAGGTGAAGTCATAGCCTTTCGACAAGAGCCAATCCAGTACGGTGTCAAGCGGCACAGACAACCCCATATGGGTGATGACCTGTGGGCGTGAAGAACCATGCGTGTAGATTTTGGTGAATACACCAATCAGTTCGTGGGTCTCGGCCAAGAAAATACCGCCGCCAGAGTTGCCGAAATAGGCTGGGCTGGACAGCATCCAGTGGTCGACGCCATCGACATCCCACGAGGTGCGGCTAATTTCGCCGCGTGTGGCTTGCGCGGCAGTCCCGAGTGGGCAGCCTACAGTGTAGATATCCGAGAAAACTTCAATATCGCTCATGCGACTTGATGGCGCAAGGCGGGCTGGTTGGCCTAGGTCGAGATGTGTATCAATTCTGAGCAGGGCCAGATCTGTTTTGAGATCCTCTTCAATCATGTGTGCGGTGGCGTAGGTCGCTTTGCCATCAACGGCATCAAAGCGCACTTCTACATCATCTCGCAAGGTCGCGCCGCTTCGCGAACCCAAAATGTCTCGAATCACATGGTAGCAGCTCAAAGCGAGGTAATAAGAGCCCTTTTCGTCCTTGCCTTTGTAAACCAACACGCCACTGCCAACAGCTCCTTCGCCGGAGAGTTGGAAAACAGGGCTCAGAATGTCGCGGACCAATGCCGAGCGACGGGCTGCAGGAGAATGTGCTTTTGCCGAAGCTTCTTGTGCAGCGGTTCGAGCAGCTTCACGAGCGACTAACTCGCTTTTTAAGTCTGCGAGACGGGTTGAAGTCACATCGACTTTGTCGTCGGTTTCTAAAACTCGCTGATCGATTCCATAAGTCTCCTGCCAGAGTTCCCCCTGGCCTGCGCGGAGAGATTCAATCTCGGCTTGCAAACCTCGCAGCTCTTTCCCCTGCGTTTTAATGCGGGTAGTTGCGATGTCGGCGAGTGGCAGAGCGGAAAGGAGGACAGAAGCAACCACAGCGATGGTTGCTCCCCAAGCGGCTAGTTGGGCGGTTTTCACATCTTGTTTATCGGGCGTTGAGGCTTAAATCCTAAATCCTAGGCGGACAAAATTGTAAGTGTTGCCGAGGCAACGACTTACGCATCCGTCAGATGCTGACAAAATACAGTTAAAATACATAGTTCATGAACTTCGCCACAATCGACGAGTCCGTTCAAGCCATTGCCGAGGGGCGTATGGTCATCCTTGTTGACGACCCCAAACGCGAAAATGAAGGCGATTTGGTGATTGCTGCTGAAAAGTGCACACCTGAAATCATCAACTTCATGCGAAAAGAAGCGGGTGGTCTGATTTGCCTTGCTCTTGATGGTGCGATTTGTGATCAGTTGGGCTTGCGCGCCCAGGTCGCAGACAACACATCAAGTATGGGCACGGCTTTCCTTGAATCGATTGAGGCGCGTCAGGGTGTGACGACAGGCATCTCTGCCGCTGATCGCTCGCACACCATCTTGACGGCACTCAAGCCTGATGCGGTTCCAGAAGATTTAGCGCGTCCTGGGCATATGTTCCCTCTGCGGGCGCGAAAGGGTGGCGTTTTGGTGCGCCCTGGGCAGACTGAGGGCTCGGTTGACTTGGCTCGACTTGCTGGTCTCCGCGCGGGTGGCGTCATCTGCGAAATCATGAATGACGACGGCACCATGGCGCGCATGCCTGAACTAGAGGTTTTCGCCAAAAAATACGATATGCCTATTGTCACGGTTGAGGCTCTTATTGAGTACCGCCGCCGCCGCGAGCGGTTGATTGACCGCCGGGTTCAGGGCGTCCGTATGCCGACTCGTTATGGTGATTTTACGGCACATCTTTATACGGCTCTTAATGACGATAAAGAGCATGTCGCGCTGACTTTTGGTTGGTCTGATGCGCCAGACGGCGACAATGTGCCGTTTGAAAAGCTCGAAGAATCAGTCACCGTGCGGGTGCATTCTGAGTGCTTGACGGGCGATGTTTTGGGCTCTGCCCGTTGCGATTGTGGTCAGCAACTTGACGCGGCAATGCAGCAAATTGCGAGCGATGGCAAAGGGGTGTTGCTTTACATCCGCCAAGAGGGGCGTGGCATTGGGCTTGAGGCTAAATTGCGAGCCTATCAGCTGCAAGACCAAGGCTTTGACACCGTTGAGGCCAACGAAAAACTTGGCTACCCCGCTGACATGCGGAATTACGGCACTGGCGCTCAGATTTTGAGCGATTTGGGTGTGCGCCGCATGCGCTTGCTGACGAATAACCCTAAAAAGCTCACTGGGCTAGCAGGTTATGGGCTCGAAATTACCGAGCAGGTTTCATTGCAGGTCGAGGCTGGCGAGCACAATTGCACCTATTTGCGCACTAAGCGCGACAAAATGGGGCATATTCTTCCGCATCTTGAGCATTAGCGGCGTAAAACTGGGGTGTGCCGGAAGTTCTCTACGCTTCCTGCCGTCAATAACCTGTGGCTCAACCCTTGGCAAAAATGCAACCTAACCCTGACGACCGCTCCGATTGTGGTGCTGCGTCTGGTGCTGGTGCCCGCGCGAATCGGGCAGGTGCACAGAGGCTTGACGATTTATTTCGCGAGTATTCGGGCAAGATTTACGGTTTGGCTCTGCGATTGGGGCTTGATCGCCAAGAGGCCGAAGATGGCGTGCAAGAGGTTTTTTTAAAGGTTCAGCGGCGCATTGGCACTTTTCGCGGTGAGGCCGCACTTTCGACTTGGCTTTACCGGGTGGCGATTAATACTTTGCGCGACCATCGCCGCAAGACCGTTCGGCAAACGCGGCCCGTGAGTTTTTCGCTTTTGGCAAGTGGTCGCCCTGACGATGGCGACGGCAGCGCTTCTCCAAGCGGCCCTGATTTCGAAGACGAGCGTCGAGATGCCCAGAGTGCCGAGATGGCCGAAGTCCACGAACGCTCCATTCTTGTACGAGCCGCCATGAATCAACTTTCACCCAAGTTTCGCGAAGCACTCGTTTTACGCGAGTTAGAGGGCATGACCTATCGCGATATTGCGCGCGTCCTCGATGTCGCGCAGGGCACCGTTGAATCACGGATTCACCGTGGTCGTGTGAAATTGGCTCAAATCCTAAAATCCATTCAAGAGGCATTATGAACGACCCCTGCAAAAAATGGCTTCCGCGTTTGATGGCCTGGTTTGATGACGAGGCTTCTGAGCTTGACGCCAAAGAAGTCCGCGCGCATTTGCTTGATTGCGCTCCTTGCCGCGCGGCCGTGCAAAGTTGGCGTGAGCTGCGGTTAGATCTGAGTTTGTTGCAGCCAGACGAGCCTACAGAAGAGGTGCTTGAGCGCATGGCGTGGCGTTTTGAAGAGGGGCTTGCGGATGAAATTCATAGCACTTCGACGGCCTTGCGTTGGTGGGGCCGGCTTGCGGCTGCATTGATGATTGGTTTAGGTGGGCTTTTAATCGCCGAGCGCACAGTGATGCCATTGGCCGGAACGGTTGAGGCGAGCACGCCCCGAGAAATTGAAGAGGCCGTCCAAGAGATATTGCAACGGCCGGTCGAATTGATGCCTTTGGCGCCTGAGCGCCCCGTGCCGAGCGGTCGATGAAGCAAAAGATATTCTTCTTGGCCGCGGTGACTTTCATAGCTGGCCTTTTCGCGGGCATGCTGCTTGAGCGTCGTCTAGCGCCTGCGCCTGAGGGCCCTTTGCCGATTGATTTGGCGGCCTATGTCACCGCGATGTCGTTTGCGGCAGATTTATCGACCGACCAAGTGGCTGATTTGCGTATCCTGATGCGCTACTACGATGGTGAACGCAATCGTTTACTTGACACCCAGCGACAACAGATTGCTCCCGAGTGGGCAGACCTTGATTTGCGCTTTGAAACCTTAATTCGCAACCGTATTTTGCAACCTGAGCAGCGCGCTCGCTTTAAGACAATGGAAGCGGCGCTCCCGGCTCGTTAATCTAGTGCAACACCATGGCAAAGAGCCTCGGAATTCGATTACAACCAGACGGTTATGCATTTGCTCTGCTTGACGGCAGCAGCAAAAAGTTTACCGTTTCATCCTGCGGCTCAGGTGATCTGAGCCCAGCGGCTGCAACCCCTGAAACTTACGGGGCCGCCCTTGCGCGTGCCTGGAAAGAAACAGGCGGCAAAGCCGATAAAATTACAATTTGTGCGCCGGCGCTTGGTTCGGTTTTGCGTGAGATTGCGGTCCCATTTTCAGACCGCGACAAAATCATGCAGGTGCTCAAGTTCGAGATTGAGAGCGAGCTGTATCACATTGATATTGATGATGTCGTTTGTGACTACATCGAGCTTCAAGACGACCGCGCCACGACAAGCTTGCTGACGACTTCCATGCCTAAGTCGACCATTGAGCAAGCCATCGATATCGCCGAAGCTGCGGGTTTTGATGCTCAGTTTGTGCAAGTCGAGCACGGCGCCTTTGTCGCTGCGATTGGGTCGCTTCCACAAGATGATTCTGCTGCGCCAACGGGTTATTTGCATATTGGGTCAAGCAGCTGCTTACTCGTTGTGATGGCCAGTGATGGTCCAGCAGCCGTTCAAGTTTTTCCTTTTGGATGGCGCGATTTAGATGCAGCCGAGCCTGATGGCGCACTTGAAATTGTTGTTGATGATGGGGCTGACACCGGCGACGATGCCGACACTGGCGATCAAGATGCCGATGAGTCTTCTGCCGATACAGAGCCGACGGTCTTCCTTGGCAAGGTGCCACAAGGCAGCGGTCAATCCTTTGAGACCGTTTGCGAATTGGCGACCCCTGAATCGCTCGAGGCCTTCCGCAAGCGTTTGGTTACAGAAGCTCGCCGCGCTTTGTCGGCCTTCTCCGGAATGTTGAGCGGCTTCTATTTACTGGGCGATGAAATCCCTGGTTTGGCTGAGCAATTTGAGGCGCGCATGGGGCTTGCAGTTGGCCCACTTGATTTAGGGCACGCAACCGCAGACGGTACGGCTCCTTGCCCGATTGCTTTGGGCGCCGCTCTAAGTAGCCTTGACTCTGGCGTCGGCAAAATGCAGTTCCGCCAAGAAGAATTCGTCTTCACTCAAGGCCTTGATCGTGTCGAAGGTGCTTTGACCTTGGCTTTGGTTGGCCTACTCGCCTTCTTGCTCATGGATTTAGCGGTTCATGTCAAAAAAGCCGGTGCGCGACAAGCCGATTGCGAAGCGGTTTTTCAGCACGCAGTCGCCAAAATTGAGCAACTCAACGAGACGCTTGATGATTCGAGCCCCAAAAATTGGTTTGTGCGCACAAATTTTGACGGCAGTGTTGTCGCCGAAGAGTCGCGCATCCTTAAATTGTCTGGTGGCGTTTCAGTCGCTGAAAAATCATTCAATACATTGGTGGGCGAAGGCGATCTTGAGATGCCTCACTCCTGCCTTGAAGCTTGGCGTTTGGTGCTCAACACCCTCGAAGAACAGCTCGGCGAATATTCCGATCGCTGGATGCTCGAGAGTCTGACTTTTTCGGCACAAGATTCCAGCCGCAACGAAGATGCGCATGTCTTAACAAAAATCGGAGTTACGGTCTTTGGTGATGACATCCGCGCGACGGAAAAGTTTCAAGACTTGATTGCCGCGCTGAATCAAAAAGAGTGGGCCATGGGCTCAGCCCAAACGGGCAGTCTTGAGGCTGCTGATATTGCGGGTGCGCGTACAGGCGTCATCCAAGTCCAGGTTTCTACAGCCCTTGCTCGGAAGGTTGACGCATGAGTACCCGACAAACACTTTACCTTTTGATGGTTCTTGTCGCTGCCGCTTTGGGTGGCCGCTTCTGGGCGGTCGGCAACTATGAGCGCTGGGAAAATGCACTTTCGACTCATAAAGAAAAAGACAAGCAGATTTTCGAATCGGTCGAAGACCTTGTTGTCCGTCGCAGCAAATTTTCGATTGCTGATGGTGAGCAAGGCTTTTTGACACACTTTCAAAAGCAGGCTCATAACGCACGCATGGGTTCGGTCACGACCAAGCCAAAGTCGCGAGAGCGTAGTGGCTGGGTCGATAAAACTTTCACGATTGAATTCGAAAAAGAAGACGCGCGATTCCGCCGTTCTCAGATTGTCAATTTCCTGTTTAATGCCGAGGGCTTAGTGCCACGCATGCGGACGACATCCTTGTCGCTGCGGCCGGCCTCAGGAGGCAAACGGTCTAAGCAAATCCCGAGTGGTGCTGAGCGCGAAGATGATTGGCGCATCACTGATTTGGTCTTGACGCAGCGGTCTCCGCGGTCAAAAAATTAGTTGTAGAGCACCAAGCCGATGACGCTTGCCCAACCAAGGCAAGTGGCAATCATCGGGCCATCGAGCGTGGCGATGAGCTCGGGTCGTTGGCCTTGGTCACGCCTGAAGACCAAAAAGAGGTAACGCATCAGGCCGTAGAGAACGAATGGGATGGTCCAGACCATGCCCGGCTTGCCACCTGCACCTTGCGCAACCATGATGCCTGCCGACCCCATCGCCTGCCATGGAAGCAGCGTGTAAAGCGTGTAAGTCACGAGGGTTGTGGTCGCCATGATCCCGATGAGCATCGTGGTGACTTCTTCGGGGTAGTCACTCAGGATGGGGCGTTGCTTTATTTTGTCTGCGTCGCTTGCTGCGACTTCTGCGCGGCGTTTGCACAAGGCTAGAAAAAGTGCAATCTGAACAGTGCACGCAATGAGCCAAGGTGAAATCAAAACACCCAATGCCCAGGCACCTGCGAGCACGCGCAGCAGGAAGCCCGTCGCAATGCAAAACACATCTAACAAGACCACATGCTTGAGTTTGAGCGTATAGCCAATCTGCAAGAGCAAATATAAGCCGATAGCTGCGGTTGCCCCCGGGATATGGCCGCCAAGCGCACCCGGCCCAGGCTCTTGGTAAAACGCGCCTGCTCCGAGAGCAAGGATTGCCAACACCGCTGAGGTCGCTAAGGCAAGTGGTAGAGAAACAGCACCCGATGCAATGGGCCTGTTTTTTTTCTGGGGATGATGCCGGTCTCGGTCGCGGTCAAGCACATCATTGAACAGGTAAACCGCAGAGGAAATCATGCAAAAACGCACAAAAGTAAGTGCCACGGCCACCAAGGACGCTTCTTGCAAAGCCTGACCCGAAAAGACGAGGCCTGCAAACACCACGGCATTTTTGAGCCATTGGCGCGGGCGGAGACTGCGGATGAGAGGCGGCATGAAGGAAGAATACGATATGGCGGGAGGAGATTCTTTCTTTTTGCACCAAGCTCAATCAAGCTAGGGGGTGCAGCGGCCACCATGCGCGGATGGCAAAGCGAGTGCGATGGTAGGCGCCGACTCGCGGCGGGTGGCGGAAGACATCACGGGATGGTTTCTCGACTCCGCGGAGAAGTCGATCGGCCCTCAAAATGGCGGCCCGCAACCCGCGCGCCATTCGATCGCCCACGCGCTCGCAAGTTGGGCGGCCGTCTTCGAGAAGTTGACGAGCCCAAGCGCATTCTTGAGCTAGGAAAGCCTGGACGGCGGGAGTGTAGATACCGTCCATCAGCTCTTCGCGGGTGAGACCTGCTTTTTCGAGGTCTTCGAGCGGGAGTAGCAGGCGGCCAGCCGTGAGCGCGCGTGGCAAATCAGTAAGGATGCGCGTGAGGGCAAAGCCGCAGGCGAGTCGTTCGGCGGGCGCAAGGGTAGCTGCGTTGTCGCGCTCGGCAAGGGAGAGTGCGAACCGCGCCATGACAGATGCCCGCGGGTGAAGCCAAGCGAGCAAGTCGCCCCGGGTTGCGGGAGACTCAGGCGGTGCCGAGCGCATGAGTTGGGTCGCCGAGCGCACAAGCTTATGGGGGATTTCCCCAGAGGTGACACTTGCCCAAGTCGCAAGCATCAGGGGGCCATCAGGCCGCCCACGCAGCATTTCTTCGATTGCTGCTTCGAAATCAGCACCCCCCTCGGTCGCTGGGCCAAGGAAAAGGGCCAACAGAGGGTCGAGAGCCCGAAGTAGACCGCGCGGCATCAAAACAGGCCCTGGGTACAACTCGCCCGTCAACTCGCGAGCGGTGCGAGTTGCGAATTTGGAAGCGTGGCCGAAGTTCATGGTTGAGTGGCTGAGACAGATGCGGGTTTTGTGGCGCATGGTCGTTGTTTCCCATGCCCTGAGCTATCACAATAGAAGCCACTGTGCCTATGACCAAGCCTGAAGCCCATACATCCGTGTCCGCTGCCGAGGAAGCCGTCTTCCTTGCGCATGATTTGCGGAATTTATTAACTACGGTTCAAGGGCATGCCGATTTGCAGTTGGCCGCTCATGCGAGCGATCAGGGCTTGGCGCGTAGCCTTGATGCCATTTCAGTCGCGGCGGGTCGGGCGGCTGCATTGTGTGATGGTTTGCTGGCCTGCGCCGCCGCCGAGCGTGAAGAGGCATCGTCCTTCACCTTGGGCGAGCTGGTCAATAGCGCTGTTTGCGTTTTCGCCAGCCGCTGCGAAGACCCCGTAACTTTGACTCGCGATTCCGATGAGAGCATTTCGGTGGTTGGGCGGCGGATGGCGCTCGAGCGTGCATTGCTCAATTTGCTCTGGAACGCGCATGATGCCTCCACAGGCTCCGCTGAAATCGAGATTTGCTGGGGCGCGGCTGTTTCAGATGGCAGCGGAGCGGCTTGGCTCGAGGTCCGCGATCGTGGGTGCGGTATCCCTGCTGGCGGATTGGGCGATTTGATTCAGGCCTTTCGCTCGACAAAGGCCTCTGGCGGCGAGGTTCGCGGCCTGGGTTTGACCTCGGTTTTAGAAGCGATGGCTTTGCAGGGCGGCGGCTTGACGGCTCGCAATCGTGCCGATGGGCAAGGCGCTTGTTTCCGCATGGTTTTTGCGGATGAGTGAAACATTAAGAAAAGACAATAAGTAGGCGTTTTTCTTAGGCGAATGTGAACTAAAATACGCATTCCTGTGGTTGTCTTTCGTGCAACCGTAGCCCCAACAATTACCTCCGATGCTCTTAAGTGGTTTCAATACCACAACTTAAGCATGAGTGAACAAACTCAAGAACGCAAGCTTGAATCCCTCGAGGATGTCGTCATTCGCTTTGTAGGCGATTCCGGTGACGGCATGCAGCTCACCGGCAAGCAGTTCACCGATACCTCCGCCATGCTCGGCAACGACTTGGCGACCTTCCCTGACTACCCATCTGAGATTCGCGCCCCTACCGGCACGCTCTATGGGGTGTCTGGTTTTCAGTTGAGATTCGCCTCGCGTGATATCCATTCGCCAGGTGATTTGCCTGATGTGATGGTCGCCATGAACGCGGCTGCATTCAAGATGAACATCGCCGACTTAAAAAAGGGCGGCATCTTGATTGTGAACATCGGCAACTTTACCGAGAAAGATTTGGCCAAGGCTGAATACGACAGCAATCCGCTTGACGACCCAAATCTGCACGAAGAATATGTCTTCGTACCGGTTGATTTGAATCAACTCACGCTCGATGCAACGGCTGAGAGTGGTGTGTCTAAAAAAGATGGCTTGCGCTGCAAAAACTTGCTGGCGCTTGGCATGCTTTATTGGATTTTCTCGCGTTCGGCTGAGACGACCGAAAAATGGCTCAACAAGAAATTCGCGAAAAAGCCTGAAGTCCTAGCGGCAAACTTGGCCGCACTGAAGGCGGGTTCGATTGTTGCTGAAAACCTCGAGGTTTTCCAAGCTGGCCGCTACGAGGTCAGCAAGGCGACTTTGCCCAGCGGCACATACCGCAACATCATGGGTAATGCGGCGACCGCCATGGGCTTGGTCGCGGCTTCTCACTTGTCTGGCAAAAAGTTGTATTTGGGTTCTTACCCTATTACGCCGGCGACTGACATCCTTCATGCTCTTGCTAAGTACAAGAATCATGATGTGGTTACTTTCCAGGCCGAAGACGAGATTGCGGGCATATGTACTGCAATTGGTGCTTCTTTTGCGGGCATGATGGCTGTGACAACGACTTCTGGCCCAGGTTTGGCGCTTAAAGTTGAGGCGATGGGTTTGGCCGTGATGGCTGAGCTGCCGCTGGTCATTGTTAATGTTCAGCGTGGCGGGCCTTCAACAGGGATGCCGACTAAAACCGAGCAATCTGATCTGATGTTTGCGATTTTCGGTCGCAACGGTGAAGCGCCCATCCCCGTGATCGCGGCACAATCGCCAAGTGATTGCTTCCATGCAGCCATCGAGGCTTCTCGCATGGCCATGACTTACATGACGCCTGTCATTTTGCTGACTGATGGTTACTTAGGTAATGGCGCTGAGCCGTTCCTTGTGCCTGATGTGAGTGAGCTTGAGCCTTTCCCGATTACCCATCCAACTAGCGCTGATGCCGAGGGCTTCCAGGCTTATTACCACGATGAGCGTGGGGTGCGTCCGTGGGCGTTGCCTGGCACGCCGGGTTTAGAGCATCGCGTTGGCGGTCTCGAAAAGCTTGATGGCTCGGGTGTGGTGAGTGGCGATGCTGATAATCACCAGCACATGGTTTTGTTGCGCGAGAAAAAGGTGATGGGTATCGCTGATTCTTACGCACCGCTAAAAGTTCATGGCGGCGACTCTGGCAAGGTTCTTGTCTTGGGTTGGGGTTCGACTTACGGCGCGATTCATGGCGCGGTTGGTCGTTTGCAGCGCGAGGGCAAAGATGTTTCTCAATTGCATTTGCGCAATGTTTGGCCTTTGCCAAAAGATCTCGGCGATGTCATTGATCGTTTCGATACGGTCATCATTCCTGAGATGAACCGCGGGCATTTGTCACGCCTCATCCGCATGGAGTTCCTCAAAGATGTGGATTCCTTCTCTAAAGTGACGGGTAAGCCCTTCACTGTTTCTGAAATCATGGCTCGCGTTGAGGGCCATCTCGCATAAGCGGGGCTAAGACGATGACTACTGAAACTCCTACCTACAAGAAGAAGGATTTTTCCTCAGACCAAGATGTGCGTTGGTGCCCGGGTTGTGGCGACTACGCGATTTTGAATTCCGTCCAGCAGGTATTTGCTGGCCTGGGTGTTCCCAAAGAAAACTTTGTGTGCGTGTCGGGCATTGGCTGCTCGAGTCGCTTCCCTTACTACATGGATACTTATGGTTTTCATGGCATTCATGGTCGCGCGGCTGCGATTGCTTCTGGCGTCAAGTCGGCTCGCCCTGAGCTTGATGTTTGGGTTTTTACAGGTGATGGTGATGGTTTGTCGATTGGCGGCAATCACACGATTCACGCGATGCGCCGCAACATTGGCATTAAAACTGTTTTGTTTAACAACCGTATTTACGGTTTGACTAAGGGGCAGTATTCGCCAACTTCCGAGCGTGGTAAAAAGACGATTTCCTCGCCTTATGGTTCGCTTGATGCTCCGTTTAATCCGATTGCCTTGGCTTTGGGTTCGGGTGCAACTTTCGTAGCGCGCACAATTGATACTCAGCCTAAGCACATGAAAATGGTGCTTGAGGCCGCGCATGCCCACAAGGGATACGCTTTTGTTGAGGTGATTCAAAACTGCGTGATTTTTAATCACAACGCTTTCACTCATATTACCGACAAAGAAGTCCGCGACGATCGTCAGGTCGATTTGTGGCCAGGCAAAAAGCTTGTCTTTGGTAAAGATGGCGACATGGGCATTAAGTTCACGCCGAGCGATATCGAAATCGTTTCAGCAGACGAAGCTGATGTCTGGCAAGCCGATGGCGAAACGGGTGCAAATGCATATCGTTTATGCCACAAAGATGAGCGGGGCGAGATCCCTGTGCCGATTGGCATCTTCCGCAATGTCGAGCGCCCTGTGCTTGACGAAGACATTCACGCTCAGTTGTCGGCGCAGATTGAAGCCCAAGGTGAAGGCACTCTTGAGTCTTTGCTAAACGACGGCGATACCTGGGTCGTCGGGTAACTAGCTCGCCCTCGCTGCTTCTAGTGGCGAGGGCTTTTGCCGAATGAGAGGGAGTCAACAAAGATGAATACGCCAGAAATTGCTTTGGTGGATCTTGTTTTTGTGTTGCTCCCCGCACTGGCCGTCATCGTGGTGTTGGCTAAATGGTCGCTTGATGCAAAAAATGCGCTCTATGCATTTGCTCGCATGCTGGGGCAGCTCCTGCTGATCGGTTATTTCCTGACCTTTCTCTTTGAGACCGAGCATTCATGGGTCGTTTTGCTCGTTTTGGGCGTGATGGTCGCGGCTTCGAGCTGGATTGCACTGAGTTCAGTCAAGCCAAGACGCGCGGGCCTCTATCGCCATGCGTTTGTTTCAATTGCCGTTGGTGGTGGCATCACACTCGTGGCGGTTACGGCAGGAGTGCTGAAAATAGAGCCTTGGTTTGAGCCACGGTATATGATCCCACTGGCGGGCATGATTTTCGCAAATGCCATGAATAGCGTAAGCCTCGCCGCTGATAGGTTTTACGCTGAAGTCGACCGTGGCGAGACACCCTTAGCCGCTCGGCGCGTCGCTTTGCAGACATCCTTGATTCCGATTATGAATTCGCTGTTTGCTGTAGGTTTGGTTTCGATCCCTGGCATGATGACCGGGCAGATATTATCCGGCGTAACTCCTTTTGTGGCCTCGCGTTACCAAATTATGGTGATGCTGATGATCTTCGCTTCTGCTGGCCTTTCGTCCGTTTCTTTTTTGTGGCTCACGAACCGAGATAAATAAACCTAGTAAGAGTTTTATATTTGGCTTATTTAGGCAGAATTAGCCCCTGCTCTTGCTACGAGAGGTGAGGGTTAAGAGAATACGCAACCCTTGCGCCGCCTGACCCCTTCCCCAGATAGGCGCATCCGAAACCCCCCGAAGCCGTGCATTTCGATTACGCTAACATCCTTGTCTTCCTGCTTGCAGGGGGCTTTTTCGTGTTTGCCATTGTGCTCTTGGGCACCATCATTCGCCCTAAGCGCGATACGGATGTCGGGCTTGAGCCATACGAGTGTGGCGAAGAAGCCGTTGGCGACGCGTGGTTCCGTTTTGATATTCGTTATTACACGGTGGCCTTGGTTTACCTTGTTTTCGCGGTTGAGATTGCGTTCCTATTTCCTTGGGCGCGAGTTTTGAAAGAGGCCTTTGCTGAACCCGGCATCGGTGGTCTTGCTGTGCTAGAGGGTTTTCTTTTCGTCCTCATTTTGTTGCTTGGCTTGGCTTATGTTTGGGCAAAGGGCGATCTCGAGTGGGTCCGTAGCTTTGGTTCCAAAAACGACAGCGAGCAATAATCATGGGCTTACTTGAAAATCAGTTTGACGATAATATTCTGACCACTCGCGTGGATTGGCTTTTGAATTGGTCGCGGCAGAGTTCGCTTTGGCCATTGACCTTTGGTTTGGCTTGTTGCGCTATCGAGATGATGGCAACGGGCGCGGCGCGATTTGACATCGACCGTTTTGGTGCGGGCGCTTTCCGAGCGAGCCCTCGCCAAGCCGACTTGATGATCGTGGCCGGCACAGTTAATTTCAAAATGGCCGAGCGCGTGCGTCGTCTTTATGATCAAATGTCGCACCCTAAATATGTCATCGCGATGGGCGCTTGTGCGACTGGCGGTGGCCCATATCACAAATATGGTTATTCCGTGATGAAAGGCATCGACCGCATCTTGCCCGTTGATGTTTACATCGCAGGTTGCCCTCCGCGCCCCGAGGCTTTGCTTGATGGCTTGATGGCCCTGCAAGATAAGATTCGCCGTCAGCATGTCATCACCAAAGAAGTCAATGCGCCGATTGAAGTTCCAGCGAATGAGCCATCTTCGGAGGTCTCCTCATGACCCACAAAACAGAATGGTCTTTCGGCCCTCTTGAGAGTTGGGCTGAAGCTTCGCAAGCCGTTGCGGTAGCTCTAAAAAACAGCGGCATCGAGCTTGAAGTCCTTGTGCCAAACCTGCCCGCAATCGCACCTGACGACGAGGCTAAGCGCCTCAAAAAAAAGGCACGCGAAGAAAACCCAGAGCACGAATGGCGTGGGGATGTCATCCTTATGCTTGCTGATAAAACTTCGATTGTCGCCGCGGCAACTTTGATGCGCGACGAGATGGGATACAACATGCTTTACGATTTGACGGCAGTTGACCCATCAGGCGAGAGCGAGTTTTTGTTTGGCGTTTGGGGCTTCCTGAATGTGGAAACGGGCGCGCGCGTGATGCTTAAAACGCAAATCGCAAAAGATGATTTAACAATCGATTCTTTGGTTGCGATTCACCCAGCGGCCGACTGGCATGAGCGTGAAGCCGCTGAGATGTTTGGCCTAACTTATGTCGGTCACCCTGACCCTCGCAATATGCTTTTGCCCGAAGATTGGGCGGGCCACCCGTTGCGGAAAGATTACGAATACCCCGCCGAGTACAAAGGCGTTTCTTGCGAGTAACGAGGTGACAAGATGAATCAAAAATCAGCACTTCATAACTTCCACCCTGCTGGCGATTTTGCAAGCCTGCCTGGGCAAGAAGTCGAGTTTGATATTTCGACGAAAGATGTCGAGATTAACATGGGCCCGCAACATCCTGCGACCCACGGTGTTTTGCGCGTTTTGCTCAAGGCCAACGGCGAGATTCTGACGGGCGCGCAATGCCACTTAGGCTACTTACATCGCTCGGCTGAAAAGATTGGCGAGTCGGTCGATTATGTGCAGTATCTGCCTTACACCGACCGCTACGACTATTTGGCAAGCATGAATAACAACCTCAGTTATGCGCTCGCCGTCGAAAAGTTGATGGGCGTTGAGGCGCCAGAGCGCGCTCAGTATTTGCGCACGATTGTGGTTGAGTTAAACCGCGTGGCCTCGCACTTGGTTGCGATTGGCACTTATGGCATTGACCTCGGTGCATTCACGCCGTTTTTCTACATGATTCGCGAGCGCGAAATGCTGCTCGATCTCTTTGAGAAGATTTGTGGTGCGCGTCTGACTTACACCTACATCCGGCCTGGCGGCGTCATGAACGACGCACCTCCTGGGTGGCTTGATGGGGTCAAAGAGTTCACTGACATTTTTGACGAAAAGTGGTGCGAGTACTGGGATTTGTTAATGGAAAACAAAATCTTCATCGAGCGCACGGCCAATGTTGGCGTCATTACTCCAGAGCAAGCCATTGCGTGGGGCACAAGCGGCCCCGTCCTCCGAGGCTCTGGCGTCGATTGGGATGTCCGCAAAAACAACCCCTACATGCTTTATGAGCAGTTTGATTTTGAAGCGGTTAAGGGCTGTGGCTACAAAGGCACTTTGGGTGATTGTTACGACCGGTCTTTTGTACGGATGTACGAAATGGTCGAGTCGGTCAAAATCGTCCGTCAATGCCTAGAGGGCATTCAAGAGGGTGAGGTGCAGCATGCCGAAGTTGGCCACGCACTCAAGCCTGCTCCGGGCGAGGTTTACGCAGGTATCGAAAACCCTCGCGGCGAATTGGGGCATTACATCGTTTCGAATGGCGAAAAAATTGCAAACCGCATGCGCGTGCGCTCGCCGAGTTACTGCAATCTTTCCATTGTTGAGCACATGCTGCCTGGCTGCATGCTTGCTGATGCCGCGGCCATCATTGGCTCGGTCGATATTGTCATGGGAGAGACCGACCGTTAATCATGATTGAATTCCTTCGTGATCTTTTGGGTTTTGAAACCTGGCTGCTCGTCATCGTCGGCGCGCTAATCAGCTTTCTTGCCATCTTTGGCTTCGTTGCCGTTCTGGCTATGGTTGCTGTCTGGCTTGAGCGCAAAGTGGGTGGCCACATTCAAGTGCGTCTTGGCCCCATGCGAGTCGGTGGCTGGCATGGCTGGGCGCAATCAATTGCCGACAGCCTTAAGTTGTTGATGAAAGAAGACATGGTCGTCCTTGGCGCCGATCGCGTGCTCTTTAAGTTGGCGCCCGCCATTGTGATGGCAACTGCGCTTTCGACTTTCGTCGTCTTGCCTTTCTCACCCGACCTGCAAGTCGCCGATGTTGACCTGGGCATTTTCTTTGTCTTGGCCATCTCGTCGATTACAACGATTGGTGTCGTGATGGCGGGCTGGGGCTCTAACAATAAGTGGTCGCTTTATGGCGCGATGCGCGAAGCGGCTCAAGTTGCTTCCTATGAAATCCCGCTTGGCCTATCGTTAATGATGCCCGTTATGTACTACGGCACATTTTCGCTCAAGGCCGCGAGTGACGCACAAAGTGGGTGGTATGGCATGCAGTGGTACATCTTTAGCGATGCCTTCTGGATTGCGATTCCATCTTTCTTCTTATTCTTTACGGCGGCACTTGCCGAAACGAAACGCACGCCATTTGACTTGCCTGAAACCGAGTCCGAATTGGTCGCTGGTTTCCACACTGAATATTCAGGTATGCGATGGGCATTCTTCTTCATGGAAGAATATGCAGCAATGTTCCTGATGGGGGCAATCGGCACGGCATTCTGGTTGGGCGGCTACAGCTTCCCTGGCATGAATTTGCTTGAGGCGGGTTCCTTCCTGCACACCGTCCTTTGCATCGGGTCGTTCGTGACCAAATCGATGCTCTTGCTTTTGGTCATGATTTGGGTGCGCTGGACTTTACCGCGCCTGCGCATTGATCAAGTGATGACCATGGGGTACAAATACCTGACTCCGCTTTGTCTCATTCTGGTCTTTATGGCCGCTGGCTGGGAATACTTTAAATTCGCGATGGGCTGGTAATCATGGCATCCTTACAAATTCCAAAAGAGCCTCTGCCTAAACCTACTTGGTGGGGTAATGTGTGCGCGGGTGTCAAATCAACTTGGGTTGGTTTGGGTATCACTTGGCGCAATTTTCGATCGACGCCCGTTACGATTCAATACCCTGACGAGGCTTTGCCGATTGATGCGCGTTATCGTGGCATCCACTTCCTTGAGCAAGATATTTGCATCGGTTGCCAAGCTTGCGCTAAGGCTTGCCCTGTTGATTGCATCGAGATGGAATACGATCGCCATGGCAAAGAGCTTGAGTGGTTTAAGTTCACGGTTGATTACGAAAAGTGTATGTTCTGTGAGCTTTGCGTTTACCCTTGCCCGAAAGATTGCATCCATTTGGGTAGTGATTATTCGATGGTCAGCGAAACCAAGCCTATGTTCTTGAAAGAGTTGTTGAGCTACACCGGCTTGACCGAAGAGCAAAAAGTGCGCATCGCAAAGGCTGATGAGCTCAAAAAGAAAAAGGCCGCTGAAAAGGCTGCCAAGAAAGCAGCTGAAAAAGCAGCCAAAGAGGCTGAGGAAGCCGCGGCCCCAGAGGCACCACCTGAGCCGCCAACCAAGGAGAAAGAATAATGGGTATCCAACTCGCGTTTTATTTCTTTGCAGCGATGACTCTCGGCTTTGCGCTGGTTTCGCTGTTCCACAAAAATGTGGTTCATTCCGCCTTTTCACTCCTCGGCACACTGCTCGGGATGTCCGGGCTTTATGTCACATTAAATGCTGACTTCCTCGCGATGACCCAGGTCTTGATTTACGCGGGCGGCATTTTGATGTTGCTCTTGTTTGGCTTGATGTTGACTAAGCCGAGCGAAACGGAACGCAGCCTCAAGCGCATTTTTGTTGCGGTCATTTTGGCAGGAGGCACGGCTGTGCTTTCGGCTTACAAAATGGCTGGCACGGTTTGGTCGTCTGGCGATGGCGAATTGCCAGCATCAACGGTCAAAGAAATTGGCCTAGAGTTTTTGCGCTTTGACGAATGGCTCATCGCTTTTGAGTTTGCGTCAATTGTTTTGCTGGCCGCGCTCGTTGGTGCCGTCCATATCGCTCGTCGTCGATTCCCGATTGACGACACCAATGCATTGCTCAAAGCTGAGCAGGGGGGGGCGAATTAATGCCACTCTCCGCTTACTTGGTTGTTTCGGTTGCGCTCTTTGTCATTGGTTTGGCAATGGTCGCTGCGCGTCGCAACTTGATTTATGTCTTGATGGGCCTTGAGCTCATCCTCAACGCGGCAAACTTAAATTTTGTCGCATTCAACCGCGAAAACCCAGGTGACCTTGACGGCCAAATCGCCGCCATTTTTGTCATCATCCTCGCCGCCGCTGAGGCCGCGATTGCACTCGCGATTGTGCTTAACCTTAACTCTCGCATTCAGTCGATTCGTCCCGACGATGCCGACACGATGAAGGATTAATTGATGACTCCTGAATCACAAATTGTTTGGCTCTTGGCCGTTCCGCTTTTGCCCTTAGTGGCATGGGCATTGCAGGTTTCCTTTGGCCGTTTCTTGCCGCGACAAGGCGATTGGCTGCCAACGGGTGCGATGGGTCTTTCAGCGGTAATCGCCGTCTGGATGTTCATAGGTGTCCTGAGTGGGCACGATGCAGGCACCGGCACATTGGTTTCTGCTGAGTTGGCCAACCCTCATACCTGGAAGTTTTTCTTCAGCGACCCAGCCCTAACTGAAGGTCTTGCGGGTTTCCAGGCAGGCATTCTTTACGACCCTCTTGCCGCCGCGCTCTTAGCGATGGTTGCCGTGGTTTCGTTTTTGGTGCACCTGTTTTCGGTTGGCTATATGCAGGGCGATTCGCGCTACAACATCTTCTTTGCGAATCTGCCGTTGTTTACTTTTGCGATGCTCGCAATGTTGCTGAGCGACAACTTATTGTTCTTCTTCATTTTCTGGGAAGTCATGGGTCTGTGCTCGTATCTGTTGATCGGCCACCTTTCGCAAGATAAAGAAAAACCGCGCACCGAGGCCGCTTGGGCGTCATTTAAGGCTTTCATGACCACACGCATCGGCGATGTCTGTTTGTTCATCGGCATGATGATGGTCTATGACAAATTCGGCACGCTGAGTTTTCATGGTCTTTACGCAGCCGTTGCAGATTACACCGCAAATGGCACACACTGGGAAGGCTGGCTGACTGCAGCGGGCATCATGATGTTTTTGGGCGCGGTCGGTAAATCGGCTCAGTTCCCGTTGCATGTTTGGTTGCCAGACGCAATGGAAGGCCCGACACCTGTTTCGGCGATGATTCATGCGGCGACGATGGTTGCGGCTGGTGTTTACTTGACGGGGCGTTTGTTCTTATTGTTCTCACCTGAGGCGCAATTGGTTGTGGCTTGCATTGGTGCGTTTACTGCGATTTTTGCCGCGACAATTGGTATCACACAATTCGACATCAAAAAGGTGTTGGCTTACTCAACGATTTCACAGTTGGGTTACATGATTTGTGCAATTGGTGTCGGCGGTGTTGCAGCAGGTCTGTTTCATGTCATCACGCACGCGATTTTCAAAGCTTGCTTGTTCCTCGGTTCTGGATCTGTGATTTACGGTTGCCACCACGAGCAAGACATGCGCAAGATGGGCGGCCTTCGTAAAAAGATGCCGATTACCTATCTGACAATGTTGGCCAGCACACTTGCGATTTCAGGCGTGCCTTTCTTTGCGGGCTTTTACTCCAAAGATGCCATCCTGGCTAAGGCTCTTGAAAAGAGTATGGTCACTGGCGATTGGTATTGGGCAGCCCCGTTTTGGCTATTGCTCGCTGCGGCTGCAATCACGGCTTTTTATATGTTCCGTTTGATTTTCATGACTTTCCATGGCAAGCCGCGCGATCACGGTAGCGAGCATGCGCATGAATCGCCATGGACAATGACGGTGCCATTGATTGTGCTGGGCACGCTGGCGATTTTTGGCGGTAAATTTTGGCTGACCGATCCTATGCATGCCATTAGCGGGGGCGACGAGCCTTGGTTTTTCCAAATCGTTGATGACCCAACGCATGCAGAATTCGCCACAATTGATTTGCATGATGGGCACACTGAAGCTGCGCATGATTCACATGAACTTGCCGGTCACGATGACCATGACATCGCACACACGGCACATGTCCGCGCGATGTTCATGAGTATCGCCGCCGCTGGCTCTGGCATTTTGCTTGCTTGCCTCTTCTACCTTTGGGGCATTCTTTCCGCGGCAAGCATTGCAAACAGGCTGGGTGGTTTCTACCGACTTGTTCTCGACAAATACCGTTTTGACGAGCTCTACAACGCAACTGTTATTCGCGGCACGACAGTCCTTTCGGGCTTCCTGTGCTGGGTCGACGAAAATGTGATTGATGCGTTCGTCCTCAACTTAGCCAAACTGCATCGCGGCGGCGCGTCCCTCTCGGGCGTGTTCGACAAATATGTGGTCGATGGCATGGTGACTTGGGTCGGCGAGACGACCGTCGCCGCTGGCCAAACCTTGCGTCGCCTTCAAACGGGGCGCATCCAGCAATACGTTTACTTCACACTTGCCGGCGCGTTGGCACTCGCGGCGGTTTCCCTCCTGGGAATCTTCTAAGGGCCACGCACAATACGCAGACCGATGTTGGAACACGTTCTCACTCTCATTACTTTCTTGCCTCTCCTCGGCATGGCCGCAATTTTGTGCCTGCCCAAATCGCAAGAAAATTCCATTCGCTGGACGGCCGCTATTTTTAGTGGTTTGTCTCTCATCCTCGCGTGCTGGCTTTGGGTCGGCCCCTTTGACTCCAGCGTGGCCGGCATGCAGTTTGTCGAAAAGGCACCCTGGATCCCAGCAATCAACGCGAATTACGCCATGGGCATGGACGGCCTCAGTTTGCCGCTCATTTTCCTTTCGGCACTGATTCACTTTATTGCGGTCTTTGCCAGTTGGGGCATCACCAAATCGGTAAAAGGTTATTTCGCCCTGCTACTACTTCTCGAAGTAGGCGTCAACGGTGTTTTCCTCGCGACCGATTTCTTCCTCTTTTATGTCTTCTGGGAAATCATGCTTCTGCCAATGTATTTCCTCATCGGCATTTGGGGTGGCCCCAAGCGTGAATACGCGGCGATTAAATTTTTCCTTTATACCCTGTTTGGCTCAGTGCTGATGCTCGTTGCGATGGTCGCGATTTGGCTCAAGACAGGTGGGCTTAATGGCGGCACTTTTGACATCATCGAGTTGCAACAACTCGCCAAAGGATGGGCGGCTGATCCGAGCACCTTCCTCGGCATGAAGTTCACAACCTGGATTTTCTGGTTCTTGTTCACGGGCTTCGCCATCAAGATTCCAGTGTTCCCATTCCACACTTGGCTTCCTGATGCTCATGTCCAAGCGCCAACTCCGATTTCGGTGATTCTGGCCGGTATTTTGCTGAAGCTCGGCGCTTACGGCATGTTGCGGATTAACTTCCCTCTTGCTCCTGATGCCTTCCAACATTTTGCATGGGTCTTGGCTACTTTGGGTGTAGTCAATATCGTTTACGGCGCGTATGTCGCAATGGCGCAAACTGACTTCAAGCGGTTGGTCGCTTATTCTTCCGTTAGTCACATGGGTTACTTCTTGTTGGGTGTTGCAGCGATGACCTTCACAGGTCTCAATGGCGCGACTCTTCAGTTGTTTACTCACGGTACTTCCTCGGCGATGCTCTTCCTTATTGTGGGTGTGATTTATGATCGCGCGCATCACCGTGATCTCAATGATTTCGGCGGCTTGGCCAAACGCATGCCTTACTTTCTTGGCATCGCCACGATTGGTATTTTCGCGGGTCTTGGTTTGCCGACGATGTCAGGTTTCATATCTGAAGCCATGACGCTAATGGGCTCTTACGGGCAATTCCCTGTGCATGTGATTTTGTCGACACTCGGCATTTTGATGACGGCAGCATTTTTGCTGTATGCGCTACAGCGCGTTTTCTTGGGTGCTTTGCCGGCCAAGTATGAAAACTTCAAAGACATGAGCGGTCGCGAGGCCTTCACTTTGATTCCATTTGCTTTCCTTTGCATTTTGATTGGCGTGATGCCAAGCCTCATCCTCGACAAGATGGCGGCGACGATGCAGAGCATTCAAGAGATGCTGAGTTACACCGTCCAATAGGGGTTTGATATGAGTTACCTCGACGCCCTTAATTACATTCTGCCCGAAGTCGCGCTGACTTTTGGTTTGTGTGTGGTGTTGATCTGGGATTTGGTTGTCCGCAGCGGTCGCCGCTGGTGGGAGACCGGTTTCTTGACACTTGGTTTCCTTGCCGTGACGGCCGTTTTGTTGGTGCAACGATTCGCCTATCCGCCCGCAACGGTCTTTGGCATGGTTCGCATCGATTTGTTTGCGACTCTGTTTAAGTTGTTCTTAGTTGTTGCGACAGGTTTTGTTGTCGCCTTTCAACTTGCCGACCGCAACAGCGGCGAAAATGGTCGCAGCGAAACACACTTCTTGCTGTTGTGTGCCGTGCTTGGCGGTTTCTTTTTGGTTTCCGCCGACAACTTCATTTTGATGTATCTCGGCCTCGAGACATTGGGCTTGTCGTCTTACGCTCTAGCCGGCATGGCAAAACGCTCCGTGCGCGGTTCAGAGGCTGCACTGAAATACATCGTCTACGGTGCATTGGCTTCCGGCGTGATGCTTTTCGGTTTAAGCTTGTTCTACGGCATGAGTGGTTCGCTCAGTTATGGCGGCACAATGGTGGGGGTCAGTCAGGCTTTAGCCAACGGCCAGGTCGCGCAGGTTGCGATTGCCACCCTGATGGTGTTGGTTGGCTTCGGCTTCAAGCTGAGCCTCTTTCCTTTCCAGTGGTGGGCGCCAGATGTTTACCAAGGCGTTTCGACACCCGTCGCTAGTTTCCTAGCCGTAGGCTCAAAGGGCATTGCGGTGGCCGCGATGTTGCGCGTAATGGCGACGACCTTCGGTATCGAATTGCATGCCGATGCAGGCAGTGAGTTCACGAGCAGTTTGTCAGCATTGCTGGCGCTGTTGGCGGTTGTCACCATGCTGTTCGGCAACTTGGCGGCTCTGCGTCAAACTGATTTGAAACGGCTGTTGGCTTATTCGAGTATTGCGCACGCGGGTTACATTTTGGCAGCCATGGCAACGCTCACTCCAGCTGGCTTTCACGCCGCCGCGCTTTACACCTTGCTCTATGGCTTGATGACACTTGGCATTTTCGGCGCGGTCCTTTACTTTGCAAACATCGCGGGGCATGAGCGCATCGACGGTCTTCATGGCCTCGGCTATCGCCACCCAATCGCGGGTGCAGCGACGGTCGTGTTCTTGGCCTCGCTAACGGGCTTGCCACCGACAGCAGGTTTTGGCGGCAAGTATTACTTGCTCACCGCGTTATGGGAGAGCGGCCACGGCATGTTGGCGTTGGTCGTCGCACTGATGTCGGTGGTCTCGCTGTTTTACTACTTCCGCATCGCAAAGGCGCTTTACCTGAAGTCCGCCACGACGGAGCCCAAGAAGATGTCGATGCCCGTGTTGGCCGGCATCTTGGCATTGTTAGCGATTGCCAATGTCTGGTTCCTACAGTTCGGCGGTTTGCTGACGGGCGTGCAACAGGCGTGGGGCCAGCTTGAGGCTTTGATTTCGTAATCAGCTTTTCTTAATAACAAATAAGGACGCCATCCCGAGGGGGATGGCGTCCTGGTTGTTTGATGGCGCAAGCGTGAGCCAGGTCTGGCGACTTACTTCCCGCAGCTTGGGCAGGCTTTGGCTTTGCCCTTTTTGTTGCCTTTTGGTTTTTGCTGCTTCTGCCGCTGTGCGTCATCTTTGTGGTTGCGGTTGCGTTGCATTTGCCCGCGATTCCCGCTTTGCCCGCGTTGCATTTGAGAGCGACGACCTTGTTGGCCGCCTCGGCGCATCATGCGTTGGCCTTGTTGTTGGCCTCTGCGTCGCATTTGCATTCGACCTTGGTTGCCACCTAGGCCCCGGCGCATTTGCCCGCGGCGGCCTTGCTGACCACCTCGGCGCATAGAGCGTTTGCCTTGCTGCTGACCACCTCGGCGCATTTGCAACCGACCGTGTTTGTTGCTCTGCCCACGCCGCATCTGCCGCATTTGCCCACGACGATTGCCGCGTTGTTGGCGCATCTTGCGCTGAGGGCGGTTTTGGCGATGATCCGCGCGCATTTCTTGGCGGGGGGCATCGGCATGTTGTTTGCGGAAACCGCGCTCTTGCATTGGAGCAAGCAACGGAGCCGCGAGAAGGAGTGCTGTCGTTAAAATCATGGTTCCAGGGAGTTTGGGTTAAGGGACCTAATAGCAACACACTTGATCTCTTTAGGTTCTACAAAATTCAGTGGTAGTTTGTGCGTCAACAATCAGCCACTCCTCAATCAGCCATGCAAAGAAAAATCATCGTCTTGCCTTACGACCCGCGTTGGCCCGCTGCGTTTGCCGCTGAAGCCGAACATATCCGCACTGCGCTAGGAGCTGTCGCGATTGATATCCATCACATCGGCAGTACATCCGTGCCGGGGCTGGCCGCTAAACCATTGATTGATATCTTGCTTGCAGCCCGTTCGCTCGATGAACTCGATTCGTTTGACGGTGCGTTGGTGGAGCTCGGTTATGAACCTATGGGCGAATTCGGCATTCCGGGGCGGCGTTTTTATCGAAAGGGCGGCAATGAAAACCGTTCGCACCATATTCATGCTTTTCAAGCGTGTAGCTCGGTGGGTGATGCCGCGCTCATGCGACATCTTGCGTTCCGTGATTATTTGAGCGCAAACTCAACGATTGCCAAAGAGTATGGCGCCTTAAAGAAGCAGCTTGCCGCGGCGCACCCTGATAACATTGAGGATTACATGAATGGCAAGCACGCATTCATCCAAGAGCATCAAGCTAAAGCGTTACAATCACCGTTGAATGACTGATTTAGAAAGCACCCTGAGCGAAGTCTCTCAAATCTTGCGAGACGCTCAAAATGTGCTATTCGTGACGGGCGCAGGCGTTTCCGCAGATTCTGGCATCCCGACTTATCGCGGTGCAAATGGTCTCTACGATGGAGAGCTCACCGAAGATGGCGTCTATATCGAAGAAGCTCTCAGCGCGAGCATGTTCGAAACGCGCCCTGAGTTAACTTGGAAATACAAATGGAAAATCGCCGCGGCTTGTCTCGATGCTGAGCCAAACGCTGCGCATCGCATCATTGCCGAGCTCGAATCGAAAAAGAGTCAGGTTTGGGTGATCACGCAAAATGTCGATGGTTTGCATCGCCGCGCGGGTTCAGAAAACTTGGTTGAGATGCACGGCCACAACTTCGATTTTTACTGCGTCGAATGCGCAGATGATTTCGTTTTGGGTGATTTAGATATCGATTTCCATAAGCCATTTCAGGCCGCACCAAGATGCCCCAATTGCGACGGCATGATTCGCCCCGATGTCGTTTTGTTTGAAGAAATGCTTCCCGAAAAGGCACTTCAAACCGTGCGTTGGCTGAATACGATTGATTTTGATATGGTCTTCACCATTGGCACGACGGCTGTTTTTCCGTACATTCAGCAATTCGTTTTCGACGCGCATCAGCGTGGCATCCCGACCGTCGAAATCAATCCGCGCGAAAGTGAAATCACACAGCTCTGCTCACATCACATCCAGCTTGGCGCTGCGGATGCAATGGTGCGGTTGCGAACCTAAACCGCAGCGGCTTCAAGCAAACGCTCGGGCGTGAACGCATCCGCAAACTCGCGGGATGACGCGCCCGTCACTAGCCACTCAGCCGCCAAACGCCCAACAGCTGGCCCAGTCGTGATGCCGTGGCCACCCAAACCAGCGGCCCAATGAAGGCCGCTCAATCGCGAATCAGGGCCGATGACAAAGCGATGGTCTTTGCTGAAAGTTCGCATGCCGGCCCAGAAATGCGCGGCGTCGAGGTTTTCCATTTTTGGAAGCCAACGGCCTGTTTTCGCAGCGATGTCTTCGAGAACCTCAGGCACAGTGACCTCACCTTCGTTTGGTGGCACCACACTTTCATCGCACGAACTCAGCATCAAACCACCACTTTCGGGGCGGAAGTAAAACTCTGAGCCGGCAAACCAAACCGTCGGCATCTTGGCGTCAATCGAAGCATCTGCGCTCGTGACAAGTAAGTGCCGGCGCACGGGCGTTAGCTCAAGTGGATAACCAGCGGCGGCAGACAGCTCACCACCCCAGCCACCAGTGGCGAGCATCACTTGCTCGGCATCAATTAAGCCATCATTGGTTTTGACCCCTGCAATTGCACCATCATGCACGACCAACTCTTGCGCATCGACGCCCAATCGCACATCAACGCCGCCTTGGCGAGCGCCGCGCAAAAAGCCATCGAGAATCGCTTGTACATCAAACGCGCCTTCGTCGGCCAGACTCAAAACTCGAGCGACATCGTGTGCCAAATCGGGCACGCGTGCATACAACTCGGCAGGCTCGACGAAATCGCCACCTAAAACATGTGCGTCGTTTTCAGCCCAATCTAACTTGGTTGCATATTCAGCGGTCGCGGCCAAATAAAGCCCATGCCCCTCAATCAAATCATGCTCGCAAAAGCCGTCTGGTGGAGATTGGAAAAACGCCATCGACTCGCGAGCCAAACTATGCAAAGCGGCATCAGGAATCGCAGTGCGCAAGATCGCAGCGTTACGCCCAGTCGAGTGCAAACCGGGTACGGATTCTCTATCAAGCAAAGTTACATTGCGTATACCTTGCCGAGCCAAGAAATAGGCCGTCGAAGCGCCCGCGATGCCGGCGCCGATGATGACGATTCTTCCAGTAGGCTTAGCCATGATTGCTCCGAGATTCTAATCTACCCCTTCCATGAAACGACCCCTCCTCTCTCTGCTTCCTGCGATTTGCGCAGGTTTTTTACTCATTTCGGCTCCAGTGGCCTGTGCGCAGACCGAAATGCCCGATTCTGCATCCTCGCAAGACAGCGAAGTCTCCAGTAAGCCTGCCTGGAATGACACCGATCTCACGGCAAAAGTCCGCACGATTATGAAAAAGGTGCAGGGCATCCGTAAATGGAAATTTACAGAGATGGTCGGTGCGGGCGTGCAGTCACCTGACGAGTTTCTTGTTTTTGCACGCAAAGAGTTTGAGGAAGAATACGGCGAAGAAAAATTTGCCGCCTGGAGTGAGGCCTATGGCATGCTCGGTTTGATCAAGCCCGGCACTGATTTGCTCGAAGCTTACATGACGCTCTTGCGCAGTCAGGTTGGTGGTTACTACGACCCAAAGACCAAGACCTTTTACATGATGGACACCTTCCCGCCCGGCGCGATGGCTGATGTCATTATGGCCCACGAGCTGACACACGCACTTGATGACCAAGTTCACGGGCTCGAACAAATGATGTCAATCGCCGAGGGCAATAGCGACACTGAGTTTGCCGTCCGTGCGGTTGCTGAGGGCTCGGGTACCTCTTTGATGAACCTCTACACCGTGCGTGGCGTACAGGGTGGTTTCCTAGATATGAATGAGCTGCAAGAAACGATGATGCACCAAATGGAAACGCAGGGCGCAATGCTGCGCGAGGCACCACCGTATTTGGTCATGACGCTTTCTTTGCCATATCTTGAGGGCAACAAATTCTTGACGCAGCAGTCCAACATCGTGATGGCATCCATGGCGGCGCCGACTAACGATGATTTAAATCATGCCTTTCAAAACCCGCCTGTTTCGAGTGAGCAGATTTTGCACTTCGAAAAATACTGGGACCCTAAAAAACGCGATGACCCCAAGGTGGTCGATCTTTCTGATGTTTCGGCCTCTCTCGGCGAGGGCTGGAAGTTGGTCGAGCAAGATACGCTCGGTGAGTTGGGCTGTTTTTGCGTGACGACAACTGAGTTTGCTGACCTCTCGACGCAAGAGGGTCAGATGAATGGCATCTGGACAAACGACGCGGCAACGGGCTGGGGTGGCGATCGTTGGTATTTCTACAAAGGCCCAGATGAGCAGGCATTCATCGTTTGGGGCACGATCTGGGATTCGGCAAAAGATGCGACCGAGTTCGCCGCTGCCATGCGTGGCATGAGTGAGCATCAGCCTTCGCAGCGTCATATCGGCGCGATGGGCTCAAGTGTGTTCGTTTATTACGCCAACGATGCAGCTGCCGATGGCCTAATGGATTTCCGCAAAGCGGTTTTGGCTGAATTGGCTAAACCTCAATAGTGATGTTATTCGCCGCGGCTCTTCTTGCGTTTGGTTTTCAAAACACAGGCCTTGAAGAGCCATGGGCGCTTGGCCAGACTGCGGCTTCAACGGCAGAGCGCCATGCCACCGAAATTGCCATGAGCGTTTTGGCAGACGGCGGCACGGCCGTCGATGCCGCCGTCGCCGCACATTTTGCTTTGGCGGTAACTTACCCCAACGCCGGTAATCTCGGCGGCGGCGGTTTTTTGATTTACCGCAAATCAAATGGCGAGGCCTTCTTTCTTGACTTCCGCGAGGTTGCGCCTGCAAATGCGACTCAAGACATGTATGGGTTAGCCCAAGCCAAAGCGAGCACGCAAGGCTGGCTAGCTGTGGGTGTTCCTGGTGCCGTGCCCGGGATGGCCGCCGCCCACGCGCGGTGGGGGAATCGGCCTTGGTCGAGTCTTGTGACACCTGCGGCTGAATTAGCCGCTCGCGGTTTTAGAGTTGGCGAGCGTCTGCATAAACGCTTTGCGCGCTACGAGAAAGCATTGGCGCAAGACCCGTTGACGGGCGCACTCTTCGCGCCTGCTGGCAAGGCAATTCCAGCGGGCTTTTTGCTCAAGCAAACGCAGCTGGCTCGCACGCTCAAGAGTGTTGCAGCCGACGCAACTGCGATGCGGCGGGGAGCAATCATTGAGGCCCTCGTTGAGAATAGCCGCAAAGGCGGGGGCATCTTGACGCTCGAAGACTTTGAAAATTACCAACCTGTTTTGCGCCCGTTGCACACGATTTCTTGGCATGGGCTTGAAATACTCGCGCCAAGTGCGCCTTCGAGCGGAGGCGTTTTCTTGACCCAATGTTTGCACACGCTTGAGCGATTTCCATTGGCGCTTTGGGGCTGGGCCGACCCGCGTACGATTCAAATCATTGGCGAAGCGACTGCAGCGGCATTTGGTATTCGGAATCGCTGGCTGGGCGACCCAGCGGGTTTTGATTTTGACTCAGCTGATTTGATTGATTTGGAAGCCATCCGGAGTCGTGCGAAGCGACTTTCACCTAAGCGATATACGCCGCCGCAGAAGCAGATTTCGATTACGGCCGATGAGAGTACCGAGACGACACATTTTTCGATTGTTGATGGTTATGGCGGTGCTGTTTCACTTACGACGACGCTCAATGGCAATTTCGGCGCCAAAGTGATGGCGCCGGGTGGCTTCCTCATGAATAACGAGATGGACGATTTTGCCGCCCAGCCGGGTGCACCCAATCAGTTTGGTTTGGTGCAGGGCAGATACAACGCCATCCGCCCTGGCCGCCGCCCGCTTTCGTCGATGAGCCCCGTGATTGTTGTGCGCGATGGGCAGGTCGATGCGGTGCTTGGTTCGCCGGGTGGTCCGCGCATTTTGTCATCGGTCTTGCAAGTGCTCCTGAATCGTTATGTTTTCGGGATGAGCCCCTTTGCCGCAGTCGCGGCACCAAGGATGCATCGCCAAGATTTACCGCCTGAGCTTCGCTACGAAGAGGGGCGTTTGCGTGGAGGCGTTGCAAGCAAGTTGCGCCAGGTTGGCCAGCCGCTCAAACCTCTTCGAGCAATTGGCTACATCAGCGCGGTTTTCCGCGATTACTCGGGCGAGTTGCAGGCCATTGCCGACCCGCGGTTTGACGGGCTCGGAATGGTGAGCGCGACAGGCGAGCCAAAGCCCCGCGCTCAACCCGATGGGTCGAAGCTAAAAAGTAACCTCGATTAATTCGCTGCTTCCGCGGCTTAATTGCACTGGCACGCGCTTCACGACGCCTTGCCATTCGACCTCAACCGTGTAGGCGCCTGGCGCAAAAGACCCAATCGGGACGCCACGCTCGCCACGGTTTCTTCCGCCAAAACGACTTCGGCCAAAGGAATCAGCGCGTGAGCCGTCTTTCAAGAACACTTGAGTTTTTGCGCTCATAATCATCTGCCCATCGCCCGAAGTCGCCAGCAATCGCAAGCTCGCGCCCTCTTGGAATGCGGCATTGCACTCGTGGGTTTTGCCCGCAACAATGGTGATTGTGCCTAAATCAATCGGCGCCATCCCGTCGGATTGCAGCTCGACATCCCAGTCGCCAGCAGCAAGGCCACTCAGCTGCCCGCCGCCTCGCCAGCCCCAACTCTTTTGCGTTTCGGCATCTTCATCACTACCCGATTTGCGCGCCTTGATTTGGAAGGACTGAGACTCGGAATCGTTGCTCGCAGGGAAAGTCACGCTGACTTTGAGACTGCCAGCGGCCTGAAGTTTGAGCACACCCACATCTTTAATGTCGTTAAAACCAAGCTCAAACGAGTCGCTCGTCATCGGCGCGGCGTTGTTGCCGGTATCGGCGCCCCACCAATTTGAGCCAACTTTGACATGGTATCGACCAGGAGGCACGCCACCCCATTCGAAAGAGCCATCTTCTTTGGTGTCGCCTCGATCGACCACGCGCCCACCGTTTGCTGTATTGCCAAAAGGCATCATCGCGGCCCAAGGCGAGCTGGGTGGATCTTCACGGACAAGTTGCACCGAAAGGTCAGAGAGGGCTTGCCCCGTGCTTTCCAACTCAACCCGGCCAAGAACGCGACCTTCGGGCAAAGCAATCTCACGATAATCTTCAGGAATGTCAGCCACGACAATCTCAACTTTTGAGTCACCTTTTGCGGTGTCAATTTGTAGTGAGTATTCGCCAGGCGCGAGACTTTCGAACACAAAAGCGCCCTGAGCATTTGTGCGCGCCGTTGCAAGGCGCATGTCCATGAAACCGCCATCACTGGCCATAGCGACCATTGAAGCATGCGGCACAGGAGCACCACCACGAGTTACGATTCCTTCAAGCCGGCAAGCGCCAGCTGATTCGTCGATGATGTCGAGCTGCGTCATTTGCCCCTCGCTCACCGTGGCCATGAGCAACTTGCTGCCCATCAAGATGCTTAACATGTCGCCTTTGAATAGAGCCTCGTCATTAAGGCTCGCGGTGACCAAAAAGTATGACCCCGCGCGCAGATGCTCAACTCGATACATGCCCTCGGAATCGCTAGAGGTTTGCCAAAAATCTTGTGAGTCAGGAGAAACGCCACCGACCATGTGCCCAGGAAGCGGGTTGCCGTGTCGATCACGAACCGTGCCTTCAAAGCCACCGCCAGCCGTCATCTCAATCAGTGCGTCTTCACGGATTTCACCTTCTTCGAGCGGACGCATTTCTGAGTTGCCTGCCGCGTGGTTTTGCGAAATGGCACTAAGGTATGCCGCACCCGTTGGGCAGCCCACGAGCTCAAAAAAGCCATTGCGGTCAGTTGTTGCCATCGGAGTCTCACCGAGTGTGAAGTTGCTTAAAAGCGCCCCAAACCCAGAAAACGGGTCATTTCCGGCACTTACTGTTGCATGGGGCACGGGCTCGCGTGTGCCTTTGACCACGACTTGCCCACGGACCGTTGCGCCCACTTTTGCCAGCAAAGTGACATCAGCGGTTTCTTCGCCGGCCCTGACGGTGATGACTTGCGATCCAACGGCTTGAGTGCCTTCGGCGGCGATTTGAAGATCCCAGTCGCCCGCCATGAGGTTGTCTAGGCGGAAGGAGCCCTCGGCGTTATCAAACATTTGAGTCGCCGTTGCGGCAGACAAAATGCTGTTGCGAGGGTAGATGGATTTTTCATTTTTGCCGAGCTTGAGAAGCTCATCTTCTGGAGCGGCTTCAAGGGAAGGCGCTTCCGACTTTTTATTCTTTGATCTGCCCGAAGCGCGCGATGCTTTAATCAAGTAGAAGGAGAGTGGAGTGGCTGGCGAATCGCCGTGAGTTAAGAGGGCTTTCCCACTGATACTGCCGCTGCCAGGGAAAATTAAAACGGGTGTTTCCTCGTCTTTGATATGTAAATCAAAAATCGCGGTCGGCTCGCCTGGAACAGCGACTTCAACAGCCGCACGCTCCCAGGCAGCAAGTTTGAAATGCCCCTTGCTGTCTGTTTCAGCCCAAGTTTCATCGGGCAAGAATGCAGGGACGATTTCTTTTGCCGCCTCAAGGAAGAAATTGAGGTTGTTGCGCTGACGCTCAATCGCTTGATCGTCGCCCTCTTCTTTTTTGTCACTTGGCATACTCTGCAAAGAAATGCGTGCGCCGGAAATGCCTTTGCCTGCACCATCGACGAGTCGCCCTTTGACTAGTTTGTCGCTGGCTAAAACCAAATCAGGAGCTACCGCGCCACCTGAAGTCGCCATCACGGATTGCGGCCCAGAGCGGCCCATGCGAGCTTGTGCAACCAAGATGTGATTCGCCAATGGAGCTTTGCGGAATTGATACTGCCCATCAGCTGAAGTCGTGGCTACCCACTCATCGAGGTGAGTCAAAAATGGCAATACCATGCGTAAATCAAGCGGAATCGCCAAAACGCTTGCACCGCCCACGCCGTCACCTGCTGCATCGACCACGCGCCCGCTCAAGCTGCCCTGCTTGGCAAGTGGAATATTGCGGACACCCTCAGCCCGCACACGCAACGGAAGGATGTCTTCGAGGCCAGCTTCAGTAGCATTGGCAATGGCAAGAGTCATCAGGGCCATGTTGGCGGGCACGGCTTCCATCTCAAACCGCCCGCTGGCGTCGGCAAAAACGCGCTCGGCAAAAATGGAACGATTGCGGAAAGCGGCCAACATATATTTCAGACCTGGCATGACATAAATTTCAGCGTTGGCGGCGGGGGTGCCGTCTGCGTGGGTTACGACACCCGATAACGACGCCGCTGCAACCGTGCGCACTTCAAAGACCTCACCCTTTTCGAGTTGAGCGGGAATTAAGCGAGCGCGGCGTTGTGTGAGCCGTTGGGGGGCACGCGCGCTTAAATACAAGACGCGACCGGGCAGGCCTTTCAAATCAAATCGCCCTTTGTCATCAGCATAAACCGCAGCGATTGGGTTGATCGAAAACTCGTAGGGTGGCGTGATGATTTCGGCCAACTCTTTTTCGAAATCTATCAGCGGGAAGGGCGAGGAGTATGCGCCAACCCATGCGTTGGGGACGGGCTCGTCTTTTTCGTCAAGCACCAAGCCAGCAAGCTGGAAACGACCAAAGCCTATTTTTTCAATTCGGCCCAGCTCAGCTTGGACGCTCTCTGTACGCGCGAGGGTTGTTTCTTCGTCAAGCGTTTGGGCGTCGATCGGTGCGCGGCTTGTTGTCTGCTCTGACGGAATGACAACATCTGAAATTTGGTTGTCAGATAAAAGCACCCAGCCGAGGCCGGCGAGGAGTGCAATGATGAGAAGTGGTAGGAGGCGTTTCATGAGGTAGGTGGTAGAGTTTAGAATACGAGTCATGACACACCATCGTTTGCTGACCTTTGCCTCCATTTGCCTATTTAGCATGACCTCTCTGGCCTGCTCAGGCGGCGATGCTGAGCCGTTGCGCGCTATCGATCATCTCGAGAGCACAACCGTGGCGAGAGGCGCACTTGAAAATGCTGGCTCGATTCAGGTCAAGGTCATTGATGTTGGTGGCCAACCTTGGGCTGGCGCCGTCGTCAAAGTAAAAGGCTATTTTGGTCTGCGCCTCGAAGCGATGACCGACGAAGCAGGGCTAGCTCTTTTCGAAAAAGTCGGCAAAGGGCCTACGCGCGTGATGGTCATGGAAAACGAAATCCGTATGGCGCAAGAATTCCTTCAGGTGCGCCCCGATGTCTTGCACGAAGTCATTTTGCATCGCCCCGTGGTCACGACTGAGAGCCCTGAAGTCGACGCTGCTGAAAAGCGCCCCGTCGAATAGGCTCAGCTTTATTAAACCTCGAGTGTCGGCAGAGCAGTAGCCTGTCGAGTCGCAACGGCAGCCGCCACTTTGCCCGCAATTTCAAAAAAGGCTTTGCCCGTTTCTGATTCTGGGTGAGACAAAACAACCGGGATGCCCGAATCACCAGCAACTCGGGCAACAGCCTCAAGCGGAATGCTGCCGAGTAAGTTGACATTGAAAGTCGTAGCGATTTGCTCACCGCCACCGTGGCCGAAAATATCACCCGTCATATTTTCTACGACACCCAAAACAGGGCATTTAACCTGCTCAGCCATGCCCATCGCGCGGCGCACATCGGTGAGCGAAACTTCTTGAGGGGTCGTCACCACAACCGCGCCCGTCAAAGGCACAAGCTGCGCCAACGAGATTTGCGCATCACCCGTGCCGGGGGGCATGTCGACCACTAAGTAGTCGAGCTCGCCCCATTCGACATCTTTCAGGAATTGCTCTAACGCGCGGTGCAACATTGGGCCACGCCACATAATCGCTTGCCCGTCTTCGACCATAAAACCGACGGACATCGTTTTGACGCCGTGCGCCTCGAGAGGCATGATTTTGTCAGAGCCGGGTACGCGCATCGGCGAGCCTTTGCAGCCCATCATCACAGGGACATTTGGGCCGTAAACATCAGCATCAAGGATGCCCACCTTGGCGCCACTTTCGGCCAGCGCGACCGCCAGATTGACTGCGGTCGTCGATTTGCCCACGCCACCTTTGCCTGAAGTCACGGCGATGACATTGCGCACATCGCCTCCGATTTCATTGCCCACGGGAAGGCTTGATTTGACCTTTGCGGTTAGATTGACCGTAACGGTCTCGGCTCCGGGAAGTGCGGCCACGGCATCGTGGGCTTGCGATTTGAGTAAATCTTTTACGGGGCAAGCGGGCGTGGTCAGCTCAAGATCAAACTTGACTGTGCCGCCACAAACGGCGAGATTCTTAATAAAGTCGAGCTCGACAATATTTTTGTGCAAATCGGGGTCTTGGACGACTTCAAGAGCCTTCAGGACGAGTTCTTTCGTGAGTTCAGTCATGACTTTTTGTGCGTTCGGTGCGTTACGATTAGGTCAAGCCGCGGGCGTTTCAACCCCGGGCCTTTTGCACCGTGACAGCCCAACAGGATACCTCCAAACGCGCCGTCGTGCTCCTCTCGGGGGGGCTCGATTCGGCTACCGTCGCCGCTTGGCTCAAACGCGATGGCTTTCTCGTGCATGGCTTGACGATTGATTATGGTCAGCGGCATGCAGCTGAGTTGCGAGCAGCCAGTTTGGTCGCCGAGGCGGTGGGCGTTGACGAGCATTTGGTCATGCGGCTTGATTTGCGCGCAATTGGTGGTTCGGCTCTAACCGATGCCTCTATCGCCGTGCCAAAATCTGACGACCCGCTTGCTGATGTTGCGGCCGACATCCCCGTGACTTATGTGCCGGCGCGCAACACGCTTTTTTTGAGTTTGGCTTTGGGGCTAGCCGAGTCGCGTGGCGCTCACACACTTGGTATTGGGGTTAATGCGCTCGATTATTCCGGCTACCCTGATTGTCGCCCTGAATTTATTACGGCATTTGGTCACTTGGCAAATTTGGCCACACGAGATGGTGTAGAAGGCCGCCCTTTTGAGTTGTTCACGCCGCTTCAAGACATGACCAAAGTCGAGATTCTGGCCAAGGCCTACGCTTTAGATGTGCCAGTTGCGCAAACGCTTTCTTGCTACGACCCCGCCGCGAGTGGTGCGGCTTGTGGCCTGTGCGACGCCTGCCGTTTGCGTCAGCGCGCTGAGAATGAATATGAATCTGCGCTTTGAAATCGGCGTCGACCTCAGCGTGATTTTTGATTTACGCCACCGCGTTTTGCGCACAGGGAAGCCACTTGATTCTGCACATATGCCGGGTGATGATGCCGCGACGACTCAGCATTTAGCGGTTTGGTTGGCGGAAGACCTCGTCGGCTGCGCCACTCTATTAATCGAAGACGGCGGTGCTGCTGCTACGGGTTGTGAGTTCCGTCTCCGCGGTATGGCTGTCGCCGGCGCAATGCAAAATCGCGGCATAGGCAAAGAAATGGTGCGCTTCATGCAAAAACAAACAGCCGTCCAGAATTCAGGTTTATGGTGCCACGCCCGCATCAAAGCCATCGGCGTCTATCTTCGCGCTGGCATGGCCGAAACTGGCGACTTATTCGACATCCCTAAAATCGGTGAGCACCGGTTGATGGTCTGGCGACCATAAAATCTACGCATGTCTTCAGCCGAAACTAAAGGGCAGCCAACTCAGCCACCCCACGAAAAGCCCGTCCCACCGAATCAATTGGCTGCCGTCGAGCGGCTGATGCAAGTGATTGATACCCTCCGCTCGCCTGGGGGGTGTGATTGGGATCAGAAGCAGACGGTTGAGACGCTCGCGCCGCATCTCATCGAAGAGTGCCACGAGATGGCTGATGCTGTGGCGCGGTCTAATGCTGATGACACTTCGGAAGAGTTGGGCGATTTGCTTATGGGTGTTTTGATGACCGCGCGGGTGGCTGGCGAAGACCGGGGCTTTGGCATCATTGAAATTTGCAACGGCATCGTGGAAAAACTGATTCGGCGGCATCCGCATGTTTATGGCGAAGTCGAGGTCGATGGTACGGGTGAGATTCTGCGCAACTGGGAGCAAATTAAGAAGCAGGAGAAAGCCGACAAGGGGCAAGACGAGTCGGTGCTGGGGGGCGTGCCGCGGTCGTTGCCGGCGCTGCTGCGGGCCTATCGCGTGGGCAATAAGGCCTCAAACGCGGGTTTTGACTGGCCCGATCTTGAGGGGCCTTTCCATAAAGTTGACGAAGAATGGGCCGAATTCCGTGAGGCGGCCGAGCAATCGGCATCGGGCAAAGCGGCCGATCACAAGCGCGCCGAAGAAGAATTGGGCGATTTGCTTTTCGCCGTTGTCAATGTGGCTCGCAAGCTCAAAATCGAGCCTGAGCTTGCCTTGCGCGGCACGATTGAGCGGTTTAGTTCGCGTTTCGGCCACATCGAGCGGCATTTAGGCAAGCCTTTAGCCGACGCCACGCTTACAGAAATGGATGCTCTGTGGGACGCCGCAAAGGCTCTTGAAAAATAGGTGTGCTTGCGCCTTGACCATTCTGGTCAGGAAGCCCTATACTTCTCGCCCAAACAGCGGGGATGTGGCGCAATTGGTTAGCGTACCAGACTGTCGATCTGGTGGTTGCGAGTTCGAGTCTCGTCATCCTCGCCATTTAAATTAATAGAGGCACACCTTCCGGGGTGTGCCTCTATTTTTGTTTGACGCGTGGCGCGTTTATTTCCCTGGCGACTTGCTCGGCAAAGTCATCACCAATTCTTTCGGGTCGCCTTTGAAATCAATCGTTGTTGTCAGGCGGCAAGTACCGTTTGCCTTGGTCGCAATGACCGTGTATTGACCAGGAGGGCGAGTGAACTTAAGGCGCGCATCGTCACCTGCGCGGGAAGTCGTGCCGTAGTTTGTGGCGGAGCCATCGGCGGGCTTCATGGTGACGATGGCGTCTGGGCAAAGCTCGCCTGTTGAGCTGACAACTTTCATTTTGCAGATAGGAAGAATCGCAATCTCAACGGCCAAATCATGGCGTTGGCCACCGACTGCCGCCGGCAACTCGTAGAGCTTAGGGTTAAACCCATCGCCGCCAATCCATAGAAACTTAGGCGCTCCATCGGCCGTGATATTGGCACTGGCCTGCCCGTGCAGTGGCGTGTAATAAGACCAGACCACCGTTTTGCGGCGAGGTGTGCGCATGTAAGCGTCGGTTGGGCGCTCGGTCAGCACCATCACTTTGGCGCGGCTGATTGGCTTTTTGGTCGCTTTGTCACGAATCATCGCCACATAAAGCGTTTGCTCGCCAGTCGGCGGTGCGATTTTGGGTGGGGCAGGGATGGCCCCAACCGCAGCCGTTGGCGCACCGCCCGCAACATTGGTCACGGGCTTTCCGGCGCTTTGGTCGGCCGTTGGGCGGCTAGAGTTGGAGCAACTTCCTAAAAATGAGATGGCCAAGAGTGTGAGCGTAACAATCAGTAGCGCGCGAGTAGTTTGGATTGGGTTTTTCATGATTCTTCTGAAATGTGGATGCGCTCGACGCCTTTGAAAGCGTCATAGGTCAGCACATCAAGGTCAATCGCTTTTTCGGCCTCAAGCGCGTCGGCGAGTTTCCCGTAGATGATGGGCGACTCAGGTTGGAATACCGTACAGCAATCGGGCGCGGGTAAATTCGATAAATCGTAAGTGCCAATCCGCCGTGCTTTGGTGATGGTCTCTTGTTTGTCGTGCGTTACGAGTGGCCGCAAAACGGGCAGACGCGAGGCCTCTTGGATGACAGCCATATTTTCGAGCGTCTGACTCGCGACTTGACCAACAGACTCACCCGTGATGATGGCTTTGCCCTTGCGGCGGCCCGCGATGCGACCGGCAATCCGTTGCATGGCTCGGCGATACAAAACGGTGCGGTAAGCCTCAGGGCAAAGTCGGCGGATGGCCTCTTGATAAGGCGCAAATGGCGCGATATGCAAAACAGTTGTTGGCTGCCATTTGGCGAGCTCGGTTGCAATGCGGATGATCTTTTCGCGCGTTTGCGGCCCGACATGCGGAAAGGAGTAAAACGAAACAAACTCAACGCGAATGCCGCGCTTCATGGCTTCCCAGGCGGCGACGGGCGAATCGATGCCGCCTGAGAGTAGGCAGAAACCGCGGCCCATTGTGCCAACTGGCAGGCCACCTGGGCCCGGGATGCGCTGGCAGAAAACCCAGCTACCTTCTTGGCGGATGTCGACTTCGATGCTGAAGTCGGCGTGTTTGAGATTAACTTTTAGGTTGCCCGCAGCAGGCAGAACACTTTCGGCGATGACCTTTTCGAGATCAAGCGACCGCATGGGGAACCGCTTTTCGGCTCGATTGACTCGCACTCGAAAGGGGATTTCGCTCTGGCCCGCAAAATCAGATTGCAAGGTCGCCAATGCCATTTCGGTGGCAAGCGCGACAATTTCGGTCGGGTCAAAACCACATCTGACAGCGGGGGAGCAGCTCGCCACTCCAAAAACGCGAGAAACTCGATCGGCGAGCAACTCGGCCGGAATGTCAGCTCGAACAAACATGCGACCGCGCATATTGTCGATTTTAAGGCCTGGGACGGCCTTTAATGCGGATTTGATGTTTTCACGCAGGGCGCGTTCAAACATCGGGCGATTGCCTCCTTTGAGGCCAATTTCCGCATAACGGATAAGAAGTGCGCGAGGGGATTCCATGATGGGCGCCGCTATTCTAAAATCCCCGTCCGCTAAATGGCCGGGAGTGGGCGATTAGCTCAGTTGGCTAGAGCATCTCGTTTACACCGAGAGGGTCAGGGGTTCGAGTCCCTTATCGCCTACCACTCCATTTTTTGCCTAGCGTGGCCCATTTTTCTCTGCAAGTGGCCTGAGTTTTGCGTAACAATGGGGGCGATTACCCGAAGACAAACCATGAGTTTCCTCCTTTTGCTTGCTCCGTTGTTATTTCCTGCCCAGCAGGAAGTCACGCTTACTGATGTGCACCTTGAGCCCGCGGGCCCTACAGGCGTTGAGTTGCATGTGTCGCTCGATGTGGCCTTTGGCTACCACATTTACGCGCCAGATCAAAACCCTGACTCGGGCATCCCCGTCAGCCTTACGCTTGGCGCTGGGCTTGAGGCCGCGGGTGATTTGCGCGCAGTGACTGAGGTCGTTGAGCATGTCGAAGATTTTGGTCCAGGTATGCGCTATGAGTATTTGTGGCTTGCGGGTTCGGTTGAGCTGGCGATGCCCGTCCAATTGCTCGTCGCCGCAGATGATTTAAATTCTGCCGTAACGCTGCATTTTCAGGCTTGCGACGAGAGCGTTTGCTTCCCACCAGATAGCGCCATTTTGCCTTTGGTTGGGCCGCTCGCCTTCGCTGTCGGCGAACAGGTTGCGCCAGAAGCCGCTGATGAGGCCGTGCCAGGAATCGCTGTCGTCGAAACGCCTACCGAGCCCGTTCAGCCGCAAAAAACCGAGCCGCAAGTCGAAGGAGAGGCCAGCTTGCTTGCGTTTTTGCTCTTAGCCGTCGCGGGCGGTTTGTTTGCGCTAATGATGCCGTGCACTTACCCGATGATCCCCATCACAATCAGCTTCTTCACCAAGCAAGCGGAAGCCCGCGACGGCAATGTTTTGCCCTTGAGCTTGGCTTATGGTGGCGGCATTGTGGCGATTTTCGTTGCGATTGGGGTCATCATTGGCCCCGTTGTGCTGGCGTTTGCGGTTCATCCCGTGACCAACATCATCATTGGCTTGATGTTCGTCGTTTTCGCGCTGGCTCTATTTGGCGCCATCACGCTTAACCCGCCGCAGTTTTTGATGCGCGGCGCGAGCAAGGCGTCTACGAAAGGGGGCTATATCGGCGTTTTCTTGATGGGCATGACCCTCGTGATCACTTCGTTTACTTGCACGGCGCCTTTTGTCGGCTCACTCTTGAGCTTTGGCGCGACGGGTGGCGGCTTGATGCGCGTCGCCCTCGGCATGGGCGTTTTTGGCCTAACGATGGCCATCCCTTTTGTGATCTTGTCGCTCGTGCCGGGTCGCTTGCGCTCGATGCCATCAAGTGGCGAATGGATGAACACGCTCAAGGTCACGCTCGGTTTTGTTGAGCTGGCCGCCGCGCTTAAATTTATCAGCAACGCAGATCTCGTTTGGGGCTGGGATGTCTTGTCGAAAGAGCTTTTCTACATGCTCTGGGGCGGCATCTTCTTGGTCACGGCCTTGTTCCTCTTCGGCATGATTTACCTCAAAGGTTACGGCTCAAACGATGGTATTAAGCCTGGCCGCATGTTGGCCGGGACGGGTTTTTTGTTGTTTAGTCTGTACAACTTCCACGGCTACGCGGGCAACGACATGGATTTTGTCATGACCGCTATCGCACCGCCATATTCAAGCCACGCCGCTGCTGATGGCACCACACTTGAAAAGAAGACGCACACGATTGTCAAAGACGATTATGAAGCTGCGCTGGGCTCGGCCAAGGTGAGCGGCAAGTTGTTGCTGATTAATTTCACGGGTTACACCTGAGTGAATTGCCGCATGATGGAAGAGAAAATCTTCCCTCTCGCAGCGGTCGCTGCGGAATTAGATTTCTTTGTTGAAGCGCGTTTGCATACCGATGGCGCTGATGCCGAAAAAGTAGCAAAATACAAAGCGATGCAGCTCGAGATGGCCAACTCATACGCCAACCCGATTTATGTTGTCGTCGATCCGCAATCAGGCGATGTCGTTGGCTTGCAGCAAGGTGCAGAAATGGATCCAACCAAGTTTGCGAGTTGGCTCCAGTCGTTGCGCCACGCCGCTGTTGCAAATCGTGTTGCGGCTGCAAATGACTCATTAAAGGCCCTTGAGGCCATTCAAGACGAGTTCTAGAGGGCTGATTCATGGTTGAAGTCTGGAAAGGCGCGGGCGCAGGGAACACTTTTTACATCGTCGTTGAGCCGCACATTTCTCGGGCTGTCGGTGACCTGCCAACTTTCGCAAAAAAATATTGCGGACGCAAAATTGACGGCTTGATTGTGATTGGGCCAGGCAAGCACAACGACAAAAATTTAGCCGCTCGCATTATCAATCGCGATGGAACAGAGGGGGGTGTGTGCCTCAATGGTTTGCGCGCTGCCGCCGTCTGGACGAAGCAAGACGGCGGGCAATTCGAGATGGACGGCCACATCATTCCGTGGCGCCGCATCCAGGGCCGTGTTGAGCTACATCTTCGTGTCGAAGATTTACCGGGCGAGATGTCTCTGACTGCGTGCAGCGTAGACGGGCGCCAAGGCATGATTGTGCCGTTCTGGAACCCTCATTGCGTTTTTCCCGTCGAGAGTTTGGCTGATGTCGATCTCGATTCATTGGCCGCAAATGTGCGTAAAAATGTCGATCAATTTCCTGATGGCGTCAATGTAGAAATCATCGCAGATGCAAGTGATGGCTCAATGCACGCCAGGGTCAATGAACGAGGCGTAGGCGAGACAAAATCCTGCGCGAGTGGGGCGGTCGCCATCGCTTTGGTGGCTTGGGCGGGCGGCTTAAAGGGCTCTCTCGATGTCCGTATGCCCGGTGGAGTCTTAAGAATTGCACGCGCCGCAAATGGCGGAATCCTTCTCTCAGGAGGCGCTGTAGTGGCCCCTGGCGAGACTTGGTCGATTCCTTAGCTTGACGGCCAGGCGAGTCTTTTTGGTGGCGTTGTAAGTCGTTTGCTGCAAGTTGGTTACGCGTGCAGTGCGACAGGAATAAGGCTTCCTTTAGAAGCTCCGCTATGGTGAAATAAGGCTTCCTATTTACGGCCTCCTACCGCGGAAAATGACCGAAGAAATCAACCCTAACCTCCATCGCGTAGAAGACCTGCTGGTCGAGCGCGAAATGCGTGAGTCTTACCTGACTTACGCTCTCTCGGTCATCCATGACCGCGCCCTTCCCGATGCTCGTGATGGCCTCAAGCCGTCTCAGCGCCGCATTCTCGTCGCCATGAATGACTTGAGTCTGCGCCACACGGCCAAGTATCGAAAATGCGCAAAGATTGCCGGTGACACATCCGGTAACTACCACCCACACGGTGAGTCGGTGATTTACCCGACCCTCGTGCGTATGGCTCAGCCTTTCCGTTTGCGCCACATGCTGGTCGACGGCCAGGGTAACTTTGGCTCGATTGACGGCGACCCGCCAGCGGCCATGCGTTACACCGAGGCTCGCATGGGTGGCCCAGCCGAAGAGATGCTGAGCGATCTTGATAAAGATACGGTTGATTTAAAGTCCAACTATGACGAAACTCGTTTTGAGCCCGTCGTGTTGCCCGGCAAGTTTCCAAACTTGTTGGTCAATGGCTCCGAGGGTATTGCGGTCGGCATGTCGACCGCGCTTCCACCGCACAACCTCGGCGAAATCCTTGAGGCGACTCGGCGCTTGCTTGACAACCCAGGCATCACAATCCCAGAGCTCATGGATGTCGTCCAGGGCCCTGACTTCCCGACGGGTGGCATTATTTGTGGCCGTGCCGGGATTCATTCTGCGCTGATGACGGGGCGCGGCAAGGTGAAGTTGCGCGCGCGACTACATCACGAAGAGCCTCCCGCCAAAAACAAAGGCCGCTATAAATTGGTGATCACTGAGATCCCTTATGAGCGCGAAAAGGCAGCGATTATTGAAAAGATTGCTGATGCGGTAAAAGAAGAGCGCATTGAGGGTATTTACGATATTCGCGACGAGTCAGACCGCAACGGCATGCGCCTTGTGATTGAGCTCAAAAAAGATGCTGACGCTTATGTAACTGAGAATCAACTGTATAAGTATTCGCAGCTGCAGACGACTTATGCCATCCGTAATACGGCTCTTTACCAGGGTGAGCCACGCACGATGAATTTGAAAGAATTGTTGTGCGCTTATCGTGATCATCGTTTTGATGTCATCCGTCGCCGCACGCGATTTTTGCTCAACAAGGCCGAGCGTCGTTTGCATATTTTAGATGGCTTGATGATTGCGATTCAGGCGATTGACGAGGTCGTCGAGATTATTAAAGCGTCGGCCGATACCCACGAAGCGCGTAAAACGCTCGAGGCTACTTTTGATCTGAGCGAGATGCAGTCGCAAGCGATTGTTGATATGCGCTTGGGGCGCTTGACTGGCCTTGAGGTCGTTAAGCTGCAAAAAGAGATTGACGGTTTAAAGGTCGATATCGCGTGGTATCGCCGCATTTTGACGGAAGACGAGTTGGTTTACAACATCATCCGCGAAGACCTCGACGAGCTTGATTCCAAATACGCTGACCCGCGCCGCACTGAAATCGGCGATGATGTCGACGAGATTCTTGACGAGAATTTGATTCCCGAAGAGACCGTCGTTGTCACGATTTCTCGTGATGGTTATGTCAAGCGTACTCCGGTTGCAACTTATCGCGCTCAAGCGCGTGGCGGTCGTGGCATTACTGGCAACAAGGCTAAAGAGGGCGATGTTTTGTCGCATCTGTTTGTTGGCTCGACCCATGATTACTTAATGATTATTACCGATCGTGGTCGTCTCTATTGGCTCAAAAATTACAAGCTGCCGGCGCAAGATCGCACGGCCAAGGGGCGCAGTATTCGTCAGCTACTTGACGGCATCGAGCCCGAAGAGCAAATCCGCTCAATCTTGGCGACTCGTGACTTTACCGAAGCTGATTCATTGCTGTTTGCCACGGCAAATGGCAAGGTGAAAAAGACGGCGCTTAAAGATTACTCCAATGTGCGTTCCGTCGGCATCATCGCAACCAAGCTCGAAGAAGATGACCGATTGATTGGCGTCCGTATGGTGAGCGAGGGTGATGAGGTCTTGCTGTGTACAGCTAAGGGGCAAGTCGTCCGCTTCAAAGAAAGTGATGCGCGCGTGATGGGCCGAAATGCCGCTGGTGTGCGTGGCGCCAAACTTAAAGAGGGCGATCGCGTGGTCGACCTTGTGATTGGCACGGAAGACGACATGCTGCTTATTGCTTGCGCGCGTGGTTATGGCAAGCGTACTCGCATGGGTGAGTTCCGGCTGACTAAGCGTGGCTCGCAGGGTGTGGTTGGCATTCGCGCAAATGAGCGCAATGGCGAGGTCGTCAATACGCGCAATGCGAGTCAGGCGCCTGATGTGCTGTTCTGCAGCCAGGGTGGCATGCTCGTCCGTATGGCCGTAGAAGACATTTCCATCCAGGGGCGTGCCACTCAAGGTGTGCGTTTGGTCAACTTAAAGGGCGATGATCAGTTGTCACGCATTGCCATGATTCCTGCCGAAGAAGAAGGCGCGGATGACCCCGATGCGTCAGACGCACAAGCCACTGACGAAACCAAAACTGAGCCAGAGCAAAATGATTAACCAACTCAAAAGCGATTTGATGACGGCTATGAAAGCCGGCGATAAATTTCGGCGCGACATGATTCGCTCGATTCAATCTGATTTAAAAAACGCGGGCATCGACAAGAAAGGTCGTGATGGTTTGACCGACGAGGTGGCTTCACCTGTCGAGTATTTAACCGATGGTGAAATGACTGCCGTTTTGCAAAAAGCGGTAAAAAGTCGTCGCGAATCTGCCGAGCAATATGTCCAAGGTGGGCGAGCTGAGTTGGCCGAAAAAGAAACTTCTGAGGCTGATTTTATCGCCGAGTATTTGCCCAAAGCGATGCCGGCAAATGAGCTTGAGGCGGTCGTCCGCGAAGCCATTGCAGAGGTTGGCGCGGCGTCGATGGCTGACATGGGCAAGGTCATGAAAGTCGTCCAACCCAAGGTGGCCGGTCGTGCAGATGGCAAGGCAATTTCGACGGTTGTGCGAGGTTTGCTCGCCTAGGCATGTTGGTGGTAGCTCAGCGATGAAAGCAAAAATTTGGTTTTGGTCGATTCTTTACCTGACCTTTTTGACGCTATTGGCGCACTGGAGCATCGGCAAGGCCTACGAATGGGCTGTCGCTGAAAAGGCCTCTCATGCGGCAAAAGATCGCGAGATTGAGTTGAGTGCGCGTGCCATCCGTGAAGAGGTGGCCGAGTTTGCGCGCGGGCGTGATGAAGCCCGCGAGTGGGGTGCATCTGCCGCAACTGCCGTGCGCACAGCACTTTATCTGCGAGATCCAAACGCGCCTTGCCCTAAAAACGCATCGGCCATCGTGAGGGGCGCTGCCGCTTCGGTGCATGGCGTTTTCGCTCGTCGTTCTTCGCAGAGCCCAATCAATAGCGACAACTTGCCTATTTTCTTAGAGCATAATTGGCTGACCAAAGCCTCTGGCACGCGCGTGGGCGACCCGCTCAAAATCCGTGGCGCCACGATGGTGCATGGGTTGTCGCGCACTGATTATCTGTGGTTCGACCCCGTCTATTGGCGCCCTGGGTGCGAGGCTTGCCATCAAGGCGCTGAGCCGGGGGCTTTTGCCGGCAGTATTTCAATTCGTATTCCGATGATGCCCGAGTAAGGTGGGGGCGATTTGACCTCATCTTCATTTACCGGAAAGAATGCCGTCCGTGGCGCGGTGCTCACAGCCGCATTGACGATGGTCTCGCGCGTTCTTGGTTTTTTGCGCGACATGGCGATGACCACGGTTTTTGGTGCGAGTGCCGAGTTTGGCAGTTTTGCAGTCGCGTGGGCGTTGCCTAATTTGTTTCGCCGCTTGTTCGGCGAAGGTGCGGTCAGCGCGGCCATTCAGCCCGCTCTCGCCCACGAACAAGAGAGGCATGGCTTGCCTGCAGCCCATCGTTTATTCGCACGATTTCATTTCGTATTTCTCTTGGGGCTAATTCTTTTAGTCGCCCTAGGGGAAGTCATCATCTTGCTGCTTCCAGCGATCTTTCCTGATTGGGCCACTGCTGGCACCAACCCAATGGCCATCCGCTTGATGGCGCTTTTCTTTCCGTATGTGCTGCCGATTTGCCTGACTGCATTGGCGAGTGCACCGCAGCATTTATCAGGTCGGTTTACTTTGCCGGCTTTGGCTCCGGCTTTACTCAATATCATCTGGATCAGTTGGCTCGGCTGGATGGGCTGGCAGGCTAGCGATAACGCACCCTCTATTTTGCTCTTGCCGCTTGGTGTCTTTGTCGGTGGGGTGGCTCAGTGGCTTTTGCAGTTGCCAGGGCTTCGACTCAGCGGTTGGCCGATTTTGCCGAGCCGAGCTGGGTCAGACGGACGAGTCCGAAAGACATTACGGCATTTTTTACCCGCCATGATTGGCTTGCTTGCCGTCCAAGTTAATGTCGCCGTTGACCTCTGGTTGGTGCGACTACTCGTGAGCGACGAGGCCAACACTTACACCTTTTTGGCGAATCGATTGTTGCAGCTGCCTTTGGCCATTTTGGGCATCGCCGCCGCGACTGGAGCGATGCCGCTTTTCGCCAAGATGTGCGCTGAGGGGCGCATGAAAGAAATGAGCCGCGCTTTGCGTTCTGCTCTCGAAAGCACTTTGGTCGTGATTGTTCCTGCTGGTTTAGGTTTGGCTATTTTGTCGCCCTGGGTTTTGGAAGTCTTATTCGAGCATGGTCGCTTCGCCGCAGCCGACACAGTGATGCTTTCCACCACTTTGCGCGCCTATCTTTTCAGTTTGCCCGCTGCGGCACTTCTCGGCCTATTGATTCGCGCACGCCACGCGCGGCTCGATTTGCGCGGCCCGGCCTTGATCGCAGTCGTTGTCATCCCGCTTAATCTTGGTCTCGACATTTGGCTCTTACCCAAATACGGGCCACCTGCCGCGGGCTGGGCGACGACAGCGTCTTGTTGGGTGCAATTGTTATTGCTGGCGCTCGGAATGAAATCCCTCGGCATGGCAAGAGTGTTTTCAATGGGTCGTTTACCCCGTTTGCTTTTGCCGGGTTTTGTGGTTGCGTTATGTGTCGGCGCCTTTTCATATTGGGCGAATACGCAACAGCACTTGCCCGCCGGGCTTATCATCTTGATCGGTATCCCCTTGGGAGGGCTCGTTTTCTCTTTTACTTTACGCGCAGTCCTACCCATCGAATGGAATGCAATTGCACCAAAAAAATGGAATGTCGGTGATGGCTCATGATGATTAGTGCATTTTCATTTTTGCGGAATGGCAGCAAGCTTTATTACCCGATTCTTGAATCCATTCGCTCGGCGCTCCCGCTTGTCGACGAATTTGTTATCGCGATGGGCGATTCCGATCCAGACGATGACACTCGAGAGCAAATCGAAAGCCTGGGCTCTGACAAAATCCGTTTCATTGACACCGTCTGGGATTTAGACGCCTTCCCCAACGGCACGGAATACGCTCACCAAACCGATATCGCTAAATCACACTGCAAAGGCGATTGGCTGCTCTATTTGCAGGGTGACGAGGTTTTACACGAAGACGATTTGCCGGGCCTGCGTGCGCAATGCGAAAAGTGGCTTGACCATCCTGAGGTCGACGGAATGATTTTTGATTACCTCCACTTTTGGGGGGATTACGGTCATGTGCAAAAATCTCACGCTTGGTACAAGCGCGAGATTCGGATGTTGAAGAATGACCCTGAAATACATTCTCGGAATGATGCGCAGAGTTTTCGGCGTGTGCCTGATTTTGATGGCCTCAGTTATCGGCAAAAAGCTGGCACGCAAAAACTGAATTGTGTTTATTCCTATGCCAAAATATTCCATTATGGCTGGGTGCGCCCACCTGATTTTATGGAGCGCAAGCAGACGCATTTTCATGATTGGCACCAAGAAGGTGATGGCAGAACTCAAGGGGTCCGCCAGGTCACAAATCGTTTTGACTATGGGGCGATGGGTCGCATCCCATTGTTTTTAGGCACGCACCCATCCGTGATGACTCAACGAATCGCAGCCATGGATTGGGCGGATGAGCTTTATGAGCGCGCGCCAGTTGGGCATAAACCCGCTATGCAGCGGCACGACCGGCTTAAATACCGGCTTATCTCTTGGCTAGAGAACACCTTCTTTCGGGGGCGTCATTTGTTTGCTTCCGAGCATTTTATTTTGGTCGGCGACAATCAGTCCGTAGGAAAAGCCAGCAAGTAGAGTGAATGCCGCGAGGCGCACCGACTGATACATTGGTGTGTCGGTCAGACTTGTGCCTGCAAAAATGAGGCATGCGAAAATGCCATAAGTCGCAGCTTGTGGGCGTGCTTTGAATGCGCGCACGAAAGACATCAAAATGGCAGCCGCACACCAGCAAACGCAAGCCAAGCCAAAAAGGCCTTGGGTGGCCAAGGTGTGTAAGGGGTAGCTATGGGCTGCAAATTGACCGTGGCGCACTGGGGTTCTCAAGAAATCTCCATGCACAGGGTGTTGAACGGCTAGATCGCTATAAGTGCCAAGCCCGTGGCCAAAGAGCGGAGCCGTTTTCCAGGAATCCCAGGCGACGCTCCAGTGGGCAGCGCGCATAGTGTCACTTGAATTCAGGTTTGCAAAATCGAAGGAAAGAAGACCAGCAAGTTTGTCGCCACCAAAGTGAAGAATGGCGGGGATGGCTAAGAGTAGGATGCCGACCCCAATCAACTTGGCCCGCCCGCTTTTGAAATGAAGAGCCGGGACAAATGCTGCAATCAAGCAGCCAACACCCGTGTTTGCCCTTTCTCCAGTCGAAACAAGCGCAAAGAGTGAAAGCAGTGCGACAAGCACCCAAAGAAACCGCATTTTCTTTTGCGCGCGGAAAGCAAAATCTAGCGCAACGGGTAGTGCTGTAGTCATGACGACCGAGAACGCAAAAATATGAGTCGGACCAATATGCCGCCCTGAATAGATCTTGTGGGGTGGCAGCCAGTCTATTGCCATGCCAACGGAATATAGGCCGCCTGCCCCAGCAAGGCCAAGGAAGGTGGCGAAAAACAGCATTGGCTTAGGTGTGATTTTGCCTATCGCACCGGCGCAAAAAAGAAAGGAAAGAGGCCAAAGCCCATCAATCTTGGCCCAAGGCTCTGCGCTTGCTGGGGTTAACAAAGTCGCCAGTGCGATAGAAAAAAGAAAAGCGAGAAATGGAGTCTGGAAAGAAAGCGAAAAGAGCTTCGGCTGTTTGCGCAAAAGCTGCAGAGAAAGCAGTATGGCAAGACCACCTGCAATCGCAATACCCGCCTTTGAAAAGGCAAGCGAGCCGAGCGCAACCCCTAAGAGGGCTGTGCATGTGAGGATTAGTTTGGAATTCATGACAGCTTCTGGAGGACGGCAATCATCGCTTCCCCTGTGCGTTGTGCAGACCAGCAGGATGCTTGTTTTAGGCCAAGAGTAGCTTGCTCTTGACGCATTGAAGGCTGAGATAATAGCTCGGCGATGTGGTGTGCAAAGAGCGAAGTGTCGTGAGGCTCTGCGAAAAGGGCGGCGTCGCCGAGAACTTCAGGAAGGCTGGTGCTGTTGGAAGAAATCACTGCGGTACCGCAAGCCATCGCTTCAAGGGGGGGTAAGCCAAACCCTTCAGCAAGAGAGGGGAAAACAAAAATAGAAGCTGACCGATAAAGTGCGGGCAATGATTCATCTGGAATCCGTCCGGGCAAATAGAGATTATTCAAGACACCCAATTCGCGCGCAATCTTTTGCGGAAGCCCCTTTGCCCTGCGCGCATCACCGGCCAAAATGAGCGGGTGTTTCTCTTGAAGCGCCGTCGGAATCATCGCCCACGCGCGCAAGAGTGTCTCCCAGTTTTTGTGACGCCTGAGTGCAGCTAGAAACAAAACGCCATTGATAGGTAAATTAAGAGAACGGATGGCTTCCGCATCGTTTTGCCCGTTGTGTGGGATTGGTGAAAACTTTTGATCTGGAAAATGTGGGACGACATGCAGTTTGCCCACTAGCGAGGGGAATTCAGTTTCAATACTATTCTGCGCAAACTGAGACCCTGTGATAATGAGAGAGGCCACGGTTGAAATTTGCTTGACCGTCTTCTTGAACCGCCTCGCATTGCGCCACCGTTGCAGAGCGTTGCGATCATCAGGGAGCAGGGGCGTAATGTCATGCAAAGTCGGGACGAGCTTGATGCCATCTAGACCCGCCGGCATGCTCGGTGAAGGCGACCACAAAATAGGCGCATCGCAGGGCCCGTTTGTCCATTCGCAAAATGGGATATTTGCAGCTCGAGCGCCCGCGCGAAGGAGGTCAAGGACGCGCGTGTAGGAAGAGGGCTTGCCGAGCTCTAGTCGGCAATCTAGCGCAAAGGCAGGCTTCATTTGGTTGAGAGAGCCTCAACCAAAAAATAATCCTGCAAACTCTTCACGCCACCCGCGCCGAGTTTGAGGGCTTGAATCCCTTCAACTGCGGCCATCGCGGCGGACATTGTCGTCAAACACGGGATACCAACCTGATACGCATCAGAGCGAATCATGCCGTCGTCGTGGCGCGTGACTTTGCCGAGAGGAGTATTAATAATCAAACTCACTTCTTGGCTTTTAATCAAGTCGACCACATTGGGTCGCCCTTCGTGTACTTTGTTAACTCGCTCAACAGGGACGCCGTGCCGCTTGAGCACTTTCCATGTGCCGCCAGTTGCGATGAGGTCAAAACCAAGGCCAACAAGCTGGCGCGCCACCATCGGAAGCTGCCGTTTGTCGGCATCTTTAACCGAAAGGAAAACTTTACCCTCGGTGGGCAAAGTGCGCCCTGCGGCATCGCTCGCCTTGGCGAAGGCCATCCCGAATGATGGGTCAATCCCCATAACCTCGCCCGTTGAACGCATTTCGGGGCCGAGGTCAGCGCGAGCTCCAGGGAATTTAGCAAAAGGGAAGGCCGGCGCCTTAACCGCAATGTGATCGTTGATTTCAATCTCAACGGCGCCCAACTCGGCCAGCGATTTGCCGGCCATGACCATCGTGGCGATGCGCGCCCAAGCCACGCCAGTCGCTTTAGCCACATAAGGCACGGTGCGTGAGGCGCGTGGGTTGACCTCTAGGATGTAAACCGTTTCGCCGCGAACAGCAAACTGAACATTCATTAAGCCAATCACGCCCAACTCAAGAGCCATTGCACGGGTCGATTCTTTAATCTCGTCAACAATCGTATCGGAGAGCGTAATTGGCGGAATGACGCAAGTCGAGTCGCCAGAATGAATCCCGGCCTCTTCAATGTGCTCCATGACTGCGGCAATCACGACATCTTTGCCGTCGCAAACGCAATCTACATCAACTTCGACGGCGTCTTCAAGAAAACGGTCAATCAAAACTGGGCGTTCTTGAGAGGCCATGACCGCTTCTTTCATGTAGCGGCTCAAATCGCGCGCGTCGTAAACGATTTCCATGGCACGACCGCCCAGGACATAACTTGGGCGCATCAAAACGGGGTAGCCAATACGGTCGGCAATTTTGACGGCATCTTCAGGGCTTCTGGCAATGCCGTTTGTGGGCTGGCGCAGATTCAATTTGCGCAACATATTGGCAAAATGCTCGCGGTCTTCGGCGCGGTCAATGGCTTCGACGGGAGTGCCGAGAATCGGCATGCCGGCTTGCTCTAAACCGCTTGCGAGATTGAGTGGTGTTTGGCCACCAAACTGCACGATGATGCCATCAGGTTTTTCGCGCTCACAGATGGCAAGGACATCTTCATGGGTGAGCGGCTCAAAATAAAGCCGGTCAGAAATATCAAAGTCAGTCGAAACGGTTTCGGGGTTTGAATTAACCATGATGGCTTCAACTCCCATGTCGCGCAAAGCCATGCTCGCGTGCACGCAGCAATAATCAAACTCAATGCCCTGGCCGATGCGATTAGGACCGCCGCCAAGGATGATGATTTTTTTGTTGCTGCCGACGGCGACCTCGTCGCTGGAACAATCGTATGTCGAATACAAATAAGGCGTGGCGGCAGCAAACTCAGCAGCGCAGGTATCAACAAGGCGAAAGCCCGGCTCAACACCCAATTCTTTACGCTTTGCGCGGACATCGTTTTCATGAATCTGCATCGCCTCAGCCATGCGGTTGTCGCTGTAGCCACGCGCCTTGAGTCGCCGCATTTTGTCAGCGTCGAGAGAATCAAGCTGAATGTTTTCAAGACCCGCGTCGCCAACAGCGAGCCGCTTGAGGTAAGTCAAAAACCAAGGGTCAATCCCAGTAAGTCGATGCACCTCGTCAACACTGTAATCTTGCACAAACGCATCGTAAATGGCAAATAGGCGCCCTGGAGCAGGCCGCATCATTTTTTGAGGCAACTCTTCAGCAGCGAATTCGCGCTTTTTACCACTAAAACCATTCCGCCCAACTTCAAGACCACGCAGAGCTTTTTGGAAGGCTTCCTCGAAGGTGCGACCGATGGCCATGGTCTCGCCGACCGACTTCATTTGGGTGCCAAGTGTTGAATCGCTTTGAGGGAATTTTTCAAAAGCAAAGCGCGGCATTTTGACGACGACATAATCAATGCTTGGCTCGAAACAGGCGGGCGTCGCTTTGGTGATGTCGTTTTGAATCTCATCGAGCGTGTATCCAACGGCAAGCTTGGCGGCAAACTTGGCAATTGGGAACCCAGTCGCCTTTGAAGCCAAAGCCGACGATCGCGAAACGCGTGGGTTCATTTCGATCACAATCAAATCGCCATTGGCAGGGTTGACCGCAAATTGAACATTGGAGCCACCTGTCGCTACACCAATTTCGCGCATGATGGCAAAAGACGCATCGCGCATCTTTTGATACTCGCGATCAGTCAGCGTTTGGGCGGGCGCAACGGTAATCGAATCGCCAGTGTGCACGCCCATCGGGTCGAGGTTTTCGATGGAGCAAACAATGACACAATTGTCTTTTGCGTCGCGCATGACTTCCATTTCATACTCTTTCCAGCCGACGAGTGATCTTTCGATTAGAAGCTCGCTGTTTGGGGAAAGACGCAAACCGCGGGTGCAGATGGTTTCGAATTCTTCTTGGTTGTAGGCGATGCCGCCGCCTGAGCCGCCCATCGTGAACGCCGGGCGAATAACACAGGGCAGCCCAATAATCGCGCAAGCCGCGTGAGCCTCATCCATGTTGTGCGCGATTTCGGATGTCGCGCTGTTAAGCCCGATGGCGTCCATGGCCGTGCGGAATTCATCGCGATCTTCGGCTTTATGGATTACATCGCGGTCGGCGCCAATCATTTCGACGCCGTATTTTTTGAGCACGCCCATCTCGTGAAGACTGAGCGCGGTGTTGAGCGCAGTTTGGCCACCAAGCGTTGGCAAAATCGCATCAGGCCGTTCTTTTTCAATCACTCGCGCCACGAATTCGGGCGTAATCGGCTCGACATAAGTCGCATCGGCCAACTCAGGGTCGGTCATGATGGTCGCCGGATTGGAATTAACCAGAATCAGACGGTAGCCCTCTTCTCGCAAAGCCTTAATCGCTTGCGTGCCGGAATAATCGAACTCACAGGCCTGCCCAATGATGATGGGGCCGGAACCGATGATGAGGATGGACTTGAGGTCTGTGCGGCGCGGCATGGTGGGGGAATTTTTGCCATTCTAACCGCGACTTGGGCCGTGGAAAACAGCCACCTCGACCTTTTGCAGATTTAGCCCAATTCGCGCCGTAAAACGCGCTCGACTTGCCCCACGCGGATGCCCTCTATCATTTCAACCGCCCCAGGCCGGGTCGGCAAAATGAGGTCGAGCTTGCCGCCGAGAGCCTTTTTATCATGCTTTAGAAGTCGCCGTAATTCATTTGGCGCTGGAAGGCGACCCTGGAATTGGGTCGGCAAACCCAAGTGCTCAGTCAAAGCCAAAATGCGTTCGTAATAAGTTGGCGCGGCGAGACCCGCTTCAACGGCAAAACGCAAAGCGCAAAGCAAGCCAAGCGCAACGGCGCTCCCGTGGCTAAGTCGTTTACTTGCAGCCTGTTGCGCCGCCGCCGTTTCTAAAGCGTGGCCGAATGTGTGGCCGAGGTTAAGCGTTTTGCGAAGCCCCGACTCAAGAGGGTCAAGCTCAACAATCTTTTTCTTGACCCGCACGGACATTTGCAAGGTCTGCAAAAGCGCGCTTTTTTCTGATCCAGGGCCACTTTGGATGCGCCCGAGAATCTCTGGACTGAAATCGCTGGCCTGAGCCGCCTCGAGCCGCGAAAGTGCCGCCGTTCCGGAAAGCATGGCGGCTTTAAGTATTTCACCGAGGCCGCTCGTCCATTCTGTGCTCGGCAAGGTCTCAAGCGTAGCCAAATCAGCAAAAACGAATTCGGGCATGTGGAAGGCACCCATTAAATTTTTGCCTTCGGGCAAATTGACGGCTGTTTTTCCGCCTAAGCCAGCATCGGCCATTGAAAGCAGGGTCGTCGAAACCACGCCCCAGCGCACTCCTCGTAGAGCGGTCGCCGCAGCGAAACCGGTCAGGTCGGTGGAGGCCCCTCCGCCAACGGCAATCACTAGACTCTGGCGGTCTAGGCCTTTGCGGACCATTTTTTGCGTAAGCTGAGCTGCCGCTTCAGGAGTCTTGAGGCGTTCTCCGCGAGTGCCGCGCATCACGACGCAAGGCAAATTTTGCAGCGCGCTCTCAGTTATCGCCTTAGCGCCCGGGTCGACAACTGCAAACACTGAGCTTGGCTTGAGTCGGCGAATCTCACGCGCGAGTGCGCTTGCCAAAAAACCGCTGCCAAGTTTATGTCGACTCATGATTCGATATCACCTCGCCGGTGATTGCGCCGTTTTTTCCAAGCGACAGATGCTGCATCCGCAGATTTTTTATCCCGCCGAATGAGCGCGAACATGAGCAAGGCAATCGCAGCGAATAAACCCATAAAACCGTATTGGATTTGCCCAACATAAGGAGCCTCTTCGATGTCAATAGCATCTACTTTTGCAATGACAAAAACGGGCGTGCGCCGCTGTGCGCCCTTGGTGTCTTCGTAGGCCCAGAGTTGCATGAACCAACCCGTCCATGCCTCGGGGTTGCGATCAAATGGCTTAAGGTCAAAACCGCCAGGGGCGATGACGCGAATCAAATGATCACCCAGCTCAGGGTTGCGGATGTACGCATTGGTCAGGCGATTCATGCGAAGGCTGTTTTCGGGTTGCGTCTCGCTCCATGAATCGACAACGACACCCGTAAATGAAAACGCTTGCCCGTGAAAGAGCTCTGGTGATTTTGCCAATTCACTTAAAGCGTTGTAGTCTAGCCATTTAGCATTGCTAAGACCTGCGTCGTCAGCGCGGCCGTCTGCGGTTGTGGCTTGGGCTACATTAAGTAAGTGCCACATGGCGCGTTCGTCTAAATCGCGGAACTCACCATGACCAGCATCGCGTACATCGGCCATGATGACAGGGTCGATCGTCGTCGTGGGGGCGATCAAGCGAGCTGAGGGCGCCAACATGCGCCCCACGATTAGAGGTCGAGTCAAACGCTCGCCGTCAATTTTTTGGGTGTAGTTTTTAAAGAAGTAACCGTCAGCGCGTGCATAGTTTTCGTTTCCGAAAAGTTGATCGGGCAAGCGGATTGAAACATAGAAAAACTCTTCGCCGGAATCAGTACGCAATAGGCACCAATATTCGCTTGGGCCACCTGCTGAACGAGTGACATTACGGGCATGCAGCAACTCGCCGCGTAGGCGGTAGGGGGCACCACATTTGGCGCTGTCATCGAAAGGAAAAACAGGCTCGCCGAGTGCGCTTAAATGCGCAGGCAACAAAGCCTGAGCCATTTTTGAAAGGTGTTCAAATGGCTTTGGCTCAAGCACGACACGATCACCTGAAGAGTCATCTTTGACTTCCGCCAAAATCTCAAAATCAATCGGCGGCAATACAATTTCTTCTTCGATGACATCCGCGCGCGGGCTATCGCCTAGTTTGGCGTTGTCTCCCCAGTGGACAATCGCTTGGTAGCCGACCAAAATAATCGCAAGCCCGACAACCATCGCAATCATGCGAAACTTGTCATTTTTTTGGAAGCCCATTTTGGCTTTCCTCAATTCACTTCGGTGTTTATTGTCAGAGGTGCTCATGAATTTGCTCGTTAAGAAACCTTAGCGCCGTGGAAGGTCGCTGCTGCCTCGACAAATCGGCAGAAAAGCGCAAGAGTGCTTGGCGAGTCGGGCGTTTTTTCGGGGTGCCATTGCACACCAAGGCCGAATGGGTAATCCGGTAGCTCGACCGCTTCAAGCGTGCCATCCGTCTCGGCTACAGCCGTCGCCAACAATCCCTGATCGCCAGCAGAAGAGAGAGCCTGGTGGTGGTAAGACATGATTTCAAAAGCATCGTCGCCGCAAATGCTTGACAACAAGGAGTTTGCGGACGGTGCAACTTTGTGCTTTTGCCCACATGTATGGGTTTGAGCCGTTTCCAAGTGCTGGACATAAGGCGCCTTGAAGGCCAAACCCATAATCTGCATCCCGAGGCAAATGCCGAAAACGGGCATCCGCCGCGCTGTGGCCTGCTGGAAAATGGAAAAAACGCAGGCCTGTTGCTCGGGGGGCATCAATTTGCATTCGGGTGCTGGATCGGCTCCGCCCAAGAGTCGTAAATCGGCATCGTCACCGCCCGTAAGTAAAAGCCCGTCGAGGCAATCTAAAAGAGACGCCAACTCATCGCTGCCCGCATCGCCTGGGATCAAGATGGGCACGCCGCCTGCAACGCGGATGGCGTCGGCGTAGTCGGTAAAAAGCTGGTAGCGTCGCTTGCCCTCATAGAGGGGTGGCGCCAAGACCTCGGTGGTTAGGCCGATTCGCGGCAAGCGAGGGTGTGGGGCAGTACTCATTCCGCCCTATACTAACGGTCTTGAACGACTTCCTGCCTCTGCTCGGCGGCATTGCACTGCTGATAATCGGTTCTGACTATGCGGTGCGTGGGTCGTTGGGGCTTGCTTATCGCTTGGGTTGGTCCGAGGCTGTCGCGGGGCTTTTGTTGCTTGCGCTCGGCACCTCACTGCCTGAGCTTTTCGTGGGGGCTCAAAGCGCGCCATTGCACCCCGAGCTGGCGGTCGGCACGATTATGGGCTCCAACGCATTTAATGTAGGCATTGTGCTTGGCGTGATGCTGCTGATCAAAAGCGGCACGCAGAGTCTCATCGGCGGTGGTTTCAGTAAAAAAACAGTGCTCCCACTTTTCGCAGGGACGGCCATTTCTTTCTGGGCGTTTCTTCGCGAGCAGCCAACGGCAAGTGCAGGTTTTTTGTTCGCGCTTATTTATTTGGCCTTGCTTCTCTCCATTTTGCGTGGGAAGAAAAACAATCCCATGCAAGCGCCCGATGGGCACACCTCAAGCCGCCCTCTCTGGAGAGATGCGACCAATGCAATCGTAGGCTTCGCATTGCTTGCTATTGGCGCAGACTTCTTTCTGTCTGGTGCACTCAATCTCGCGGCCCAATGGGGCTGGAGCGCAGGCTTTGCGGGTTACCTCATCGCTGCAATCGGCACTTCTTCCCCTGAGCTTGCGACTTCGATTCAAGCGATGCGTCGCGGAAATGTCGGTGTTGTTTTTGGCAATGTTTTGGGGTCGAATACATTCAATTTG
>JABHIE010000022.1 GCA_018671175.1 Planctomycetota bacterium | reverse complement strand
GAAGATGGCACTCTGCTTGTTGAGTCTGCATTTCGCAGAGAAGATTTATGGTCAGGCCCTTCCGTCCAGTATGCCCCTGACATTCAGTTTTTGACCCACGAGACATCTGTGCAAACCAAGGCCAATCCTTTGAGTCGTGTGATTTCAGAGCCCGCACTCGATGGCGTGTCCGCTATGCACCGCAAGGAGGGTGTTTATCTGATGGAAGGAGCAGGGGTCATTCGTGAAGGTCAGGAAACGAGCCAAGCCCAAATAGCGGATATGACGCCAACCATTATGCATTTAATCGGTTTACCCTTTGAAGAATACATGGATGGTGTATTAATTGAATCGGCTTTTGAATTGGATTGGCTGAAACAGTTTCCAGTGAGAGTCAATCCTGATTCTCAAAATCATTTACTGAATAGACATGAGGGCGGCACCCTGTCTTCAGAACAAGAAAAGAAATTAATTGAGAGCATGCGTACCCTTGGGTACATGGAATAAAAATGGCAAAATTAGCATTGATTGGGATTGATGGCGCTACATATGATCTGATTCGCCCTATGGTTGAAAGGGGTGAATTGCCGCATATTGCTCGGTTGCTTCGTGAAGGCGCCTCGGGTGATTTAGAGTCTGCAACACCTCCGATAACGCCGCCAGCTTGGGTTTCAATGATGACTGGCCTTAACCCAGGCAAGCATGGAATTTACAATTTTATGAAAAGGTCAAGGGGTTCATATGGGCTTGAATTGGTTGATTCGTCATTGTTTGCAGGCAGCGATATTTTTAGTGTTCTTGGCTCTAGAGGTTGGTCAACGGGCGCATTTTCGGTTCCAATGACCTATCCGCCCTTTCCTGTGAATGGGTACATGATCTCTGGCATCCCAATGCCTATGGAAGGTGATGGGCTGGCGTGGCCGCCCGAAACAATGGGGCAGTTGGGTAAGTTTTTGGGCAAAGACTACGAGCCAGATATTAACTACGCAAAATATGATGGCAAAAATGAGCCCGAGTCGGAAAACCTAGACCGTTACGATGAGATCCGAGATGAGCTATTTCGTGTTGAGCATGAACGCATCGATTTGATGGTCGAATGGATTCGTCGTAACCCTACTGATTTTTGGTTTGGGGTATTGTCTATTACCGACCGCTGTCAGCACTACTTCTGGAAATTTCAAGACCGCACTCACGATGGCTGGTCCGAAGAAGGTGAGCGTCGTTTCGGGAAAGTCATCCGTGATTCTTACCGTTTAAGTGACGAAGCACTTGGCCGATTTGTTGAAGTTTTGGGGGCCGACTGCACGATTGCTATGGCTAGCGATCATGGTTTTGGCCCATTCTCAAGTGATTTCTATCTCAACCGTTGGTTGGAGGAAAAAGGGTATTTGGCCTTTCACAAAACACCTCGTTGGACTGTTGGTGTGGCCACTTTGGAGTATGTGCTACACCTACTCAAACTTGGGGTTGTCGCTGGGATGCTGCCAAAATTTTTGAAGCGTATTCCTTTTGTAAGACCCAAATATAGGCGTGTTCGTGATGCACGAGATATTGATTGGAGTCGTACACGAGCCTTCGCTTGCCTCTATGGGGTTTGTCTGAATAAGGTTGGTCGCGAGCCAAAGGGCATTGTCTCGCCGGGACCTGAGGAAGACGCCCTGCTCAATGAGATTTCAAAAGCACTAAGTGACTTGACCGGTCCCGATAATGACCAGCCGATTGTTCAGCGCGTTGAAGTATCGACTGACCTCTATTCTGGTGAATATGTCGACATGGCGCCTGACATTCAATTCATGGCAATGGATTTGAGTTGCTTGCCCAAAGAAGATTTGCAGGCCGAAGAGACTTTTGCCCGTCGCCGATTTGCAGCTGTTTCTGGCACCCATCGGATGAACGGAGTCTTTGCCGTAAAGGGTGCAGGTGTTCTGGCGGGCAAAGTTTTTAGTGGTATGCATATTCAAGATACGATGCCAACCCTCCTTCACGCCTTACAGGAGGAAATTCCGGCTTGGATGGAAGGCACCGTTGCGATTGACGCTTTTCAGCCAGATTGGCTGCAACAACATTATCCGCGACAGTCTGTCGAGCCTGCGACTCTTTTGGGTCAGGCTGAAAATTCTTGGGCTGCTGAAGACGCCGCAAAAGTCGAAGAGTCACTAAAAGGGCTTGGATACCTATAAATCATGTTACTTTCCAATAAGAAAAAATTCATCTTCGTTCACATTTACAAAACTGCGGGCACATCTGCAATGCAAACATTATTGCCCTATGCGCGGCGTCGTGACCGTGCAGCGTATGGGGGTGGTCGATTGCAGAAAGCCGTTTTCCTTTTCAATCGCTTTTTTGGACTAGGCCAAAATGGTCATAAGCACATTACGGGTTTTCATAAATTCGCGCCGGCTTTGGATATTCGCGCGAAACTTGGTAAGCGTAGGTATGAAAATTTTTATAGCTTTGGCTTTGCCCGCAATCCATATGATTGGGTGGTAAGCACATATTTCCATTTAAAGCGCATCCCTCTGCACCCTTTGCATCAGATGGCGATGAGTCTAGATTTCAATGAATATATCCTGAAGGGTGTCGAGCGAAGTCCTGATAGGCAATGTGACTTTTTGTGCGATTCTTCGGGTGAATTGTTGGTGAGTCAAGTGGGGCATGTAGAAACTTTCGAGGAGGATATGCGTCAGATTTGTCAGCACCTTAGTATCCCTTTCGAAAAGGCTGCAAAAGCCAATGTGAATCCCGGTCGCAAGCGCGGTTATCAAGATTACTACACACCTGAAAGCCGCTCGCTCGTTCATGATTACTTCGCTCAAGACTTTGAATTGTTCGGATATGACCCTGACAACGATTGGGTTTAAGGGGTTTGATAAGAACACGCATTTCGTTTTCGTCGTATACTAAAGGAGTGTCTATGCTTTGGAAGATTGTATTCGTTGCGTTTTTCGTAGTTACTTCTGTAACTGCGCAAAATGCACGCACACCTCAACTTCTTGATGCGACAGCATCAACCCCATCTGGTCAACCTGTTTTGGCTACCCGCGGTGATTTGAGTGCCCTTGCATTTGTTGATGGCTCGCCCTCTGCTGGGCAGAGTGTCAAAGTCGCTATCTCTGACGCGCGGGGTATTGATTGGGCTGTGCCGATTCGCATTGATTCTGATTTTGGGCAATCGTCAAAATTTTTGAAAAATACTAGTATTCGTATTTTGCAAAGCCATATTTATGTTGCCTGGGCGGATGAGCGTCACGGCAATCAAGAAATCTACTTCAACTGTTCCTACGATGCCGGCGCTACTTGGGTTGGCGAGCGAAGGATGAATCCTGGGTTCGCGTTAGGACAGGCAACAGTTAAAGATTGGAGCATGGAAGTTGAGCCAGATGAGTTAAATCTCAATGAGTCTCTTTATTTCGCTTTTGCAACCCGTCGTCCTGGCTCTACGGAATCCTCCTTGTACTTCATTGCCTCTCATGACAATGCCGTTTCCTTTTCAAACCCGATTCATCTTCCGCGTGGTTTTGCCGAAGGCTTAAATGATATTCAAAATGTCATTGTTGCGGGCTATGCCTATGGACCAATAGTTTATATCGCTTGGCAAGATAATCGCAATCTGGGTGGAGCTCAATACGATGTCTGGTTTCAAGTAAGCCAGGATGGTGGCCAAACATGGAATAGCGCAGATCAGCAACTTAATGGGGTCGATGGTGCTGCAAATGATTTGTTGTCGATGTCGATTTCCGGAAGTCGCGCTTTAGTCGCATGGACTGATTCGCGAATTCACCCTCAATTTCGAGAGCTACGCATCTGTTGGACTGGAGATTTTGGCTTGAGTTGGGAGGAATTCGATAAGAAACTTGGCGAGGCCGCTATCGGGACTGCTGATGTAAGCGATATCTTTGTCATGCTGAATCGTCAAAACCGAACAGTGGCTTGGATTGATGATCGGTCAGGCGTCCCTGAAGTCTATATTGCCGCTAATCCCCCGCTTTCTACTACGCCCTGGACTGAATATCTGCTGTCCGATACAGGAGCATCGGTCCTAGAAAACACAGGGCATCGCAAGCAAATGGCTGTTGGATGGCAAGATCTGTCGAATCCATCCCAGGTCAAGTTGGCTTTATCTCGCGACGCGGGTCAGACTTGGTCGCACGACTCCGTTCGCTTGAGCGACCCAACTACTAGCGCCTTCGGTGCGCAGATTGAGTACACAAAACTTCAGCACAACTTTTTCGCTGCCTGGGTTTCGCCAAACCCTCAAACAGGAACTGGGCGCGTTTGGGTCGGTGGCGCTCGCCATCAGACACTAACCCCGCTAGGTACTTTCCAGCAAGGTGCACCGATTGGGTTTGCTGTAGAAAATTTCCCCGATTACGATTCGGGATGGCCCTTCGCTGTTTTGGTCTCAGGAGGCTCGGGGCACGCGTTATTGCCGGCATTTGACCGGCGAGACACAGGATTGGCAAATGATGGCTATTTAGCCCAATCGTATTCGCTTATTCCAGGCCCGCTTTCTGGCGTGATTGATGACAACGGCAATGGGATGACGGCAACTCTTTCCCTGCCTTCAAGCATCCCTGCTTTTACAAGGCTCTATTGCATGGCTGTTTCGTGGGATACAGCCTTTGGTGATGTGCTGGGGGCGAGTACCGACCCGGTTTCTTTTGTCGTAATTCCCTAACCGCTACATTGAGCGCCGGTACATTCCGCCCACGCCGTATAACGCTTCGCTCATTTGGCCCATTGTGCAGCACTTCGAGGCTTCCATGAGCTCTTCGAAAATATTGCGGTTTTCGAGCGCGGCTTGACGGAGCTTTTCGAGCGCAGGCTTTGCGCGATCGGCATGGCGTTTTTGCAATGATGCCACTTGCTGTACTTGCGATCGCTTTTCTTCTTCGCTTGAACGGATAAGCTCGGTTTCAGCCACTTTGCCTTCTTCGGCATGTGGGTTAAGGAATGTATTCACGCCCACAATAGGCAATTCGCCTGAGTGTTTCCTCATCTCGTAAAGCATGCTTTCTTCTTGAATCTTGCCGCGCTGATACATCGTTTCCATCGCGCCTAAAACGCCACCGCGGTCGGCGAGCGATTCAAACTCGGTCAAAATGGCTTCCTCGACAAGATCGGTCATGAGCTCAATGAAAAACGAACCCTGCGTTGGGTTTTCGTTTTGCGCCTCACCTAATTCACGATTAATAATCATCTGAATCGCCAGAGCGCGGCGGACGGATTCTTCTGTGGGGGTCGTGACAGCCTCGTCGTATGCATTAGTATGCAGGCTGTTGCAGTTGTCATAAATTGCATACAAAGCTTGCAGCGAAGTACGGATGTCATTGAAATCAATCTCTTGCGCGTGCAGAGAACGCCCGCTCGTCTGGATGTGATATTTCAGCTTTTGACTACGCTCACTTGCTTCGTATAAATCGCGCATCGAGACCGCCCAAATCCGACGCGCAACACGCCCAATCACCGAATACTCGGCGTCCATGCCGTTTGAGAAGAAAAACGATAGGTTGGGTGCGAAGGTGTCAACGGCCATACCGCGAGCTTTGTAATACTCGACATAAGTGAAACCATTTGCGAGCGTGAACGCAAGTTGGCTAATCGGATTCGCGCCGGCTTCGGCGATGTGATAACCGCTAATACTCACCGAGTAAAAATTGCGGACGCTTTCATCCACGAAAAACTGTTGAATGTCGCCCATCATTTTGAGCGCGAATTCCGTTGAGAAAATGCAAGTGTTTTGCGCTTGATCTTCTTTCAGAATGTCAGCCTGAATCGTGCCACGGACAGTCTGCAAAACGGTGTCGCGGATTTCTTTGTACTCGTCGGCGGGCATGAGCGCCTTGCCGTCGACGGTTGTGTCGAGTTGATCGCCCGAGACACCGAGTAGCCCAAGGCCGCCACCGTCGTGACCGGGCGGGAGGTCAACGCGGTATTGCGGTTGGCCCGTTATGCCACCGTTTTTGTCTTGTGTACCACCACAAAGTGCGGCGATTTTTTCTTGCGCGGCCTGCCAGCGATTAGTGTCTTTCAATCGTGTTTCGACGGCTTGGTCAATCGCCGTGTTCAAGAAAAACGCAAGCGCGATTGGTGCTGGGCCGTTGATCGTCATTGAAACCGAAGTCGTTGGCGAAACGAGCTCAAACCCCGAATAAAGCCGTTTCATGTCGTCTAATGAGCAAATGCTCACGCCAGAGTTGCCGACTTTTCCGTAGATGTCGGGGCGCTCGGCGGGGTCTTCGCCGTAAAGCGTGACCGAGTCAAAGGCCGTGGAGAGGCGAGCGGCTGGTTGGCCTTCCGAAACATAATGGAAGCGTCGGTTGGTGCGCTCGGCTGTGCCTTCGCCCGCGAACATGCGCGTTGGGTCTTCGCCCGTGCGCTTGAATGGAAAAACGCCCGCGGTAAATGGAAACTCGCCTGGGACATTTTCTAGGTTTTGCCAGCGCACAAGCGCTCCCCAATCGCGCCCCTCAGGAACGGCGACTTTAGGCACGCGTGTGCCGCTCAAAGTTTCAGAAATGGCGGGCACTTTGATTTCACGCCCACGCACCTGATAAGAAAATTCATCTTGGGCGTAGGCCTCGCGTTTGGCAGCCCATTCATTTAAATTTTTCCGCACATAGAGATTCATTTCACCAAGCACTTCTTGGAAACGCTGGCGCAAAGTGCGGATCGTAATGTCAGCGCACTCGTCAACCAGTGCCTCGGGCGAGTAACCCGTTTCAATCGACGGGATGGTGTCACCAAATTCGCGCAAGGTGCGTTGGAGGCCGTCAGCGCGCTCAGCCAATTCGGCCTGGCTTGCGGTGCGGCGCTTGTAGGCACGCACGGTTTCTGCGATTTCGGCAAGGTAACGCGTGCGATTGCCAGGGATGACAACGGGTACATCTTTTAGTTTTTCAGGCGGCTCGCCATGCGACCAATCACGGCCACTGCGCTCGGCGAGGGCTTCCATCAGCCATGCGAAAAGACGATCGACGCCATCGTCGCCGAAGCGGTTGGCTGCGGTCAAGAAAATCGGCAAATCTTGGTGTGGAGTTTCAAAAAGATTGCGGTTGCGCGCGTAAGTTTTACGGACATCACGCAAGGCATCTTCAGCGCCACGCTTGTCGGCCTTGTTGAGTACCACGCATTCGGCGTAATCGAGCATGTCGATTTTTTCGAGTTGCGACGGCGCACCGAATTCGGGCGTCATGACATAGAGTGGCAAGTCGCATAAATCGACGACTTCCGAATCACTTTGACCGATGCCGGCAGTTTCAAGAATCACAAGATCAAAACCAGCCGCGCGCAGAGCGAGCAAACTGTCGCGCACCGAAGCGCCCGTCGCCATGTGCGCGCGGCGAGTGGCCATCGAGCGCATAAAAACATGCTCGCCACGGACGGCATTCATGCGGATGCGGTCGCCGAGCAATGCACCACCCGTGCGGCGGCGCGATGGGTCGACAGAGAGAATCGCGATGTTGCGGTCGTCGTATTGATGAAGCAAGCGCCGCACCAATTCGTCGGTGAGGGATGACTTCCCGGCGCCGCCCGTGCCGGTGATGCCGAGGACGAGTGGCGTGTTTTCGGTGGGAACTAAACCCTCAAGTTCGGCACGGAAACTTGCTAAACGAGCGTGTTCGGTGGCATGCAGTGTCTCTACCAAACTCAATACTTGCGCAACTGCCTGCGGCCGCCGCTCGGTGAAGCCATCTGGAATGGGCATGTCTGCTGGCGCCAATTCTCGTGACGCGCGCTTGAGCATATCTTGAATCATGCCGGTCAAGCCCATCAGGCGACCGTCTTCCACAGAGTAAATCCGCTCAACGCCCGAGGCATGCAACTCAGCCGCCTCGTCATCGGTAATCGTCCCGCCACCGCCGCCAAAGACGCGGATGTTTTCCGAACCGCGTTCTTTAAGGAGCTCGACCATGAATTGGAAAAACTCAACATGCCCACCTTGGTAAGACGAAATCGCGATGCCGTGCGCGTCTTCTTGAATGGCCGCGTCGACGATTTCTTCGACCGAGCGATTGTGCCCAAGGTGGATGACTTCCGCGCCCTCTTGTTGGAGAATGCGGCGCATGATGTTGATGGCTGCATCGTGGCCGTCGAAGAGGGAGGCGGCCGTGACGAATCGTAGTTTTTGGTCAGTCATTTTGTTTTTCTTTCTTTTTGAGCAAGACTCTATTTAAGCCATTTTTTCGCGGATGCGCTCGTGGTAGTCGCGCAATTCGGCGTCGAGTTGCACTAGCTCGGCCTGCCGCTCGGCGACTTCGGCAAGTCGCGTCTTGAGAAGATCATCGAGGTGGGTGAGCATGGCGGATGTCTGCCCACGATCAAAAGCATGGTTGAGATTGCCGATCTCTTCGAGGGTCATGCCAAGGTGTTTAAGGCGCGTGATGAATAGCAACCGCTCAAGCGCGTCTTCGCCATACAAACGCCGCCCGCCAGGGCCACGAGCCTCAATGTCGAGTAAGCCCAACTCGCCGTAATACCTTATGGTGCGTGAACTTACGCCAGCCTCAGATGCGAGGTCAGCGATGTCGCGCAGGTGGGTGGGCGTGGGCATTTGATTGAGTATATCATTAATCTGCCAGTTTGCGTTAACTGTCTAGCTTGGCCGCGTTTTGGCGTTAGAGGGTTATTGCGTTTAGGTGCCACTCTGGTGGTGGAGATAGATGGATATACGGACGATTCAAGAAGTGTCGGGGCATTCGGCTATCAAGACTACGATGATTTATACCCATGTTTTGAGCAAAGGGGGGCTGGGGACGCGGAGCCCACTGGACCGGCTTTAGGCCGTTATGCAGGTCTGTGTAACGCGCCGGATTTTTGGGGAATAACGCTTAGATCACTTGTATCGTGCTGTCATGACCCAAACTACAGACCTGTATGATCTGCAATTCCGCGTTTATGCGGGTCGGTCTAATTTATGTTAGGCGAACAAAGCATGGATTCCAGCTCTAATAGAAACGAACTCATTCAGCGCTACGAGAATTCCGCACTCACTCGTCGTCGTATGAAGCAGATTGTTTTTACAGCACCGCTTGCATGCATCTGCGCGTTTTGGGCTTCTCATCAGCTTGGAGTCCCAAGTGCCTTTGCTGGGATAGTGATTCTCTACATTCTCATCACGGCGTATGAAAAGTATCAGTACGGGAAGTCTGTGCTTTTCTATAAGGAGACCATCCTTAAGCTACTCACCGACAATCCGGGAAGCGGAATAGGTGGGGAGCAAGGCATCGAGTAGTTCTCGAAGCCCAAAAATATGAGTTGCGAAGTTATTGGCATGCCAGCAGATTGTGAAGTTGTGCGTTGGAGATCGTTTGGAAAAAGAAGTGGAAGAGCGCCGTCGTTAAACGAATAACGGTCGACAAAAAAGGAATCATAAGCAATGAGTCATGACAACATCCCGCAAGAATCGTAATCCCGTTTCTTCCGATGCTATAGTGAGAGAGACGGCATCAAAGATTGCTAGCCTCTTCCCTCCAACCCAATTCACCTCCAACAATGTCGTCCCCCAACCCCGTTTCTTTAGGCTCTCGTGATAAGCCTGGTCGTTTCTGGAAACGCTTCTGGCTTACCTTCCTCGTGGCATCGCTTGCCTACGCTTGGTATAGCTTCTATGTGCCTTCCGACCGTATCGCTTGGGTTAAAGATTTCGCGACGGCAAAGCAACACGCCGTTGAATCTGACAAGCCGATCATTTTGTTTTTCACCGGAAAGTGGTGCGTTCCGTGCCGAATTATGAAGCGTGAAGTCTGGGCAGATGATCTCGTGGCGGATCGAGTCAATGCAGCATTCATTCCAGTCACAATAGATGTCGACGACTCTGGCGCGGTCTCAACATTAAGTCGTTACGGAATCCGCGCCACGCCAATTACTATCATCACCGACTCGAAGGGGGATGTCTTGCGGCAAAAACAAGGTGGGTTGAGTAAAGCTGACTTCCTCGAATTGCTATCACGATAAGCTGATCTGCGCATGGACCATTCCACCAACTCTAAAGCGTTTCTATTAGACCTAGCCCTCTATTTGGCGGCAGTGTTCCTAATTCGAGAGGTTTACTTTGATAGCTTTGGCTTTCTTACAAACGGTCTCTTTTGGTCATTTACTGGCTTAGCTGTCGCCGCTTGGAGAATGAAGGCGCGAGGCGTGACATGGGCGGATCTTGGCCTATGTCAACCAACCCACCTGAAAAAATTGGTTACGGTCACAGCCATGACTCTCGGAATGTCAATTGGCTCAATCATCATTTTTGAAATCCTTAAAGATCAGTTCGCTTGGGATTTGACGGCTGACACTTCCAATGAAGCCGCTGTGAGTAAGTTCGGAAATCTGAAAAACAATTGGGTTCTGTTCTTCACAATCATTCCCGTGATTTGGCTTGAGTCTTTCCTTGAAGAAATTCTCGACCGAGGTTTCATGATGAACTGGATCGAGAAAGTTTTTTCAAATACTCTTTTCGCAACCGTTCTTGCCGTCATACTCCAAGCCGCAATATTTGGTTTTCGGCACTCAAATGATTTTTCGGAGCGGTCGATTACAGTCGGTCTGATTGGTCTTGGAATGGGCCTCGGTTATGTGATTTTTGGTCGAAATCTCTGGCCGCTTATCTTGGCGCATTGTTTGCTCAACACGGCTTCAATGCTTGATAGAGTGGGGTAACTAGCCCACCCATGTTCATCAGTGTCCTTGAGCTTTTTAAGATTGGCATTGGCCCGTCGAGTTCGCACACCGTCGGCCCGATGGTTGCGGCACATGATTTTGTTGGGCGTGTGCGCGAGTTTTTGGCGCAGAAGCCAGGTGCGCAAGCGGCCCAGATGGCAGAGTTGCGATTACGCTGCACCTTAAAAGGCTCACTTGCTTACACAGGCAAGGGCCACGCATCTGAGCGCGCGGTTACTTTGGGTTTACATGGTTATTTGCCTGACGCGCTGGTCGAGGAAGACATTGACGCATTAGTCACGCGTTTGGCTGAGACTAGGCAAGTGGAATTAACTGAAAACAAAACAGCTCGATTCCGCTCAACCCACGACATCATTTTTGATTTAGAGGCACCGCTCCCTGAGCACCCTAACGGTTTGGTTTTTGAGTTACTCGACTCCCAAGGCGCCACGCAGTTTTCAAAAACATATTTTTCCATCGGTGGTGGTTTCATTTCCACCCGCGCCGATGTCGATGATTTGGTCGCGCCACTTGAGATGCAACCCTCCACACCCTGCCCATTCCCATTCGAGTCGGCGAATGAGATGCTTGAGATGTCAATCGAAAGAGGTATGGCGATTGCCGACATGAAACACGCAAACGAGCGTAGCTTCATCTCAAAAACCGAACTTAATCAAGGCCTCGACAAAATCTGGCAATCCATGAAAAGATCTGTTGAGCAAGGGCTGAAAGCAAAAGGCATTTTGCCGGGTGGTCTCAACATCCCGCGCCGCGCACAGACTTTGCATGATGATTTAGACGAAAACCCCGAATGGGCGAATATCAACGATTGGCTGTGCGCCTACGCCATGGCCGTCAACGAAGAAAACGCTGCCGGCCACATGGTCGTAACGGCTCCGACAAATGGGGCTGCGGGCGTGATTCCGTCCATTTTGTATTACCTCGTTACTCATAAAGGTGTGACTGACGATCAAGTGCGCGACTTCCTGCTCACCGCCGGCACCATCGGCGGTCTCATTAAACTCGGTAGCTCAATCTCTGGCGCCGAAGTCGGTTGCCAAGGCGAGGTCGGGACGGCGTCCGCCATGGCCGCCGCTGGTTTATGTGCTGTGTTCGGTGGCACTCCAGACCAAGTTGAAAACGCAGCTGAAATCGCACTTGAACATCATCTGGGTTTGACTTGCGACCCGGTGAACGGCCTCGTGCAAGTGCCGTGCATTGAGCGCAATGGTTTTGGCGCGATCAAGGCTTACACGGCTGCGTCGTTGGCGATTCGTGGCAGCGGCCATCATTTTGTTTCACTGGATCGTTGCATTGCGGCCATGAAACAAACGGGTCTTGAAATGTCGAGTAAGTTTAAAGAGACATCATTAGGCGGGTTGGCGGTTAGCATGACTGAGTGCTAGACTGAATCGGATGAAAAAATCAAAAAATGGCGCTTACTTTTCCAAAGGTCTAGGCATTTGGGCTTCAGGGATGCTCATCGGTGCGAGCGCTGTTGACCTTCTCCCCGGGGGTGAGCCTTCATGGCACCCTGCGCTGCGGCTCGCGATTGGCTTGTTGATTGGGCTCGTCAACCTGGCTTGGCTTTATAAAGCCACCACCTCACCAACTCCCGCCGATGATGACTTGGGTTAAGTAGCATTATGCGGGCGGCAGAGTTTCAGGATGAGTACCAAGGCTATAAGCAAGTCACAAAAAAGCTGCTGCCTTTTGTCTTTTGAGATGACTCTGTAACGCGGCGTAGATCAAGGCCGCTTCAATCTTTGAATATGAGATAAGATTAGAGAATCATGCGTGTCATCCTCCTCCTCTGTAGCGCGATTGTTGCCAGTGTTTTTGCTGGGCAGCAGACCATTGCATATTCTGATCTTGATTCATGCGGGCATCGACATGCTTCGCCAGAAGACGCTTTCTCGCGCACGGCGTCGCAGCCGGCACTTCCGGGCGCGCTCTCATCGACCGAAATTGCGGCGCTTTATTCGGCCAACCCGCGGGCGGTGCAAGCTGCTGTCCACGCGCTTGACCCATGGATTTACTTTGATTGGGTCGATGGCCTGACGACCTTTTCGACTCGCTACACAATCGCAGCGACCTTTCCTCAGGTGACGGCTTATCTCGAGGCTGAGTTTCAAGCTTTGGGTTATCAAACAACGCTTGACCCATTTCAAATTCAAGGTTTGACGCGACACAATATCATCGCTGAATTGCCGGGCCTGGTGACTCCTGAACATGTCATCCTTGTTTGTGGGCATTTCGATTCGATTTCGCAAGACCCGCACAACAACGCGCCGGGCGCAGATGACAATGCAAGTGGAGCCGCCGCTGTGGTCGAGTTAGCCCGCGTTTTGAAGCAGTTCGAGTTTGATGCCACAATTCGTTTTGTTTGTTTTTCAGGCGAAGAGCAAGGGCTAGTTGGCAGTGAGGACTATGTCGCTGATTTAATAGCCGCGGGCACGCTAAATGAAATTAAGGCCGTCATCAACATGGACATGATTGCCTATATGAATGATTCCAAGATGGATGTCCTGCTCGAAGGGCACAGGAATCATTCTAAAACGCTTATCGATTTGCTTGTCGAAATGGCGGCGCAGCATACGGATTTGAAAACGGTAAAGTCGTTTAACCCTTTCGGAAGCGATCATATGCCTTTTATCGATAACGGCCTCAATGCCGTTTTAACCATCGAAGAAGGCTATTGGGCAAATAATCACTACCACAAGACTAGCGATAAAGTGCCGACGCTTTCCATTCCGTTGGCGATGGAAATTATGAAGATGAACATCGCGGCGGCTGCTACAGCTGCCGGCATTCATGATGTCGGTAGTGCCGGTACCGTGACGACTTATGGTGTTGGTTTGGGTGGTGCAAATATCGGTCAATTGAGTTCCACATCTATACCTAACATTGGCACGGCCATTGAGCTTGATGTTTCTGGTTTTGCAAATTCAACCGCACTGACCTTGATGGTCTCAGGCGCGCAAGACGGTTTTCCTGAATACGGCGGCACGGTTTTGATTGACCTTGACGAGGTCTTGCTAAATCAACCCTTTGCCCTAAGTGGTGGCAGCGCGACCGTTCAGGTTGCATTGCCGGCTTCCGCTAAGTTTGTTGGGCGCAGTGGTTATTTTCAGTGCGGCGGTTATGACACCACTCAAACCGAAGGCGTGGCTCTGAGTAATGGCCTGAAGATTTTCATCGGGCAGTAATTTAGTCGATAACCTGGGGGCATAAAACGGCCAACGGGCACTCATCACATTTCGCTTTCCGCGCCGTACAAATGGGCCGGCCCAAATCGATCCAGGCATGGCTGATGTAAACCCAGCGCACTTGCGGAAACAATGCCATTAAATCGCGCTCCACTTTTACGGGGTCAGCTTCAACGGTGAAATTGAGCCGCCGTGCAATACGCCCAACATGAGTGTCGACAACCACACCCAGCGGTTTGCCAAAACCCTGACCCAAAACGCAATTTGCGGTCTTGCGCGCCACACCCGCGAGCTCAACCAAATCTTCCATCGTGTCAGGGACTTCACCGCCATGTTTGTCGACCAAAATATTGGCGGTCTTGTGTAAGTTTTTAGCTTTGTTATTAAAAAAATTAATCGACTTCACAAACACACGGATGTCATCCACCGATGCCTTGGCCATTGTCTGGGCATTAGGCATTGCCGCAAAAAGTGCGGGGGTCTCTTTGTTGACGCGTTTGTCGGTGCATTGAGCCGACAGCAGAGTTGCAACTAACAATTCAAACGGGTTTCTGTAATCAAGTGCGGTTTGCGCATCTGGAAAAACCTCGATCAACTTCTCCAATACAGCCTGAGCGCGTACCCGTTTGGCGGTCTTTGACTCGCGCAAAGGCACAGTCGTATTTCGGGCGCGTCGGCGTTTCGAGGTGGGAGGCATAGGGGTATCCTAAAATCTCGGCGATGCCACAATCAAAATCTACACGGGCAAGTGAGCCACAGCCGCCGTCCGAAACTCTTGCTCACATCCATTTCGCCGTCCCTCAAGGGTGGGAAGAAACTCTCAGTTGGCAACTTAGCCAGGACGGCTTCGGTATTGCGCTGACCGAGCAGACTTTCCCTGCCGGTTATCTTGACGACGAGCCTGTCGATGGCGTCAAGCCGATGCAGATGATCTTGGTCCTGCAGCCAGAGCAAGTGGATAGCTTCCGGAAGCGATTCAGCGAACTGGCCAAAGTTTACGGTTGGGGGGCGGTGCCCGATTTGACGATTGAAGAGCGTGATGCCATCGACAGCGAATCGGCTTGGCGTCAGCAATGGAAGCCATTTCGATGTGGAGGTTTTGTGGTGCACACCAATTTCCACGACCTCTCCGAACTGCCCCTTCGCTCGACCGACCAGCCGCTTCAACTCGTTGCTGGCTCAGCCTTTGGGACGGGCGGCCACCCATCCACCCGCATTGCTTTACGCGTATTGCGGCGATGGTGCACCGAGCGCCCAAGCCTGGCCTCCTTTCTTGATGTGGGGATGGGTTCGGGCATTTTGGGCACAGCCGCGGCCATGATGGGGGTGCAGAAGGTCGCTGGAATGGACCCTGACCCCCCAAGTGCTGATCAGGCCAATGCGACCGCCCGCGCAAACCAAGTCGGGGATGCCTGCCACTTTTGGCGCGGTGTCTTAGAAGAGGATCAAAATCAATACGATGCCGTCATGGCAAACCTCCAATCTGGCCTGTTACAACGCTATGCGCTTGAGCTGGCCGCCAAGGTCAAGGCTGGAGGTCCCTTCTTTGCAGGCGGCTTCATGGATCGCAATCGAGAGGCCACACTAGGGGCTCTTTGCGATGCGGGGTTTAAGCTGACCCGTGAATACAAGCGAGGCCGCTGGTATGCAGCCGAGTTTTTGCGGATTACTGGAAATTCATCTCAATAGCCCGCCGATGAAAAAAACAGGCTACGAGAGGGAAACCTCGGTTCGCGTCGCAGGGGATGGCGGCAAAAGCCAGTAGCAAAGGGGAAAGAAGGCCGGTAATCCTTAGGGGTTACTGGCTTTTTTCTTGTCTTGTCCATTTATATATCTTGGCTTTTCCTAGGTTGGATTCCTTATATAGGGGGTTTATTAGATAGGCGGCCTGAATATGGGCGGCTTCTAGATTTAAGAAGCGCATATTTGGGTTGCGAAGATGCAGACATTAAGATATAGTGATAATTGAATGAACGACAAGCTCCCTCTCGTACCACTCGAAATGCTCGCCGTAGCCGCACCACTCATCCGAGTCGCGGCGCATCCCGTCCGTCTTCGCATCATCGATTACTTGCTCCACAACGGTGAGGCATGTGTCGGCGATATCGCCAAAATGGCTGAAACCGAGCAGGCTGTGACAAGCCAGCATTTGGCGACTTTGCGCCAGCATCAGGTTTTAGCTGCGCGACGAGAAGGTCAGCGGGTCATTTATTCGCTGATTGTTCCAGAATTGGAATTCCTTCTCGACTGCATTAGCAGTCATTGTCGCATTGATCGATGAAATTACACCCATCCGCCTTAGCGGGGGCATGCGCCCTCGCCATCTTTGCCTGTGCACCTGCGGAAACTCCGCAAGTTCAGGCCATTTCCTTAGAAACTCCTGCGCCTGCGCCTGCGAGTGCCGCCGGGCCGCATGAAGCTACGGCTCAATTGCAAAATGCCGTCATCTGGCGAGAAGTTCCCGTCACGGTGCGCTCGCTGGATCACATTCAGGTAGCAGCCGAAAGCAACGGCCGCGTTTTGCGTGTTTTTGCTGAGGCGGGCGATGAGGTCGAGGTGGGGCAGCTTCTTGCGGAACTCGACGCAGAGGTGTTTCAATCTCGCCACTCATCCGCGCTGGCCGCCATCGAGTTGGCGCAATCCGAATACGACCGCGTCTACAAGTTGTTTCAGGAAAAGGTCGCTTCCACTAGAGAGTGGGACGGCGCGCAATCACGCCTCAAGCAGGCGCAAGCACAATTTGATCTTGCGGAAACGGCTCTTGCCAAATCAAAAGTTCTTGCCCCAGTTGCTGGCGTTGTCGAGGCGCGCTTGGCAGGCCCAGGCGACTTGGCCTTTCCTGGCAAACCGTTGTTTTCGCTTTACGACCCAAGTCGATTGGTTTTAGAAGCGCAGCTTCCGGTTCAAGATCGTGATTTTGCTTCGTTGGGCCAAGCCCTAGATTGGCAGGTCGAATCGACTGCGGGCCGCGCAGCGATTACGGAAGTCGCGCCCTCAAGTGACCCCCGGAGCCGCACTTTGCGCGTGCGCTTGGCGCTTGATTCGAAAGCTCATTATCAGCCAGGCAGTTTCGGCACTTTGCGCTACGCTGTGGGCAATCATGCTTGCGTTTGCGTGCCAGCCGACAGTGTTTTTCAAGTGGGCCAAGTGGAAATGGTGCGAGTGAAAAAAGGTGCGCGCTGGGTGAGGCGTGCTGTCCGTACGGGGCGGCGCAGAGAAGACAAGATTGAGATTTTGTCAGGCCTAAAAGGCGGCGAGGTCGTCGGTCGTGAGTAATCTCGACACGGCTTCAACCTCTAACACGACCGACGAGCCGAAAGGTTTTTTTATCGGTATCGTTAGCGGTTTTCTGACGGGCAAAAACGCTTTGCTCTTGTTACTGCTCAGTCTCGCTCTTGGCACGGCTGCCATTTTCGGCACGCCACGCGAAGAAGAGCCACAAATCGTGGTGCCGCTCGCCGATGTTTTTGTCAGCGCCCCTGGTTACTCTGCGGATGAAATAGAGAGATTGGTCGCCACGCCCATGGAGCGATTGCTCTGGCAACTTGATGGCGTTGAGTATGTCTACTCGTCATCTATGCGCGATCAAGCCGTGATTACGGTTCGCTTTTATGTTGGGCAAGACCGCGAAGATTCCCTCGTAAAGTTGCAAACACGCATTCAGCAAAACATGGATCGCGTTCCGCCGATGGTCGAGAATTGGGTCATCAAGCCGATCGAGATTGATGATGTTCCGATCGTAATGCTCGCTCTTTACGGAGAGGGTTACGATGAATATGCATTACGCCGCATCGGTGAAGAGATGCAATCTCGTTTTGATTTACTACCTGAATTGTCAGGTACAGAATTAGCCGGGGGCTCGCCTCGTCTAGTGCGTGTTGAGGTCGATCGCGAACGCCTGCAAGGTCGTGGAATTAGCCTTGGCCAAGTTGTTCAGTCAATTCAGCGCGCCGATACTTCCACCCGCGTAGGTGCTTACGATGAAAATGATGCCAACATATCCGTATCGGTTGGCGACGGCTTCCACTCCACGGCTCATCTTGAAAACTTGGTTTTGGCCGCTCCAGAGGGCCGCATTGTCCGATTGCGAGATGTCGCCGAAGTCATTGATGGTCCGGCTGAACCTGAGAGTTACACTCGTATTTTGCTTGGCGCTGCCGATGAAAATCAAGGCCAGAGTTTTGCTTCAGTTACGCTAGCAGTCTCCAAGCAAAAAGGCACCGATGCCACATCTGTCGCGGCAGCCGTTTTAGAGGAAGCCGCGCGCTTGCAAAATGAAATCCTTCCCGACGGTGTCGAAATGCGAATTACACGCAACTACGGCGCCACAGCAGATGAAAAAGTAAATGACTTACTTATGTCAATTGCGTTTGCGCTGCTGACGGTTGTCGTTTTACTGCTGGTTTTCCTGGGATGGCGCGAAGCCTTGGTCGTTGCACTTGCTGTGCCTGTTTCGTTTGCGTTGGCGCTCGCCGTCAATTGGTTTTCAGGCTACACAATCAATCGCGTTACTCTTTTCGCACTTATCTTGTCTCTTGGTTTGGTCGTCGATGACCCGATTACAAATGTAGACAATATTCAGCGACACCTGCGCATGAAAAAGCATCGAGCCCGCCGCGCTGTTTTAAATGGCGTGCGTGAAGTTTTGCCGCCCGTCATCATGAGCACGATTGCAATCATCGTTAGCTTCCTTCCGATGTTTTTCATCACAGGCATGATGGGCCCTTACATGGAGCCGATGGCAGCAAATGTGCCGTTAACCGTTACCTTTTCTACGGTCGCAGCTTTGAGTGTAGTGCCTTGGTTGGCTTGGGTTTTGCTTCGGAAAAAGGCAAATGCTGATTTCGAAAAAGCCGAAGAGGCGCGCGCCCGCGGCGAAGAAGTCAGCGATGCTGAGGCCGATGTAACTTCACCTTTTGTGCGTAAACTTTATCGCAAAATCATTGGGCCTTGGGTGCAATCCCGTGGGCGAGCTTGGGCGGTTTTGGGTTTGGTCATGCTGCTCTTCTTGGGCTCTGCGGCTTTGCCAGGGCTAGGTGTCGTCCCGCTCAAGATGCTGCCTTATGACAACAAGTCAGAGTTGCAAATTATGGTCGATCTTCCAGAGGGTGCAACACTAGAGCACACCGATGCCGTCGTTCGCGAATTTGAGCATTACTTACTATCGGTGCCAGAGATTGTTGACATTGAGTCTTTCGTTGGCGTGGCCTCGCCCATGGATTTTAATGGCATGGTGCGGCATACATATTTGCGTGAGTCGCCAGAGTTGGCGGACATTCGCATGACTCTCTTGCCGCCAGATGAGCGCGAGATGCAATCGCATCAAATCGCCTTGCGTTTGAGAAATGACTTGCAGGCAATCGCTGACGAAAATGGCGCTGTGATGCGTTTGGTCGCAGTGCCTCCCGGCCCACCCGTTTTGGCGACGATTGTTGCGGAAATTCGTGCACAAGAAGGCGCCACGCTTGCTGACATGCAAGCCGGGGCTTTCGAGCTCGCCGCCTTAATGCGCGACGAGCCTGGCGTTTGCGAGGTCGATGTAATGACTTCCGCAGATCGTGAGCGACTGCACTTTTCCCTGGATCGTTCGCAAGCTGCACTTCATGGTGTAGACGAAGCGCAAGTCGCGGTTCTATTGCAGACCGCTGTGCATGGTGCACCTGCGGCAACTATGCGCGTTCCTGGCGAGCGTCAGCCCTTGCCGATTGAGGTTCGTTTGCCCCGTGTGCAACGCACAGGTCAGCAAAAGCTTGGCACTCTGGCGGTGCGCGGCGCCGATGGCTCTTTGCTTCCTCTCGAAGAATTGGGCGAGTTTCAAACGGTTGCTGATGACCCCACCATCATGCACAAAAACCTCGACCCGGTGATTTATGTCACGGCTGAAATGGCCGGGCGCGCACCGGCGGAAGCCATCCTTGCGATGCAGTCGAAGCTTTCCGAAGCCTCTCTGGCGGCACCCGTTGAGGTCGATTGGGCAGGTGAGGGTGAGTGGGAAATTACGATTCGCGTGTTTCGAGATTTGGGCTTGGCGTTTGGCGCGGCACTGTTGCTCATTTACATTTTGCTCATCGTCGAGACCAACTCGCTTGTATTACCGCTTTTGGTCATGCTCGCTATCCCGTTGACGACCATCGGCATCATGCCTGGTTTTGCGGGTCTCAACACGCTATTCGCAGGCGTCATTGGCGGATATCAAGATGCCATTTTCTTCACTGCAACGGCCATGATTGGCATGATTGCACTCGGTGGCATTGTGGTGCGTAACTCACTTGTGTTGATGCAGTTTATTCAAAATGCATTGACAGATGGTGCTTCCTTACGCGATGCCATTTATGATTCGGGTGCCGTCCGCATGCGCCCGATTCTGCTCACCGCGGCGACGACCGCTTTAGGCGCATGGCCGATTACGCTCGACCCAATTTTCTCTGGTCTTGCGTGGTCTCTCATCTTCGGCTTGGTTGCTTCGACTTTGTTTACGCTTGTCGTGGTGCCCGCCGTTTATTTCCTCATCCACGAGCGGCAGGGTTAAGCCGCTACTCTCATCATGAACATTGATCGTGCACTTCGCGGCATTGCCGGATTCTTCATTCTCCTTACGCTTGGTCTCGCTTGGAAATTCAATGGCGTGAATTTAGCTGAGCCCACTTGGCTTTGGTTTACGGCCTTTGTCGGCGTAAACAACTTCCAGAGTTTTTTTACGGGTTGGTGCCCGATGATGGGGTTCTTGAAAATGGCTGGGCTTAAGTCGTAGCCGCTCGTAAAAACGAATAGACCCAAGCCAATCGGCTTGGGTCTATTTTTGCGTAAATGGGTCTAGTCGCGGAAGCCAAGCATGTACAGCCCATAAGGAAGCTGCCCATCAAAGTTGATGTCGTCATAAGCGCCGCCCGTCACACTAAAGTTAGTGAGTGGGGGGAACGCCGCAAAATCGAGAGTCTCGACTCTGATGTCGCCATGGCAAGGTGTTGCGTAAGAAAAAACAGGCTTGCCCGGGTGGATGCCGCCGCGTTTTGCAAAATCACAACTTCCGCCACTTGCGTTTTCAACGGCAAGGCTCGAGTTTCCATTTCCGTAAACGGCAAACCAAGCTCGCGAGTCAAGCGCGACATTCATTGCACCATCTGGAGACTGATGATTCATAGAGTAGGAGCCCAAGTAGGTGCCGAAAGGCATTTCATTTACGCCTTCCCAGAGACCGCCGAGGACGGGGTCAAAAAACTCAACCTTGCCACGAACTTGCGCCGTTTCGGCAACAAGGTCAACCGAGAGGACTTCCGCCTCGATATGGAAAAGGCCTGCAGGGTCGTCGAGAGACATGACTTCGCCAATGGCGTAAGCTCCATCAACGAGGGTGTAGTTCTTTAATTGAAGCTCAAGTTGCATACCGTTTGCGCCAACATTCATGCGAGCGAGAACGCCACGGAAACTAGGCAGCGGGTTGTTAAAAGAGAGAAGTGTGACCGTGCATAATGCGAGCACAAAGCCAACCATTCGGATGGAGAGATTTTTCATGGGAATGAAGTGAACGAGGTCGAAACGACCCTTTTTTAGTATATTGCTTTTCCGACCTTTGCGCCGCTCAAATCCACAAAAAACCCGGCCATCCGTAAAGGAGGCCGGGTTAAAGGAAGGCGCAACCGATTAAATGGAAACCGTTTCGGGCGCACCAGCTTCAGCAAAACGCTCGTCTTTCGCCGCAGCAAAACGGGCAAGATGCTCACGAATGGATTCAGGGTCAAGCTTGGAATCAGCGATGACCTCAGGGATCGAGCCGCCTGAGCGCCAACGATCATCGTGGTCAGAGCCCATACCCCATTTCATGGAAGTGCGGTGAGCCGACCAGCGACCCATTGTTTGACGCGCACCATTTGTGATGAATGTCGAGTTGAACCAATCGGCTGGGCTTGCAATCGAGTCTTGGTAAGCCTTGTCTTGCAAATCAAACAAATCAGAACTAATCGCCGCGACTAACTTGAGGTTAGGCCCGCCATTGTCAAACCAACCCTCTTTGACGAGCTGCATCAGCGAACCCGTGGAGGATGTGCCGCGAACAAATACGCAACCCTCTTGCGGACGGCTGGCATCGTAGTCACGAATCAAATACGCACCCTTGGCGGCACTCATGTATGAGCCCATGCCCAAAGCCTCGCGGTCGGGGACCTCAACGGGTGGGCGAGTCAAGTGCAGCGCAACAATCGGAGCATCGGTCGCAAGAGCGGCCATCAAAGCAGGGCCAACCTCGTTTGGCTCCCAGGGGTGGATGTCAATCACCTGACCCTTAGGGAAAAGCTGGGTAACGGCAGGTGAGAAAATGCCGAAGTGCGTGCGAGAATCTTCGGCCGTCTCAGGGCCGGAGTGGCCAGCAACCCAAATGACTTTGCCGTGCTTATGAGGGCTGTCTTGGCACATCTGCGAATACAAACGCATTGGGCCGTATTTGAGATAGCTAAAGGAGCCGTAGGTCGACATCGCGCCCCAGTAGCCGGCAAACTTATTGGATGGGTCAGCCGACAAGTTGGTGCCAGCCATGCCAGCCATGATGCCAGCATTGCCCATCTCGGTGATGGTCGTGGGCAGAAGCGCGCCGCCAACATTGTTGTTGCGCTCGTACCAGCCGAAGCCTTTGGAGTCGCCTGAATCATTAGCGAAGCCGTTGATATTGGTCGAGCCGGCCAAGTCAGCCGAGCAAGCAATCACAACGGGGCGGCCGTACTTCCGACGCGCGACAGCGTTGAGGTGAGCGCCAATCTTGGCAAAACCCGCGCGGTTTGGCTGGTTGTCGCCCGCAGCGTAAAACAAATCGGCCGGCAAAGTGCTTGGGTCGGTCAATTCAGGGTCGGTATTTGGGTTGAGGTCATTGACCGTCACGCCATCAATTGCCTGAGGGACGCTCTCGCCAATGCTGACCAACTTGTCGGCGAGCCAGGCGCAGAAGTTGTCGTCGTCTAGAAGGCTGAGCGCCTCTTGGAAGTTGGCCGTATTTTGAGCTTTGAATGCATCAGCATCGTCGGCACGAGCTTCACCCATGCTGGTGAACGAGACGCCATACTTGTCAGCAAACTCTTGCTTGGTGGCCCAGTAAGTCTCGTTGTTGGACTTGTTTGGAGCGCCGTGAGAAGCAAAACCCGTCACGCCGTAGCCACGACCTTTTTCCGTTTTGAACCAAGCGCACTTTGGCTTGTCGTTTTCGGTGAAAGTCGCACCAGCAAGGGCGTTGAACACCTGCTCGAAATCGGCGCCATCATTTGCGCCGCGGGTTTCCCAGCCATAGCTGTCAAACCACTCTTGCGGCTCGCCATAAACCATGTCAGAAATCTTGCGGGGGTCGATGCCGTTGTCGTTCCAGTCGATCATGTAGACGAGATTGGAAAGACCAAGGCCATAAGCCGTAAGTTTGGTTTCGTGATGGCAACCCGCGGTCAAGCCGCCTTCGCCCTCGATGCCGAATACGCGGACTTCTTCTGCACCAGCGTGTTTGAGTGCAAGAGCGATACCAGCAGCAGCAGGGCCGCCGTGACCAGATGGCCCCGTGTTGGATGCAAAGAACAGGGTCTTGCCTTCGTGCTCAGCGTGGCCAGACAAACCGCCAATATTGCGCAAAGTCAGCAAATCTTCCCATAGCAAGGTGCGCTCTTCGCCACCCTCAACGAGATATTTTTTATCACCTGTTTTCGCATACATGCGACGCAGCGCCTCGTTGTAGACAGCCAACATGCCATAAGCCAAAGGCGTAACATGGCCAGCAATCAAGACAAAGCGGTCAGCAAAAGGCAGCTCAGGGCGCCGGATGTCCCAACGCATCACGCCACCAAGCGTGAGCGCAACCATCGCAGGCACTTTCGATCGCGAGCCACCGGGGTGGCCACTTTGACGATAGTTAAGCATGATGTCGATCATTTGATCGACCATGTCACCGACTTTCTGCCAATTCTCGAAATCAGGGCGGACGTCAGCAAGTTGGGGGGTCGTTCTTACCATGGGCAGATTCTAATCTAAGAAGTTCAAATAAACACCCCATGGCTTGAGTATCTGGGTTCTAATAGAGTGTGCGTTTCCCTCGATTCACCCTTCCTCTCATTTTCGCTCTTAGCACTTCTTCTTTAAGTGCCGCCCAGACGCTTTCGGTCGTTGATTTGACCGAGGGCATGACCACAACGATTCAGATTGAGGGTTGTGGTGCGGGCGAGCGAGTGCAATTGGCTTATTCTCTTGCTGGGGTGGGCCCGATCTCCACAAGTTATGGTCAGGTCGACCTTTCGCACCCGATTGTGACACCACCCGTTTTGACGGCTGATTCGCAAGGTGTGGCCGCCCTGCAAGCTAGCGTCCCGCAGGGGTCAGGCGGACTGGCGGTTTGGTTTCATGCCGTCAATCTCACAACCGCACAACTCACCAACTCTCTGGCGGAAGTCATCGCGTCTGCCCCGGCGGGCATGGTGCTTGTCCCTGCAGGCCAGTTTGTAATGGGCGACCACGCTGGCATAGGCCAGGCGGATGAATTGCCCCTGCACACGGTTGCTCTCGATGGTTTCTGGATGGACGCTTGCGAAGTCACGACTCAAGCGTATGTCGATTTTCTAAATACGGCTCACTCGCTTGGCGAAGTCGTTGTTCAGCAAGGCGTGGTCTATGGAGCACCCAACGGCAAACTTTATTGCGACACCTTTGTCTCAAATTACGATAGCCGCATCGAATGGAATGGCTCGGTCTTCTCTTCGGCGCGGGGCAAAAAAAATCACCCTATGCTTAAAGTCAGTTGGTATGGCTCTTGTGCCTTTTCGAATTGGCGCAGTCTGCAAGAGGGCTTGCTTCCTTGTTACGATTTAAATACTTGGGTCTGCGATTTCTCCGCAAATGGTTTTCGCTTGGCCACGGAAGCCGAATGGGAATACGCCGCGCGCGGAGGCGAATCTCAATACCAGCTTTACCCATGGGGCTCGACTCTTTCAGGCTCCTATGCTAATTTTTTCGCATCTGGCGACCCATACGAGCTGACCTGGCCGTCAACTACGCCCGTCGGTTATTACGATGGGGGGCAATTCCCAAGTGGCTCCGACATGGCAAATGGCTTCGGTCTTTACGATATGGCCGGCAATCTTTATGAGTGGTGCAACGATTGGTACGATGCCAGTTATTATGCTCAAAGCCCCTCAAACAACCCGTTTGGCCCCAACGCCGGCACTTACCGAATCTTACGCGGAGGGTCATGGAATAGCACAGCGCCTTATCTTCGCAATGCCCTCCGCGGTGGCGATGGCCCAGAGCGGCGAAATAGTTATGTCGGCTTTCGTTGCGTTTGTAAATAAGATGTAAACTTAAAGGATGCGCTACTTCGCACCCTTTTGCCTGTTTGTACTACTTGTATCTTGCCAAGTAGAGAAAAATGAATCCCTCGGCCTAGTTTTTGACATCCCGCCGCCGACTGAGCATCGTCTGGCCGCTGATGTTGAGACGAAGCACAAAACCGCCCGCAAAGCTTGGCAGGCGGCCATGCACCGTGCGGAAGAAGGAGTAAATTGGAAAGCGATCGAGCGGCAAAACGGGCTTGATGCCATGGCGCGGCGGCAAAATGCATTAATGGCGCCCGCAGCTCCAGGAAGCCCATGGTGGCGTGAGCTCGGCAGTCGCAATTTGGCTGGTCGTATGCATGCCGTCCGTCTGTCGAGCGATGGCTTGAAGCTTTACGGCGGCTCCTCCAAAGGCGGGGTTTGGCGAGGTGACTTAGATGGCTCAAATTGGCAGCCGCTGAGTGATAATCTTTATGGTGGCGGTCATCAATTAATCGTGGTGCCGCCGGTGGGTGCTGGCCCTGACATTATGATTCGTGGTGCGGGTAGTGATCTAAATCGCAGCGTGAATGATGGCGTCACCTGGGATAAAGTCTCTGGAGTTTCAGGCTCGGTACGCCGCTTGATTCAAACGGCGGGCGCAAACCCAATTCAATTTGTGTTGACAAAATCTGGAAATACTTCGCGCCTTTATCGCTCACAAGATTCGGGTTTGAGTTTCACTTTGGTGCGCACAAATACCACGCAACCCATGGATGTCTGGACATCCCGCACAGGGGCAAGCTCACTTTTCCTTTTCGAAGGCCAGAGGCTTTATGAAAGCACAAACGCCGGTACAAGTTTTCAAGCACTGGGCAGCCCTCTGAGCTTTTCGCCAACGGATGTTTATTTGGGTTGCTTTGAGACAAATACACAAGCGCATGTGATCGCAGCCAATGCTTCAAGTGGTTGGCAGCTTTGGCGCACCGAAGACGGCGGGCAATCTTGGTCAAAGAAAACGGACATGTCTGATTTTTGGGGCCAGCTCTGCACGGGCACGCAATCCGATAAATTGGTCGCTTGGGGCGGCATGGAGTTTTGGCTTTCTCGCACTGGCGGCGCGTCTCCGCAAAAACCTAACAACTGGTGGGATTATTACAGCGACATGGATCACAGTTTGCACGCTGACATGATGGGGATTTACTGCTACCCCGATTCCAGCCACTCTTACGGTGAAACCTGGTATATCGGCACAGATGGCGGGGTTTACGAAAGTCGCGATCGCTTGCGTAACTACGACAACTTGTCGTTGGGTGGGCTTGGAGTTAGCCAGTATTACGATGTGTTGACGAGTCGCCGTAACCCCGATTTGGTTTTGGCGGGTGCGCAAGACCAAGGTTATCAGCGAGGCGATTTAAGTTTGTCGACTCCTGGTGGCCCAGGGCCGTGGGCTGACTTTGTGCAGCTGATTTCGGGCGATTATGGTCACTTTGCTTCGACGAATGGCGCGCACGATTTGGTTTATTGCACTTACCCTGGTTTCATCTTGGTGCAAGTTGATGAAGATTGGCCGAGTCTGCCATTTGTTGATTTCCCTTCGGGCTCATCGCCGCTTTGGTTGCCTCCGGTTGTTGCGCATCCGACCGATGGCGATTCCTTTTTCTTTTTGGCCGAGACGCTTTACCGATACGATCGCGTAGGCACCTCGACGAGCTGGAATGCAACGACCCACACATCATTCGACTTCGGCGGCACGCTTGGCGCACTTGCGTTTTCGCCACTCGATTCAAACCGAGCCTACGCAGCGACAACCAATGGCAATTTATTCTATTCGCATGATGGCGGGTTGACCTGGTCGCAGTCTTCAAGCACCGGCCCAGGAAGTCATTACTTCTACGGCATGACCTTGTTGCCGTCCTTGGTTGATGTTGACACGGTTTGGGTTGGCGGCTCGGGTTACTCAACAGGGCCTGTGAAGCGTTCTGTTGATGGGGGGCAAACTTGGCAAGCTAAGCGCAACGGAATGCCCGATACGCTCGTTTACGGTTTGGCATGGGCACCTGATGGCTCAGGTCACATATTTGCCGCGACCGAAACGGGTGCTTATGAATTTGAGCCAATCAATCGCATTTGGTCAGATATCCTCGGCACCAATGCCCCGATTACGACTTATTGGTCGGTTGAGTCAGTGCCGTCACAAAACTTAATCCGCTTCGGAACTTATGGCCGTGGTATTTGGGATTACCACCTCGAAACGGCAGGTTTCTTTCCGTATGGCGAGTTGCGCGGAGGGGCGAATACTTTGACCCTTTCTGCCGATACGGCACCCGTGATTGGGCAAAATGTTCAGCTCACTGTTTCGGGTGCTCCGGCAAATGCAAACGGCCGCATCGGAGTTTCGACTCAAAGCCAAGACATGGCTTACATGAGCGGCACTTTGCTGGTCGATACGGCGCATGTTGCATTAGAGTTGTCGACCCATGCGGATTCGATGGGTGTGGTGCAAATAAATGTCACCGTGCCGAATAACCCTAATTTTGTCGGCCAAGAGTTTTACATCCAAGCCATGGCGATTGACGCTTCACAGCCAAACGGCCAAGCATTCAGTCAAGGATTGCGGGCAGTTGTGGGTGATTGATTTAGGTTCCTTTTCTTTGGTTCCGTAACCTAAACCCGCGCGCCTCCAAGGCCCACCGCCCCCCGGCGCTCAGACATTCGCCTGATGGGGTGGCTCGCTTTCGCGAGCCACCCCATCAGTACGAAACTCGCGGCGGAGGGCGGTGGTCCTTGGGCCGCAGATCGTTACAAAAACATCGCCGACTTCATCATGTGTAAGGTGTTGTAACCGTTACGCAACACGGACCTATGACAGGAATAGTGATTTTATTCCATTGAAATATGACGCGCTTACAGCTCTTACGATTCGGTAGAGATATCGAAATGCAAGGGTGAATTTCGAAGGTTCATTTACTTTAATCCCATAACCCGAACCTTCGCGCACGGCCAAGGCCTCTGCCGCCGCCGCGAGTTTCGCACTGAGAGGGTGGCTCGCTTTTGCGAGCCACCCTCTCAGGCGAATGTCTGAGCGCCGGGGGCCGAGGCCTTGGCCGGACGCAGACGATTAAAAAAGCAACACTAAAAACTCTTAATCAAACCCTCAACTACAGAAGGATCAGCCAAAGTCGAAACATCGCCAACCTCGTCAGGCGCGCCTTCTGCAATCTTCCGCAGAATGCGACGCATGATTTTGCCGGAGCGAGTCTTTGGCAAACCAGGAGCCCAGTGGATCACATCAGGTGCCGCAATTGGCCCAATCTCTTTGCGAACATGCACGATTAACTCTTTCTTGAGCTCGTCGCTGTAATCAACGCCGTCGTTGAGTGTCACATAGGCGTAAATGCCTTGGCCTTTAATCTCATGAGGGAAGCCCACAACGGCCGCCTCGGCGACATTGGGGTGGGAAACCAAAGCTGACTCGACCTCGGCCGTGCCCATGCGGTGGCCAGAAACATTGATGACATCATCAACGCGGCCTGTGATCCAGTAGAAGCCATCTGAGTCGCGGCGGCATCCGTCACCGGCGAAATAGTAGCCCTTGTACATGTCAAAGTAAGTCTCTTCGAAGCGATTTTGGTCGCCCCACAAAGTGCGCATTTGACCCGGCCATGGATGCTTAATCGCCAAAACGCCGCTTGACTCGATGTCGGTCAATTCAGCGCCCGACTCTGGGTCAAGGATGACAGGTTGCACGCCAAAGAAAGGCAGCGTTGCAGAGCCAGGTTTGGTTGCCCACGCGCCAGGAAGAGGCGTAATCATGATGCCGCCCGTTTCGGTTTGCCACCAAGTGTCGACGATCGGGCAATTGCCGCCGCCCACCTTTTCGTGGTACCACATCCAGGCTTCTGGATTAATTGGCTCACCAACCGAGCCCAGCAAACGCAGACTCGACAAATCGTGCTTTTTGACCCACTCGTCGCCCTTAGCCGCAATCGCGCGGATGGCAGTCGGGGCGGTGTAGAACTGATTGACCTTGTATTCGGCGCAAATCTCCCAGAAGCGGTCTGGGTTTGGCCAAGTTGGCACGCCTTCGAACATCATTGTGGTCGCGCCATTGCAAAGCGGGCCGTAAACGATATAGCTATGACCCGTGACCCAACCAATGTCGGCCGTGCACCAGTAGGTGTCGCCTTCGTGATAATCAAAGACATATTTATGAGTCATCGCAGCGTAAACCATGTAGCCGCCAACATGATGCTGGACGCCTTTTGGTTTGCCTGTTGAGCCAGATGTGTAGAGCAAGAAGAGTGGGTCTTCGGCATCCATTTGCTCGGCTTCGCAGACGGCATCGACTTTGGACATTTCTTCGTGCCACCAGAAATCGCGACCGTCTGTCATTGGGACATCATGCCCCGTGCGCTGGACGACAATTACTTTTTCGACAGTCGCCGCTTTTTCGCAAGCCAAGTCGGCGTTGGTTTTCATGGGCACATTATCTTTTGCGCCGCGTAGGCCAGTGTCTTGCGTGACGACCAAACGCACATCAGAGTCGTTGCAGCGGTCGGCAAGTGCATCAGGTGAAAACGCGCCAAAAACGATGGAGTGAATCGCACCAATGCGCGCGCAAGCCAACATTGCGATGGCTAGCTCAGGAATCATTTGCATGTACAAACTGACACGGTCACCCTTTTGGATGCCCTGAGCCTTAAGCACATTAGAAAACTTACAAACTTCAGCATGCAGCTCGTTGTAAGTGAAGCGCTTGTCTTCGCCTGGGTTGTTGCCGACCCACAAAATCGCGGTTTGGTCGCCGCGCTTTTCGAGGTGGCGGTCTAGACAGTTATAAGCAATGTTGGTCTTGCCGTTGATGTACCACTGGTGCTGAATTTTGCCCGCGCCACGGTCGTAGTTGTAATCAAAGACCTTGTCCCATTTTTGGAACCAATGAAAGTCTTCGGCGGCTTCGGCCCAGAACCCGGCTGGGTCATTAACCGAACGGTCGTACATTTCTTGGTATTGCTCGCGGGAGGAAATCCAGGCGCCTTCAGAAAACTCAGGCGAAGGTGGGAAGACTTTTTCAGTCATGGTTGTAGTCATGGTGATGGGGGCAAGGCCGCAAAATGCAGGCGGAATTCAAGCCCTAAAGCCTTTGCTCCGTGCATTTATAGCCCTGTTTAAGATTATGGCAAGTATGCCGTACTCTTCCATCTTACACAAACATAAGAAAGGGCAATATCTAGCTCATCTAGCCCTCGCTCAGGGCATTATTCTGCACTATTTAGCCTGCGGCGATGGTGAATCGCTGAAAGTGGCCTAATTTAAAACGGGAGGCATGCCAATTCTGTGGCACTCAAACCCATGCTCACGCAACGCTCTCTCGGCAAAGATATTGCGGCCATCAAGGATTAAACAGCCTCGCATCGTCTTGGCAAGGCGCTCAAAATCGGGGTTGCGGTATTCGCGCCACTCGGTGCAAAGGATGAGCGCGTCAGCACCATCGGCGGCCGCGTAGGCGTCGCCAACATATTCGACGCAATCGCCGATGGCTTCGCGTGCGGTCGCCATGGCTTCTGGGTCTGTAGCGCGGACGGTCGCGCCTCGTCGGGTCAGCTCGTGGCAAATGACAATCGCAGGGGCTTCGCGCATATCATCGGTTTTGGGCTTAAAGGCCAAACCCCAAAGTGCAAAAACCTTGCCCGTGAGGTCTTCCCCGAAATGCTCAACAATGCGATCAACGGTAAGCATCTTTTGCTTTTCATTGACCGATTCGACGGCTTCTAGAATTTCGAAGGGGCCGCCATTTTCAAGAGCGGTCGCCATGATGGCTTTGACATCTTTGGGGAAACACGAGCCGCCATAGCCAATGCCGGAATACAAAAATGGTTTGCCGATACGGTTGTCGCTGCCGATGCCTTTGCGCACATGGGAAACATTGGCGCCGACTGCATCACAAATGCGAGCAATTTCATTCATGAACGAAATGCGTGTGGCAAGCATCGCGTTGGCCGCGTATTTTGTAAGCTCGGCGCTGGGTGGATCCATGTGAAGGATTGGCGCACCGTAGCTGACAAATGGCCGGTAGAGCTCGTCCATGAGCTCGAAATTTTGGGGTGACTCTGCGCCAATCACAACACGATCGGGGCGAAGGAAGTCTTGAATCGCCGCGCCTTCTTTAAGGAACTCTGGGTTAGAGCAAACTGACATAATGTGCTCAGTTTGGCTTTGAGCTGCAGCTTTAACTTTGGCCGCCGTGCCAACAGGGACGGTGGATTTGTCGACAATTAATTTTGGACCATTGGCCACCTTGCCGATGGACTCGGCCACTTTAAGTACAGCGGTCAAATCAGCCGAGCCATCCGCGCCAGGTGGCGTGCCCACAGCGATGAAAACAATCCGAGAATCAGCTACGGCTTCAGCTAAATCAGTCGTGAACTTGAGGCGACCATCGGCGTAATTAGATTGCACCATCTCGCTCAAGCCGGGCTCGTAAATAGGGATGACACCCTTTTTTAGGCCCTCAATCTTGGCGGCGTCAATATCAACGCACCAAACTGAATTGCCCATTTCAGCGAAGCATGTGCCTGCGACTAGACCCACATAACCTGTTCCTACGACGGCGATTTTCATGTTGGATATTATCCGTCTGTGTAGCCCAATTCGCCAAGGATATCGGTCATTTCTGTCGATTCTTGCATCTCAGCTGCTTGGCCAGGATTGGCGTGCGCCTTTTGGAAGACGCTCATGGCCGCCGCGCCCGTGGGGGACTCTTTTGGGTTTTGAACCCAAGTCGGGTTGAGCTCACCAGGGTCAAGGTTCAAATCGTAAGTCGCGAATGTGCGTGCGCCCGTGTCCCAAAGGGCCTTTTGCATGCCGAGTCGATAGCCACGCACATCAAGTCGGCGGCCGGGGTGGAGTAAATCCATGACGACTTCGTGCCCAGGATTGTCTTTGTCAGCCCAAACGGGAGCCATACTTAGCCCCGATCGCCCAGGCCATTCGCCCAAACCCGCCAAGTCAAGCAAGGTCGGGGCAAGGTCGTAATTGGCCACACTTTGACCAACGCGCGTGCCGGCAGGGATCAAACCATGTGCACGAATCACCATGGGGACGCGCATGACTTCCTCGTAAAGTGTTTTGTGGTGGCCACGCTGGCCGTGCTCGCCAAACTCATCGCCGTGGTCGCTGACGATGGCAATGATGACATCATCGCCGATGCCCCATTTTTCGAGTTGGGCGAATAGCCGAGCGAGATGGTCATCGGTGTAGCGAATCTCAGCATCGTAAAGCGCGCGATAGTGCGCCATGTCGTCGGCCGAGTAAGTCGCCTCAGCATCGTTGAAGCCACTGCCGTCAATCGGGCCTTGATAGTCAGGATGAAAGCGCGCGGCGTATTCAGTTGGCGGATGAAAATCGTAATGTGGATCCCAGAAGTGCAGGAAAAGGAAAAACGGATCTTCATATCGATCGCCCTCTGCAAGCCAAGAAACCGCCTTTTCAACCACATGTGGCGCCGTTTCGCGGTCGCCGTCGGCCAATTCGTGAAATTTTTGAATCTCGCGCGAACCGCGACGTACCATTGCGTGAGCCGCGTCGTTGCCTTGGAGATAATCAAGCGCAGGCTCATAAGTGTCGAACCCGCGCGCAAAACCCCAAACCCCATGCAG
>JABHIE010000018.1 GCA_018671175.1 Planctomycetota bacterium | reverse complement strand
TCGGCTTGCGCTTGCTCTCAGTTCATTGATTGGGCTGAACCAGAACAAGAAACAAGTGCAGGCGCGAATGGAGACAACTGCAAGGGCCGGCGGCGTCAGCCGCCGACACGCCCGCCGCAAGTCTCCATTCGCGCGCCGGAACGCAAACTGATTTTGGAACCCGCCAGGGTTTCAAAATCGCCCGCAACGACCCGAATTACGGCACTCTCAGTGGCAGCGGTAAATGCAATTCACGCGGCCTCCCCGAGTTTTGGGATTTACTGCAGTAAAACCACTGCACTCACCTCGCAAGTAGCCAAATCGAGCACTTGCAGATACACATTCCCGCAGGCGCCGTTTGCTACATTTGTTTGCATATAGGACGCGCCCAGGGCGTCTGTGGTGAGTAGCGTGCCGAGTTGTGTGGTCGCGTCTAACCCCAGCATCGTGCCGGCGCAGGGGAAGTTGGCGGGGATGATGAAGCCGCCCGTGCCGAACGCGTAAAGAAGCGCAACTTGGCTATTTGGTGTTGCGGCGTCGATTTGAAACTGCACCGATGGGCAAGTGCCAGAAAGTGTAAGGCCGAGTGGCGTGTCTTGCGGAGTAACTTCGCCGCCGATGACATGGCCTTGGTAAGGGGGGCCGTTCCAGATTTCAAATTTACTCAAAACCGTGTCGACAATAGCTGGCGTGTTGGGGTTGAGCTCGTTGACGAATTTGAGCTGCAGGTCGACACCCCAGCTGTGATAATTACCCGGCAAAGTAAATTCGATTTGGTTGAGCTCAACCATGATGTCAAGTGCGGCGATGTCGGAGCCGTACCAAGGAATATAGAGCTCACTAAAAACACCCGTGCCGTTTTCGAAATCGCCAGGAGTGTAAGTCCAGTGAAAGGCACCCGTCATCTGCTGTGGCGGGTCGTAGGGGCGTGTGACATCGGGCAGCAGCCAAATATCATCAAGCGTGTAGGTCAGCGTCGTCGGCGCAAGGGGTGCTTGGCGCGCATTCGCTGAATCATGGAATGCACCCAAAAGTGCAGCAATCAGAGTGGTGGCAAGGATGGCTTTCATTTACCTACCTTAAACGCAATTCGATTTGTGTGGGCAGCTTCGCTGCTTTTAATCAGCCAATGCGCGCGAGCGAATCGGCCAGAGCCCAGGCCGTGTTGGCTGATCAAGCCAGCCGCGCATCGCGGTTTCAGCAGCCATTAAATCACGCACGCGCGCGCCGAGCAGCATTTGGCTGACGGCTTGCTGGGTGATGCGGAGTCGCTCGGCAACTTCGGCTTGACGGCCCGTTTTGCGGAAAAGCTGAACGGCCATTGCGCGACTATCTGTCCAGTCGGCGAGTAGAGCGGCGTGCAGGCGTGCGAGGCTTGTGCCGATTGCCAATTCAGAGTCATTTCTGTTAGGCAGGTCGAAAATCATCGTGTCGCCGCGCTTGAGTTGCTTGAGCGCTTTTGCCGCCTTTTCACGGACGGCCTCGTCTGCGCCAGCAGCCCCTGCGGGCGGTGCGGTAACGATAGCGAACCGCAAACGCATCGGCCAAGCGGCTTCAGAGAGCGCAACCGCGAAGTCAAACGCTCGCGTGCCGTCTGCCAAAATTGCGGTAAGTGCTGTCTCGCCGGCTGGGGCAAGGCGCGCACCAAGGATGTCGGAGAACCTATCTTGCGCCGCCGCAAAGACTTCCGCCGCCGAGTTGACTAGGTCAAACTTGGAGCGAGGTGCCGTGGTCACGGCCAGCCCGTAGCGGAGAGATGCGTTCATCTGCCCACAATGCTAGGTGGTTGTCGCATGGGTTTCTATAGGCGATAATGGGGTATGAAGAAATTCCTCACATTTTTTGTTTTGGGTGCGGCTTTGGCGCTTCCAGCATGCTCGGGCGAAGAAAGCCCCGCGCCCGATTCAACCGATGCGGCCGCGATCTGCTGCGGCGGCAAATGCCACACGCCAGCGGGTTATTGCTGCAGCGATGGCACTTGTCACGGGAATCATGAAGAGTTGCCTTTGGCCAAGGACGCATAAAAATCCAAATCACAATCCGCCCGTAACGCAGCCCGCGTTTCCGTTTCGGGCAATGCGCCTGCAAGTGACCAGGCTTTGGCTAGTTGTTTTAGCTTGCCGAGGCGATGGTGGTCGGTTGTGCCGCCGGCTTGCATTTGCTGGTCGTATTTACGGAGCCAATTTAGATATTCAGCCTCTGACCTCGGCGTGATTTCGCGACCGGCATTCGCGTCTGCCCAATCGCGGAAAACCCATGGGTTGGCGAGAGCTGCGCGGCCGATCATGACTCCGGCGCAACCCGTTTGGCTGAACATTTGGTTGATGAGCTCAGGCGTATCGGCCGAGCCGTTTCCGATGACGGGGATGGATACCGCGTTTACCGCCCGAGTGATGCGGCTCCAGTCGGCCGGCTCGGAATAGGCCTGAATTCGCAGTCGCGCGTGAATGATGAGCCCCGCCGCGCCCGCCTGCTCGACGCGCTGAGCGATTTCTTCGATTTGCGTGTCGTCGCGACTACCCGCGCGGATTTTGGCGGTTACAGGCACGGGGCAAGCGTCGGCCATTTGCCTTGTGATGTCTTCCAGTTTGTCGAGGTCTTCGAGCAAGATTGAGCCTGCGCCATGACCACAGACCTTGCGGGCAGGGCATCCGAAATTGATGTCGACCCAGGGCGCACCTGCTTCGGCAGCGAGTACCGCGGTTTCAGCCATGAGCGATGGGTTGTGCCCCATGATTTGGAGGCCGAGGTGCGGCGTGGACATCGAATCATTTGTGGAGTTGCCCTCGCAGGTCGTCCCGAGCATCTTGTGCAGAATTTCAATCGGTGTAGGCGCATTACTTACGCGCACAAATGCCGTGCAAGACCCGCCGAGCGCGCCGGTGCCAGAAACATCGGCGACAAGCCCGCGGAATGCGACATCGGTCACGCCATCCATCGGTGCGAGAAGTAGCGGCGGGTCGAATGTGAGTGATTTGCCGAGGGTGAGGGGCGTGGGCATGTGGGGGCTAGACTAACTTCATGGACTTGATAACCACCCCTGAACTCTCCAGCTTGGTCGGCCGCACGATTGTGATTACGGGCGCATCAAGCGGTCTTGGCGCTGGAATGGCGGAAACCTGCAAGAGCCTCGGAATGCGAGTCGCGGGGTGTGGGCTCTCGATGCCGAGCGACGCTTGTGAAATCGCGCGGCAGGTTGATGTGGCGGATGAGCTTGCGATGGCGGCGTTTGCTCAGGAAGTCGTGCAGGCATTTGGCGTGATTGATTTGTGGGTCAACAACGCGGGCGTGCTTGAACCCATCGCACCGTTGCGCGATTTGGTGTCGAGCGATTTGCGGCGGCACATGGATATCAATTTCATGGGTGTGTTCTTCGGCATGCGTGATTTTCTAAATCATCAACGCGAACATGGCGGTGAAGGTGTGGTCATGAACATTTCATCCGGAGCCGCCTGGAATGGTTACGCGGGGTGGGCTGCTTATTGCGCGGGCAAGGCAGCGGTTGAGCGATTGACCGAGGCGACTCAATTAGATGAAGCCGCCGCCGGCAACACGGGTTTCCGCGCCTACGCAGTCGCGCCGGGCATCATTGATACCGCGATGCAAGAGACCATCCGTGCTTGCGATGAGAGCGTCTTCCCGATGGTGGGGAAGTTTTTGGAGTTGAAAGAGAATGATGCATTCTTCACGCCCGATTATGTTGCGCGGCATATGTTGAGCTGGGCGTTTGGCGGCGCAGTTTCGAGGCCTGACGCGGTTTGTGTGAGTGTGCCCGGGCGGGATTAGCGTTCACGCATTCTTCACGCACTTTGCATAACGGTTTCATGTCGCGCATTCATAATACGACAATGAACTACTTGCTCAACAACCTTTGCGTCATGACCGCTGGCCTAGTTTTGGCTGGTGCCGCTAGCGCACAAGAATGCAACGATCGTGAAATGCCTGGCTGGGAATTCTCCAGCGACTTCCGTCTTCGTGCAGAAATAACTGACTACGACACAGACACAGACGACCGCTTTCGTGGTCGATTGCGTTTTCGCGTAGGCGCAAATTACCAATTGGCCGACAACATTAAGTTTGGCGCCCGTTTGGTTTCAGGCGACTCGACTAATGCAAACAGCACCCATGTTGACCTTGGTGGCGATACAGGCGGCACAAGCGACTTCTCGTCTTTCGAGATGAGCCTCGATCGTTTGTTTTTGACCTACGAGCCGACTTGGTTCCAGGGCGCGACCATGACCTTCGGTAAGTTTGGCCACGGCTTTGCGAAAAACCCTGTTTACGGTGAGCTCGTCTGGGATGGTGATGTTCAGCCAGAGGGTTTTGCTATGACTTGGAGCCACGATTACTTTGGCCTGTTCGACACCAACAAGTTTAATGTTGGCCTCTATGTCATGGACGAAGTCAACCGCGGCCGCGATGAGACCATCCAGGTGGCTCAGTTTGCCGGCACCAAGGAAATGGGTGAAGATACTTTTGGTCTTTCCTTTGGTATGTACAACTTTTCAAACAATGTCGATGTGGCAAATCATTATCGCATTTTGAATCCAATCCTAACTTTCGAAACAGGCGATTTCACTTTTGCTGCTGAGTTTATCGAAAACTACAGCGACAACGATGGCGTCGATGATAGTGGTCAAGCTTTTGGTCTTTCCATGAAGCTCGAAGACGGCGCAAAGGTTTACATCCAGCGCCAAGAAATCGAAGCCGACGCAGTGTTCAGCCAATACGCACAAGATGATTGGGCGACGGGCAACACTAATTTCACGGGCTTTGTTGCTGGCTGGAAAAAGTCGATTGCTAAAAATGTCGGCCTTCACATTTGGGCCATGCAAGAAACTGAAAATGACACCGAGTTAAACGATACTTATCGTTTTCGTGTCGATTTCAATATTAAGTTTTAATTCGCGTAATCGTGCATTACGGCAACGGCATCTCAGCCGAAACGAGGGCCGTGTAAGCCGCCAAGCAAACGGCATCAGCGATGTTGAGCGAGCGGATTTCGTTTTTGATCGGAATCCGCACGCGCTGACTGGGGAAGGCGTCGAGTATTTCCGCAGGAAGGCCTTGCGACTCGCCACCGAAAACTAGAATCGCGTCTTTACTGAAACCAACATCAAAAAGTGAAGTGCCGCCACGCGCAGTAAAAAAATGAAGCCTTTCGGTCGTCGCGCCGAGTGATTTGAGACAGGCGCTCCAGTTTTCGTGAAGCCGCAAATCAACCTTACTCCAGTAATCAAGCCCCGCGCGTTTGAGGTATTTATCTTCGAGTGAAAACCCGATTGGCTGCACGAGATGCAGCGGCAAGCCCAACCCAACCGCCAAGCGACCAATACACCCCGTGTTGTTTGGGATTTCCGGGTGGACAAGGACTAGATGCATGGGGTGATTTTACTAAGCTGGCGGGTTTATAGTTTCGGTATGAGAAGAGAGGTAAACGCTAATTCTGCGGCCATTCGCTTGGTCGCTTTTTGTTGCACGCTCGTAGCGCTGACTGCGTGTGGGCCATCCAGCGATACACCCGTCGGCAAGGCGGGTTGGCTGACTGGTTCAAACCTCGAAAAGCTAGATACCGTCGCAACCCACTTACGCGGAAACGATCTCGTCATGATGGAGGTCGATTGGCGCTATCAACAACTCGCCAAAGCGGGCCGTCAGCAAAACTGGGAGGCCGCCGAGTATCAGCTGAATAAGCTCAAGCTCACTATGAGTCTCGGTAAAGAGCGGCGCCCTAAGCGCGCGACTTCTTATGATTGGTTTTTTGAAACGGGTTTTCCGCCAATGGTTGAAGCGGTCGCAAAAAAAGACCTCGCATTGTTCGAAGAGCGCTTTGTCGCCTTTACGCAAAACTGCAACACCTGCCACGACATGGAAAAGGTTTCATTTTTCAAAGTAGAATCCCCGCAGAATTAACATGACATTTCTAAGCATCGGTTTGCGCCCGTTTTTCCTTGGCGCAAGTATTTGGTCCCTCGTTTCCATGGGTCTTTGGATGAGCATCTACATTTTCCCCACGGGGCCGCGACCCTCGCATAACTCCCCTGCCAACTGGCATGCGCATGAGATGATTTTTGGTTACGGCCTCGCGGTCATCGCGGGCTTTTTACTGACGGCTGTCCCAAATTGGACGCGCGGAAAAACGCCTGTTGGCAAACCACTCTTGGGCTTGTTTTTACTTTGGGCAACGGCCCGCATTTTGCCTTTTGCCGGCGATTCGATTTCGTCACACCTCATCGCTGTGGTTGACATCCTATTTGCTTTTGCTTTGGCGGTGGCGATTTCAAGGCCCATCCTTAAAGCGAAGCAATGGGGGAATTTGGTCATCCTCGCGCAGCTTGCGATTCTTACGCTGAGCAACGCGCTCTATTATGCAGGCCATGTTCGAGAGGGCCTTTATTTGGGCTTTTACGCCATCATCGCCGTGGTGTTTATTATCAGTCGGCGCATCTTGCCGATGTTTATTTCCAAAGGCGTGGGTTACGCGTTTCAGCCTCGGCACCATAAGTGGGTCGACAAATCGAGTCTGATTGTGTTTTTGCTTTTTGCATTCGCTGACACTTTTGACGCACCGCCACTACTCGTCGGCATTTTGTCATCGGCGCTTTTTGTGATGCATAGCCTAAAACTCATCGGTTGGTACACGCCGGGCATTTGGCGGAAGCCCTTGCTGTGGGTTTTATTTGTCGCCTATGCGATCACTGTATTGGGTTTCGCCATCAAGCCATTCTCCATCGCGCTTGGTTCTGTTATGCCTCAACTCGCGACGCACGCTTTTGCTATCGGTGGCATCGGCATGATGACAATCGGCATTATGTCGCGCGTTTCTCTCGGCCACACAGGTCGCGCCGTCAGCGACCCGCCCAAGGCACTGACCCTCGTTTTTATTCTCATGCTGTGCAGCGCCATCGTTCGTGTGGTTTTTCCGCTAATCGACATGTCGCACTACATCACTTGGGTCGCCGTTTCCCAGACACTCTGGATGGCTTCTTTCGCCGTGCTTTTGGCGATCTACGCTTATATTTGGGTGTCGCCTGACCGGAAGTAAGGGCCGGGCTTCCATAGCAAGACCATCAGCTAGCACTGCACCAACTTCAAACCCCGTGCATATTTCGATTCAGCGGAAGTCGGCCAACCCGTCGCGCGCTCAACCTGTGAAATGAGATTCGCCAAGGCTTGCGCATGCGCGTTGCCAGACTTCAATTCAATTTCAACCTCGTGTGCTTCGGCGCAGAGGACGCCACGGTCACCGCGTTTACGCCACTGCACAAAGTCGTAACTCGCCTCGGCCCAAAGCCCGTCTGAGCCACGCACTTGCCAAACCCAGCGGTCTTGGAAGACTTTGAATAAATCAGTGAGTGGTTGTTTATCGAAATTTTCATCGATTGCGGCAACATGCTCTTCAAGCTCTTCTCGACTTGCAATGCCGTTGGCGGCCACCGCGGTCAGGGCCTTTTGCGTTTTCAAAAACCCATCGACGCCGGCAACACTTCGGTACCGCAAGGCCCAGCCACTTGTCGCGAGCGTTCCATCTGCGGTATCGCGATAAACATCGACGACCAACCGATGCTCGGCATCAAAAAGCTCAAGCCCAAGGCTTGCCAACGCAGTCGGTAACTGCAGGCGAGCCTCGGGCCCGGGTGCGACGAATTTAGCTTCGATTTCTAGAGCCATGCGAGCAGTTTAGCTTACACGATTCATTTCGCTGATGAACTTAACCGACACTTCTTTGGGCCGACTTTGTGGGCTTGGCTTGCGAGTGCTAGACTGACGACATGAAGTACCTTCTGTTTTTAGTAGTTTTATTCCCAGCAGTAGTTTTTTCACAATACACTGTTTCCTACCGGACAGAAATTTGCGAGTAGTGCATTTATTGCTCTGTCTTGTCTTTGTTTCTTGCTCTCCACATCCGTTTAACAATTTGGAAGAGAAGGACAAGATTCAGGAAATTATTACATTAGGCCCTACCAACGCGGGCCAGCGTTTTGAATCTCTGCAGCAGATTTTCCAGGCTAGCGATGCGCGGCTATGGTTGTCAGTTGCGGAAAGGCAGCTTGATATTTCGCAAGAGGGTGGTTTTGCAGATACAACATTATTCCTGGCCCTAGAAACGGTTCCCGAGGAAGAAGCTAGCGCGATTTGTGCCCACTATTCAGAGCAAATTATTGCAGGCGTTGACTACAGTCATGGCATGGTCCAATTACTGAGTGGGTTGAACTCACCGTCCGCAAGGAGCGTGCTCTTTGACTGCGTCGTTGACCAAGCTTGTCGAGTAGACTTTCGTCAACATATTTTGAATGCCGCATTGTATAAAGCTTCGCCAGAAGAGTTTGCGCGTTTGTTTCAACTCATTCAGTTAAGCGATGGCTGGCCGGATTTTCTAAAAAATCAAGGTTTTGCGAATTCATACATTAATCAAGCCGCTTTTTATGCATACCAAATTCCGGCGGGCACAGAAGCCCTCGCGCAAGCCTTGCGCGAGGGCCCAGAGCCTAGGGTATTACTGAATGCCCTGCTCGGCCAGGCCCGTAGTTTTATTCCAGAGAAAGAGCTCTTTCAATTTCTGGAGATCCTTGAAAATAGAATGAAATGATGAAAAAGCTTCTCGCATTGTCACTTTTTGCATTTGGGTCGCTGTTCGTTTTTATGCTCTGCAGTGAGGGTGATGGCCAGATTGAAGTAAAAGGCGCAGTGCCGTCAGAGACGTTTGCGGCAAAACCCGCCACAGACATTAATTATGCTCGACCCGAAATTGTTCCAGAACCGAAAGAGCCAGAGCTGATGAGCCGTACGCTCGATACGCCACAAAAGCGAATCCTTGATTGTTTTGGCAAGCACAAAGGTGATTTGGAAGTGTTTTACAGCTCGGCAAACATCTCCGTGACTTATTCTGGAATGATTGATTGCCTTTCAGGGTTTGGCCAACAAGATGCTCGTCAAGAACTATTGCTCATGCTTTCAAATGATGGCGAATATGAGTTTTTATCGGTTGATGCAAAATCTGTTATTGCCGGCGTATTGTTTTCTATGCTTGATCCACACGATGTACTGGAAATTGGTTTGGATTTTTATTCCAGCATGGATCGTGATGTCCTCACGGTAGTGGCGAGGGGCCTTAATATCATTCCCGATAAACAGAGGCGAGTAAAGTTAGCAATGATGTTGTCGGAACAGATTAAGCAGAATCCAAATAGCCGCAATGCCATTTATATGCTCCAAGCTTGGGGAGAAACTCAAGCAGCAGCAGATGCTTGGAAAGATCTATTGCTGTCACCCAATACACCCCCTAATTCACGAGGCGTTGCGTTATCGGTACTGTTCGAGTCAAGAATCCACGACTCTTCACGGGGGCCTGCCGCCGCTGCTTATGCGAAGGATTTGTTGTCGCCCGCTTCGCTAGAAACCGCTCGCGTAGGCACAGACGACATTAGGGCCGCTGCTTTAATCGCTCTCCAGCTTTATGTGCGCGAAGGGCAACAAGACATGCTGCCCTTTCTAATTGAGTTTAAGTCAAGGGATGCGTGGCGGCAGATTTGGAAAACAACAGTAATGTCTATTGAGGCGGGCAACTTAGGCCGCGACGCAACACTTCGTTTGCGTGCGATTCCTTAGGGCCTAAAGTCAAGTGCCGATTATTCGCCTTTAAGCACAGCTTTAATAAAGTCGCGGTTCATTTCACTAATGAACTTAATCGGGACTTCTTTAGGGCAACTGGCTTCACATTCAAAGTGGTTGGTGCAGGCACCGAAACCCTCTGTTTCCATTTGCTCGACCATGCGTCGGGCGCGACGGAAACGCTCAGGTTGACCTTGCGGCAGGTGCGCGAACTGACCAATCTTGGCCGCGACAAAAAGCATCGCTGAGCCATTAGGGCATGAAGCTACGCAGGCGCCACAACCAATGCACGAAGCAGCATCCATTGCTGTGTCGGCCTCAGGCTTAGGCACTAAAATCGCATTGGCGTCAGGAGAGCCGCCGCAGTTGATGGAAACATACCCGCCCGCTTGCTGGATGCGCTCAAAGGCCTCGCGGTCGACAATCAAATCGCGAATCACAGGGAATGCCCGCGCGCGCCAAGGCTCAATGTAAACCGCATCACCGTCTTTGAAAGAACGCATGTGCAATTGACAAACCGTCGTCGCCGACTCGGGCCCGTGAGCGATGCCATTGACGACAAGCGAGCACATGCCGCAAATGCCTTCGCGGCAATCGTGATCAAAGGCAATTGACTCAATATCAATCGCTTCAAGGCGCTCGTTGACTAAGTCGAGCATTTCAAGGAAGGACATGTCTGGCGAGATGTCGTCGGCTTGAATGATTTCCATGCGACCCGGAGCGTCTGGGCCCTTTTGTCGCCATACATGGAGAGTAATGTTCATGTTCATCGTTTTTCTCCTGGGCTATTTGTAACTACGGGTGGTGAGCTTGACATTTTCATAGGCCAGCTCTTCTTGGTGTCGTTCCCAAGCGATGTCTTCGCCCGTGAATTCCCAAACAGCGACATGAGTGAAACTTTCGTCGTCGCGTTTTGCTTCGCCCTCTGGCGTCTCGTGCTCGGCGCGGCAATGCCCACCGCAAGATTCTTCGCGGGTCAATGCGTCTTTGCACATCAACTCAGCCAACTCAAGGAAGTCAGCCACGCGGCCAGCCTTTTCGAGGGAAGTGTTGTATGACTCGTTTTCGCCAAGGACTTTAGCGTTTGACCAGAACTCGTTTCGCAAAGCAGGAATCAGTTTAAGTGCCTTTTCCAAGCCCACACGGTCGCGGTCCATGCCACAGTGGTTTTGCATTATTTCACCCAACTCTTTGTGGATGCTATCAACCGTGCGATCGCCGTTAATCGACAGTAACTGGTCAATGCGAGCCTTTAGAGCCCCTTCCGCTTCAAGGAAGGCCGGGTGGTCAGGGCTTATTTTGTCTTCTGCTTTCATGGAAGACTCGCGCGCCAAGTAATCAGGCACGGTAGCCGAAGCGACAAAATAACCATCAGCTAAACCTTGCATCAATGCGCTTGCGCCGAGGCGGTTTGCGCCGTGATCTGAGAAGTTAGCCTCGCCCAAAACAAACAGGCCAGGAATGTTTGATTCAAGGTTGTAATCAACCCAAAGCCCGCCCATCGTGTAATGCACGGCCGGGAAAATGCGCATCGGAACCTCGTATGGGTTTTCGTCGGTAATCATTTCGTACATCTGGAAGAGGTTGCCGTAGCGATCTTCGACCACATCTTTACCGAGACGCTCGATGGCTTCCGCAAAATCGAGATACACGGCGTTTTTTTGCTCGCCGTCCATGTCAGGGCCGACACCACAGCCAGCATCGCACCGCTCTTTGGCCGCCCGTGACGCAACATCGCGAGGCACCAAGTTGCCGAAGCTTGGGTAGCGGCGCTCAAGGTAGTAATCGCGCTCGTCTTCGGGGATCTCAAGTGGATGGCGATCATCGCCCGCCTTTTTAGGAACCCAAACGCGACCATCGTTGCGCAATGACTCAGACATCAAAGTTAATTTACTTTGGTGGCCACTTGCTTTTGGAATGCAAGTCGGGTGAATCTGCGTGAAGCAGGGGTTGGCGAAACCAGCGCCTTTGCGGTGCGCGCGCCATGCAGCCGTCGCGTTGCAACCCATCGCGTTGGTCGACAGGAAGAAAACATTGCCATAGCCACCTGTTGCAATCACAACGACATCGGCCGCGTGGCGCTCAATGTCGCCCGTGACTAAATTGCGCGTGATAATCCCGCGAGCATGCCCATCGACTTTAACGATGTCGAGCATCTCGGTGCGCGGGTAAGACTTAAGGTTGCCTTTGTCGACCTGGCGGTTGTAAGACGAATACGCGCCAAGCAACAACTGCTGGCCCGTTTGACCACGCGCGTAAAAAGTACGACTCACTTGCGCACCACCAAAAGAGCGGTTGTCAAGTTGGCCGCCATACTCGCGAGCAAAAGGGATGCCCTGAGCCACGCACTGATCCATGATTGCGTTTGAAACCTCAGAGAGGCGATAAACATTGGCCTCGCGGCTGCGGTAATCGCCACCCTTTACGGTGTCATAAAACAGTCGCCAAATCGAATCACCATCGTTGGGGTAATTCTTTGCAGCATTGATGCCACCCTGCGCCGCAATCGAGTGCGCGCGCCGAGGGCTGTCTTGGTAAAAGAAGCAGTGCACATCAAAGCCCTGTTCGGCCAGCGTCGAAGCGGCAGAACCACCTGCGAGGCCAGAACCGACCACGATGATTTTGTATTTACGGCGGTTGGCCGGATTGACCAATTTAAGATCAAATTTAGCTTTCGTCCACTTATCTTGAAGTGGCCCTTCTGGAATTTTTGCGTCAAATTTCATGATGAACCTCTAGCTTAAAATACCCATGAGGACGGCAACCGGAATGGAGCAGTTGCCAAGGATGACGAGAACACCAAAACCCTTACTGAAGTTTTCAAGGCAGTTGGCGTTTTCGGAAGTGCGCAAATTCAGAGTTTGAAACAATGATTTCGCGCCGTGGGTGAGGTGGACGCCAAGCAAAATGTTGGCGACGATGTAAACCAAGCTCACGATGGTGTTGCTGAAGCCAGCGACGATCATGCCGTAAACATTGAGGTCGTCGTGTGTGCCCTTGATGCCAGCGAGATTGGCGTCAGTCACAACAGTGAAGTGCAAAATGTGATAAATCACAAAAGCCACAATGATGAGACCCGTAAACATCATGGTGCGTGATGCAAAGGTCGTGGTTTGGTAATCAAGCGCGTGTTGGTAAGGCACTGGGCGAGCGGCGCGATTGAGTCGCGTAACTTGCAGTGCTGCGCCGAGGTGGGCCAGCAAAATCACGAGCAAACTGCCGCGAATCAGCCAAAGCGCATTGCCGAGGCCTTGGAGGGTTTCAGCGTAGTGATTGATTTGATCAGCGCTGATGAAAATTTGGAGATTACCCAACATATGACCGAGCACAAAAAGCATCAGCATGATGCCTGTGATGGCCATGAGGGTCTTCGCTCCGATGGAAGACTTCAGGAGACGAGGGAGACTCATCTTTTCTCTGGATTAAGGGTCAGGGTTGCAACAGTTGCCGAGGGGTTTAACTGTCAGTGAGAGGGCGAATGATAGCGATGCGCAAAGATGCACAGACGCCTCGCCTTCAAGGGGTTGAGATAAATCGTATAGATAAAAACTCAACCGTAGAAAGTCGTCAAATGGTGTACTATTTTGCCCTCATGAAACCAACAACGACCATTCTTTCTGCATTGACCTTGCTCGCGAGCGCTGGGTTGATGTCTTGTGGCGGCGGCGAAGAGCCAGTTGCCAACGCTGAAACCGCACCAGCGGCCGAACAGCCGTCCTCAGCTTTGTCTGCCGACGCAATCGCTGCCGCCGATGCAAAATTCAACTCTCTTTGCGTGGTCTGCCACGGCAAAACGGGTCTCGGCGATGGCGCAGGTGCAGCAGCGCTTAATCCAAAGCCGCAAAGCTACGCCGACTCGGCATGGCAAGCCTCGGTAACCGACGAGTATCTCGCGGAAGTCATCCTTAAAGGTGGCGCGGCGATGGGCAAGAGCCCGACGATGCCTCCAAACCCAGACCTTCAGAGCAAGCCTGAAGTCATTAAGGCGCTAGTCGCAAAAGTGCGTTCGTTCGCCAAGTAGTTGGGTCGGGCCGCTTTTGTGCGGCCCGCTACTCGTCGTCTTTGGCGGCGCTTACCCCAGCAGGGTGTTATTTACCATGGCGACAATTACGCCCATGATCGAGATGCCCGCAATTAAGCCAGCAGCTACCGGTACCAGGAAGTTGTTGGCGTGCTTTTCGTCTTTCTTATTCCACCACCAAGCCGCGGCCGCGCCGACAAACATCGAGAGTGGGTACTGAAATGGCAAAATCAGCCCAAGGCCAAGCCCTGTTGCGGAAGGTAGCCAAGCCTTTTTCTTAGGCAGGATGGTTTCGAGTAGCAGCGTGAACGCGCCGATACCGAGACCCCACATGACAGCGGTGACATGCATCGGGTGCATCGCGGCAAAACCGCCTTTGGTCATGACTTCCGCCACCGCTTTCCAGGCCTGAGCGGCAGGGGCGGGGAAGACAGGTGCTGTGTGGCCGCCGCCAGGTAAATCCATGCCCGTGAGCACAGTGGCATCTGGCACGAGCAGGTAAAACCCAGTCACTGTGGCGGCAGTACCAGCCAGAATGCCCATCATCTGGGCGACAAATTGCCGGCGAGGGTTGGCACCGAGTAGATAGCCCGATTTCAGATCATTGAGCAAATCAGCCGAACAACCCGCACCGTTGGCGGTAATCGATGCTGCCATCAAGTTGGCCGTGCCGCTTGGAATCAGCGTGCCGAAAGTGAGCTGCATGATTTTGCCCATCGCGCCGACAGGGGTAATGTCGGATTCGCCGGTAGCGCGTGCCGCAACGAGCGCGAGGAAAAAAGTCATGCCAATGGCGAGAGCGCCATAGTGGTAGGGGATGTCGAAGTAGGTGTTGGCAGTCCAGAGCAAGGCGATGCCTGACAGCGTGAGGCCAATGCCAAACCAACTAAAGGGAACCTCGGTCCGCTGAACCAGCTCTTCGTGGACGGATTTTTCACCGCTGCTGCCGAAAATGCCAGAAACGGCGCGCACGATGGTCTTCCATTGCATGGCGAATTGCAGCAGGCCGTAGCTCAGCATGATGGGGACGCCTGTCCAGAGGCCGATTTCTTTCCAGGCCTTCCAGGGCTTGGTGACGGCCGTGACGGTTTCGCCGTCGAGGTTGACCCATTCGGCGAGCATGGCCATTTCGCCGAGCCCGTAGATCAGCACGAGCCCACCGATGAGCATATAGATGGCAACTCGCATGCCGACGAGCGCACCTGCGGCGATCATGACGGGGTTGACATCCCAGGCCAAAGTCCAGTCTGAGGGCTTGTATTTTGCTGTTTCGCCCTCGACGATGTGTGTGCCTGGGGCGCTGAACCAATCGAAGATGTGGAGCTCGGCAGGCAGCAGCGTGTCGCGGACGGTGGTCATCGTGCCGGTTGTTGCGTCTTTGACTTGCTCGCTGAGGATTTTCAGCTCAATTAAGAGTGGAAAAACCGCGCCAATGAGTGCCGCTGATGTCAGCGCCTTAGCTTTTTTGATGGCCTCAACTCCTTCTGAGTAAAGGCTTTGCAGCGTTACAGCCGCCGCCGTGCCAGAAGGGAACTTCAACTTTTCTTTGTTGATCATATTCCGCTTCATGGGAATAGCCAAAACTGTGCCGAACGCCGCCAAGAATGCCGTCCATGCGACGAGGACGATGGTTTCGATGTGCTCACCGCCTGGGTTTTCGGGTGTGGCCGACAGGATAAGTAGTGCCGCAATCGCTGAAACCATCGTGCCGCCAGTGGAATAACCCGCCGCGCTGGCTGTGGATTGCATGCAGTTGTTTTCAAGAATCGTCATGGGCGTTTTGGCGATGCCCGTTTTTAAGAAGAGATTCCAGACACTGTAACTCAAAATGCACGCCGTAATTGCCACGCCCAAACCCCAACCCGTTTTGAGGCCGATGTAAAGGTTGGTGAAAGCTAGTAAAAAACCCAACACCGAGCCCATGATGGTGGCGCGAATCGTGAGCTGTGGGACATCATCGCCGCGGTAGATTTTTTCGTACCATTCGTCTTCGTCCATGTTGAGGACGGCGTCTGGGGCAATGTCGAGCGGCTTAACCGCCTCCGCTTCTTCGCGGGTTTGAGGTGCTTTTTGGAACAGTGGCATCCGACAACTTTAGCGGTGCGGCGAAAGTTGCGCGGTCGAGCTTTGCGCGAGCAGGATGCGTGTATAAAGATGTGCAATGATTCGATTCGCACTCCCCCTCCTCCTTGTCATTGCTTCGTGCAACAACATGCCAGCGCCACCTCCAGACAGTCATCACCAACCCGCTGAGCTTTTACTCTCAGACGGCACCAGTCTTGACGGCTGGAAAATGTGCGGCCCCGGCGAGTTCGTGATCGATGGCGGGCTAAAAGCAACAGGCGGCATGGGGATGGTCTGGTATGCAGACAAGTCCTTCAAGGATTTTGAATTGACGCTCGAGTGGCAAGTTGAAGACGCGGCCAATAATTCTGGTGTGTTTGTGCGTTTTCCAAACCCTGGCGACGACCCATGGGTGGCGGTGCACCAAGGTTATGAAATCCAGGTTTGCGATACGGCCCCCGAAAAGCACAACACGGGTTCGGTTTATTCTTTTCAGGCCGGTACCCATATTCCTACCAAGCCGGTGGGTGAATGGAATGAATACATTATTCGCGTGGTGGGTCAGCATTACACCATTTACATAAATAGTGAAAAAGTAAATGAGTTTGACGGCGATCGCTCGACCGAGGGTTACATCGGAATGCAAAATCACGATGATGCCTCGCCAGTGCGTTATCGCAACATCAAAGTTCGTGAGCTGTAGATGACCGCGCAAACGACTCAAGCGGTGCCACTTGACGCCGGGCTAAATTTCCGTCTTTCTGCAATGATGTTTTTGCAGTATGCCATTTGGGGCGCATGGCTTCCTTTGCTGTGGCCGTTTTTGACAGAGCATCGCGGGATGTCCGCCGGCGAAGTTGGCAACATGTTTGCGATTGGTGCGATTGGCGCCATCGTTGCGCCGTTTATCGCGGGTCAGATTGCAGACCGCTGGTTTGCAACAGAAAAGTTTTTGGCTTTGTCGCACATTGTCGGCGGCGTTTTGGTTTGGCAGTTAGCGTCGATTGATTCCTATTTTGGTTTTTTGATATTCTCGTTGATTTACTCGATGGTCTATTCGCCGACACTTTCACTTACCAACTCTTTAGCTTTTCATCATATTCCAGACCGCGACCGTGATTTCGGCAAAGTGCGCGTATGGGGCACGGTTGGCTGGATTGCGGCCGGTATTGCGATTGGGCAATGGTTGATGTTTAATCACACGCCCGCTGGCGTTGACGATGCGGCTGTAAAGGCTGCTCAGTTTGCGGGCATGGCTGATGCATTTAAGTTGTCTGGAATACTTGGCGTTTTGATGGGCGCGTTTTGTTTGGTGCTGCCGCATACTCCACCGAGCGACGGTGAAAAGAAGAGCGCCACTGCCGAGGCAATGGGCGAGATTAAAAAGCAACCCTTGCTTACTTTGTTTTTACTCGCGGTGCCGGTGAGTTGCATTCATCAGTTTTATTTTGTGCATACGGCAGGCTTCCTTGGCGGGCTTCAATCGCAAGCTGAAGGTTTTGTAACTTCTGTCAATTCAATCTTCGGAGTTGGCGGCGGCGGTTTAATGACGCTGGGTCAAATGTCTGAAATTGCCGTTTTGGCTTTCATGCCTTTGCTTGCGAAAAAGTTTTCGCGCAAGAGCTTGCTGGCGATTGGATTACTTGCCTACGCCGCACGCATGGCTCTTTTTGCGCATGTAGATACGGTTGGCTTGGCGGGCGTCCTTGTTGGCGTAGCGATGCACGGCTTTTGTTTTGGCTGTTTCATTTTTGTCGCTTTCATGATTGTCGATGAAGAAACCAGCGGCGATGTCAGAGCGAGCGCGCAATCCTTGTTTAACTTAGTGATTGTGGGGCTTGGCATTATCGTTGGTTCCAAAATCGCAACGAGCGCCGCGGAATGGGCAACAACAAATGATGAGTTGTCTTTTCGCGCGCTGTTCTCTTACCCCATGTGGGCGGCTTTGATTTGCTTCGTGCTGCTGCTTGCTTTTTACCCCAAAAAATCATCACCATCTCTTTCTTAAGATGAAATCACTCTCCATCGGTTTTGTTGGCGCCGGTTTTAATACCAACTTTCACATTCAATCTTTGGTTGAAGTCCGAGATTGTCATGTTGGCGGTGTTGCTAGCCGCACCTTGGCGTCGGCTGAAAAATCGGTCGAGTTGGTTCAAGAGTTGGGCCTAGGCGATGCGCGTGCGTTCGCAACGATTGAAGACATGGCGGCCGATGCATCGATTGACGCGATTTGGATTAACGCTCCTAATGATTCGCGCATTGCCGTAATGCAAGCCATTGTTGATGGCAACGCTCGTCGTGAATCACCGCTGTTGGGTATTGCTTGCGAAAAACCGTTAGCGCGCAATTTGGCCGAAGCCGAAGAGCTTTGCCGGATGGCCGACGAGTGTGGTGTGCCAACGGGTTATCTAGAGAATCAAGTTTTTTCACCAACCGTAGTAAAGGGGAAAGAGGTGATTTGGCGTCGTGCGGCTCCCGTTACGGGTCGGCCATATTTGGCGCGAGCCGCTGAGGAGCATTGCGGGCCGCATTCGCCATGGTTCTGGATGGGAGAGCTGCAAGGCGGTGGCGTGATGAACGACATGATGTGTCATTCGATTGAAACCGCTAGGTTTTTGCTGACCGAGCCTGATGCAGATCGTGATTCGCTAACACCCATTTCCGTGAGCGCAAGTATTGCTTCGTTGAAATGGACACGCCCTGAATATGTGCAACAACTCAAAGACGATCACGGCCCCGAGGTCGATTACGATAAAAAGCCATCTGAAGATTATGCTCATGCAGTTGTCACCTGGCGAGATGCAAAAGGTCACACGGTCATTACCGAAACTACCACCTCTTGGTCTTACATGGGGGCCGGTTTGCGGTTGAGTTTTGAGTTGCTTGGCCCAGAGTATTCCATGCGTGCAAATTCGCTTGAGACTGGGTTAGAGGCTTTCTTTTCACGACGAGTTTCAGGCGCAGAGGGCGAAGATCTCGTCGAAAAGCAAAATGCAGAGCAGGGCGTGATGCCCATCGTTGCTGCCGAAGCGAGTGCCTACGGTTACGCTGGCGAAAACCGCCACATGGTGCAGGCCTTTTTAAATGGCACAAAGCCAGACCTGACCTTTGTTGACGGTCGTGAGGTTGTGCGCCTTTTGATGGCGGCTTACCGCGCGGCAGAATTGGGCCGCGAGGTCGACCCGCTTGACCCAGAGCTTGCTGATTTCCAACCCGCAGTTGCGCGTGGTTGCTGGAAACCAAACACTAAATAAATCATCATTCCAATCATAAAAAAGTAAACATGAAGTCTTCCCGACGCAACTTTTTGAAAACCGCAGCCGCAGGCGCAGTTTCAGCATCCACAATTTCAGCCGCAAGTTACGCTCGCGTTTTGGGCGCGAATGATCGCATCCGTATGGGCATTATTGGTACTGGCGGAATGGGGGGCGGGCACATCCATGCCTTCTGCGGTTTCCATAATGATGGCAGCTTTCCCGTTGATTTGGTCGCGCTGGCTGATGTATGCAAGACGCGACTTGACGGCTCTCTAAAGGTTGCGCGCGAGCAACAAGAGGGCGTGCAGGTTGATGGCTATTCAGATTATGCTGACCTACTTGCCCGCAAAGATATCGATTGCATTTTGACGGCCACACCTGAGCACATGCATTGCCAAGTGATTCTTGATTCGCTTGAAGCCGGTAAAGATGTTTACACCGAAAAGCCAATGACCCTCAATTTAGAGCAGGCGATGCGGGTTTACAAAGCGGTCAAGGCACATCCTGAGCGCGTGTTTACTGTCGGTACACAAAAGATGGCGCTTGCAAAATATCGTGAGGCAAAAAAGCTCTTGGCGGATGGTGTTTTAGGCAAGTTAATTTCAAGTCAAACAAGTTATTGCCGCAACACGCCGGATGGCGAATGGAATTATTACGGTATTGACGAGGCGGTCATCCCGGGCGAAACGCTTGACTGGAAAGCGTGGCTGGGCGAGATGCCAGAGATTGATTTTGATACAAAAATCTATCATCGCTGGCGTCGCTACAAGGCTTACTCGACAGGCATCATCGGCGACTTGCTCGTGCATGAGGTTACCCCTTTGATTTTTGCGATGGATAATCCATGGCCGATTCAGGTGTCGGCAATTGGTGGGCACTACATTGACCACGACATGGAAAACTTCGATCAAGTTAACTTAACCCTGAAGTTTGATAATGATCACACGATGATTATTGCTGGTGCAACGAATAATGAGCAAGGCCTTGAAACGCTCATTCGAGGCCAAGAGGGCACGATGTACCTTGCGGGCAACAATTGTCGCGTGCGCCCTGAGCGTCCATTCGCCGACGACCGTGAAGAGATTAATATCGAGTGCGAGTTTGTTCATGACCACAACACGCTGCGCCTCAATTGGCTCGAATGTGTCCGTGATCGCAAAACTCCTTTCAGCACGATTGAAACAGGCATGCGCGTGATGGTCATGGTTGATCTCGCAACGCGCGCCATGTGGGGCGGAAAAACCTACACCTGGGATCCAATCAAAATGGAAGTCAAGGCCGGTTAGGTGCATACACTTCGTCTCGCGACAAACGCGATGCGCACGCGGTTTGAGCTTGTCCTTGCAGGCAAGCGGCTTGAACATTTGCGTGCTGCAGGCGAAGAGGCGATTGCTGAAATCCAAGCCACCGAATTACAGCTTTCGCGTTTTCTGCCGCAATCAGAAGTTTCTCGTTTGAATCGTCAGTCATCCTCTGCCGAACCAATCGCTTTGAAATTGTCTTCGCGACTACAAAAGGTGTTGCGTGTATGCCGCGCCGTCCAATCCGAGAGTGGTGGTGCATTTAGCCCCATGACGCAACAGCGATTTGATCTCGGTGGGGTTGGCAAAGGTGTTGCTCTTGATCGCGCAGCCGAAGCTCTCCAAGATGCCGGCGTTGAGTCTGCTTTTTTACACGGCGGCGCGAGCTCTGTTTTGGCTTGGGGCTCTGACTACTCCACGGGCAAACCTTGGCGCGTGACTTTGCCCCAGGCGTGCGGTGCATCCGTAGAGTTAAACGGCTCGATGTTTTGCCCAGCGGCTCTTGGGGTGAGCTCGCCATCGGGCCAAGAAAACCCGCACATCATCGACCCTCGCACGGGCGACTTTGTTATCACTCAACATTGCGCAGTTGTGCGCGCTGTGTCAGCGACCCTCGCCGACGCGTGGGCAACAGCCCTAGTTGTTGATCAATCGTTTGCTGATTGCTCGAATGAAACAACAATACCATTTGTCTGGAAAATCTGTTCATGACCCATTCTTTTAATCGCCGTGAATTTATGTCTGCCGCAAGTGGCATGGCTGCCGTTTCACTTCTTCCTGATTTTTCGTTTCTCTCCTCACATCTCGGTGCGGTTGGAATGCCAGTGGCCGTTTTGGGCTGCGGCAAACGCGGCAGACAAATTTTAGATGAGTTGGCTACGCTGCCCGCAGTCGAAGTGATCGCGATTGCTGATGTTGACTCCGGGCGCATCAAAGGCGGTAAGCGTCGTGCGCCACAGGCTAAATCGTATTCGGGGCATCTAGAATTACTCGCTGCAGCGAAAAAAGACCCGAGTCTGGGCCCTAATGCATGGTTTGTAGCGACTCCAACCCATACGCACCGAGCCGTTTTAGAGGCTCTTCTGCCTTACGGATCGCCCATTTTTCTTGAGGCGCCACTTGCGCACACTCTCGAAGATGCTCGCGCAATCGTAAAGATGGTCGAAGAATCTGGTGTGCCCGTGCATGTCGGTTTTGAGCAACGCACCAACCCGCTTTTTGTTCGCGCACGAGCGATTATTCGGTCGGGTGGCATTCGTGACATGATTGGTATTTCTGCGCACTGGCATGACAAAACATCTTGGCGTGCGAGCTCGCCTGACCCAGCGCGAGAGAAGGCGCGCAACTGGAAACTAAACCCTCTTCTCGCCGCTGGGCTTTCTGGCGAAGTTTGTTCTCATGATTTTGACATCATGTGTTGGCTGACTCGCAAGCGCCCAACTCGCGTGATGGCGAGTGGCGCAACTAGGTTGCATCGAGATGGTCGTTCCACACCTGATACGGTCCAACTTTCTTTTAATTGGAAAAACGGAATTCGATTTGACCACGAGGCGACGCTCGCCAATTCTTTTGGTGGGAATTACATCGATATTTTTGGCACTCACGGCACAGTCCGTTTGTCCGACGGCCAGGCTTGGCTTTTTAAAGAAGACGATGCCGCAACGCTCGGCTGGGAGGTTTATGCCACGCGCGAGCAGGTCCAAAACGACAATGGGATTATTTTGCGAGCGGACGCCACCAAGTTGGCAAAGCAGGGCAAGCTGAATGAATCCTCAAAAATGCAAGACTCGTTGTTGCGGTATGCACTCAAAGGCTTTCTAGGAATGGTTGTTGATGCCGGCGCCAATCCTTGCACGGTGGTTGATGCTTACCCCGCGACCGCAATGGGCATTTTGGGCAGCCAGGCGATTCAGGGCGATGGCGTACTCGCGCTCGAAGCCGACAACTTTGCCGCATCTTTATAACGCCAGTTTCTTAAACGAAAAAGTCTATCTCTAAGAGTTGTCCATGTTTCTCAAACCCGCAGTCATCGTAAACCCTCGTTCTGCCGCCGGCCGCACGGGTCGAGCATGGCGCAAGCGTCAAAAAGATTTACTTCATGTTTTCCCAAACGCGACAATTGAAAAAACCGCATGCGTCGGAGATGCCGCCAACCTTTCGCGCACCCTCTTGATAGACGGCCACGATCTCATCATCGCGGTTGGCGGTGACGGCACACTTAATGAAGTCGCGAATGGTTTTTTCATGAACGGCCGCAATCTATTCCCAGAATCCACCATCGCCTTGCTCCCAAGCGGGACGGGTTCTGATTATGCAAAAGGCTTAGGTCTGTCTAACGATTTCCAACAGGCACTCAACGCGATTCAGCAAAAAGCCATTCAGTGTGTAGATGTCGGCCGCCTCGTCATGAGCCAGGGCGAGCCATCTCTTGCTGGCGACCCCTTCCATGCCGGAACGGAGCGTTACTTTCTTAATGAGGTCGGCACAGGCATGAGCGTAAAGGTCGTTGAGCGCGTGAATGCCGCAAATAAGTTTTTTGGTGGGCGGCTAACTTTTCTTTGGCACACCTTCCGCGCTTTGTTGACTTGGAAAAATATTGGCATCCAGATTAAAACCGATGACAACACGCCATGTGATTATTGCATCAATTCAATCATCATTGCGAGCGGTCGATTTACTGGCGGCGGCATGACTTTGGCGCCTCACGCTTCGCCTTTGAGTGGGTCATTTGCCTACACTGTTTTTGCAGACCTTCCTCGCGTCGAGGCGGTATTGCGATTGCTAGAAACTTATCGAGGGGTCAAGCTTGTTCACCCTCAAATTCACTATGGCGAAGCCCGCCAACTTGCAATTACTACTCCCGGTTTGATCCTAGAAACAGATGGCGAAATCGCAGGGCCGACTCCCGCACAAATCGAAATCATCCCGGCGAGCTTGCGCTTTGCGGGAGTATCCTTTTAGCCATGTTGTTACGAGCCCTTGCACTCGCCGCGCTCACCTTTTCGGCAGCTTGTTCGGATGGAGCCAAAGTTGGCGCGCCGTCGCAGTCTCACCCTAACATTATTTTGGTGAGCCTCGACACTTGCCGCGCCGATCGGCTTTCTCCATATGAGGGTGGCGCTTACACTTCGCCCTTTTTAGCTGAGTTTGCAAAAGAGAGTGTCGTGTTTACAGACTGCATCGCGCAGTCGTCGAATACCGGGCCATCGCACCGTTCGCTTTTTACGGGCCAGTATCCGCACCGACATCAACATACGACTTTTCAATACGCGCGCTCACCTTACATGATGGCGGGTTTGTTAAAAGATGCGGGCTATCGCACGGCTGGTTTTGCCGGAGGCGGTTTTTTAGATGCAGACCTTGGTTTTGGTCAGGGCTTTGACACTTACACTTGCAAAAACGATCAAGGCGAAACGCCAACGCGCCGTGGCTTCCGTAGCATTTTGCCGCAGGCCGAAAATTGGCTCTCGACTCATAAGTCTCGTGGCGATAACGCAAGCGCCAACCCGTTTTTTCTTTTCCTTCATACTTACGACATCCATTGCCCGTATTGGCCTAAACCGAAATATCGCCAACAGTTTTCGCCTGACTATGAGGGGCCTCTTGACCTTCGCACGCTTTGCGGTCGCTCCGATTTTGATCAGCTCTTCACGCCCGAAAGTGCGGCTGGCCCAATTGATCTAGCGCACCTTCAAAACATGTACGACGGCGGCATCGCGATGACTGACGACCTCTTCGGCCAGTTCATGAACCAATTGCGCGATGATGGCGTCCTTGAAAACACGATGGTGATTGTGACTTCTGACCATGGCGAGTCGCTTGGCGAGCATCAATGGGTGGGGCATAATCACATGTGGGAAGAGCAGCTCCGTGTACCTTTAATGATTCGTTTTCCGGATGGCGCGCACGCAGGGCAACGAGTCGATGCGCCGACCATGCTGGTTGACATCTTGCCCACGGTGTTGAGTCAGTTGCAGCTGCCCACGCCATCCGCCGTGCAGGGCGAAAGTCTTTTGCCATACATTGATGGCGTTGCCGATGGCGCGAATCGGATGCGTGTTGCCGAATACCTTGACTTTTTTAGTTTTCGTTTTGACTCGCGCTGGAAGGCGATTGTTGAAATTCAATCTGACGGTCGTCTCAAGACATGGTTGTTCGATTTGGAAAACGATCCAGCAGAAATAAACAACCTAGCGAATACCGAGGCCGGCGCAAAACGCCTTGATGAAATGATCGCAAAGTTTCAGCAATTCCGAGCCGAGACAGCCGCCGACGATGCGCACTACAAAGGCTTTGAATTAGGCGCAGATGTTTCTCCCGAGCTAGCCGCTGAGTTAGATGAATTAGGCTATTCTGGTTTTGACGACTAAACCCTATGATGATTCCATGAATGCCACCGCCAACGACCATTTAAAAAGGCCATGCGCCCTTGTCGCTGGCATGGCCGGTATGGGGCTCGCCGGATGGCTGCACGCTTTGTTATTCCCAGGCACGCTGGGCTTTTCACTTATCGACATTAAGTTTATGGTCGTTGTTGTGCCCAACCTGCTGATGGGTTTGGGTGTCGGCTTTGCAGCATTGCTTCTCGCACCGCGATTGCAGCGCGATGGCGAGGGTTTGGCCTTTTGGGTCTCCTTAGCGATTGGAGCCGCCGGTTTTGTTGGTGCGTGGCTAACCCCATTTATTCACGGCAATTTTCATGATTTAATCCCCGCGCTCGGGTTCGTTTTTGCCTTGCTCGCCTTGCGCTTTTTAAATCGACCGTGCCCATCGCGTTTGCTGACGCGTTTCTTTGGCGCGGGCTCTTTCGTGATTGCGGCAATCCTTTCTACCGGTGTGGCTGGCTACACGGCTTTTCAGTACGAGTATTATGATTTTGATGCACGACCAGAATTAACAACTTGGTCCAAAGACGCGCCCGAAAGCCCGCAAAACAAGCCAGACATTTTGCTCGTTTCCGTCGACACTTTGCGTGCCGATGCCGTGCTTCAAAAAGATGTTGCACTTCCGACAATTGCTGGTTTGCGCGACCAAGGGGTGTGGTCGCCCACGGCTATTTCCCCTGCACCTTGCACACTGCCCAGCCACATCTCAATGTTGACTGGCGCAGGCATTTTGCGTCATGCGATTTACGATAACGAGGGTGCACTTAATGCCGACATCCCGACGCTTGCTGAAGTTTTTAATCATGCTGGTTACCGCACGGTGGCAACGGTCTCAAATGGCGTTATGCGCCCCCAAACAGGTTTAGGGCGTGGTTTTGAAGTTTTCGAAAACATTGGCCGCGAGTATTCCGCGGTCTTTGAAAAGTCGCGGCAGTTCATTGTCGCGGCAAAAACACGCACTTGGTTGGGGCGTTTTGCGAGAGATGCTTATCACAAAAAGTTGGCGCTCGCTCTTGCCTTTGTACGCGTAAAAAGTAGAGCGACCGCAGGCGGCGTAGACGACGCATCTGCCACGCGTGATTTGTCGTTGCTTTACCTTGACGACCTCTATCAAGACGCCAGGCCGTTCTTTTATTTCCTACATTTCATGGATCCCCACCAGCCCTACACGCCTGGTGGCCAGATGGCGGGCAAGTTGATTCAGCCAAGTGCTTTACCTGAAGCTTATCGCACATTCGACTCCGGAAGCCTTGAGCTTGGGCATGCCATCCAAGATGATTTGAGCGACCTTGGCGGCGATGCGCAAAACCCCGTGGTGCAGCAGGCTGTCAAGTATTTGCATACGGTTTACCATGAAGAGGTCATGTTTACCGACAAGTGCATCGGCGACATTCTTGCGCGCGTTAAAGATTCAGGCCGCCCGACGATTGTGCTTTTTACTTCTGACCACGGCGAGCATTTTGGCGAACACGGGCTAATGTTTCACAACAACTCTGTCTATGCAGAGGTCATCCATGTGCCCTTTTCACTTAGCGGCCCAGGCATTCCGGCCGCCAAGCTTTCTTCGCCGCCACGCATCGAAGATATCGCGCCAACTTTGCTGTCTTTGGCCGGGCTTAATCCATTACCAACAATGGACGGTCGCAATATCCTCGTAAGCCAAGAGCCGCAGCCGCCCTTTGTTGCCGCGTTTATGCGCAGTCTTGCGGTCTACGATGGCGACCATAAAGCCATTTACGATTGGGACGCCCGCCTCGGCGCGACAGCAACCCTTAAGTTAAGCGCGCTTTTCCATTGGCGCGACGACCCAAGCGAGTCTCGTAACTTGATGCACGAGCCAGATCAACAAGAGCGAATTCAGCGGCTCACCCAATTTGCAGAGCAACAAGTCGCTCAATCGGGCGAGACCCAATCCGCCGAAATGAGCCAGGCTGACCGCCAGATGCTCGATGAGTTGGGATATTAGCGACTGCTAATGTAAAATCGAGGCTTGAACTCGACCTCAAACTCGTCCCTTCGTATTCCTTGCACTTTGGTTGCTGGCCTTGCCGGCTCTGCCTCATTCGCTTGGGTTCAGCTGTTGCTCTACCCACAACTTTTAGGTTTTCAAATCTGGGACCTCAAATTTGTAGCGATTGTTGGCCCCGCACTCTTGATGGGCTTACTGTTTGGCTTTGCGGCAATCTTATTCGCCAAGCAGTTAAAGCAAGACGAAGAGGCCCTTGCATTTTGGGCTGGCGCCGCGGCCTCTCTTGCCGCACTTGTCGGCTCATGGCTAACCGAGTGGGTTTCAGTTGAGGTTTTCGACGAGTTCGTGCCAATCCTTGGTTTGGTTTTTGTGTCTTTGGCCGTTTTCGCCGTAAAACTACCCGCGCCTTCTAGGTGGGTGACCCGCCCTCTTGGTGGTGGCAATCTCATTCTGTTTGTTGTGCTACTTGCCGGCGTTAGCTCCTACGAAAGCGCTGGGTTCCAGTATTACAACTTAAGCGATCGCCCTGTATTGCCACAGCTTGACGCTTCGGGGCCGCAAACTAAAGAGAAGCCCGATGTCCTTTTGATTTCAGTCGACACCCTTCGCGCAGATTCGATTTTAAGAGAAGATGTCCCGACCCCAACCCTTGACGCTTTGCGCGAAAGTGGCGCTTGGGCCGAATACGGGCTAGCTCCTGCGCCGGCAACATTGCCGAGTCATGTTTCGATGCTAAGTGGGACGAGCATCTTGAGTCACGCAACCTATTCCAACGAGGGGGTACTGCCCAACCGCTTTCCGACCCTAGCTGAGGTTTATCGCCATGCGGGATATCGCACGATTGGTACGGTCTCCAACGGCGTCTTGCGTAAAGAAACCGATGTCGGCCGTGGGTTTGAGATTTTTGAAAATGTAACGGCCGAAAGCCCGCTTAATCATGCTGTAAAGCAGTTGATGTGGTCAGGAAATGCGATGACATGGCTTGGTCGCCTCGGCCGTGGCAAGCTTTTTCGCGCAGCCTACTTTGCGTTGATCCAACGGCGTATCGCACAGCAAGAGGGTGGCGATGACTCCCAGGAAAACAACGGCGGCGTCGCGCGCGATTTAGCGCTCGCCTATTTAGATGACCTTTATGCAGACGAGCGGCCGTTTTTCTATTTCCTGCACTTCATGGACCCTCACCAGCCATACACCCCACCCGCATCTACGGCGGGTAAGTTATCTGATTTCCAAGATTTGCCAGACTGTTACCGCGCAATGGACAAGGGCAGCCTCTTGCTTGCGCGCCAAGTCGCGGCTGATATTGAGCTCGGCGTTGACGACGCAAAGGATGCTTCAAAATATTTGCATGATGTCTATCACGAAGAGCTCATGTTCATCGACGATTGTCTTGCCGAGGTTTTCTCGCGAGTACGCGAATCTGGCCGGTCGACTTTGATTTTGTTTACGAGTGATCACGGTGAACAATTCGGCGAGCATTCATTGATGCTACACAACAATTCAGTTTATGAACCGCTCCTGCGGGTGCCGTTTATCTTGGCGGGCCACGGCGTTTCTCCGGGCAAGCGCCAGACCGTGCCGCACCTCGAAGACATCTCGACAACTTTGTTAGTTGCTTCTGGCCTAACGCCCGCCCCAACCATGGAGGGTCGCGACTGGCGCAAATTAGAGCAGCCTTATCGCGTTTACATCGGCGCAAATGACCAGAGCGTCGCCCTCTATCAAGATGGTTGGAAAATGATTTCCGACTGGGTCGCCGGGCCAGAGCAAGAGAGCAGTCTGCGGCCAAAGCAACTTTTCCATCTCCAGAAAGACCCAGCAGAAGAGCAAAATCAACTCGACGATCCAAACCAGGCTAAGCGCGTGGCGTCAATGTTGGCCCTGCTTCGCACTCGGGTGGCGGAAGGCTCTGTGGGTGAGACTGCCGAAATGAGTGCGGAAGACCGTCAGATGCTCGATGAGTTGGGCTACTAGCCAAGAGCCAATTTCTGCCCCTGCCCTACGCTGCGACGGTTGCCAAGTTAAGAAAATCGGCAACATATAGGGGTTGAATATAGGCAAAACTTTGACTTGTCACCGTATTGTCACGGGTTAAATATGGAGACCTACCCGCTTTGTCGCGGGGGTAATGCATTTACCCATGACCGAAATCACGAAAAACACAGCTGAAGGCACAGACCGCCGCGGCTTTCTCACTTCCGCCACTACGCTGGCGATGACAGTGGGCTTGCTCGCGAGTTACGGATCTTGCTTTGCTATCGGCGGCCGGTACCTCTATCCGGCTCATCCCGGGCGCCGCGCTTGGCAATATGTTGCCGATGTCGCCCGCATGAGCAAAGGAGACCAGGTCGTATACCGCGCACCATCCGGCGAATCGATTGTTGTCGCCCGCCAAGGGGTGGCCGGTAATATCGAAGACTTCATCGCACTTTCTGATACTTGCCCGCACCTTGGTTGCAAAGTTCATTGGGAAGACACCAAAAATCGCTTCTTCTGCCCGTGCCACAACGGCACTTTCGATGCAAAAGGCAAGGGCACAGGTGGCCCCCCTGGCGACGCAAGCCAAGAATTGTTTGCTTACGATCTTAAAATCGAAGGCAACATGCTCTTCATTAACGCTCCTATGGAGCGCCTCATCTAATTAAGGAGGAATAAAAATGGGATTCTCATCATGGATTCAAGAACGCCTCCCGATTTCGGGTGATTCGTTAAAAGAGCTGACCAACGAGCCGGTTCCAAACCATCTCAAGCATTGGTGGTTCTGCATTGGCGGCACACCTGCTTATCTTTTCATCGTGCAAATCATCACGGGCATCATGCTTGCGATGTATTACAAAGCCGCCCCCGAGACGGCTTACGAGTCAGTCGCTTACATCACCAATGAGGCTAACTACGGTTGGTTCATCCGGTCGATGCACAAGTGGTCGGGCACGCTGATGATTGCGGCTATGGTGCTGCACCAAATGCGCGTTTTCTTTACGGGCGCTTACCGCAAGCCCCGTGAGCTCAACTGGATTGTCGGCATGCTTTTGCTGATTGTGACTTTGCTGACGGGCTTTACTGGCTATAGCTTGGTCTTTGAGCAGTTGAGTTATTGGGGCGCAACGGTGGGGGCCAACATTAGTGATAATGTGCCTGTCATCGGTAGCTTCCTGAAAAACATGTTGCTCGCTGGCGATACTTACAACGCTAATACACTTTCGCGTTTCTTTGTGCTGCATGCGGCGGTTTTCCCAGTCAGCATCATCCTCTTGCTTGTTGCTCACCTATCTATGGTGCGCGTGCAGGGCGTGACCGAGTACAAATTCAAGGGTGAAGAAAATGATGAGAAAACTCATTTCAATTTCTTTCCTGATCACCTTCTTACCGAGCTGGGTATTGGCCTCTTCTTGATGGTCCTCATCAGCTCACTTGCGGTCGCTTTGCCGGCCGAAATGGGTGCTGTAGCAAACCCACTGGCGACTCCCGAAGTCATTAAGCCAGAGTGGTTCTTCTATGTCGCCTTCCGTTGGCTGAAGCTCTTTACGGGCTCGACCGCGGTCATTACCCAAGGTTTGGTCATCGCAGTGATGATGGCTTGGCCGTTCATCGATGGTGCTGTTCGTCGCCGTCGCCCTAATTCTGAATTCAGTGTCTGGGTCGGCGTCCTTGCCGTCTTGGCGATCATCGGTCTGACCGTCTGGGAAGCGGCAGTCGCTCATTAATCCCCCACAGCCAATACATAAACAACTATGAGCCTCAACTTTAAGAAGTTCATCATTGCCGTCCTCGGCATTGCTTTCCTCATCTCCTTGCTATACGTCCAGCAAATGGAAGTAGCCCGCAAGGCTCAAGAAGCTGGTCTGACCAAGCCTCACATCGAGATTCCTGCCAGCTCAAAACGCTGCGTAGAGTGTCACGAAAAAGAGACTCCAGGTATCGCTTCACACTGGACCGGTTCTGGTCATGCTGTCAAAGGTGTCGGTTGCTTTGAGTGCCACGAAGCCCAAGAGGGTGATGTTGACGCATTCAAGCACGAGGGTGCTTTGATTGCGACTATCGTTACTCCTCTCGATTGCGCCAAGTGCCACGAAACTGAGTATGAAGAGTTTGCGCACTCTCACCACGCAAAGGCGGGTCGCATCCTTGCTTCCCTTGATAACCGTCTTGCCGAAGTGGCCGAAGGAAACCGCGTGCCATTTGCTCCTCACGGGATGACCCCAGGGCGCGAAGGCGACTTCAATATGGTCAATGGTTTCGGCCTCGTGAACTTGGGTTGTAAGCAGTGCCACGGTTCTAAGATTGCGTTGAAGACAATTGATGGTGGCGTTGTGACTCTTGACGACCTCTTCCTTGAGCCTGGCCAAACGGGTCAGCCAACTAATTTAGAGGCCGCCGCCCGCGTCATGAAAGACGAAAATGGCAAGCCAATGATTGACCACCAGTCTTGGCCAAACACCGGTATCGGCCGCTTCAACCTTGACGGTTCAAAAGGCTCTTGTACTGCCTGTCACAGCCGTCACGACTTTAGCCCACGCCGCGCCCGTCAGCCTGAAAACTGCGGCAAGTGCCACCTTGGCCCTGACCACCCGCAAAAAGAGGTTTACGAAGAGTCCAAGCACGGTATCGCTTATCGCGACATGAAAGACGAGCTTAACCTTGACGGTGAGACTTGGGTTTTGGGTGAGGATTACAACGCGGCTCCAACCTGCGCAACCTGCCACATGTCCGCTAATGTTAATAATGGCGGCAAGATCCATCACGACGTTGGTCGCCGTATCTCCTGGAATAACCGTCCGCCAGCATCAGTTGTGATGGATACTGACAAAGACAACAAGGTCATCAAAACCACAGATGTCAAAGAGCGTGCACGCCTCTTGGCCGATGGTGGCGACTCTTGGCAAAACAAGCGTGGGCGCATGCAAGATGCTTGTCACAACTGTCACTCCAAAGACTATGTCAATAAGTTCTACATGCAATACGACGATCTGGTTGTGCTTTACAACCAGAAGTTCGCTGAGCCTGGTAAGCAGTTGATGGGTTTACTCAAGACGGCCAATGTGCGCACAGGCGCCATGTTCGATGAAGAAATCGAATGGACTTGGTTCTATCTCTGGCACCACGAAGGCCGCCGCGCTCGTCACGGTGCTGCAATGAATGCTCCTGACTACACGCACTGGCACGGTCTCTATGAGGTCGCTGAGCGTTTCTACATGGAGCTTCTTCCTCAAGCCGAAGAGATGGCACATCACGCCATCGAGCACGGTAACCCAGAAGGTGGCCAAGCGATTCTCGAGAAGATTCAAGAGATCTTGAAGCGTCCTGAGCATCAGTGGTTTACCAAGACTAAACCTGATCGCATTTTCGAATTCGACTAGAAAGGCAAATTGAATCTAATTTGATTCACTCGCGCGGGCGCTCTGAAAAATCGGGGCGCCCGCGCAACTTTTGTTGAGTGGGGTATTTGCCGCATGAAGTATATTTCCCTATTTACATCAGGATGAAAAAACGACTAGCGAGTAGGCATTACAAGGCTTAAACCTTGCCATGGCTACAGTCGGCTTCCTCGCCCGCTTTGACCTCGAGTTATGTGAGCAAATTCGCTTCGCACTCGAGGCCATGAGCGGTGTCAAGCTCACGATTATGGACGACCCACAATCGGTTTCGATTTGGGTTGATGCCGATACGGTTGATCAGGCTTATGCAACCGTGCGCAATGAGATTGAATCACTCGAAGGCCTGCATGACCTCCGCCCGATTTATGCGAGCTTTGGTCAGTTTGGTATTGCGTCTTAGTTGTTGTTAAGACGACGCCTTGGCTTTTGCCGCGTCTTGCTTTTGCGTGACATAATTAAACACCATCAGGCCGACCATTGAGCTGACGCCGATGAGCGCGAAATAAGTCCACATTTCGTAGGGGTGGTAGGTGTCCCACAAGAGCTTCTGGGCCCCCCAAGCATCGTTTAGATTGGGGCTGAGCTCGACCAGTCGGTCGACGACTTGCGTTTTCTTTAGCGCGTCAACGGCACTTTGCGTTTGACCAAGATTTTCGACCAAATATGTTTTTGCCAAGTTGACTTTGTCGCCACCATTTTCATACCAATTGCCCGCGATGAGCGAGCCAAAAAACCAACCGATGCCGACGGTGGCGTTTGCGTAGCCCATGTATGCACCGCTGCGCCCAGGAGGGGCAATATTTGCCAGATAGCGCAGCCTGGTTGGGCTTGCGGCCATTTCGCCAAGAGAAAAAACACCGATTGCGAATAAGCACCACCAGCCGTCCATGCTCATGCCGAGCATCCAGATGGCCACGCAAGAAACACCGATCCCTAAAATCATGGCGTGAAGCGATTTCACTTTACCCGTGAGATAGCCCATCAAAAACGCCAAGAGCGAAATCAAGAGCGCGTTGATGTTGATCATCCATTCTTGGCCAAGGTTGCCGTCAGGGTTGATGGGGACGATGCCACCAAAGGTGCCTTGGAGCATTGCGCCAATCTCGCGGCTGTCGACCCAGTCATCGATAAAGTTTGGCAGGATGTCGAAGAGCTGGAAGAACATCAGCCAGAAGCCAGAAAACAAAATCGTGAAGGCGAAGAGGCGTGGCTCAAATAGACCTTTAAAGCTCTTGATGAGCGACTCCATGATGCCCGAATTATCTTGCTCTTCTGCGCTGCGCTCTGGCTCGGAAAAGAAAAAGAGGGGGATGAAGTTGAGTGCAATCGCGGCCGCGCAAGCCAGGAAAACATATTCCCAAGACATCAGTCGTAGGGGCCCAGCAAGGAGTGGGCCGAGGAAGGCGCCAACATTGACCATCTGGTAAAAAATGCCCCAACCCGTTGATGCTCGCGATTTCGGCATGATTTTCGCGACCATACCCTGCAGACCAGGTTTGAAAATGGCCGTGCCGGCAGCGAGCAGCATCGCGCCCGCAAAGAAAACCCAATAGGTGTATTCACCGCCAGCCGCACCGTTGATGTTGCCTTCGACGCCAGTTAAATCGCCATTATTCATCACGGCCGCAATCCGAATTGCATAACCCATCACAAGGTAGCCCGCGATTTTTACAAAAGTCGCGATGACGATATTTAATTTATACCCAAAGCGATCCGCAAAGCCGCCCGTGAAAACAGGGATAAACGATTGCACCAAGGCCCAATAAGCAAAAATGCTTGCCTTTTCGATGTGGGTGAATTGCGGGCCACCTTCCTCAAAAGCGAGCACCATATAAATCGGCACCACGGTACGCAGGCCGTAATAGGAAAAACGCTCGATGAGCTCCATCCAGTTGGCGGTCCAGAAGAGACCCGGAAAACCTTTGACCTGTTGCCAAAGAGATTCCGAGTTTTGAGACGGGTGGGTGCTATCGGTCATGGTGAGCCAATCTAGCACAGACTAGGGGGTAACTATTCGTTTAACCGAGAGCGCGCGTCACGGACGGCTTCTAAGAAATAATCATTTTCTGGGAAGGAAGTCTCAATATTATCGAGAAGGTTTAAAAATTCTTCAAGGCATCCTTGCTCATCGTTCGGGTCGTAGCTGGCTTGCGCGAGCGCATATCTATGAATGAATGAGATGGCGTCTTGCGGTGAACTTCGCCAAGGCGCTTCTGCAGTGAATTGTAAAAGGGAATTTAGGTCTTGGTTTATCAGGAAAATATTGGCCAATACATCAGGGTCGATTAAATAATTGTCACGCTCATTATGGATATCGAAAGCCACATGAATCATGGTGTCGAGCAATTCTCCATCGCTTTCGTTTTGGTTGGAAATGAGCATTGCTAAATCATGCTCGATCATGTTGTACTTGGCGATATTACGCTTTTTCGCATACGCCAAGAGCATCTTTTTGCCAATCGACTCATCCCCCGCATTTCGAAGATAGGCGTATAAGAAATTAAAGCAGTGGCCCGTGAGGAGATAGGGTTCTTTGCCTAAAAGCCATTGACTAAAGAGTTGGATTAGGTCGGGATCTTTAGGTGTGTGGAATGCCACAAGAGACATGAGCGCAGGTATGTGCGCGCCCCAGTCGTAAGGTTTTTCTTCGAGCAGGATATTCTTTAGGGCTGCTTTGGAATCGTCACTTTTGCCCCAATCTTGAGCCAGGATGATGGCCGCTAGGCATCTCGCAGTTAGAGTCGAGTAGTTTTGATAGTCGGGCAGTAACTGCAATTGTTTAACCGCAAGAGATTTGATTCTCGGGTCTCTTGGCGCGCCAAGTCTACCCGGGAAAAAGGGCCATTGCCCTCCTGTGCGGTGGCTTAATTCGGCTAGGTCAAGAGCCCCAGTCATCCCATTCGTTTGGGTGCACGGTTTGCGCCCAGGCCAGCAAGACGCCCTGAGCGTGGCCGTAAATTTTGTCCGACATCCAACGCAACTCTGGCAGGCCTGGACTTTGCCGATTGGCTAAAAAAGTGTTGAGTTGGGTTTGAACATTTTCTTCTGCTCGGGGCCAAAAAGGCCGGGGATAATATTGATTAATGCCGAATGAAATAATGGCTAGTGCATCGTGCCAAAAGGCAGCGTCTTTGAGAGTCTTGGTCTTTAGCGGAGTCGCTTTTAAGGCCTCTTCGATTGAGTGGATTTCACGCCTTTCTAGTGAGAAAACCTGAATAGGCAGAGGCACTGGTTTATTTAGAGTTTGCCCAAGATTCGAACTTGGTCGAGCATCGAAGGGCGCAAAATAAATAAATGCCAATGCAAGAATTGAGGCAGCAATAGCCCCATAGGTGAGATTTTTCTTAAGCATAATAAAAGAAAGGAATTAATTCGAATATGTTTCTATGCAGCCACTACAACAAGCTTTGAATATTCCTTTTGCGTAAGACATGCACTGGCCATACTCAGGCTGCTCGCAGAATACGCCACCGAACCAACAAAAATTGTCTTCGCATGTATTGCTGTTGGTAATCCAAGCATCAAAGCAATCTTGCAAGCATTGGGTAAGTTGGGGATTGTTTGGAACTTGCGCTTGTGAGGCAGGGGCGGGTAAAAAAGCAAGCAGGAGAAAAAGAAAGGTGAAGTATTTCATGAAAACCACTATAAACAAACCGCAGACTAGGAGGGCTATTTGCTTAATTGAGCACGGGAATCAAGGACGGCGTCTTGGAGAGAATTGTCGCCCGGAAAAGAGGTGTTTATGTCGTCTAATAATGTTAAATATGAGTCGCGCAGGCCTTGGTCGTTATTGGGGTCGTAAGCGTGCAAATATACGGAGAACTGCTTTATGAAGTTGGCAGCCATATGAGGCTCAGTCCTCCAAGGGGCTTCAGAAACAAGCTTGAATAACGATTGTAAGTCTTGCTCTATTGCAAAGACCGTGTTCAATAAGTGAGCGGGAAGAGCCTCAGCCGTGTCGGGATTAAAAGCGATGTTGATCGCGGCATCGAGAAGTTCTTCATCAGGGTTTATTTGCTTTGCAATTAAAGTGGCTACTTCCTCCGCGAAACGGTCATGTTGGCTTGCAAATGGGTTTTTCGCGCACGCAAGAAGCATTTTTTCCCCGATGGATGGAATGCCAGCATCGCGTAAATAAGGGTAGATAACGGAAAAAGTGATTGGCATAGCTGCATAATCTGAGCCAAGAGCGAGCCAGTTTTGGAAAAGCCGAATAAGTGCGGGGTCCTTGGGGTCGTGAAATGCAACGAGCGACATGACCGCGGGAAGGTGCGAACCCCAGTCATAGGGTTTTTGCGTGAGCAAGGCGTGCCGCAGAGCAAGCTTTGATTCTTCAGAGCGTCCCCAAGTTTGCCCCAAGATGATTGTGGATAGTATCCGAGCAGTCAATGATGCGTAGTCTTGATAATTTGCCGAATAGAGCAATTGTTGAGCGGCATGATCTTGCAGCTTTGGTTGACGAATGGGGCCAAGTCGGCCGTTGAAAAATGGCCATTGGTTGGCGGCCTTGGCATTTAGCGTGGCAAGGTTTAGGGCGCCTTTTGTGGTGTGAGAGTAACCGTACAGAAGACCGGTTAGCAATTCAGGTGAAAGTGAGTCGCGGTTAACGAGCGGAAAAGCCCAGGCATCCCATTCTGTTGGATGGACAGATTGAGCCCAAGCAATGAGAATGGCCTGGGGGTGCCCGGAAATCTCATCGGCCACCCAAGCAAGTGGCGGCAGGCCTGGGCTATTGCGGTGATTTAAAAACTTGTCAAGTTGCGCAGGGATGGATTCTTCCTTGTTTTCTTTAAAAGGCCGAGGGTAATACTCATTGAGCCCAATAGAGATAATGGCTAGTGCGTCATACCAGAAAGCCTCATCCTTGGCACCACCTATGATCATTGGCTTAATGTCTAAAACATCTTGAGTAGAAACAATATCGGTTCGATTGTAAGTTGAATAATCGATAGAGTCGGCAGGTGACATATTTGGCGGCAGCAATGCTCCACCAAAAATATTTTGGCTAGCAGGGTGATTCTTGGCGAGAATTAGCCATGCCGCCAAGAGTAAAACAACGCAAAGCCACCCCCATTTAATGATTTTTTTCATTGTACGGATCGATTAGAAAGTAGTGCAGGTTGAATATCGACTATGGCATTCTGACTCGCAAATGCCCTTAATGTTTAGAGCGGCGCTTTTACAAATATTGTATTCGGGCTGCTCGCACATAAAATTCAGAATCCAGCAATGTTCATTTTTGCAATTCCCAATATCATCGTTGTAGGCGTCTAGGCAAGCGCGTAAGCAATTAGAAAGTTGATGCTCGCATGGCGTAGGTTCTTGTGAAATGCTCGGTGGAGTAAAAATAGCAAGCAGGAGAAAAAGGAAAGTGAAGTATTTCATGAAAACCACTATAAACAGATAGGCGACAGGGGGGGGGGGGGCATTTTTTCCAACTTTTTCATTAAGGAGTTTGAAAGAACCGCGAGAGGTGTTATCAATAGGAATGGATACTCGCACAATCGCCGATTTCACCACGCGCGTCTGGAGTGACAGCATCACTCCGGCGCTTTCTGATTACATCGCTATTCCGGCCAAGTCGCCGATGTTTGATGCTGATTGGGCAGCCAATGGGCATATGGAGGCGGCAATGCAGTTGATCGTCGATTGGTGCAAAGCGCGTGAGATCGCGGGTTTGTCCGTGGAAGTCGTCCGCCTTGAGGGGCGCACGCCGTTGATCTTTATGGAAGTGCCGGCGTTTGGCTGTGAGCCCGATGGCGACGATACCGTTTTGATGTATGGGCATTACGACAAGCAACCTGAGATGGAAGGCTGGAGTGAAAAATCGGGCCCGTGGGAGCCGCGCATCGAAGAAGGTCGTCTATATGGTCGCGGTGGAGCCGATGACGGCTATGCCGCATTTGGATCTTTATGCGCGCTTGAAGCCACGCAAAAATGCGGCGGTCAACACGGGCGTATCGCCATCGTAATCGAAGGCTGCGAAGAATCCGGCTCGCCCGATTTGCCGTTTTACCTTGAGCATTTGGGCGAGCGGCTCGGCGATGTGTCATTGGTCATCTGCCTCGATTCCGGTGCGGGCGATTACGAGCGTTTATGGTCAACGACTTCTTTGCGAGGCATGGCGGCCGGTGATTTGCGGATTGATATTTTGACGGAAGGCATCCACTCGGGCGATGGATCCGGGATTGTGCCTTCGAGTTTTCGCATCTTGCGCCAATTGCTTACGCGCATTGAAGACGAAGAAACGGGTCGCGTGTTGGTGCCTGAGTGTGGTGATGAAATCCCAGCTGACCGCGAGGCGCAGGCAAAGGTAGTTGGTGAAATTCTGGGCGACGATGTGTTCGAATGTTACCCATTTCTTGATGGTGCAAAAGCCATGTCGAGTGATCGCACAGAATTAGTACTTAATCGCACTTGGCGTCCGACCGTTTCCGTAACGGGCGTTGATGGCATCCCAAATGTCGCGCATGCAGGTAATGTGTTGCGGCCATACACGACGGTTAAGTTGTCTGTTCGTCTTGCGCCAACGGTTGATGGAAAAACTGCAACCGCTGCTTTGAAAGAAACGCTCGAAGCTAACCCGCCGTATGGCTCACGCGTTTCCTTTAACCCTGAAAAGTCAGCGACCGGCTGGAACGCACCGACTCTCGCGGCATGGCTCGAAAACGCTCTTGGGCATTCATGCCAAAACCACTTCGGCAATGTGCCCGGCTACATGGGCGAAGGCGGCTCGATTCCGCTCATGGGCATGCTTAGCGCGATGTTCCCGAAAGCGCAGTTCCTTATCACCGGAGTGCTTGGCCCTGGTTCAAATGCACACGGGCCAAATGAGTTTATCGATCTAGCGATGGCTCAGAAGCTGACCGCATGCGTGGCGGATGTGCTGGATGCGCATGCTAGGCGTTAGGATTGCGAAAAACAACCGAGTGGGGTATAATTACGCATTAACCCCAGCAAGGTATTTCCATGCAATCACGCGTCAATACAGCTCTTCAGCTTGCACACGCCCTTCGTCGATATCGTCGACGCTTGGGTTTAACTCAAACTCAGGCCGCCGCGCGGGTCGGCTTATTGCAAAAAACCGTTTCTGCTCTTGAGACAAATCCTGAGCGGTGCCAAATAGAAAGCCTCTTCCGCTTGCTCTCCGCGCTTGAGCTCGATTTGTTTTTGGACAGCAAGCCAGCTGACGCTGTCCACGAAGACAAGTTTCCGTGGTCGCCATGAGTCGGCCTTCGCGATTAAGGCGGCTCAGCGTATGGATGAACGGCATCCATGTGGGCGAGTGGAGCATTGCCGTGCGTGGTCGCCACGAGTTTGCTTATGCCACGACTTGGCTTGATTCTCCTCTTGCTGTTCCGTTGTCGCATTCTTTGCCGTTGGGTGACAGCGGCGAGGTGTTTCGCGGTGATTTGGTTGAGCGGTATTTCCGCAACTTATTGCCGGATAGCGATTCGTTGTTGCGTCGAGTTCAAAGTCAGTTTCAGACTGATTCTATTTCGGCATTTTCTTTGCTTGCTGAAATCGGGCGAGATTGTGTGGGCGCGGTGCAGTTGTTGCCATTGGGCGAGCAGCCGAAATCTACAAAAAGCATTCAAGCACAACCTTTAGACGAGGCGCAAGTTGCCAACGCTATGCGCCACGCATCGTCATCGCCACAACTGGGCCAGGGAAGGCCAAGGCATTTCCGTATTTCACTTGCTGGCGCTCAAGATAAAACAGCTTTGTTGTGGCACGATAGTCAATGGTGTTTGCCGCATGGCTTTACGCCAACGACGCACATTTTTAAGCTGCCATTGGGTCGTGTTGGCCACGAACAAGTCGATTTGTCGACATCAATCGAAAACGAGTGGCTTTGTATGCAGCTTGTGCGGGCTTTCGGGCTGCGGGCTCCTAATTGCCAAATGCTACGGTTTCAAGACCAACGCGCTTTTGTGGTCGAGCGTTTTGACCGCCAACTTGTCAAAGGCGCTCGTTGGTGGGAGCGCCTACCACAAGAAGATTTTTGCCAAGCACTTGGCGTTTCGTCCAATCAAAAATACGAGTCCAATGGTGGGCCTGGCATGGTTGACGGCTTCCGGTTTTTGAGAGCTTCGCTTCAGGCAGAGCAAGACGGCCGAGACTTTTTGAAAGCGCAAATCCTATATTGGATGCTTGCCGCACCAGATGGGCATGCGAAGAACTTCAGCGTTTTTATTAAGCCGGGTGGGTTTTCATTAACACCTTTCTACGATGTCATTTCGGCACACCCCTTTTTAGGGCACGGTCGCAATCAGGTCCCCACGCAGCAACTTACAATGGCAATGTCGCTGCGTGGGAAAAACAAGCATTACCGCTGGGCTGAAATGCAGCCGCGACATTGGGTCTCTACCTTGCAGAGCTGCGGTATGCAAAACGAGTGGCAGGCGGTTTGTCATGACATGCTGGCTCGAGTCGATTCGGCCATTTCATCCGTAGAAAAGAAAATCCCCGCCGACTTTCCAGAAGCCGTCAGGGATTTGATTTTCGCTGGCCTGCAATCGGCCGGAAAAAAGTTGAGTTAAGGGCTACCCCCGATAACCCCGCGCCATTTCGTCGAGTGGCACGACCTTAATCTTGCTCGCATGCCCGGCGGTATTAAATGCCTCATAACGCTTAATGCAAACCTCGGTCATCGCGGCCATCGCTGGGTTGAGATAAGCCCGCGGGTCAAATGCGCTCGGGTTGTCTTGGAAAACTTTACGGATGGCGCCAGTAATCGCCATGCGGTTATCGGTGTCGATATTCACTTTACGCACACCATGCTGAATACCTTTAACGATCTCTTCAACGGGTACGCCATAAGTTTGTTTCATCTCACCGCCATGCGCATTAATGATGTCTTGCAAATCTTGCGGTACCGAGCTCGACCCGTGCATGACCAAGTGCGTATTCGGAATCGCCGCGTGGATTTCGGCCAAGCGATCCATCGCTAAGATGTCACCAGTTGGCTTGCGCGTAAATTTATACGCACCGTGGCTTGTGCCAATCGCAATCGCCAGTGCATCAACACCCGTTTGCGCGACAAAATCTTTTGCTTGCTCGGGGTCGGTCAGCAACATTTCTTTATCAAGCTTGCCTTCGAAACCGTGGCCATCTTCTTTGTCGCCCTCACCCGTTTCGAGTGAGCCAAGGCAGCCCAACTCGCCTTCGACTGAAACGCCGACTGCGTGAGCCGCGTCAACCACAGCCTTGGTGATGTCGACATTGTATTCATAACTCGCGGGGGTCTTGCCGTCTTCCATTAGCGAGCCGTCCATCATGACCGAGGAAAACTCGGCGGCAATCGCTGACGAGCAAGTCTCAAGTGAATTGCCGTGGTCTTGGTGCATGCAAACCGGAACCTCTGGGTACATTTCAACGGCCGCGCGAATCAAATGCGTTAGCACGATGTCGTTGGCGTATTTCCGTGCGCCGCGACTGGCTTGCATGATGACGGGGGCATCACAACGCTTGGCTGCTTCCATAATCGAAAGCATTTGTTCCATGTTGTTGATGTTGAAAGCGGGCACGCCGTAGCTGTTTTCAGCGGCGTGATCCAGGAGTTGACGGAGGGAGACGAGTGCCATGAGGGCATAGATTAACCCCGTTTTCACGGGGCTGTCATGGAAACTCGGCGGGCTTTCGTAATGCGCTAACCGCGAATGCGCATCAAAGAGAAGCGCTCGCGTTTAAGCGTTGGGGTTATCGCCCAGAATTAAGAGAACGCAAAGTGTCGAGCCGTTTGGCCGCATTTGTGCCCGCGTGTTTGTCACCAAGTTTGTCGATAGATTTTGCCAGCTTGTCGTCGCGCCCATCGTCAAAGAGTTTGGCTTCGATTTTGTTGATGGCTTTTGCGGCAGCGAACTCGGGCTTCATTTCGCTTGAGTCAAACTTTTCTTTCCATTGTTTGGCGTTGGCGTAGAGCGCCTCGTCGGCCCCTTTAAGCCCACTCATCATGAGAGCGTTTATTTCTTTGGCGCGATAGGGGTAACCGTTGCTCGCAAGCCAATCGATGCGCGCGAATTGTCGCTCAATGGCGGAATTAATATTGATAATGGCCGCTTCGGCAAGCGCGACCGTGGTGTGCGGGTCTTTGCTGCCAGGCTTTTCAATTGTTTTGTTGGCTTCAACAATCGCTTTTGCATAGTTGCCCTTGTCGAGCTCGCGGTAAATCTTGGTAATCGAACTTGGAGTGCCTTTGGGCCATTCGCGCCCCGATTTGGCCATTTGTTCGAGTTTTTTAACAATCTTTGAGTGATCGCGAGTCGAATAACCCTTCATGACGATGACGCCGCTTGAGTCAAGCAAAACATAATTAGGGATGCCTCGCATGCCCGTACTGGCCACGCGCTCGCTCGTCCAAATGACATTATTGCCCAGCCAACCTTTGTCGAGAGCGAAGGATTTCATTTTGGAGTCAGTCGCGCCTTGCGCCTCACAGAGGACGACTTGCACATCGCTACCAAACTCATTTTGCATTTTGATTGCCGCCGGCACGGACGACGAAACACAGGAAGGTCAGCGAGTACCCCACCACTCAATGAAGACTGGTTTGCCGCGCATGTCAGCAATGGATTGTTGCCCCGTTGCGGCAAATGGCGCCGAGCGAAATGTGTAATCAAGGGTTTGACCGACATCAACAGTGTCTTGTGCAGAGGCTGTGTTTGCCGAAAACACGCCGGCGGTCAGGACGGCTGCGGTTAGGAAGGGGCGGAGAGTGGTGAGGCGCATGAAGTTAGGATACGCGCGAATCAAGGAATCGGCGGATGGTTTCTTCAGGGTTTTGAGAGCCGCAGATTGCGGAAGAAACGGCCATTCCGGCTTGTTTCGCGATCATCCAGGCGTTTTCTGGAGCGATGCCACCAATTGCAATGACTGGCACGCGGGCGATTGCGAGCGCGGCGGCTAAGTATTCTGGGCCTAAACCTTGCGTGTAGTTTTTGGTCGGCGAGGCAAATACGGGCCCGAAGCCAGCGTAGTCGACACCAAATTCAGCGGCTTCGTCAAGTTGCTCAAGGTCGTGAGTCGATAGCCCAATTACAAAATCATCACGCCCCGACAAACGCGCGACTTTGCGCACATCTTCAGGGTGCATGTCATCTTGCCCCACATGCGCCCCCGTTGCGCCGAGTGCAAGTGCACAATCTAGGTCATCATTGATGATGAGTGCAACGCCCTTGCTTTGACAAAGAGCGTGCAATTCACGCCCCCAATTCAGCCGCTCGGTAGTGGACATCTTTTTCTCGCGCAGCTGAATGGCGTCTGCACCACCCGCGATAGCAAGTCGGGCGGTTTCGAGTGGATCGAGTGTGCAAAGCTCGCGCGTCAAAATCACCATTAGTCGGTAGAGGGGGGGCTGCATGCATAGAGGATACGCGCCTAAACGAAAAAGACCCCGTCGTTTGACGGGGCCGAAACGCTAAAGGAGGGGCTGCGTTTACAAGGGGATGGCCGAGTCGGAGTTATGACACATTCCGACGATCGATGCCTGTGCGCTTGTTCGATAAATCGCGGTCTCGTCTGACAGCACGCAGGAAGGCCTTTTTGTCGTCCGAACTGAAAAGTTGCACTTTGCTTCCGCATTCAACACAGTAACTATCATTCAAACTCTGAAGGAAGCAAACATAGTCCGCGCAATGCGGGCAGTATTTTTTCTCGTTTTGGAAGTCGTGCAACATGGGGTGGAATTGGGGGAAGGAAAAGTCAGGGGGGACAAACGAAGAATAGCAACATCCTATTGCCCGCCGCGGATAAATATCGAACTTTCCAATGTTTGTGCCGACTTTTTTCGATGTTGCAAATTGACGCAAAAGCGCGTAAGGCCTTTGTGGGTCCGCGTTTCCGCTCTAATGCGAAGGAGTCTCGTTTTGCCGCAAGGCCCAGCTCGCGTGTTCACGAATCATCGTTTTTGGGTGATTTTGGCTCGCTTCAAGCAATGCATCGCGTTCGTTTGGGAGCAAGTTTCCGACCCGATTTTTATTTCCGAGCGCGACGCAAGCGTTTCTAAGTAAGCCGTCAAGGCCAGCGCGCCGGAGAGGGCTGCCCAAAAAAGCCTGCATGAAATCGTCTTGACTAAGTGCAAAAAGTTCAGCTAGAGAAAAACGAGTTAGGCCTTCGTGCGTGCCCCAAATCGAGGAATGGTCGCTCTCGTTTGTGCCGAAGGGGCAGACATCGAGGCAAATCTCACATCCAAAAACATGATCGCCCATCATGCCACGCAAGTTTTCAGGGATGCCCCCCTTTTGCTCAATCGTCAAATAAGAAATGCATTTGCGTGGCTCAAGTGAATAGGGCGCATCAAACGCATCGGTGGGGCAGGCGTCGATGCAAGCTGTGCAAGTGCCACAATTTGTCGTGAGCGCGCGGCCACTTTCCGATTCGGACGCCATCCATTCTGGCCACTCGGCATCGACAAGCAATTCACCAAGCAAAACCCAAGGGCCTCGCTTGGGGTCAATCACTAATGTGCTTTTTCCACGGAAGCCAAGTTGCCCTCGAATGGCCCATTCGCGCTCTAGCAAAGGAGCTGCATCCGTCGCCGCGCGAAATTGTTGAGCTAGACCTTCACGCCGTAAACGCTTTCCAAGTCGCTCAAGTTTTTTTCCGAATAGATTGTGGTAGTCGCGACCCAATGCATAACGCGCAACGATTCCGCCATCACGAAACCCACCTTGACTTCTGTAATAAGGTAGGGAAAAAAGAGCGATCGATTTCACCCAAGGTTTCCATTCACGGACGTCACCCATGACCAATCGCCCTCTTTCAAGATAAGTCATTTCACCCGCTTTGCCGTGCGCGAGCCAATCATCGAGCCGTCGTTGAGTTTGCTCGTCAATCGCCGCTGCAGGCACGATTCCATGCAACTCAAGCCCAACTTCTTGGGCGAGTTCAGAAATTCTGTTATGCGTGGCTTGTTTCAATTCGTAGGAGATTATTTCAAAGTTGTAAAATGAATGCGCGAAAAAGTATTTTTTATTGAACTGTTTTTTTTGTGCTTGTGGAGAGAGAGCCCCCCCATGAAAAAGCAAACTTCTTTTATCCCAACAAAGGCCGAGTCTCGGCAGCAGCGGCTTTCTGACGAATGGGCCGAAATGCGTAAAACTTATTTATCATTTACTCGCTCCATTCCTAAACAGCGAGTCGAAAGACTTGGGTTAGTTTTCGAAACGATTGAGCCATGGTTGTCCCGCGGAATCCGCACAACGATGTTACGCCACTTTTTGGTGTTGCCCCATGAAATGTTAATCGCGCGATTATTCGCAAAGGCTGTCCGCCGCGAACGCATCGCCCCTTCGCACACTTCGTTTTTAATGTGGGTTGAATCCTACATTCTTGAAGGTCTTGCTGACCCAAGTGACGCCTTGGGCGTGAGCGTCAGCGCGGCAAACGAGCCACACCCTGAGTTGCAATATCACTTTAATAAATTAGCCCCTGTTGATCGCGGGCTACTTTACCTTTACATGATTGAGCAATATTCATTGCCTGAAGTCGCAAAATATGTCGGCGCGCCGGCAGAAGAAATCGGGAATCATTTACTCGATTTATGGTCAAAGCTCGAAAAGAAAATCGCGAATGTCCCGCTACCCCGCGATTGGCGATTGCCAAACTCAGATGACCCTCATTTGAATTTCCCTTCAAATCACGCCCATCTGGCGCATAGCGAGTTGCATAAGTGATGGTTAATACATCAACCTTCGGTCTATCTTCACGCCCATTGTCGGCACTTGTCGGCGGATGTTATGTGCAAGAGATTGCGCACGATTTGGGTTTTTTGTTACTGCAATCGTCTGTGTTGAATGGCTTAAAAAGTGTAGATGACTTTCGGTATCTTCCCGAAGAATCTCTTGTGCCAAGCAACCCCGGTCTTCACAACGAAAAGCTCATCGATGTCGTGAGTGAATGTCGCGAGTTGGTTCGATTAGCGGTCTTTTCTGCGAGCTCTCGTTTTGAATCGATCATTATCGATGAGCCAGAAAGGCTCGTAGAGATGCCCGCCATTTCACTAGCGCGCATGGCCCAGTCCTTTCGCCCGACTTGTTTGCAGACCGCGTTTGCCGTGGCCTCTAATGAAATCCGCGAGGGGCACTATCGGTTGGCTGAAGCCACTTTGCTGCGAGCAAGTGAGTTTTTGGTCACTCCATCCGATAAGTCGCGTTGGTATCAAAACCGCGCAGCAAATTTCTTTCGCCGCGGCGATGTCGCTCACAGCATCCAGTTTGCCTATCACGCGACTCAGGCAAACCCATCCAGCCTTTTGGCTCAAGAAAGCTACAAAGCTTATCAGTCTCATTTTTCGAGGCAGAGCCAATTTCCAAAGGTTGACATCTCAATTCCGTTTGAGGCAAAACATGAAACTAGTTAATACCTTTCTTTCCATCGTCATTATGGCAACGGTTTTCCTTGCCATGGCGTCATCGTCAATGGCATCATCCACAAGCGGCATGGATCGCGGCGAAGACAAGCCGTTCAAGCCAATTATCGGCATGGTTGATTTACCATCAGGCGGTAATTCATGGCGTCGCTTCTTAAACTTCCGCCCTTAATATGATCACCCAGCAAATGCTAAAGCGAGGGCTTATTGCCCTCGCTGTTTTACTGGTTGCTTGGTCGGCCGTGCAGCTGTCTTCTAATAGAGCGGCAATGTCGCCTCTCGATGAAGAGGTTCACGACCCGTCTCTGACCGCCGCGCCACTCCTTGACCCAGCTACCGAAACAGTCGACCCGGGTGAGCTTTCCGTTGCGCCACAACAGGCTCTAGAAGAGCCAACTTCATCGCCGCACGCAGAGTTGTCGCGTCAAGACATCACAAAAGAGAATTGGGTTGTCGCGCTTCAATCAAACGGAGAGCCGCTCCAAGGTGATTGTGTCGTTTTGTCGCTTGACCCAGGCCTGACTAGTTTTTATTCGGGCAAGACCGAGTTGACGATTGCCGAGGCCCATGCTCATTCCACAGCGGCTTCCTTTACGGGCCTGAGCGAGTTTGATCTTAAGGGTCTACCCGTTGGCGAGTACTTTTGCTATATCTCAAGTGAGGGTCATTTTTCACAAGGCCGTTATATTCAACTCCCACTTCTCAAAAGCGAGAATCAATCTTGGCAGTTGTCGCGCAAGGCAGAGTTAAAGGCATTTACGCGTGACATTAAAGGTAAAGCCGTCCCCGGTGTGAGCGTCGAGTTTTCGAGTTACGCCGCTGCTAGTGAATGGGCTTCTTGGGGTTGGCGCGAGCGATTGGGTGTTGGCTGGTATTTTGAAACGGTCGAATCCGATAAAGATGGTTTTGCCGAGCCCAAGTCCTACCCAGATGCAGAATTAAGAGCCAAAACGATTTCGGATGCTCGCGGTTTTGCACCCGTTAAGTTAAATCCCGTTTGGCACATTGATAAAAAGGTATACGAGTTTGTGATGACCGTCGGAGTCGAGATCTACGGAAAGATTGCGATTGCCAATCAAGACCCAGATGCGATCATTGATTGCAAGGTTAGCGTGTTCAAGGTTGAGGACGGCTACCCCCGCACATTGGGCTCAGCCGACACTTTTCCCGATGGTTCTTATCGAGTCAGCATTGGCACTGATGCCACATCTTTGGTCATAATGGGCGCGGGTGATGGCGTAACCTCCCAAGTGAAACGGCTACCTAATGTTGTCGTGGGCGGTTCCTATAGGCTTGATTTTGATATCGAAGAAGGGCTTGCGTTTGATGCCAAGCTGGTTGATTCTCTTGGTGGCCCCGTTGATGGTTTGCAAATTAGTTTTTACGAAAACGAGCGCGACTGGGTTCCTTTTGCATATCTTTCTGATGAGCAAGGTGCGTTTCAAACTGAAGCGACTTTCTTACCCGATACATCTTATGAAGCGCATTTATTTTTCCAAAATATGCCCCTAGGCGCTGTTTCTGCGACGACCCCTAATGACCCAACAAAAGAGTGGGTCGTTGTTGTACCTGATTTGTGTCGGCCAACTGGCGTGACCATTGAGTCGAGTCGCGGCACAGAGGTTATCCGAAAATTTGGTTTTCATGCCACGGGTCAACGCAAACAAATGCTTTATTCTTGGGCCGCACAAGACCCACCACCATGGATGCCCGCACGGCCCGGTACTTTGCTTTTCAGGATTGAAGACGGTCGGGTGTTCGAGCAGCCCTTTCACCCAGGCGAGTCTCACCGTCAAGAGGCCGTCATCCAGTTGGTTCAAGGTACGATTCAGTTCACTCTTCCAGAGACTCCTGGCGGAAATGACTGGGGCTTTGCTTTGCTGACGCGTGCGGGTTTCCCTGTTGAGCAAAAAATGCTTGGCGCCGGAGCGCACTCCATTCAGGCCCCAGAGGGCGAATACAGCCTCAATGTGCGCGGTGCTGATGGTTCAGAATTGTTCCACGGCCCATTTTTGTTAACGGAGAGCGGCATGGTCTTCGGCACTCTTGCTCCTTGCCAATGGGATTCATTAGCAGGTCAAGTTGTCGATAGCGACGGCAAGCCGGTCGCGGCGGTTGCACTTCGCGCAGTTCGCAGCGACGGCATCGCTGAGCGCACAGCCTTAAGTGACGCAAAGGGTCAATTTGTTTTTGAGAGCATGGCCGCTGGTGTTTATCGAGTTGAGGCTCGTCCTGCTGAAAACCATGCTGCCGATTACCCAAACCTTGTGAGTGAGTTTCGTATCCCTCGACTTACGAATGAGCCGTTGCTTTTTCAGTTGCCAAGTATTAAGCAAACCATCTCGGTCGAATTAAGCCCTGCTCCAGTTCGGATCGCCGCAATTCATGCGGTCGCTTCGAGTGCTCACGCGACGATGCGGGTGCATAGTTCCGGGGTCGGTAAACTTCCGATTGATGCAAGCCATGGTGATGTTTTCTCTTTTGAGACCCGCACCGACGGCGTCCAAGTCCGACACGCTTCCTTTGCTGATGGGCAAGACAAAGTTGACCTGACCCTTGCGGGTTTGCTGACACGCAGTTTGGTGGTCGATCCAAGTGAAACGATTCGCCAAGTTGACTTTTTCTTTGAACAACAACATGTTGGCTCGGCTTATCCAGAAGGCGTCCTAAATGAGTGGTCGCTCAAAGCGCCCGATTTACCCAACCTAGAGGTGTCGATTTCTTTTGCAAACAGCAAGACCATTCGTATGCCATTCCGTGACCTCCCGATGGCGGGGCCGTTGAAGGCGTCGGCGACATGGGGCAATCACATTCGTGTGCAATCCCTTGACGGTCGGGCACTCTCTAGTGCGATTGTTTGCTCCGAAGACGGCTCTTATCGATTGAGCTGCAACGCTGATGGTGAGGCAAACGGTGAGCACATCCAACTCAACCAAAAGTTGTCTATAACAGCGATGGGCTATTGGCCGCGTTTAGCGATGCCGTCCGCAACGATTGAGCTTCATCGAGATGCGAAAGGTGCAGACATACGCATCGCGGCTGGCATGGGCGCGACGCGATTAGAGGTTCGGCCGGCAATGGATTTTGGCTACGCATGGGCTCCGTCAATTATTAAAAACGACGATGGCGTTTATGAGATGCGCGAATGCCCAGAGGGTGAATACACGCTTTATGCGGTTTCTGATGCCGGTGAGTTAATCGCCGAAAAAATCGTGCAGCTTTCAGCGTTAGAGCTGGTTGATCTACGCGTGCCTTAATTCAGCCAAGACTCAATTAAAAAAGCGAGCGGTAGCAGAAGCAGCAAAACCGTTTCTTTGCGCCCCACAGCTTTAGCCGGCTGTGGTCGCCAGTTTGGGGCTAGCGGCTCGGCTAGGCCAAGCGCAACGGCAACGGCGACGGGCAATGAGATGCCGTCGGTGGCGAGCATGGCTAATAGCAAGCCGCCGCCGACAATCGCTAGCCATTGCGCATTCGCCCGAGTTTTTGGCATGAGGTGTGCGTGAGTGCGTAAGGTTGCGTGGCCGGCATGAAGAGCGAACACAATCGCCACGGCGAAAAAGGGCCAGGCGATTGGGCAGCCAGATGCAATCGATGCAGCGGGCAAAGCCAAGCTCAGCGCGACCATTCCGATTAATTGAAAGAGCCGTTGCTTTTTCTGTAGCCGCCATTGGGCAACCGCAAAAATCAAAGCGATGGGGATGAGCCAAGCCAGTCGAGAGAAACCTACCTCGGTGAAAGTCCAGACGCCCGCTGCTGCGGCGAGACCAAGAAAAATGCCGCCTCGCACGAGCGCGGCTCGGTGCGTTTGGGGGTTTCGCAAACCAAAAAGCAGTCGGTTGAGGCCGGCAAAACTAAAAACGGCAGCGAGGGTCAGCGCCAGCGTGCCTTTTGTCGGGTCGCCACCGAGCATTGCGCCCAAAAGGACGGCGGTGCCGAGAACGAGCCATGCGCCGTGTGCGCTTGGTGGGGAGGGTGCATGAGTAGCCACGGCGTTATTTAACCTCCTCTGCAACTCTGATTGCAAGTTATGACAGACTTGTGACAGTCGCAGCTTCATAATGCGCTTATGCGGATAGGTTTTGACATCACGCAGGCCGCCAAAAGCCGAGGCCGCGGAATAGCACGGTATATCCGTGATTTGTTGCCTGAACTAGAGCGAGTGAGTCAGCGCGCCCCAGACTCAGGCGCCGTCCTTGACCTAAACCCAACGCTTTATTTTCGCGGTTCACGCTGGCTGAACCGTGGGCTCGTCCGTGATTTGATGCCATCTGCGCCACGCCGCCCCTTGTGGTGGGGGCCATCAGCAAAGCTCGATTTGTTCCATAGCTTCGGCAACCATCTGCCCGCCCAGTCGGCCGTCCCACTGAGTTTTACTGCCATGGATTTCCGTCTCGCCGACATGACACCCAACTACGATTTGCTGGGGTCGCGCCTTGGGCAAAACATTTCCCGCGCAGATGGGGTCATTTGCATCAGTCAATATACCGCTCAGCGTTTGCGGCACTACTTCCCAGATTTCCCGGAAGAGCGCGTGGCCGTGACACCGTTGGGTGTCGATCACCGCCGCTTTTGCCCTCAAGATGGCGCATCTGTGGCTGCCGTCCGTGCAAAACATGGGCTAGCACGCCCGTATGCGCTTCAGATTGGCAGTTGGTTTCCGCACAAAAACCTAGAATTGAGCATCCGTGCATTTGCCGCGAGTCAGGCGAGGGCCGAGGGCTGCGAGCTCGTTTTTGTCGGTGGCGGCGCGACGGCAGATTTTCTCAATTCACTCAAAAAACTTGCAACATCGCTGGGTTTAACGGGCATTCATTGGCTTGGGCATATTTCAGATGATGAGTTGGCGCCCATTCTCGCTGGCGCGCGCGTTTTCCTTCACCCGTCGCGTTACGAAGGGTTTGGGCTGCCCATTCTCGAAAGCATGGCAACCGGGACGCCCGGCGTGATTTCCAACAGCACTTGCTTAACCGAAGTCGCCGGCGAACTCTGGCAGTCATTTGATGTTGACGACGAAATCGGCTTCGCGAGCGGTCTTGACCACCTCTTTTTTGATGATTCCGCGCACCAAATTGCATCGGAAACGGGCTTGGCTCATGCAAGTGCATTTACTTGGAGGCAAACCGCAGATTTAACCGCAAGTTTTTTCAAACAATTTTTATAAGTCATCATGCGGCCTGACGGGTCGTTACAAACCCATCTGCTTGTGAAAAATAGGCTTCTGGCCGACCACAAGATGTAGGGGCTGTCTCAAAAAGAGGGCGCAAAATATTGTGGAAAAAGAGGGTTGAAGGCTAGTGCTTGGGTATGTATTTTTTCTCTTGTCTCGCGGTTTCAGGGTGAACCCTCGCCGCCATTCCTCATTCATTTCATACCCATAAGCCCCCCCCGCGCCGCCAGTGTCCAGCCAGCAAGCAAAAAACCTCCAAACAAGCGTGAAGAAGTCCGCCGAAGTAGCCCCTAAAACCGCCCTCCGTAACAAACCAGAGGGCCTACCCCAGCCAACGCTTAGCGAAAACGCTATCACCGTCCTTGGCAACCGTTATCTCAAGAAAGACCGCGTGACGGGCGAGGTCGTCGAAAACCCACAAGATCTCTTTTGGCGCGTGGCGAGTTCTGTTGCCGCGCCTGACTATCAGGTCGCCGAAGATGTTGGCGAAAAGTGGGCCACTCGTTACTACAGCTTGATGGCTGAGGGTTTGTTTATGCCCAATTCGCCCACCCTCATGAATGCGGGCCGCTCCATGGGTATGTTGAGCGCTTGTTTCGTGTTGCCTGTCGAAGACAGCATCGAAGAGATTTTCACCACCCTTAAAAATGTCGCCCTCATTCAGAAGGCGGGCGGTGGCACGGGCTTTTCGTTTTCGCGGTTGCGCCCAGATGGCGACATCGTGGCCTCCTCCGGTGGCAAAACAAGTGGCCCAATGAGCTTCATTGATACTTTTTCAGCTGGCACAGAGGCGATTCAGCAAGGTGCGTTCCGTCGTGGCGCCAACATGGGCGTTTTGCGGTGTGATCACCCCGATGTGCTTGAGTTCATCATGGCCAAAGACGACCTCAGTCGCTGGACCAACTACAACGTGTCCATCGCCGTGACCAACGAATGGATGCAAAAGGTCGCCGACAAACCCGATGAGCGTTTTGTCGTGACCAACCCAAAGAGCGGTCGCCACGCCTGGATGGCCAAAGGTAGCGGGCGTCGCATTTCCGAGGCTGACTACGAGGCCTTCGATGCCGGCGAGCCAACCGATGGCGCCGATTACTGGACTTACGGCGAGATGATGAGCTCCATCGTCAACTTCGCCCACAAAAATGGCGAGCCGGGCTTGCTGTTCATTGACCGCGCCGAAGAAGACAACCAGGTGCCGCACCTCGGCAAATACGAGGCCACCAACCCATGCGGTGAGCAGTGGCTTCTGCCTTATGGCTCTTGCAATCTTGGCTCGATCAATCTCGGTCGTTTCTGCAAAGAAGGCGCACCTGAGTCAGCCACTTGGGAAGATCGCGTCGATTGGGCGATGTTCGATAGCACCGTGGCCGACACGACTCGCTTGCTCGACAATGTCATCAGCATCAATAAATACCCAATCCCTGAGATTCGCGACCGCGCCGATGAGACGCGCCGCATCGGTTTGGGCGTGATGGGCTTTGCTGATTTGCTGTTTAAGCTCAACATCCGTTACGGCTCTGAGCAAAGTTTTGAAGTCGCGCGCACTTTCAGCAAGCGTCTCACCGACAAGTCGATTGAGGCTTCTGAAAACCTCGTTTCGATCGATGGCCGCGAGCCATTCACCGCATGGGAAGGCTCTAAGCCCCAGCTCGAGGGCATGCCACCTCGCCGCAACTCTCATGTAACCACAGTCGCGCCAACGGGCACGATTTCGATTGTTGCCGGTTGCTCCGGCGGCATTGAGCCACTTTTCTCACTTGCCTTCCAACGCCAAGTAATGAAAAACGAAGACGGCGTCCCTGTGGTGATGCGCGAGGTGAACACCGAGTTTCAGGTCGCGCTTGAGTCGGCTGGTTATTCCAAGACTGAGATAGACAGCGTGATTGATGTTGCGCTTACCGATGGCACGGTTGCACACAGCGATTTGCCTGAGAGGCTAAAAGATGTTTATGTCACCGCGCACGATGTTGTGCCGAGTGAGCACATCAAGATGCAGGCCGCTTGGCAGTCGAGCATCGACAACGCTGTTTCCAAAACAATTAACTTGCCGCACGAGGCCAACAAAGATGATGTCCGCACCGCTTACATCATGGCTTGGCAAGAGGGTTGCAAGGGCGTGACGGTTTATCGTGACGGCTGCCGCGATATGCAGCCAATGGCGCTCAAGAAAAATGAGCCAAACGCTTCGGTCGCTCAGGCCGCCGAGCCGCAAGAATTCAAGCCCGTGCGTTTGCCTGAAATCATGCCAAGCGTGCGCATTCGCCAAATGACTCCATTCGGCAACATGCATGTCAAGATTTCGGTCGACCCCGCCAAAGATCGCGAGATGGAAGTCTTCGCTCAACTCGGCAAGGGTGGCGATGTCGCTAACTCTGACCTTGAGGCAATCTGCCGCATGATTTCATTGTTCTTGCGCTGCGGTGGCGATGCGCGTCTGGCGCTCAAGCAGTTGGCTGGCATTGGCTCGTCGCTCACAGTTCCAAGCAAAGACGGTCGCATCATGTCGCTCGCCGATGGCTTGGCTAAGGCGTTGCAAAATTACATGAATGTCAAAGCTCAATTCGGCTTGCGTGCGATTTTGCTCGGCGAAATATCTCCCGAAGAGCTGACATCTGCCGCCCATAACGGTGGTGGTGGTGCAGTTGCGTCACATTCCTCACCAACCGGTCGCTCAGGTTCAGGCACGGGCGGCGCGTTTAAGGTCAAATGCCCATCTTGCGATGCCGGCACGCTGACCTTCGAAGAAGGCTGCTGCAAGTGCCACGGTTGTGGTTACTCGCAATGCTAATTCGATAAACATCTACCCCTCAGATGGAAGACCCTCGCTCTCGGGCGGGGGTCTTTTTTTACGGATGCAATGCGCGGATTTCCGCAAGCGCAGCACGAACTCGCTGCAATTCAGGCTCAAGCTCAGTGCCATCAATCGAAAACCGCAACACGCAATTGTGTAGCTCGGTTGGCAACGCCATCGCGGTTAAAACGGGCGAGGTCGTATGCCCTTTGCTCGAACAAGCTGAACCAGACCCGACTAAGATGCCATATGTTTCGAGCTGATGCAAAAGGGTTTCAGCGCGAGCCCCTGGTAGGGCGACGCTGAGGATAGAACCCTGAATCTGATTTGAGTTTGTCGGCCCCAATACAACCGCGTTTGGCCATGCGCCCAGGATGCCGTGGATCAACTGTTCGCGGCGCGCGTGGTATCGGCTGGGGTCTTCCGACAATCTTTCTCGTCGAATACGCGCGGCTTCAGCAAATGCCACCGCTCCCGCAACATTTTCAGTGCCTGCCCGAAGACCATTTTCATGCCCGCCGCCGGCGAAAAACGGGATGGGTGAGTGAGCGAGGTCTTGATGTAAAAAGAGAGCCGCACATCCGCGGACGCCCCCGATTTTATGAGCCGCTGTCGAAATCGCATCGGCGCCGAGTTGGTCAAACCACTCCGGTCGCTTGCCGGCCGCCTGGACAGCATCGGTGTGGAAAATAGCCTGAGGCGCCAGTTGCCGCACCGTGCGCACCAAATCGGCAAGCGGGTTGAGGCCACCGATTTCATTGTTGGCCCATTGAATGGTGACGAGCGCGACATCATTGCTGAGTTGTTGAGCGAGTGAGTCAGCGGAAATCAAACCCTGAGAATCAACAGGGATGCTCTCGACTTGGAAGCCCTCGGCTCGCAGTCGGCAGGCGGCTTCACGCGCAGCCGGATGTTCGGCCGCCCCATAGAGGATGCGATTTGGCTTTGCTGACCCGTTGCCTGCCGCCGCTTGAGCCGCAGATCGCGCCAAACCTTGAATGCCTAGAAAATTGGCCTCGGTGCCAGTGCCGACGAAAACGATTTGATAACGCTCTGCGCCCATGGATTTTTGCAGACTGGCGCGAGATTTTTCGAGGAGGCGTGCGGCATCAGCACCTGCTTGGTGTAAAGAACCGGGGTTTGCAAAATGCTCACGCGCGGCACTTTCGAATGCAGAAAGTGCGTCGGGCAAAACAGGCGCGGTGGCCGCGTGGTCGAGGTAAAGGGATTCCATGGTTTTCGCTTGAGGCTATTTTGCCTTCTCGCGGCGCGTGCGCATAGAATTGACCCATGAAGAAAACGGTAAAGGTTTGCGCGTGCCTCGTGGCTGTAGCTTTTGGTCTGGTCGATGTGTTGCCCGCGCAGCAAAACCCTGAAGACGGTCGCGGGCAGGGCTTGTTTACGCAGGCATGGCACGCCGGGCGTCGAGCTGCTCTGCGCGAGCATTTTATGAAGTACGCGAAAGATAAAGATGGCGTCATCCTTTTGCGAGGGGCGGGCAAGCCAGACGACTACAAGGAGTTTCGCCAGAGTAATAACTTTTGGTATTTGACGGGGCTAGAAACGCCCAATGCGGTTTATGTGACCGTCCCGAAGACGGGCGAAGAGTGGCTGCTCGTCCCGCCAAGCAACCCGGCCAATGAGATTTGGGTCGGAGATTTAAAAGACCCTGCTGAGGCGATGCAGGTTACGGGCATCGAAAATTGTTTGCCGCTTGGGCCAGAGTCGCGCTGGGGTGGCACGAGCTGGTTTGGCCTGGAGCAGTTGCTGGACGAGCTTTCGCAAGACCATAAAACTTTTTACACGCAAGGCCAGCCCGCTGAAAATTGGATGATGTCACGCGACAATCTACAAAGCGCGCAACGCGAAATCGACAGCGACCCTTACGACGGCCGCGTTTCTCGCGAGGCGCAATTCATGGCACGCTTGGCTGAAAAGCATGGGGTCGAAGTCAAAGATTTCACTGTGGCCATCGACGCCCTCCGCGTGACCAAAACCGAGCCTGAAATCCAAGCCATGCGTCGAGCTTGCGAGATTGCCGCCGTTGCCCACAATGAGGTGATGCGTACCGCTCGGCCTGGCGAATACGAGTGGCAGCAAGCCGCGCGAATGTTGGGGCATTTTCGCACCGAGGGCGCGATGGGCGCAGGTTATGAGGCTATCGTTGGTTCGGGGCCAAACGCGATTATTTTGCATTACAATCTCAACAATCGAAAGCTGCTTAAAGACGAGGTCGTCATGATCGACTACGGCCCGGAGTTTCGCTACACCGTTGCCGACATTTCAAGATCATGGCCCACAAGTGCAAAGTTTACGGCGCGGCAGCGAGAGGTCTATGAGGCGGTTTATGCCGCCCAAGAGGCCGCATTCGCCGAATGCAAGCCGGGGTCAAACCTAAGCCAAGTGCATCAAGCTGCTATGGGCGAGCTGGCCAAGCGCGGCTTCCAAGGAAAATGTAACCACGGCGTTTCGCATTGGCTCGGAATGGCGACTCATGATGTGGGTCGAGGCGGGGCGAGGTTTAAGCCGGGCATGATGTTCACCGTTGAGCCAGGGGTTTACCTGCCCGATGAGGGTATCGGCGTGCGGCTCGAAGATATTGTCGTGATTACAGAGAGTGGCTTTGATCTTGTCTCGTCATCCGTCCCCCGCGACATTGACGAAATTGAATCGATGCGCGCGGAGGCCTTTGCAGATTAATTTTCCTTCTTTGCTAGCGGCCGCCGTCATGGGAGAATGCAGTAAATGATGACGGAAGCAGCATGTATTACGGGCGCCGGTGCGGTGACTCCGCTCGGGCCAGATCTTGAGTCTTCTTGGCGCGCCTTGTTGGCGGGCGAGATGGCTTTGCGCCCTGGGGCTACCGATGTCGCCGAAGCATTACTGGGCTATCCAGTCGGCCCAGCCCAACGAGCTGCGGCGGCCGATCGCGAGCAAATGACCAAGCCTGAGCTGCGCCGTCTTGACCCCGTTTCGGTTCAGGCGTTATGCGCTGCGGCTGAAGCCATCCGCGATGCTGGGCTTGAGGCGCCGCTTGATGATGCGCGCACGGCGGTCATCCTTGGCGTGGGTTATGGCGCAACCACGACTCACATGACAACTGTGCGACAAATTGACGCTGGCCGTGCCGCTCGCCTGTCGCCCTTTACGATTCCCGCTTCGATGCCCAATGCGGCGGCCTGCAATGTTTCGCTCAAATTTGGCGCACGCGGGCCTTCCTGGACAACCTCTACGGCTTGTGCGTCGGGGCTGGACGCTATGGGGATGGGCCTCTGGCTACTTCAGAGCGGCCAAGCCGAGCGTGTTTTGGTCGGTGGCTCCGAGGCCATCGCCGATTCTATGGGCATTGGTGGCATGGCCGCCGCCCGCGCGCTTAAACCTGTCGACGACGACGGCGCACCCGTCCTCAAGCCGTTTGACCAAACGCGAGCGGCCACTGCCGTCGGCGAAGGAGCGGCGGTTTTCGTGCTCGAGACTCCTGAGCTTGCCGCTCGTCGAGGCGCAACCATTCTCGGGCGGCTCTCTGGTTATGGATGCGGCGCTGATGCTCACCACATCACGGCTCCACGCCCAGATGGCTCTGGAGCAGAAGAAGTCATGCGCCTCGCCTTAGCCCAAGCTGGCCTTGACCCCTCGGGCGCCGATGCCGTTTTCGCACATGGCACCGGCACACAATTAAACGACGCCATGGAAGGCCAAGCGATTGCCCGCATCTTTTCGGATGGCATCCATGTGGTCTCAACCAAGGGGCAATACGGTCATGCGATGGGGGCAAGTGGCCCGCTGAATGCCGCCTTTGCTTTGCGCGCCCTTCAAGAAGGCATCGTGCCCGCCAATTTGCCCTGCGATCAACCTGACCCAGCATGCGGTATTACACCTGTTTTAGGTCAACCCATCCACACACCATTGCGTGCTGTACTTGTTAATGCGTTTGGCTTTGGTGGCCACAACGCGAGTGTCGTCCTTACCCAACCTTAGATTCGTGTCTCGTTACCTTGCTACTTTGACTGGCGCTTTGTTCGCCGCTTTGTTCGTGTTGTTTATTGACGCGGGCTGGGGTTTGCCAATCGAGATGTTTCGTGAGCGAGCGATGGTCTTGTCGCTTTGCGTGATTCCAGTTGGCTGGCTTTCTGGCCTTTTAGCGATGCGCTTGTCGCTGCCAGGGCTAAGTGCCTCGCTCTTGGGGTTTGGCGTGGCTCTACTGCCCACATATTTAGTGGTGGCGCTTTTGGTGATTGCGGTTGGCTTTTTGCTACGCAATCGTTTGCCAGCATCGATGGCAGGCGTGGGGAAACTCTGCAAAGCACTTGGCGTGGTTGTTCATATTCTCCCTCTGGTGGTTTATTTTGGGGTGCCCCACTCCCTTGATTCAACACCAAGAGTTGTTGAGCCCGAGTTGCCAGCGGCTGCAGTTGAGCAAAAGATGGGTCAAGGCCCTGATGTGGTGTTGGTCATTATTGACACATTGCGAGCTGACGCAATTCTCGAAGACGCGGTTCCTACGCCTCATATTGATGCCCTGCGCAATCGTGGCGTTTGGGCGAGTTATGCGGTCGCGCCTGCTAACCAAACTTTGCCCAGCCATTTATCGATTTTGTGCGGCTTAGACATCGAAAAAATCGGCATGCGCGGCAACCCATCTCCTTGGCCACAAGGTGCGCAACTTCGTGAAGCATGGGGTATGCAAACTCTTGCCGAACGGTTTTACGATGGCGGATGGCGCACAGCGGCGGTGGCTTCAAATACTTTGTTGAGCCGCGTCGATGAGTCAAAAGGTTACCAAGGCTACCGTGATGGCTTTGAGCTCTGGAATGGCATGGAGCGCGACGACCCATGGAAGGGCTACCTTAAATGGTCACAGAACTGCACTTGGCTTGGCTGGTTCCTTCCTAAAACGCTTGGCTGGCATAAGTATTCTGCTTTTGTGCTATCGCATATTGCTGGTGACAAATCGGTGCGTGGTTTGCGCTTCCATAAAAACGAAGGCGTCTTCACGACTGATGCGAGTGTGCGTTACATTCAGCAGTTGACCCAAGGCGAGCGACCTTACTTTTTCTTGGCTCAATATTTAGACCCTCATACTCCATATATGCCAGATGATGCAGTCCGTGGCACGCTAAGCAAAGAAGAGTTGCGACCAGCTGGTTTTGACACAAGTGAGTCGAGCGAAATGAGTATGCGCCTTGCCTTCCGCGAAGGTTTGCACGCAATGATAGATGCCGGCGAAGTCATGATGAACGGTTCAACCCTGAGCCTTGCGACTTGGCTTCACCATTTGTACAGGGAAGAAATCATGGCCCTAGATACGCAGTTGGGGCGCTTGTTTGGCGCCATTGAAAAAGGCGGCCGGCCAACGATTGTCTTGTTTACTTCCGATCACGGCGAAGCTTTTGGTGAGCACGGCAATATTAACCATGGCTCAACGGTTTACACGGAAGAGATTCATGTGCCCTTTGTGTTGGCCGGCGCAAATGTGCCATCGACGGGCTTGCTACCCAATCGTGTAGAGGTCGTTGACACAGCGCGAACTTTGCTTGAATTGGCTGGTTTACCGGCAAATCGAGTTGATGGACAGAATGTGTTGTCGGGCTATCAGCCCCGTGTTGCTCTAGCCACAATGGTGAAAAGGTTTTCTGTCGAAGACACAGAATGGAAATTAGTTGCATCCGTTGATTACGGAAACGCTCCCAAAGTCGGTGAGTATGAATTGCAAATGGAGCAGTTGTTTCACATTTCAGTCGACCCTTTTGAGAAAGACGATTTGCTTGCAAAAGAAGTCGAGCAGGCGCGCCGATTGCGCAGCATTCTCGTTGATCGCTTAAAGTTAGATTTAAGGCCATCTATCGAAGAGCGCGTCTTATCTCGAATTGAGCAACAGCAGCTCGACGCCCTCGGTTATGCAGGAGGCGACGATGAACATTAAAGACTGGAAATGGGCGACCCTTCTTTTCTTACTCGTCTTGACAGCCTATTCAGGCGTCATTTCCGACGCCGCCTGGATCTGGGACGACACCGAGTATGTCACTCAAAATGCTGTTTTGCGCGAGCCGGGTGGGTTGATTGATATTTGGCTAGATCCAAGTGCAACGCCTCAGTATTACCCAATTGTGCATTCGACCTTTTGGCTGGAAGCGCGGCTCTATGGCATGAGCCCAACCACGCCGGTCGCAGAAATTCCAACGGCGGGTTTTCATTTTGTAAATGTCTTAGCGCATTTTCTTGCGGCGCTATTGTTTTGGCGTTTTCTTGTGCGACTGCGAGTTTCAGGAGCTTGGTTTGCAGCGGCGCTTTTTGCATTGCATCCCGTTAGTGTTGAGTCGGTAGCTTGGGTAACCGAGCGCAAAAATGTTTTGTCATTGTTGTTTGCAATGGCGACCGCCCACATGTGGTGGAGCTGGGCATTAGATCGCACGCGTTTGAGCAAGCTGGTTTGGTGTGTATTTTTCTTCGCCATAGGACTGTTGTCTAAATCAGTGATTGCCTCTTTGCCTGCCGTCTTATTTTTGATTTTGCTCTGGAAGAGGCCGCGAGACTGGAAGGCGCACCTAGCTCCACTTGGGCTATTGCTCGTAATGGGCGCTTACGCGGGTTGGCGCACAGCCATGATGGAAGTGACTCAAGTTGGCGCATCGGGTGCCGACTGGGACTGGACAATCGGCCAACGCTTTTTGCTCGCTGGCAAAGTGATTTGGGTTTACCTATCTAAAATCTTGTGGCCAAGTGACCTAATGTTTTTCTACCCACGCTGGGAATTAGACACAGGCGCGCTACTCGCATGGCTTTGGCCAATCACTGCTTTTGGTTTACCCATACTTTTGTTTGTAAAACGAAAGCAATGGGGGGTTGGCGCATTGATTGCATTCTTGATTTACGGCGGCGTTCTTTTCCCGGTGCTGGGCTTTCTAAATGTCTACCCAATGAAATTTAGTTTTGTTGCCGACCACTTTCAGTATCACGCAAGTTTGGCGATTTACGCTTTGATTGCTGTTGGTTTAACGCGCTGGGTTGCGCCGCGATTAGATTCTGCCGTGCCTCAATTTTCGTTTGGTGTGTCAAAGGTGTTAGCAGCCGGTTTGCTGATTGGCTTGAGCTTGCTCACGATGGGGCAAGGGCATATGTACGCAAATGAAAAAGTACTCTGGGAAACAACGGTCGCAGACAACCCGCATTGTTGGGTGGCGCATCATAATCTAGGTGTCATTCACATCAACGAGGGCAACCCCGGCGAGGCGGCTAAAGAATATGAGTTGGCTTTGCGCGACCGCCGCGACCCCAAGGTGTTACGCGCGCGGGCAACACTTGCTCTAACCGACTCTGACAAGATGGGCGGCAATGTTGAATTGTTGCGTTCTGCTGAGACCGATTTACTTGAGGCTCTTGAGCAATGGCCGGATTATCCATTGTTTCACATTACGCTTGCAGAGGTTTATGTTCGTCCGCAATACCGTAATTTGCAAAAGTCCATTCATCATTTTGAAGCAGCCACTCGTTTTGTCCTTGAGAGTGATTTGCCAAAGTTGGCTGTTGAAAATTTGCAAAAAACAGCGCTTACACCAATGCGTGCAAATCTGGCGCGCGCGCAACACGAAGAGGGGCTTGCATTGGCTAAGTCGGGTCGCACGGAAGAGGCCGTTATGACGCTTAAAGGTGCCATGCGGTGGCGTCCTGATTATTGGCCAGCCGAGGTGGATCGCCTCTGGATTCGCATCAGTCATCAAAACGAAGATGCGCGGCGACCAGGCGCTGCTGTGGCGGCGCAACAGTTGATTCCGCGTGTGATTCAAGCAACGGGCGGCAAGCCTATTGCCGAGCTTTTAGATTTGGGCGCAGCGGCTTTTGCATCGCAAGGTGATTTTAGCCAGGCGATTTCTACCGCCAAAGAGGCACTAAGTCTCGCACAAAAAGCGGGTCAGCAAGACCAGGTTGCGATCATTCAGCGCCACCTAGTTGAGTATCACGCGCGGCGTCCTTATCGCAGTGTGAATGGTTTGCCTTAAAAGCAAACCATGGTTTTGCTTTGATTGGTTAATGCACCGCGAGGCGCTGCTGCAATTGACCGTGGCGTAAATTTTCGGTTGCGTTGCTTACAGCTTGTCGCAAGGCTTGTCGATTTGCGACGACGACTACCAAATCTTTGCCGCGCGTGACTGCTGTATAAAGCAAATTGCGACGCAGCATCATGTAGTGGCTACTGCCTAAAACGACAACAACCGCTTTGGCTTCTGAGCCTTGCGAGCGATGCACGGTCACACAATAAGACCGAATAAAATCATGCATCTCGTTGGCTTTGTATTCCAAAATATAGCCACCGACTTCGAGGCTCACATTGTTTGTGCCGATTGCTAAAACAATGCCCGTGTCGCCGTTAAAAACTTCACGATCATAATCATTTCTAACAATCATAATACGGTCACCGACACGCAAGCCATTTGCCCATTCAGGGCCAGCGGCGCCGTCTGGGTTAAGAGATGCGGCGAGCCGATCATTGAGTGCATCAACGCCCAGAGCGCCTCGATACATCGGAGCCAATACAAGTACATCTTGCATGGGGTCGATGTCGTATTTACCAGGGATGCGCTCGCACACAATTTTTTCAACCATCGTTGCGGCTTGTTCCGCGTCATCTTGAATGCTCAAAAAGAAATCGCCGCTCCCCCCGGATGTCGCTGTCTCAGGCAAGCACCCCTCAAGGATGGCATGAGCAGCTTCAATGATTCCAGAACCTTGGTCTTGGCGATGAATGCGCGCAAGGCGAGTGGTCGGAATTGCAGCAGAGGCCACCAAATCGCGCAAAACGGAGCCTGGGCCAACCGAAGGTAATTGATCGGCATCTCCGACAAAAAGAACGCGGCACCCATCAGCGGTTGCGCGTAAAAGTGCATGAGCCAGGGGCAGGTCAAGCATCGAGACTTCGTCAAGGACAAGCACCCTTGCGTCAATCGGGTTGTCTTCGTTGTGGCGAAACCCGTTTTCCATTGGGTCAAAGCCCAACAGCCGATGAATCGTTGAAGCCTTGCGCCCCGTTGCTTCTTGGAGCCGCTTCGCCGCCCGGCCCGTCGGGGAGGCCAATTCGACTGGGCCAAAACCAGCGGCATCGTAAATTTCGAGCAGCAATCGCAGGGTTGTGGTTTTGCCTGTGCCTGGGCCACCCGTCATCACGGCGAATGGCGATTCAAGCGCCATTTCCACGGCGCGGCGCTGACTTTCGTCTGGGGTGAATGTTGCCCGACGAACCGCCGACTCAATTTGATCTGCCGTAGCGGGGCAGCTGGCTTCACCGTCAAGTAGTCGAAGGATATTGTCCGCCACGCCAATTTCGGCATTCCACATCTCGGGGAGGTAGTGCATGCGTGGCTCGCCACCGATGCGCAAGCGGTCGGCATCAACCAGCCCCTTAATGGCCTCAAGGATGGTTTCAATCTCCATTCCGACTTCTTGCATTTGCTGAAGCAAATCATCTTCGGGCATACAAGCGTGCCCCTGCTGCATGCCCTCGCGCAGGAGGTGCTGCAAAACGCCGCGAGCTCGCACAACCGAGTCGCGCTCAATGCCGACTTGCTCGGCAATGCGCTCAGCAGTGCGAAAACCAAAACCGCGCAACATATCGCAAAGCGCGTAGGGGTCTTCCCGCACCCGGTCGATTGCGCCCGCCTGCCATTTTTCATAAAGCGAGTTGCTTTGCATGGCATTAAGGCCCAGCCCGCGCAATTCTGAAAAAACGCGGTGTCGATCGCGCCCGTCAGAAAAGCCATCCATTAGAGTTTGAGCGCGCTTGGGCCCAATGCCTTCGACCTCGCGGAGGCGTGCCTTGCCCTCATCGAGTGCGTCAAGCGTGTCGATGCCAAAATGATCAACCAGCTTGCTCGCGAGGTCTGGCCCAATACCAGGGAAGACGCCAGAGCCGAGATATTTTTTCATCCCGGTAAGGGTTGTGGGTGTCGCCACCTCAGACCAAGTTGCCTGAAATTGCTTCCCGAACTTAGGATGCTCGGTCCAGCGACCATGTAGGCGCAAATTTTCGCCGCCTTCAAGCGGCCCAATCGAACCCGCGATGGTGGTCAAACCCTCATCCGTCTCAAATCGGGCGACTAGATAATCAGAGTCGTCAGAGGCGTAGACGACATAACCTATTGTGCCTTCAAGGGTTTCGTGCGCATCGTCTTTTTCGTCGCCGCCAAAACGGCGGGAGCTTGAGTCGAAGGCAGGGGGGCGTGGCACGATGCAAAAGTATAGGCTTGGCTGCAAGTCGCTTTTGTGAAGATATGGCAGCGAGATATGGACGGATTGCGGCGGGGGGGGTAGACTACTCGGCCCGTTTAGCGCTGTCGCCCGCGGAAAATAGCAATCATCATGATTAAGGTTCAAGTTCGTCCTAACGAGTCTCTCGAGGCTGCCCTCCGTCGCTTTAAGCGCAACTGCAACCGTTCTGGTCTCTTCGCAGAGATGAAAGATCGCAGTTTCTTCACCAAGCCGACCACCGTGCGTCGTCTTGCAGGCATCGAGCGCTATCGTCTCGTCCGCCGCTCTGAGCGGATGCGTCGTAACGCCCGCTTCTAAAAGCGGTCCAAATACAAAGCCTCGGTGCGTTTTTGCGCGCCGGGGTTTTTCCATGCCTACGCAGACATTCCATCTGTAAACAACATCACACTCATGCCGACTCCCAAACGCCCTCGCAAACGCCGCCGCGGTCAGCGAGATATGAGCATTCCAATTCACGAAGTTGAATTTGAAGTGGGCGAGACGATTTCGGGTCGGCGCATTGATTCCTTTTTGACAAGTCAAATGTCGTGGTATTCGCGCGCGGGCGTGCAACGATTAATCACCGAAGGGCGTGTGCGAGTCGAGACGCACAAAGACCGCACCAACGCGACAATCGGTGCAATGAAAGTTGGCTTAAAGCTGCTGCGTGGTCAAAAAATTATCGTCACGCTCGAAAACCCTCAGCCTGCGCCAGATCAAATTGGCGATGACCCCGGCGAGTTGCAGGTCATCTTCGAAGACGATTACCTCATCGCCGTCAACAAACCAGCTGGCATTAATGTGCACCCAAGTCACGGGCATTTGACGGGTTCGATGATTCATTTAGTGCATGAGCGGCATCGCGAAATGTACGGCACGACACAAGATATGCCGACGCTTTGTCATCGTCTCGACCGTGAAACGAGCGGCTTGGTTTTGTGCGCAAAAGATCAGCTCTCGCGGTCGCGCATCGGCCAGCAATTTGAGGCGCGCACAGTCAAAAAAGCGTATCAAGCGCTCGTTATTGGCGAGATCCCTGAAGACAGCGGCTTTGTTGATTTGCCCATCGGCAAAGATCTCGAAAGCGAAGTGCGTTTGCGTATGTGTGTGCGCACAGACGAAGACGGCCTCCCTTCACAAACCGAATGGAAAGTCGCTCGTCGCGAGCATGGCTTTAGCTTAGTCGAGCTCTACCCCAAAACGGGTCGCACGCATCAGTTGCGGGTGCATTTAGCTCATCTCGGCTACCCAATTGTGGGCGACAAGCTGTACATGGGCGGCAATGATGTGTTTTTGCGTAATGTCCACAATGAGTTAACCGACGCCGACCGTGAGCTTTTAATCCTTGGCCGCCAAGCGTTGCATTCATGGAAGCTCACAGTCGAGCACCCCATGACGGGCCGCGATTTAGAGCTCGTTGCGCCGCTTTGGCCGGATATGGCCGAGTTTTAGTCGGCCTCGAGATAGAGCAGCTCAGTCTCGATAGCCTCTGATGGCAGACCCGTCATTATCATGACGGCTTTGCGATAAGCCTCGAGTTGCGGCGCATATCGCTCATCAGCACGCTCGCCTGTTTTCCAGTCTTGGATAACGATGCGCTCAATGTCGCCATTGTCTTTGAGAAACAAGACCGCCCTATCAATCGTGCCGCGAAGGATGGTTTTATTGCCGTCGTCATCGAAAACGGGCAGTGAGAATTTCTTTTCCGGCCAAACCGTTGTTGGTTGCTCAGGTTGAGTGAGCGCGGCATGGATTTCTGCCCGCGCTAGGCCGCGATGAAAAACAGCAAGCGCTTCCTGGGCCTCATTTGGGCTAGGTATAAATTGACAGATCTCGGGCAATTTAGCTAGGAGAGTTTCATCATTTGGTAAGCCATCTTCAAGCCACTTAATCTGCTCAAACAAAGCATGCACCAGCGTGCCTTTTTGCTTGGCCTGCCGACCATTTTCAGCCAAGAGGAAACCCAACTCGATTTGGCCACCACCTTCAGCGGAAGAGGGGCTCCAAGTGCGCAAGGACCGTGGTTGAATGACCTCGGAAAACAGCGGGCGTGCAAAATCGGCGGTCGGAAGTGCGCGAATGACTTTTTTGTCTGCGGCCTTTGGCTCGAAAGTAGATTGTGAATTAGGATGAGCCCACAACAACTCAAAAGCGTAACCAGCATCAAGGCCGGCAATTTCTTTTGGAGCAATGACGAAATCGCGTTTGTTTTTCGGATTACCTATCAGCGCACCACGCAACATATTGGCGTAGGTATCTTTGCCCCGTTTTTTTGGCGGCGGTGGCAGAAGCATTTCGACCCAATGCACAGCGCGAGTCATCGCCACATAAAGCAAAGAAAGCGAATCGCGCACGGCATGGGTGTCGACCGTCAAGGCCATTTCGTGCAACTTGGGCAGTAAAGTCACCTGAGCGCCACTCGGTCGCCAGGAAACCAGGTCATAAGATGAATATGGATCGGGGCGCACGCCCATCAAGCTGTTGCTGCCCGTCTTGAGCAAAGACTCTTTTAGCTGCGGCAGAATCACCACATCGTATTCAAGGCCCTTGGATGCATGCACGGTTAAGACCTCAACCGAAGCGGCCTCTGGGTCGGACAATCGTTTGCTGTCTACGAAATCAGCAAAAGCGCTAACCGAATCAGGGGGCATGGCATCCCAGCGGAAGGCTAAATCAATGAGCTGCCGGAATCGCCGCCGCTCGTGATGAGAGTGCCAGTTTTTGTGTGTCGCTTCAGCAAAGCCATTGAGGAATGGCCCCATGCCTTCGGCAAGAATCGTCTCTCGCAGGTAAGCGAGGTGAGTGCGCAGTTTTGAATCATGTATACCCAGGCTCACATTGAGGGCTTTGGCAAGAGGTGAACTCTGCACGGCAAAAGCAGCCAGCGAATTGCCCTTGTGATCTAGCCAACGACAAAGTGATAAAAAGAGTCGCACCACAGTCGAGTCGGTCAGCAAGCTACCACCCACGCCGGATGAAGCAATCCCGTGTTTGCTCAGCCGATCTTGCAAAACCGGAATGGGCTTATTCGTGCGGCATAGAATCGCAATCGAAGCATGGGGGTTGTCATCAAGTATGGCCGCCGCGCGATCCGCCGCAGCAATCAGGACGGCATCTTTTTCTTTTAACTCATCTGTGTCGTGGCTTTCGACTAAGGCCAATACGGCAGCACCTTGCAACTTGTTGTGATGGGCTTTGTGCTTTTTGTAGCCACTCATCCAGGTGGCGAGTGCTGCACGCTCGGCAGGACCTGCCAAGCAAGCCTCTGAACGATCATCGTCGCTGAATGTTGCTCTTTTAACGCCCTGAAAAACTTGGTCAACCGTAGACAAAATGATTTGCGAGGAACGGTAGTTTGTGTTTTTGGGAGTTGTGGTGACCGTTTTCTTGGCGGTGTTTTTTGCCCAACCCGGTAAGCCAGAAAGTAATTTAGACTCGCCCGAACGCCAGCCGTAAATGGCCTGTTTGACATCGCCCACGCAAAACAACTTGCCGTCTTTTTGAAGCACATCATGAAGTAGTGGCTCAAGAACACGCCACTGTGGCACGGCGGTGTCTTGAAATTCATCGAGCAGTAAGTGCTGCGGTGGAGTGATAGAAATCGTGCCTGACGCAACCGCCCGGCCTAAAAGGGCTGAGATATCTTGGAAGCCGTATAGCCCCGACCGCGCCCGCGACTCAAGCAAGGCCTTGTCGTAATCTCGAAGCAACTGGAAGGACTCTTTGTTTTTTGCCGCAACTGATTTGGAAACCAGACCCCGGAGATAACTCACTAAATGCCCAAGCTCGGAAGCCCAGATCTCAAGAGAGTGGTTGTAGTATTTTTCGCGCGTGCCGCTGCTTGCAAATTTAAGGACAACAGTGTGCTCGACTAACGAAAAAGCATCGCTTGTCGAGCCGCTCAAGGTATCGATAAGTAGGGCTTTGAGTTTGGACCACCGCGAATCGTCGCCACCACTTTTCTTTTGAGGAATCGCGGCTTGCTGAAACAAATCGAGACATGTTTGTTGAGATGGCCCAGGCTGCTCAGCAACGCATTGCCAAGCTTCAGCGGGTGCGTCTTGAAAAATCTCAAGCCCATGGCTGACGAGCTCTTGCAGTTTTTCGAGTGGTTGACGCAAGGCTTTTTCGCCATGTAAACCATTGACGACATCCATCATTTTGTCGAGCCCACGATCATCGCAGGTTTGCGCTAAAACATTTGCACACAACTCATTGTTTTGATGCTCTTCGGCAATGCCCCACTTGGTTGGCAAACCCAAATCTAGGCCATTTGCTTTAACGGATTGGTGAAAAAACGAATCTAGAGTGCGCACTTGCAGGAAATTAATTTGCTGCCCTAAATGCAAGGCCAGAGCACGAGCATCATTGGCCGACCAACCAGCCGGTGCAAAATTGTGATCAATTAACTCAATCAATTTGCTTTCATGCAGGCTCGCCTCAACCAATCGCTCAAGGATGCGCTGCAAAATCTCGCCAGCGGCTGCGCGCGTAAATGTTGTCGCTAAGATATCTTTTAGCTCGCCAGGTGCGGCAATCGCAAGAGCCAAATATCGGCCAGACAAATCAAAAGTTTTGCCGGTGCCAGCAGATGCAAGCGCGACTTCGTGGATGAGCTGACTCATTTCAATAACCCCCGACCCGTGAGGGTGTCCATGGTGAGTGAATCCCACTGACCGCCGCCGACTTCATCATGCCAGTTGGAGTTTTTCATTTGTTGGATAAGCTCGGCAGTGTATTCGTTTGCTGCGGCGAGCTCATCATCGGACCACTCATGTTTTGAGCCGGTGGCCATCGGCGCGCGTAAATCAACAACAGAGAAGGTGTCTTTTGTTGGTTGTTCTGACAGGTTGATATAGCCGGCGACTCCGACGGCGCCATGCTTGAAAAGTGATTCTTCTGCAAGTTTGACATAGAGAGGTAGCTGTAAATCAAACCACTTTGCTTCATCGGTGCCCCGCTTTTTGTAGAACACTTTCTTGACGGTATTGGGCTTATTGCCCGTTTTGTAGTCGAACACAGCGTATTTACCCAATTTGTTGTGGTAGTCGATGCGGTCAATTTTGCCGACTAATTCAACGCCCTCGAAATCGATTTCGATTTTTTCTTCGACCTTGTCGATGCGCCAGCCCAAGCCGCGCCAAGCGGCTTGGGCATCGGCAAAAGCGCGCAAGCGTTTCTGGATTAGTTCTGTTTGCAATTTGACGGCGAAACTCATTTCTTTGCCGAAAAACTCGGCCTCGCTTTGAGTGGCCATTTGGCAGAGCGCGGCAAATATTTCGTCGGCATCTTGGCTGTCTTTGGAATCGCATCGACCAAAGCGCTCAGTAATGTCGTGAACAAAATTGCCGTAGAGCAGGGCGTCCATCTCGATGGCGCTGCGTTCACTTTCGCCTAACCCTAAAAGGCGATTGATATAAAAATGATAGGGAGAATCAAGGAAAGCTTTGAAGGAAGTAACCGAAACCCGCTTGACCTCTGGCGCAGTTGGCGCGAGCGGTGGAACAAATACATCAACTGCGCTCGTTTGGGCCAATTCTGGTTTAGGAGATTCAGCCACATATTGCTTCATGCGGTCTAATGAGCGTGTGGCGTCATCGAAAAATAGCAAACGACTCGGACGCAGTGGGTCGCCGTCATTGTTGGTGCGCCCGCCGATTAAAACCAAATCGCCAGCACCGGATCGCGTAGCTTGCAGCACGGCTAAAACCCAGGCATCGCGAGCCAATCGCTCAGGGTCGCTGGGCAAGCCAATGGCATCGGCCAACTCTTGTGGCAAAAAAGGATGGCCTTTGGGGGCAGAAGTGACCCTCTCTTCATTAAAGCCGAGGATGATGACGCTGGCCGCCGGGTCAAGCGGCAGCTCAAGCCAGCCCAAGCTTTCGATTGCGCCTAACTTATAAGGGTCGGGCAAATCGCGCCGCTGAGCGTATTGTTGCACGAGTCGCAAAAAATCGGCGGGTTGCATTTGCATGTATAACGCGCTTTGAGACACAGCCGCAGCGGGTACATTTTCAAGAGACTCGAGAATGGAAACGAGTTTTTGCAAAGCACCAGCCTTGCGGTGATTCCGCAGAGTGGCATCAGGCACAATCGATTCATCGCCACAAATTTTGGACATGAATGCGCGCAGCCGCCCCGCCAAAATGGGCATTGCTGCGTCGCCATCGGTAAAACAACTTAGGCATTGTTGAGCCACATCGCTCGCCTCGCGCAACAGTGGAGGTGCCCAGTTGTCGTATTTCAGATCAAGCCAAGACTGCGGCCGCCGCGCCGGCAAGTGAGCCGCGTGGTAGCAATCAAAAGCCTCACCCAGTTGTGTTTTGACTAAATCAAGAGCAGGGTGCTTCACGAGCCAACTTTCAAAATGAGGATGCGTGAGCAAATCAACCCAATGCGTAAAACTGGGGCTACTCAGCCAATTGAGTAAGTCGCTCAATAAAGTAAACGGCAGTGTTTGCGTCATTTTAACGCCCGAAGGCCGGTGCAAATCTTGACCACACGCCGCCAACGCTTGCTCAAGAAAGGGGCCGCACTCTGCTTCAAGCAAGCCAAATGAAACCTGCTCAGGCGGCAAAGGCTCGTCGCGCTCGCGCAAAGCACGCAGACCAAGCTCAACCATCTCGCGTGGGTTTTCGCCAAAACGACAGATCGCTGTTGGCAAAGAAAGCCCAGTCGAGTGGGGGACGACCTCAGGTTGCACGCAGCCCCAAGCGTCGAAGGACTCGGCCAAGTCTTGTGGCTTCGCCTGCACAAGCGTGATTTGCCCAGCCAATTTGGCGAACAAGCATTTTTGAATCAGGGGCAATTCAGGGACGCAAAGCAAAACGGCGCGTTGCTTTAAATCGGCCAACCCAATTTCACTAGCTGCCGCTCCGAGGCGGGCTAGATGAATGTCGACTCGCCCCAACTCATCAAGGGAGTGGCGATAGTGCGATTGGATTTCAACCAAGATTCGCCAGCGCTCAGTCTTTGAGTCATCGAAAGCATCATGGCTCAGGACATCGGCGAACAACAAGCCTTGGGCGGCCAAATCGCGATGCAGGTTTTGCACAAGCTCAGCCAAATCAGCCAGCCCTGAAAAATCGCATAATTTAGGAGGGTGGCTCATTAGGCCAGCTAAGCCCAGGTCGCCAACCGACTGCAGCGCATCTTTCCAGAGTAAACCGCGCAAAGGTGCATCGGCGACGACTCCAGGCGCCAAACCCAAGGCGCGGTCTGCCAGCTCGGCGGCTGTGCAGAAATCGGGGGCTTGAAATGACTGAAGCAGGCCGTCAGTCTCTGCGCGCAATGCCAGCCGCTCTTCAAGGAAACGCCCCGCTCGGCTGCCGGTGCTCGCAATCACATAACCCGAAAAATCACCATTAGGCTGCTCGGTAAACAGCCAATCACAAGCCTCGTCGAGCAGAGGCTTTTGTATCGGCAAATCATGCCGCTGAAAAGTGGGGGATATAGGTAGGGAAATCATGACTTGCCCCCACAGGATAAACGGCACTTTGTCAGATTCTGTCACTGACCGTGAAAAAACCCGAAAAACTAATGCGCCAACAACCGCAAGGTGCTCGCGGCAATGAGCACGCCATGATGCCGTCCGCCGATGGGTGCGTGGATTAACCCCTCGCTTGTGCCGGCGAGAAGAGTGGCTTCCTCGAAATCTAGATAATTTGTGGCGACCCAGCCCGACATCTCGGCGGCGTAAAGGAAAACCAATTGCCAGGCGTCTTCGTTGCTAGGCGGGGAGCCATCGCTCTCGAAGACAAAAGCAGTTTGCCCGCGAAAGCCCACCTTTTTGAGCTCGTGCAGAGCGGCGCGAGTCACAGTGTTGGCGGGGCGGCATCGCACCACGATATCGCGCACGCTTAAATCTAGGGCCGCTTCGCCGAAACTGTGGCGCGCCTCAAAACCGTGCGGCGAAATCGCGCCCGCGAGCGAAGACTCGGCAATCGCGCGCAACAAACCGTGAAAAGCAGGCTCGCTTATGGGGATGTCGGTCACGAGGGTAGCAATGGTGCGCATGGATGTGCCAAAATTACCTCACATGGTCCGCGACCTCAACACTCCTCCGCCGCAAATCGTGCAAATACCTGGCCCCGCTGGCTTGATTGCCGGCACTTTCGAGATGCCCGACCTCACGAGCTTGCCCGACAACCGACCCAAAGGTGCGATGTTGCTGCTGCACCCACATCCGCAGCATGGTGGCACGCGGAAAAACAATGTGGTGCGGCATGCGGCATTGGGCGCGCTCGAGGCTGGTTGGGCGGCCTTGCGTATAGATTTCCGCGGTGCCGGCGATAGCGAGGGGGTCTACGACGAAGGAGAGGGCGAGATGGCTGACGCGGCCGCCGCGCTGGATTGGCTGAAATCCGAGCTGGCTAATCTGCCCACGGCGATTTGTGGCTACTCATTCGGATGTCGAGTTGGGTTGCGTTTTCTTATGCGCAATCCATCCGCCGCCAGCCGTTTTCTCGGCATCGCCTACCCCACCAACTTTTACGAGTGGCCCAAAGATACCGACGGCGCCTGGCCCGCGAAATCCGCATTTCTGCTTGGTGAAAAAGACGAGCTAGCCGACATCCGCGCGATGGATGCCCCGCGTAGAAACGGTGCGGCTATCACCTTACTTCCAACGGCCGACCATTTCTTTTTAAATGAGTTGGCGGATGTGCGCGGGTGGGCGAAAAGTGGCTTGGAGATTAAACTCTAAAGCCTGATTTGCGCATGGGAGTCGTTGGTAGTTTGACTGCTTTATTTCTTTGTGATTGGCCCTGTTTTTTTTTTGGATGGCACGCCAGGTTTACGAGTAATGCACACGATGCTTGGGCTTATAAAAATGGTATAGAATTGCATTTCATTGCTCCGGGTAAACCTACCGAAAACGCATTCGCTGAATCCTTTAATTCTCGAGTGCATCTACATAATCTTTAAATCAGCATTGTTTTTTTTAGTATGTCAGAAGCACGAGAAATAATTGACGATTGGCAGCGTGACTACAACACTGTGCGTCCGCACAGCTCTTTGAAATATTTAACTCCGCAAGAATTTGCAGATAATTTAGAGGAGGGGTACCCCTCCTCTAATCCAGTGTAGGTAATACCCGCGTTTCTTTAACTCAAACCACATTGACTTGATACACTGGTAGTCTCTTTGTGCTTGGCCCTAATTTGGGGTGCACGCCACCTTTACGGCATACGCTCAGCATAAAAAAAGAATCAACACAGCAACGGTCCCCCTAATGAATCATCGCCGTGTTGATGTCCCCCTCCTTGGGCGGACATGGTTTAGATACAAATCGCGTGCCAAGATTCACGAACCTGGCTGGGTGCGAAATCGCACAAACGGCGGGTGCTTAAGAAATCCGCGGTGGTATCGGGCATAATGAGTGTATGACACCCGGAAAAGCCTGTGAATTAGCTCTGCGTACCATCCTGTTGCCGCGCGACACCAACTCGTCGGGGTCGATATTCGGTGGAATTATTTTGAGCCATATCGACATGGCGGGTGTCGTCCCAGCTCGTAAGTTGGCGCCGAAGAAGCAATTCGTCACGGTGGCCATGGACAAGGTCGTTTTCCACGAGCCCGTTTTCGTGGGGGATCTTGTTTCTCTTTACACGACGGTGCTTGAAGTTGGCCGCACTTCGATCAAAATCCAAGTTGATGTCACGGCCATCCGAGGTGGCGATATGTCGACGGGCGAATTGCAGGTAACAGAGGCCGTCGTTACTTATGTGGCTGTCGATGCCGACCGAAACGCGACGCCTATCGAGTGAAAACCTCAACACTCAAACCAATCGCACGCGCGCAGTCGGCAATTGCATCAAGTCGCACACGCGGGACGGCCGTTGCTTGTGCTGCATCAGCGGGTGGGCGATCGAGACTGTAAATCTCGACATGGCGGATGCGACTTTTTAGTGAGCGCAAGACCTCTACCCAGCTCGCGACTTCAGCATCACTTGAGTTGTCGGCAAGTGGTGATTGCATGAACAAGGCCTGCACGACAAAAGAATCAATCTGCTGCAAACCCGTCAGGATTTTCTCAAACCCATTTTCGCCAACCTGATTCATTGCCGCGAAACAGGCCGCATTGCCCCATTCGAGCTTCATCGCTGGCTCATCGTAAATTTTATTGAGCGCAGACAAAACACCTGGTCGGTCGAGATGCATGCCGTTGCATAAAATCCCGAGTTGTGCGTTAGGGAAATATTGATCGCGGGCTTTCGCTAAATCAGCACTGAATTTCTCAAACTCAGGGTGCAGTGTCGGCTCACCATTTCCGGCGACCGTAATGCGGTCAGGGGGGTCGTCCGCTGCGACCAGCGCTGCAAACTTTGCTTCAATCGCGCTTGCCAAATCAGAGGCCGACGGCACTTCGGCTCGCCCCGCCACTTGCTGCGCCTTAGTAAAACCATATTGGCAATAAAGGCAATCTAGCGAGCACAATTTGCGATCAACGGGCAAGGGGTTGATGCCCAACGAGCGACCGTATCGCCGCGAATCGACCGGCCCGTAGAGCCAACCAGCTTGGAGAGGGATGGGTGCCATATGCGTATTAGTTTAGTGCTTTGCGTGAATGGAAGCGTTCCTGCCTTAAGATATAGGGCATGACACGCCGCGAAACTCGTTCGGTTCAAGTGGGTAATCTTGAAATTGGTTCGGCGCACCCTATCTGGGTGCAGTCGATGACTTCGACCGATACAGATGATGTAGCCGCCACTCTCGACCAAATTCAGCGACTTGTTGCTGCGGGCTGCGAAATCGTCCGCGTGACGGTTAACAATGACGCCGCCGCTGATGCCCTTCCCGCCATTCGCGCCGCCTGCCCCGTGCCGCTCGTGGCTGATATTCATTTTACGCACCGCTTGGCTTTGCGTTCGATTGAGGCTGGCGTTGATAAGGTGCGCCTTAACCCAGGCAATATTGGTTCAGTCGAGCGCGTCAAGGAAGTCGTCCGTGCGGCGGCTGATGCAAATGTAGCGTTGCGTATTGGCGTGAATTCCGGGTCGGTCGAGGCCGATTTGCTCGACAAGTACGGCTACCCCTGCCCCGAGGCGTTGGTGGCTTCGGCCATGCGCCATTGCATGACAATCGAAGACATGGGGTTTTCAAATTTTGTTGTTTCGCTGAAGTCAACCGATACGAAAACGGTGCTTCACGCGAATCGTTTGTTTGCGGAACAAACCGATGTCCCGTTGCATCTTGGCGTGACTGAGGCAGGTCGCCCAGGGTATGGTTCGCTGAAATCGGCGGTCGGGCTTGGCTCGCTCTTGCTTGAGGGTATTGGCGATACGATTCGTGTTTCGCTGACGGGCGACCCGGTCCCTGAAATACCGGTTGCTTTTGATATTTTAAAAGCGGCAGGCGCGCGAGTGACCAGCCCTGAGCTCATTTCATGCCCAACTTGTGGTCGCATTGAAATCGATCTTGACGACCTCATGGACAAACTCGAAGAGCGGCTTGACGGCGAAACTTGCCCCGTCAAAATCGCGGTTTTGGGTTGTGTCGTCAATGGCCCAGGTGAGGCGCGCGAAGCCGACATCGGCATTGCGGGCGGTGGCGGCAAGGGCATCTTGTATCGCAATGGCGAGCAAGTGCGTGTCGTCCCTGAGAGCGAAATGGTTGACGCTTTGTTTGAAGAGATTCAGGCCTGGAAAGCCGAGCGCGGGCTTTAACCTAAATTTTGATTAGCCCTGTTTTGGGGTTAAGCAAGCGCGTCGTCTGCCACATGGTAGTGGGGGTCTTCGATAACATTGACCTCGATTAGGTTGCCCGCTTTGTGCAGCAGCTGCTGACAATCGTGGCTGAGGTGTCGCAAGTGCAGCGTTTTGCCCAGTCGTAAATAGCGCTCGGCTAGATTGTCGATGGCCTCAATCGCCGAGTGGTCGGCCACGCGCGCATGCTGAAACTCAAGGACGACATCATCGGGGTCGTTTTTAGGGTCGAAGAGCTCAATGAAGTTTTTGGTTGAGCCAAAAAACAACGGGCCGTTGATTGTGTAGGTTTTTGTGCCTGTGGCGTCGCGCTCAGCCGAAACATGAATGATCTTTGCGTGCTTCCATGCAAAATCGAGTGCCGAAACAATCACGCCAACAAAAACGGCGACGGCGAGATCGGTGAAAACAGTAACGGCTGAAACCAAAATGATGACGAAAGCGTCGGATATCGGCACTTTGCTCAACACTCGGAAACTCGACCACTCGAAGGTGCCGAGCACAACCATGAACATCACGCCTACGAGTGCGGCGACGGGCACCATCTCGATGAGCCCTGAAGCAAAGAGAACAAAGGCTAGCAATACAAGTGCAGCCGTCACGCCGGATGTACGACCCCGGCCACCCGAGTTGATGTTAATCATGCTTTGGCCGATCATCGCGCAACCGCCCATCCCGCCGAAGAACCCGCAGGTGACATTGGCGAGGCCTTGTGCGACACACTCTTTATTGCCACGCCCTCGAGTGTCAGTTAGCTCATCAACAAGGGTGAGAGTTAGCAGAGACTCAATCAAGCCAACCGCGGCTAATACAACGGCGTAAGGCAGGATAATCATGATGCTCTCAAGGTTGAAAGGAACCATCGGGATTGAAAATTCAGGCCATCCGCCATGTAGCGTTGCTGCCGCATCACCGGTCATTGAGCGCAAGTAGTCAACGATCGTTGGCGCGTCGAGGCCCATCCAGACGGTGGTGAGTGTTATCGCCACAATGGCCGCCAGAGACGCTGGAATCGCTTTGGTCAATTTAGGCAAAAAGTGAATGATTGCCATCGTGGCCGCAACCAAGCCGAGCATTGTGTAAAGCTGGGAGCCCTGCATCCAGTTCATTGCGCCTGCCGCGTCGATTGTTTTGAATTGCCCTAACTGCGCGAGAAAAATCACAATCGCCAAGCCATTTACAAAGCCAAGCATCACTGGGTGCGGCACCATTCGGATGAACTTGCCAAGCCTCAAAACCCCGGCACCAACTTGAATGACACCCATCAGCACAATCGCGGCAAACATGTATTCGATGCCGTGCTCGGCAACAAGCGCCACAAGCACGACCGCAATTGCGCCTGTCGCGCCCGAAATCATTCCGGGTCGCCCGCCAAGGAGGGCGGTAATGATGCCCACCATAAAAGCGGCGTGGAGGCCGACGATTGGGTCAACGCCCGCCACAAAGGCAAATGCCACGGCTTCGGGGACAAGTGCGAGTGCGACGGTGAGGCCTGAGAGCAGGTCAGTGCCAAGGCGAGCCTGCGGATTACTTTGAAGATTAAACATTATGCGGGGGGGTGCAACCCTACATTCTACTTGGCTCTGGGTTGGGGCAAGCGCCCTCATTGCGTTACGATAAACATTCATGCTGAAAACAGGACGCATTCTTCTCCTCTCAAGCGCTGTGATGGCGACTGGGGCTTTTACGGCTTGCTCAGGCGACACAACGACCACACCTATCGATAGTCTTTCGAGCGATGCGTCGTCGGCCGCGCATTCTGAGGTTGATGCGCACCCCAATGTGGTGGTCATCCTTGTTGACACTTTGCGGCCTGATGCTCTTGGTTTTAACGGCTACGAAAACGCGCACACACCATTTTTAGACAGTATCGCCGGCGAGTTTGCCGTGATGGATTTTGCCTACAGCACAAGTTCCTGGACGGCTCCCGCTTGCGCATCTCTTTTTACTGGGCATTACCCGCCAGCCCACGGAGTTACCGAGGGCTTTTTTGCGTATCAGCGCCGTATCGAAAAGGCAGACGATTTTCAGGGGCGGGTTTTGACCATGGAAGAGAAAAAGCGTCGCACCCAAACGATTACTTTGAATCGTTTTGCCGACGACATGAAACTCATGCCAGAGTATTTCAAAGACGCTGGTTATCGCACTTTTGGTATTGCTACAAACCTCAACATCGGCTCCGAAATTGGCTTTGACCGTGGCTTTGACCAATTCAAATCAATAGACGACGGTACCGCGCCCGTGCTCGCTGAGACGCTTGCTGAATGGGCGCCTGAAATCCGTCAGAGCAATGCAGACGGTAAGCCGTACTTTTTGTATTTGCACTACATGGATGTGCACAAGCCCTATCACGCGCGCGCGCCTTGGTATGAGAAGTCAGAAGACGAGATGCAAGACATCCGGAATCGCTACGACAGTGAGCTGGCTTATCTTGATGGCCACCTAAAAACGCTTTTTGATGAGTGGGCGTGGGGCGACGAGACGCTGATGGTGATTCTGTCTGATCACGGCGAAGAGTTTGGCGAGCATGGGCAGCAGGGGCACCGTTACGGGCCGATTTATCGTGAGACCAATCAGATCTTGACGATGTTCCGGGGGCCTGGCGTTGAGCCGCAAAAGGCAACCGAGGTCGTTGCGATTCATGATGTCTTGCCGACTTTGATGGGTGCGGCGGGTATCGGTGAGCCGGAAGAGGGCAGTGGTTTGTCGCTGATGCCTTTATTGCGTGACCCCGCGCCATCCAAAGATAAGTTTTGGAAGGAGCGTGCCGTTTTCGCGCACCGCAGTCGCACGCGGCCTTCGTTGGCTCATGTCTGGGCATCGAATTACAAGCATTACCGATTCATGCAAGAGGCTGGCGTGTCTTGGTTTTTTGACATCATGAAAGACCCGCTTGAGGCGGAGAACATCCAGAGCAAGAAGCCGCGTACTTCGCAGACTGCGCGTAAGCTTTTGAAAGATCATCGTGAGCTTGGTTTTGGGCACCGCGCTCAGCCGATTGAGATTGAAATTGACCCCGCTGCCGCCGCGATTTTGGGGCAGCTCGGGTACAGCGATTCAACGAGCGACTAGCCGACCTTAAACGCAAAAAGAGCCCCCTGAAAAGGAGACTCTTTGGGATGCGATGAGGGAGGAATTCGCAGTTTAGCGCTCGAGGTAAATCTCGCGCTCGTTGACATCGAGGTTGCTACGGTCAGCTTCGGTTGGCGTGGCGTTTGCATCGGATGGGGTTAAGGATGCCCGGCCAGCAGCGTCGAGTGCGCGGACAACAATGATGGCTTCAGGGCCGCCAGACCAAAAGATGTCAGCTGACATAGTCGCATCGCTGGTGCTTGGGATGAGGCTGTCAGTCGCGCCAATCGGGATGATTGGGTTGTCCCAGTCGATATCGTTTGAAGTCGGGCCAGCGAAGATTTGGTAGTTAAGCTGGTTGGCTGCAAAATTATCGCGAGCGCCATAAGGGAGGCTTTCGAGGTCTTCGGCCTGGAACCAAGAGACGCGAATGGTGTCGAAGCCGAGCCATTCTGAGTTGTATTTGCCCACATTGCGGATGTCGTCAAAACGGAAGACGGGGCGTTCGGTGTCTGGGAACTCAAGTGCGCCGTTGTTTGCCCAGTCGACGATTGAGTGCTCCATGTAAGTGACACTTATGGATGAGCCCAAGTACGCAAAGTGGTGGATTGGGCTTGCGGTCATGCGGCCAATCATGTTAATCCAGGTGCTCTGGCCATCGAACGGGATGACGAAAGAATTAGGTGTTTGCGAGCTCTTGTCGCCGCGGCCAACCATGACATCTTCCCAGCTCTCGAGACTGGTTTGCGAAAGGCCATTGCTGTGGCAATCAAGGCAGGTGTCGCCGTTTGTATCGGTATAGAAATGATCGACGCCAGAGACTGGGTCAAAGCCATTCCATTTTTTCTCGATATCTTCCGCGTAGACAAGCGGGTTGTCGAGACTGTAAGGCATTGGCGTGCGAGCGCTGGCCACGGTTGTTGTCGCGCCAAGTTGGCCGAATGCGTTTTCGGCTACGACTCGATAGTAGACCGTGCGCGAGTAAGGAACGGTAAGCTCAGTGAAGTCGCCGTCTCCGTCGATGTCGTCGACATCAGGGTTGAGTGGAATCGACAAATCGCCATCAACATAGGAAGTGTCGCCTGGGCCTGTCGTGAAGATAGGCTCACCGATTTGTGTGTCTGCCGCGCTCGTGTAGCTGCGGTAGATGTGGTAGGTCATGCTTCGGGCACCAGAGCCGTCAAACTCGGTAGCGGCCATCCAGGACATGGCGACCTCGGTTGGAGACAGTGCGTCGGCTGAACCAATACCTGCGAAAAGAATGGGGTCGCCAGAAGCTGCGCCGCCGGTGGCGCCAGAGGCAGCCGAGCCAGTGCCGGCTACAGGATCGGATTGGAAACAGGCCACCATAGGAGCGGTGACAAGAATCAGCGTGATGTTGCGAAGGGCAGAATGCATGATTTTTCGAGAGTCTAGATGCCAATAACAAGGGGGAATGTCCGGCAGTATTTCAATCATACCCTATGTTTCTCGGAAAGGTGGGTTGCGTTTTTAGTAAGAAAAGTGCATAACTAGGGGCAGAACCCCAGTTTTGCGGGTTTTTCAGGATAAAACATGCCACTTTCGCTCCCAGCTCCTCTTCTTCCCTTCGGGAATCTCCTTCGTACATCAGCCCGCGATTTGTTGCAAGTCGATGCCCCGCTATGGGTTACACGCGCACCAGGCTGCCTAGATGCCGTCGGTGGCCCAGGTGAGGCCTTCGGTTCGGCATCCATTACGGTGGCGACCACTCGTGCGGTCTTTTCAGGAATTCAGAACCGAGAAGACGATAAAATTTTTATTCGCTTTATTCGGCCCAAGTCTCATGGCGGAGACCAAGAGTGGTCGGGCGTGTTGTCTGATATTTACACGAAAAAAGGCCCTCCTCGCAGCTTGGCCGTACTCCGCGATATGTTCGAAACGGCAGATGCCCCCTGGATGATGAAAATGATGGCCACCATGATTGGCCTTCGCCGCACTCACCAGCTCAACACCCCTAAGGTGGGCTTTGTTTTAATCGTGTGGGATAATTTGCCTGACATCCCCGGCATGGGTGGGCGCGAGGCGGTTTCCGTTTCGACGGCGATGGCCTTTAAGGCTTCGACTGGCCTTGACATTAAGCGGGTAGATGGCATCCGTGTCGCGCGTGCCGTGAGTTATGGCGAGAAAGAAGTTTTTGGTGTGTCATTGCCGATGACTAAAACGCTGACTTGCGCTTTGGCTCAGCCGGGCACGGTGCTGCATATCGAGCATGGCCTTGACCCAAAGATGCACTGGGTGCCGCTTCCTGACCAGAGTCAGATGGTTGCGATTGATACGGGGTTTGGCGTTGCCGTCCCTGAGCAAGATCGCGCGGCTGCCGAGGCTGGCGCTGCGATGGGTCTTGAGCACCTCAACAAGGCACTTAAGGCAGCCAAGGAAGACGAGGTCGGCGGTTGGGGCATGATTGCTCCGAGCAAATTTGAGGGTGGCTTGCGTAACCATGTGCCGACCAAAGAAAATGGTCGCGAATGGCTCAAGAAATTCCCCAAGGTCGATGAGTTGGTTCGCGAAGCTGTCGATAGTGAGCACGGTTATCGCGAGCGCGCTTTGAGTGAGCATCAGTGTCGTGAGGCGGGTCGCGCGCGGCGGTTGGTTTTGCATTTCAGTGAGCACGCGCGCACCAAGCGTGAAGAGTTGCTTGCCGAGTCGGGTCGCGTGCTGAATAGTTCGCACCGCTCGTTGCGTGAGAAGTGCTCCATCACCCACGATGGTGTCGCCGCCTTCCAGAAAAAAATTACAGATGTTGGCCGTAAGGGTGGCCTGTTTGGCTCTCGCATGGCTGAGGCCGGCGAGTCGTCGATTGTTTTGGTTTTCGCTCACGCGACAGGCCCTTTGCGCGTGCGCGAATTGGCCGCTGAGTTTGCAAAAGAGGCTAACACTCGCTGTCAGGTGTTCCCTTGCAACGGCCAGGGCGGTGTCCTTTCAGGCTGGTGGGAAGGCATCCTTGAGCCACCTGCTCCACCGAAAAAGGTTGAGCCAGATGACGCCGAAGAGTCGGCAAAAGCTTAATTCACTTCGGCCGCGGTGCCTGTCGCCACGACTACTGGTCTTCGCGCATTGGCTCAGCGCGATCGCGCATTAGGTGCAGTCATGAAACGCTTGGGGCCACTCCCGGCGTTTCCACAGCCCGCACAGCGGCGGATGTCGACCTTTGCCTATTTGGCTCGTTCGATTGTTTATCAGCAACTTGCAGGCAAAGCCGCCGCCACGATTTTTGGTCGAGTCTGCGCTTTGACGCGCGGTTGCGATTTTCCAACCCCTCAAGCCTTGCTGTCATTGAGCGACGACACTCTCCGAGGTGCGGGGCTTTCGCGAGCCAAACTTGCCGCACTTCGCGATTTGTCTGAGCGAGTGTTAGATGGCCGACTCAAAACGCGAGGGCTTTCTCGACTAGGCAATGATGAGATTATTGAGCGCCTGGTTGCCGTCCGTGGAATTGGCCCCTGGACGGCACAAATGTTTTTGATTTTTAAGCTGGGTCGGCTTGATGTTTTACCGATTGCTGATTTGGGCGTGCAGGAAGGCGCACGGATTTTAGATGGCCTAAGCAAGCGCCCAACGCCCAAAGAGCTTGCGGCTCGTGGTGCGGCTTGGGCTCCGTTATCGAGCGTCGCGGCTTGGTATATGTGGCGTTTGGCCGACGAGGCGAAAGAAAGCTTAGCTTAAAACGCAAAACGCCAACCTCGCGGGGAGGTTGGCGTTGCTTGCATGAATGGCTTAGCCGTTATGCGTTCAGGATGTCGTAATCGACACCAAAAGTCTTTTGCTCTTCTTGCGGAATGACTGAGTTAAGGTAGTCGAAGTCACGAGCACTCTTGACCATGTTGCGGGCAACAACCATGCGCTGAACCTCGTTGGTGCCTTCGTAGATCTGCAAAATCTTGGCATCACGATAGAACTTGGCGACGGGGTAGTCTTCCATGAAACCGTAGCCACCAAAGATTTGGACGGCGTCAGTCGCGACCTCAACGGCAACATCAGTGGCATAGCACTTGGCCATGGCAGCGAGCTTGTTGACGGCTTTCATGTCGCCTTGGTCGGCTGCAGCAGCGCAAGCGTGTACGAGCCACCGCGCGGCTTCCGTCTTCATGGCCATGTCGGCGAGCATTTTTTGCACCATCTGGAAGCTGCTGATTGGCTTTTGGAACTGGCGACGCTTGGTTGCGTAAGTAGTCGCCAACTCAAGTGCGCCCGCCGCTGTGCCGACAGCCTGAGCTGCAACACCAGGTCGCGCAAAGTCGAGCGTCATCATGGCGTGCTTGAAACCCATGCCGAGTTTGCCACCCAAAAGACGGTCTTCGCCAAGCTGGATGCCGTCGAAGATGGTTTCATTTACAGGGACCGAGCGGATGCCCATTTTGTCTTCGACTTTGCCAATGGAAAAACCAGGGTCGGTGTTTTCGACAATGAAGCCAGAGAGCCGGCGTGAGCGCGACTCAGGATCACTCACAGCAAAAACGGTAATGATTGTCGCTCGTGAACCGTTAGTGGTCCATTTTTTTTCACCGTGGATTTTCCAGGTGCCATCGCCCTGGTCAATGGCGCGTACAGACAAACCACCCGCATCAGAGCCGGCGAATTTTTCGCTGAGCGCAAAAGCGCAAGCGGCTTTTCCGCTAGCAACCTGCGGGAGGTATTTAGCCTTTTGCTCATGCGTGCCGCCAAGCACGATAGGTAGAGAGCCAAGGGCGTTAACCGCAAAGGCAACACCAAAAGCGGGGTCAGCCTTGGAAAACTCTTCGACGCAAAGCGCGAGGGCCGCGATGCCGTCATCGCCCCCGCCGTATTCTTTTGGAATCCAGATGCCGAGCATGCCAGATTCGGCAGCAGCGGTGAAGGCGGCCTCGTTGAAAGACTGCTCTTTGTCGTGCCTGGCCGCGTTAGGCAGAAGGTGAGTGATGGCAATTTCTTTGGCCTTTGCTTGCCAAGCGATCTGCGCGTCAGTGAAGGTAATGTTATGCATGTTCCGAAGGGGGGAAGGGAATGTTTGGGTTTGGGGTGCGGAAGTTTACCAACCGAAGAGCGATTTCTCTTCGCGCTTTGAAATGCGTGCTTCATCGGCCCAGACGAGCTCGCGCGTTTGAACATTGACGGCATTCATGGTGAACTTGAGGAAGCTCGATTTGGTGTCGCCTGCCGATTTGCGAATTTCGGTGAAGCGGCCATAGAAGACATATTCGGCGCCAAGTTGCGCGCCCATTTTGACGGCCATCTCTTGATCGACGGCACCACTTGTTTGGTAGTCAGTTTCTTTTGAGAGCTCGGCAATGCCTTGATCACCAGCCAAAACGCGGAATTTGCCCGATTGCAAAAGTGCAGTGCGGATGGTGTCAGTAATGTTCACCGTGTCGAGGTGCTGCTCGGTACGGTTTTGAACGCCCCCAAAAACGATGCGTGGCTTTTCGCCGCCCCAAGCGCCAGATCCGAGGAAGGACTGTGTCATCTCAGCGGCAATGTTTTCGAGATCGCTGTAACCAAAATCAGAGTTGATGGTTTCGATTTGCTCAGGGTCTTCGTAGGTGACCTTTGTGGAGCATGAAGCTGCCAACGCAGCCGTCAAGGCAAGTAGAAGTAGAGAATTTTTCATGATTAACTTTTGCGTTTAACGCAGTGCAGAGTTTTGATTGATTTCAGCGGTGAACTTCACGGCAAGTGCGGAGGGTGAAGTAAAAGTAAAGGTGCGCGATTCATCGGCGCGCAAGACGATTTCTTGCTCGGCTTTGGGGCCAGCGGCTGCTCGCAGTTGCATGCCATCGGCGTCGCGCCAAGACCATGTGATGCGAAGCCGCATGGGCGTGTCTTCGTCGTTTGTGAGCATGAACTGAGCCGATACTCGCTCGAGTTTGTTGCGACCGATGACATCATCGACTTCAAGATCAAGCTCGATAAAGGAGTGAACCTCGACTTCAATATCGCCCGTGCCATGGAGGATGTCGTCAGCTTCGTAAATGTCAGGGCCGCTGCACGCGGTAAGCGCAAAGAGGGCGATGGAAATGGCAGGAATGAAATAACGCATGACTTAACGCCCCAGAGATTTGTGTTTGCGGACTTCCACGCGGCACGATACGCCAGACATGGATGGCGCGATGCTGCGCACGGGTGTGGCCGCGTAAGGGTTCATGTGGATGATGCGCCAAGCGCGAGTGACATCTTTTATTTCCATGCCTTGGTCGTCAAACCATCTTGCGCGCCACTCGACGGTGAGGTCTTCTTGGCTTGTCGTAAGCTCAACTTGATAAACAGCGAGATCGTCTTTGTCGAAAAATACGCGGCCATTTTCACGATTAATTAAGTCGTCGATGTCGGCGCCGGCCCAAGTGGTCGTGCCGAAAAGCGAGCCGTTTTCGGCTTCGTAGCTACTGCAAGCGCCAAGAGCCAAAACGAGGGCAAGCGCGGTGAGTTGGAGTGTTTTCATGGATTGAGTTTAGTGCCTTTGTGGCCGAAAGTGGTTGATTAAAGTTGAGCCTGAATCGGCGCAGAAGAGGTTGGAGTGAGTGAGTAAAGTTTTGAGCCAAGGGAGCGCACGCCTAGCAAAACCGGCTCACCTGGCTCGCACGAATACGAGCCAAGATTGAGCTCGTTGCCCTTTTTGTCGCGAACGGCAAAATGGTGCTTGCCCGGTTTGACCACCACGCGAGCAATCTGGATTTCTTGCGGCAGGGATGTCCAGCTGCGGCAATCAGCCCGTTCGGTTTCGCCCAGCAGAAAACTGGTTGCTAAACCAGCCAGGATACCCGCTGCTTCGCCATGCTCTTCGGCAACGGCGCCTGCTGTTGTTTCAATCAAAACTGACTTCATAACGGAGCGTGCGAGACCCTTGACAATCATCCAGTCGAGCCGATCCTCGAGGTTGCGCTGACCGAGCAGCATGATTTCTTGCAATAGAAAAGTGCGCGCCCTGCCTTTGCCGTCGACAATGAGCCCGACTTTGCGTGGGCCGCCCTTTGGTGGCTCGCTTAGCAGAGGCATGGAAAAAGTCCCAAAGCCTGAATCAAGCTGGTAACGGACGGTTTCCTCTTGCTTCTCAGGCATGCGGCCGCGCTCGAAAATGAGATAAACTTCGACTTCTTCGTCTGCGTCAACAGCTTCGGATGTCTGCATTTTGCGCGTATATTCAAGAAAATGTTTGATGGCTTGGTTGTCAGGTAGAGCTGCCGCCAGCTGTTTTAAGTCCATTTCGGCTTCATCCCATCGACCGTCTTTGCCTTGGGCGATGCTGGCGATAAATCGCGCAAAATGACTCATGCCGTATTCGGTTTCATATCGCTCTTCCTCACGGCGCTGGATGGCGTAGCCGCGTTTGACCTCGACCATGGCGTCGTCGAGGTTGCCCTGGCGGAGATAATCGTAAGCCATAAACCCGTGAAGCAGCGCGACCTCAAAACCTTCGCCGTCATAGGGCAAAGTCGCATCATTTACGGCCATCGAAAGTGCGCCTTCGGTGAGGCTGCGACCGCTAATGGTGGGGCGGTCAGCGAAGCCATCGAGCGCTTGCTCGGCTTCAATCCAGGCCTCACAAGCCAACTCAGGTGCGCCAGCGAGATGCCAGGCCATGCCCTCTTCGATAAGCGCGAGCATTTCATTGCTTTCAAGCGTGCCGTGGAGGTTTTGATATTCTTCGGCGGCCCAATCGAATTCGCCGTGATCTAATGCGTCTCTTGCGCCAAAAGAGTCTTGAGGCCAAGAAGTAAACACCGTTGAGCTACAGCTTGCGGCCAGCATGGCTAGTGAGAGAAGAGTCGCGAATCGGGCAAGAGAAGCAAACATGACGAAAGGATACCAGTCCCGAAAAAAATCATAGCGGACAGAGTAGAATCGGAACTTCTATGGCATCCTCTAAAGCCAAAAAGCGTCCCGAAGAAACCCCGATGATGCGGCAATTCCATGCCGCAAAAAATCGGTATCCGCATGCGTTGTTGTTCTTTCGCATGGGTGACTTTTACGAGATGTTTTTTGATGACGCTCACACGGCTGGCAAAGTGTTGGGGTTGTCCGTGGTTTCGCGCTCCAAAGAAAAAGAAATCCCGATGGCGGGGGTCCCTGTTAAATCGATGCCCGGCTATTTGGTGCGTTTGGTGCAGGCGGGCTACACCGTTGCGATTTGCGAGCAGATGCAAGACCCGCGTGAGGCCAAGGGCATCGTCGATCGCGATGTCGTGCGCGTTGTTTCACCGGGTACTTTGATCGAAGATGAGAATTTGAGCGGTGACGCGCCTCTGTTCGTGATGGGGGTGCATCTTGAGCAGCCAAGGGGGCGCGGAGCGGCTGATTTGCCATCTAGCGAGTGGCCCGTTGGATTGGCTTGGGCTGATTTGACCACAGGAACTTTTCGCTGTTCCTCAACGACGGTTGCACATTTTTCTGAAGAGCTCGCGCGCGTGTTGCCGGCGGAAGTCGTTTTTGCGGATTACCCTGAATCTGATGCTCGTGCAGAAGTTATTTTGCGTTTAAGTGAAGTGGTTAATCGAGAAGACATTTCTTTTACATTACGCCCATCTTGGGGTTTTGATGCCGAGCGTGGTACGCGCGATTTGTGTGAGCAATTAAAAGTTTCAACCCTTGAAGCTTTCGGCGTTGCCGAACAACTTGAAATCGTCTCGGCCTGTGGCGGGTTGCTTGATTTTCTGAAAGATACTCAGAAGTCATCTCTTTCTCACTTTCGTGATTTGCAACTACATCGCGCGAGTGAGCACCTTGTAATTGATGGCGCGACGCGACGCACGCTTGAGCTGACTGCAAATCAGCAAGACGGTTCGCGTGCCGGCACTTTACTGTCCGTCATAGATCGCACGGCCACTCCGATGGGGGCGCGGCTCTTACGAGAATGGCTACTTGAGCCTCTTGTTGATGTGGTTGCGATTCGGTCTCGCCATGAAGCAGTGGGTGAGTTGGTTGCGGCCTCCGAGACGAGACAGGCTTTGATTAGCCAGCTCGACGGGCTTGGCGACCTTGAGCGTTTGTCGGCTAAAGTGGCTGCAGGGCGCTCCAATGCAAGAGATCTCGTCGGTTTAGGTAAAGCACTCGGTCGAGTCCCATCGTTAAAAAGCTCACTTGGGGGCGCCATTGCCGCGCGTTTGATTCAGCTCAATGGCGAGCTTGACCCTTGCGCAACGGTGCAGCAAAGGCTTGCTGCCACTTTGGTCAGCAGCCCGCCGCTTGCGTTAAATGAAGGCGGCTTGGTGCGCGACGGTTATTCCGCTGAGCTTGACGAGTATCGTGAGCTGGCGGCTGGTGGCAAAGCGTATCTTGTTCAGCTGCAGCAGCGCGAGCTTGAACGCACGGGCATCCCGACATTGAAGGTGGGGTTTAATCGTGTATTTGGTTATTACATTGAGGTCTCTCGATTGCAATCAGATCGTGTGCCTGATGATTACATCCGCAAGCAAACGCTAAAAAATTCTGAGAGGTATATCACCCCAGAGTTGAAAGAATATGAAGCCAAAGTTTTGGGCGCGGAAGAAAAAGCGAAAGAGCTTGAATACCAGATTTTTTCTGACCTTCGCGGCGTGGTAGCAAAAGTGGTCGAAAGGCTGTTGATGACGGCTTCAGCTCTTGCGAGGCTTGACGCCTTGAACGGGTTGGCTACCGTTGCGGTTGAGCGCCGTTTTGTCCAGCCTGAATTTGTCGACGGAGAGGTCGAGTTAGAAATTGTTGGTGGGCGGCATCCTGTGGTTGAGGCGGCGCTTCTTGGCGACCCTTTTGTGCCGAATAACACAAGTTTTGGCGTTGACCGTCGCTTGGCTGTTTTGACCGGCCCCAATATGAGTGGTAAATCTACTTGGTTGCGGCAAAGCGCACTCATTGTTTTGATGGCCCAGATGGGCAGTTTTGTGCCAGCAGAATCCGCGAAACTGTCTTTGGTTGATCGCATTTTTACACGACTTGGCTCAGGCGATGACATCGCGCGCGGGCAATCGACCTTCATGGTTGAGATGGTTGAGACGGCTAATATTTTGCGTAACGCGACAGGCCGTTCACTTTTGCTGCTTGACGAGGTTGGGCGTGGAACTTCTACTTTTGATGGCCTGGCTATCGCTTGGGCGGTTTGTGAACATGTGCACAATGAGCTGGGCGCGCGATGTTTGTTTGCCACGCATTACCACCAATTGACCGATTTGGCTGCGAGTTTGGTCAATGCGGTCAATCTCAATGTCGCCGTGCGCGAGTGGGGCGACGAGATTGTTTTCTTGCATCGCATCGAAGAGGGCGGAACCGACCGCAGCTACGGAATCCATGTTGCTCAGTTGGCTGGTCTGCCAACGGGAGTGCTTGATCGAGCGCGCAATGTGCTTGTCCGCCTTGAGCGAGACGAAGAAGATTTGTCGCGCCGCATTTTGCAGGCGGTCGCCGAACCTGATTCACCGGTTGCCGAGAAAGATGCTCCCGCGGCTGATGAGTTGCTGGTTTTGCAGCACTCCCTTTTTGACTTACTCGCTAATGAAGACGGCGATAAAGCTTTGCTCGATGAATTAAACGAAATGGAATTAAATGAAGTTTCGCCCATGGATGCATGGCGCACCCTCGACCGCGTTTTGCGCGCGATTAAATCAAAATCATGATGTCTGAAAAAACTGCTCCTTTGACCGTAGCTCTTGTTTACGATTTCGACGGCACATTGGCCGAGGGTTCGATGCAAGAGCATTCGCTTTTCCCAGCTTTAGGTGTAGTGCCGCAAGAGTTTTGGCCAATGGTTGAGGCTGACACCGAAAGCGCTAACGCAGATGGCATCTTGATGTACATGCGCCACATTTTGAAAGCGGCCGAGCGACGGGGGGTGCCAATAACCCAGGCGATGTTGAGGCAGCATGGTGCAAAGGTTCCATTTTTCCCAGGCGTGCTCAAATGGTTTGATCGCATCAATGCTTACGCGCTTGAGCATTTCAATTTAGAGCTACAGCATTTTGTCGTTTCGTCGGGCAATGAAGAGATTGTGAAAGGCACACCGATTTATGACAGCTTCAAAGAAGTGTTTGCGTGCAAATATATTTTTGATGAAGACGGCCGCGCCGTATGGCCGGCAGTGGGTTTAAATTACACAACCAAGACACAGTTTCTCTTTCGCATCAGTAAAGGGATTCATAATTATTGGGATCACAAAACATTAAATCGCTGGATGCCAAAAGAGGAGAAAGCCTTCCCGTTTTCACGGATGATTTTCCTTGGCGATGGCGACTCTGATATACCATCGATGGAGTTGGTGCGTGCGGAGGGCGGCTATGCTTTTGCGGTTTTTGACCCGGCTTTGTGGGGCGAATCGTCCTGCCAAGAAAAGGTTCACCGCCTAATTGCCGAAGACCGCATCAGCCACGCCGCTCCGGGTGATTACTGCGAAGGCAGCTTTCTCGACATCGTCATGAAGGGCGTCCTGCAAAGAATTGCTCGCTTAGAGGCGGAATAGGCTGCTCTCATAAGGATTTATTGAAATCTGAATCCGCGCCCCTGTTTAGCACTAAAAAGGTGCTATACTCTAAGCGTTCCGTTCACAGGAGAGACTGCATGTCTGGTTACTTTGATCCATCCTTACAGCCGGGGGCAGCAGCCCCTGTTAGAAACATGGCCTTTCTGGCCGTGGCCGCAGGCCTTGATTTTGATGATTTTGACGCCAGCTGCAAGCGAATGGCGCGTCGGCTAGACAAGAATCGTCTGTCTATCGATATGACTTTCGCGCGCAAGTCCGAGAGCGCTCAACCGGTTGGCCGCGGCCGACTGGCGTGGTTCCGCGGGCAAGTTAAGCGAGTGCCGATTATGGATCGAGCCGATGAGTTGGCATTCACCATGATGGTTGAGTTCCTGTGGCGGCGTTTAAAAACAGCACGGCGAGCATGCGGTTTTTCAAAGACCGAGGTTGAGCTCTACCCAGGCGTTGATACAGATCGTTGCACGAGTTGCCCGCCTGGTCGCGAGTTGATTTGCCAAGGATGCGCTCCGAGAAATTTGTCACCGGGGAAGCGAGAACGATTGAGGGCGCGAACACATGAATTCATCTCGGCAAGAAACGAGTTGATGGAACGAAATTTACATATCGTTTTTCGACTCCTTGAGCGATACTCTAGGGTTGGCGTTCCTGTAGAGGATATGGTCCAAGAGGCCAATCATTCGTTGTTTAAGGCCGTTCAGGGCTTTGACTTTCAGCGCGGGTTTCGCTTTAAAACTTACGCTGGTTATTGGATTAATCAAGCCTTCTTAAACGCGATATACAATCAATCACGCACGGTGCGAGTGCCGGCTTACATCCAGAAGGCGATGAAGAAAATGCGCGATGCTGTGCTTGCAGCGGGTGATGATAGTTTGTTTTTCAAACCGCGCGATTTGGCTGCGCGGGCAGGAATGACGGAAGAGCTTGTCAAGACCGCACTAAAAGGCAACCGCTACACTCAGAGCATCCATCGCAAAATAGATGCTGACGGCAGCAGTGAGATGCTTGATTTGTTTGATGGCGGCGACGCAGCTGATTCGCCTGACTTCCATGAAAATGTTTTGATGTTGCGTCATCTCGGGGAAGCGATGGGCCGACTTACTGAGCGCGAGCAGTCGGTGGTGAGTATGCGTTTTGGTCTAGGCAGTGCACCCGCATGCACTTTGGCTGAAGTCGGAGCTGCCCTTGGTATTTCACTTGAGCGCGTCCGTCAAATTCAGCGCATTTCGCTCGAAAAAATGCGAGCGGGCGATCAATCTCAATCCCTTCAGCAGTTTGTTTAGGGCTCACATATAATTTTAAATTCTATGGTTAACGAAACACGCAAACCAGACTGGTTGAAAGTGCGACTGCCCTCTGGGGAAGTCGTCTCTGAGTTGCGTAAAGAGCTGCGGTCAAAGGGGTTGTATACGGTCTGCGAAGAGGCGCATTGTCCCAACCAGGGCGAATGCTGGGAAGCCGGAACGGCCACGGTCATGCTGATGGGCGATGTTTGCACCAGAGGATGTCGTTTTTGCGCCGTGAAAACAGGCAACCCGCGAGGCTGGCTCGATGCTCAAGAGCCGCAAAAAGTCGCTGAGATGGCTGATGTGCCGCGCCTGCGCTATTTGGTTTTGACCTCAGTTGATCGAGATGACCTCACCGATTTGGGAGCGGGTCATTACGCGGCCACTATTGCGGCATTGAAAGACCGACGCTCTGATTTGCTCGTCGAAGCCCTCGTTCCTGACTTTCAGGGGCGCGCCGATTGCATCTCAATGGTTTGTGATTCGGGCGTCGATGTTTTTTCGCACAACATCGAAACCGTCAATCGTTTGCACCGTCGTGTGCGCGATGTGCGTGCAACTTATGAGCAGTCGCTTTTTGTTTTGAAAGAAGCCAAGCGATACCGCCCTGATGTTGTAACCAAGTCGAGCTTGATGCTTGGCCTTGGAGAAACTGATGATGAAATACGGCTCACCATGCGGCACTTGCGTGAAGTCGGCGTTGAAATCCTTACGCTTGGCCAGTATTTGGCGCCGAGCAAAAAGCATTTGCCAGTCGAGCAGTTTTACACTCCAGCCGCTTTCGAAAAATGGCGTATCGAGGCCGAGCAAGAGTTCGGTTTTGCCTTTTGCGCATCTGGCCCTTTAGTGCGCTCCTCCTACAAAGCCGCCGAGCATTTTCTTTCGAGTCGCTTGGCTGTTTAACCAAAAACAAATTAATGATTCAAATTTTAGACCCGAAAGGGAATCAGGTAGGCACGCCGCCAAATGTTGACCCAAAAGTGGTGATACGCATGTATCGCGCAATGGTGGCAACGCGCCAATTTGACGACCGCGCAATGAAGTTGCAGCGTACAGGCAAGGTGGGTTTCTCCATCCCAAACGAAGGCATTGAGGCTGTTTCCGCTGGCGCCGCTGCTGCACTTGATGCCAGCAAAGACTGGATCGCGCCGCATTACCGTGACTTTGCAATGGCGCTTTTTCACGGGGTCAAGCCTCAGGAAATGATGGATAACATGTTTGGCAATCAAGATGACCACGCGCGTGGTCGCCAGATGCCGGTGCACTTTACTTTCACTGAGCCGATTCGTTGGCTTTCGATATCTTCACCGCTGGGCACTCAAGTTCCTAATGCTGTGGGCATTGCCATGGCCATGCAAAAGCGTGGCGAAGACGGCGTTGTGCTGACTAGCTTTGGTGATGGGTCAACAAGTACATCCGGCTTTCATTCCGGCATGAACTTTGCCGGCGTGACGCAAGCGCCTGTCGTGTTTTTGTGTCAAAATAATCAATACGCAATTTCGTGCCCCGTCGAAAAACAGACGGCGAGTTCATCCTTTGCAATCAAGGGCGAAGCTTACGGAATTCCAGGTGTTAAGGTTGACGGAAACGATGTCCTTGCCGTTTATGACGCTGTGAAAAAAGCGGTTGACCGTGCGCGCAATGGCGGCGGCCCGACTTTGATCGAGGCCTTGACTTTTCGCATGGGCGGGCACTCGACATCAGATGATCCTCGCCGATATATCGAAGCGTCTGTCATGGATGAATGGGCTGCAAAAGACCCGATTGCCCGATTTAGAGTCTATCTTGAGAGAGAGGGCATCCTGCATCCAGGCGATGCGGATGACATCCAAGAAGAATTTGCTGCCGTTATGAAAGAGGCATCTGAGGTGGCTGAAGGGAAAGCGCGCCCAGCTCTTGAGACGATATTTTCAGATACATTTAAGGATATGCCAGAGCATCTTAAAGCCCAGCGAGATTGGTGCATCAGCCACTACTCTTCACGCGATGAAAGCGTAAACGAAAAGGGAGAATTCCCACTATGACCACAGCTACAAAAACGAAAATGACTTTGGTACAGGCTGTAAATGACAGCCTCAAGTGCGCGATGCGCGCAGATGATTCCGTCCTAGTGCTTGGCGAAGATGTTGGCCCCAAGGGTGGCGTCTTCTTGGCGACCGACGGCTTGACGGCCGAGTTTGGTGAAGAGCGTTGTTTTGACACACCGCTTTCAGAAGATGGCATTATTGGAGTGGGTATCGGCATGGCCATGAATGGCATGAAGCCCGTTTGCGAGATTCAATTCCAAGACTTCATTTTCCCGGCCTTTGATCAAATCGTAAGCGAGGCCGCAAAAATGCGTTATCGCTCAGGCGGTCAATATACGGTGCCAATGGTGATTCGTACTCCATACGGCGGAGGCATCCGAGGTGGGCTTTATCACTCACAGTCAGGCGAGGCATATTTTTGCCACACGCCAGGCTTGAAGGTCGTTGTCCCATCCAACCCTTATGATGCAAAAGGTTTGCTCGCGGCTGCAATTGCCGACCCAGACCCCGTTTTGTTTCTTGAGCCCAAGGCGCTTTACCGTTCGTCCAAAATGGAAGTACCTGACGAGGAATACATCATTCCTCTTTCAAAAGTTGCAACTGTTATCGACGGCGATGAATTGGTCGTCTTCTGTTACGGCGCAATGGTTCCTGTGTGTACAAAAGCTGCCGAGCGCGTAAAAGAATCGCGTGGTGCATCCATCCGCGTGGTTGATTTGCGCACGCTTATGCCGCTTGATGAAGAGGCGGTCCTTGATGCCATCCGTGAATGCGGTCGCGTTGTGACGGTGCACGAGGCACCACGCTTTTGTGGTTTCGGTGCTGAAATTTCTGCCCTTGCCGCCGAGCATGCCATTGAGTATCTCGAAGCCCCCGTAAAGCGCGTGACTGGTTTTGACACACCGTTCCCCAACACGCTTGAGCACTACTACATGCCCGACACGCGCCGCGTGGTCGACGCCATCGAAGAAGCCCTAGATTTTTAGCCATGACTCAACTTGATTTTCGATTGCCCGACATCGGGGAAGGCGTCCATGAGGGCGAGGTGGTTCGTTGGATTGTCCCCGAAGGGGCGGTCGTGGCGGCTGATGATTTGGTCGTTGAGGTGATGACCGACAAGGCGACCGTCGAGATCCCATCCCCGTCTGCCGGGACAATCGCCAAGCATATGTATGCAGAGGGCGATACCGCGGATGTCGGCGAGATTTTATTCGTCATTACTACCGACGGAAATGCTGTAAGTTCTTCACCAGAAACAAGTTCTGGCAAGCCTGTTGCAGCCTCTGCGGCAGAAACGCCAGCTGTTTCACCACAGCCAGCGGCTTCGCCTGTTGCAGAAACAAACGGCAAAGTCCTTGCGGCTCCAGCCACTCGTCGACTCGCTCGCGAGCTAGGCCTTGATCTGAGTCGCATTGCCGGGACTGGCCCCAATGGTCGCATTCGCCCCGCTGATGTGCGAGCGGGCGAACGCCCGGCAACTGGGCCATCAAGCCAAGCCCCACCTGTTTTGGGCGTGCGTGAAGTCGAGCGTGTGCCATTCCGCGGCATCCGGCGGAAGACGGCCGAGGCCATGTCGCGGTCTAAATTTACTGCGACGCACTTTTCACTCATCGAAGAGGTCGATTGCACTCAGCTCGTCATCTCGCGAAATGGTGCCAAAGCGGTCGGTGAAGAGCAAGGTGTCAAGGTGACTTACATGGCCTACATCATGAAGGCCACCGCCAAAGCATTGATGGAATTCCCTCAGCTGAATGCAGAGTTAGATGAAGAGGCGCAAGAAATCATCATTAAGAAGTATGTCAACTTAGGCGTAGCCGTTGACACACCTAATGGTCTTGTTGTGCCTGTCGTTCATGATGTTCAATCAAAGGGTCTTTTGCAAATCGCAAGCGACCTCGTTGACATTGCAACTCGCGCGCGAGGCGGTAAGTTGACCCCAGCAGATTTCAAAGATTCGACATTCACTATTTCAAACGCAGGCAATATCGGGGGCATTTTGGCAACGCCAATTATCAACTTCCCAGAGGTTGCCATTATGGGCGTTCACTCTATGCGCAAAATGCCACGCTGCGTTGGCAATGACATCGTTGCTCGTGATGTGATGAATCTTTCGATCAGCATTGACCACCGAATTGTTGACGGCGCTGATGGCGCTCGCTTTATGGTGCGAATGCGCGATTTGCTTGAAAACCCGACTTTGATGCTGATTTAGGCATTTCAGCATGAGTTATCGAGTCGCCTTCCCAGATGGGTTAGATGTTTTCCGTTTGCTTTCAGACGACGGAAATCAAACCCTTTCGCCGCCCCAGAAAGAATTAGGCATTGAGGGCTTCTCGACTTTAAATCCGCCGCTCCCGCCACCAGAAGAGTGTCTTGCGATTTGGCGCGCCATGACAACCACCCGCATTATGGACGACCGCATGATGAAGCTCCAGCGTCAAGGTCGTGTCGCATTTGTTGGCACTTCCACCGGGCAAGAGGCCGCCATTCATGGGTCGGGCGCAGTGCCTGGTCAAGACGACTGGGTGTTTTCTGCACTCCGCGAAGGCGGTGTGGCCATTCAGCGCGGCATGCCAATTGATGAATATATATCACATATGTTTGGCAACGCAAATGACACTGCGAAAGGTCGCCAGATGCCCAATCACTTTCAATGTAAAGATGTGAATTTCCCATCTTGGGGTTCCGTCCTTGGCACTCAGCTTCCGCACGCAGTGGGGGCGGCACTTGCCATGAAGCAGCGCGGCGAAGACAACATTTGCCTGGCTTATACTGGCGATGGCGCGACATCATCCTGCGGCTTTCATTCTGCGGTTAATTTTGCCGCGGTCACAAAAGCGCCGGTTGTTTTTTGCATTATCGATAATGGCTGGGCGATCTCGGTGCCGAGCGCGAATCAGACCAAGTCTCGCTCCTACGCGACCAAAGCCAAGGCTTATGGTTTGCCCGGTCTTGATGTTGACGGCAACGACCCACTAGCTTGCTGGAGTGCGGTCAAAATGGCAGCGGATCGCGCACGACGCGGCGAAGGCCCAAGTTTGATTGCGTTACGCACCTACCGTATGGGTGGGCACTCTAGTTCAGACGATCCCTCGCGCTACCGTCAAGATGCTGAAGTCGCACACTGGGCCGGCCGCGACCCCGTAAGTCGCTTTGAGCAATACATTTACGCGGGCGACATCGCAGCCAAAGCTGAGCTGCAGTGTTATCGTGAGACTCGCGAAGAGGAAATCCTTCAGGGTGTTGCGCGGGCCGAAAAGGTGGGCGCGCCATCCCTAGAAACGCTGGTTACCGATGTCTTTGCGGACCCGCCACGGCACTTACGCAAGCAAGTTGTTGAGGCTCTCAAGCTCGTCGCCGAAAAAGGCGAGGCCGAGGCTATTGCGGGTAAATTCCCCCTATAAAGTAGGGCAGGATACTTCTCTAGCCCCACGGGCTTAACAGCCCTAGAATGTGTGAGTTAATTCAGGCCGCCCCCCACTTCAAGGCCTGATTCGTCCAAATCCAGAACCCTCCATGAGCGTGTTCCACTTCCCAAGGTGGTCGAACATTTTTCGACCAATTCTGGGCATCACTTCCATCGCAGCACCTGTCTACTTGACGGGTCTGTTTGCTTTTGGTGCCTCTCCCGAAAACCTCAATGTTGGCTATAAGCCGGTGCAACCTGTGCCGTTTAGTCATGCATTGCACGCAGGTGAGCTCGGCATGGATTGCCGTTATTGCCACAATACTGTGCAAGAGGCCAACCACGCAGCCATCCCGCCAACGGCGACTTGCATGAATTGCCATACGCAGCTTCACAAAGAAAGTGACGCTCTGGCTCTGGTGCGCGAGTCGGCTGCAACGGGCAAGCCCATTCAGTGGGTGCGCGTGCACGACCTGCCAGATTATGTGCGTTTCGATCACAGCGCTCACCTTCACGCAGGTATTTCTTGCGTGAGTTGTCACGGCCGAGTCGACCAAATGGAAGTCGTCGAGCAGGTCGAGCCACTTTCCATGGGTTGGTGCCTTGATTGTCACCGTAACCCTGAGCCAAACATCCGCCCCAAGAGCGAGGTTTTTAACCTTGCTTGGCAGGCCGACGAGGCTCCTCACATTTTGGGCGCTAAGTTGCGCAAAGAATATGGCGTAAACCCCCAAGAGGATTGCTCAACATGTCATCGCTAAACCGTTCTGAAAATATGCAAAAGCATTGGCGTTCGCTCGCTGAGCTTGAGGCCACACCTGAGTTTCTTGAAAAGCTCGGCGCTGAGTTCGAAGCGGGCGACGAAGAGGCCTGGACGACTTCTTCACGCCGTCGATTCTTGCAGTTGATGGGCGCATCCGTCGCGTTGGCGGGTGCAACGAGCTGTACCTGGAAAAAAGAAAACATCGCGCCACTTGCCGACCGCCCAGAGGGCTGGGTGCCCGGCACATCAAAGACTTACGCTTCTTCGTTTGAGCTTGGCGGATATGGCCAGGGCTTAAACATCACGAGTTACGATGGCCGCCCGGTCAAGGTTGAGGGCAACAAGCTTGACCCCAACTCAAATGGTGCGACCAGCACTTGGGCGCAAGCTGCGATGCTTGAGCTTTATGACCCAGACCGCTCGCGTGGTGTGGCTCAATTCGAAAACGGCAACGAGACCGAGTCTGACTGGGCTGCTTTCGATGCTTGGGCTTCGGCAAACCTCAAAGGCGCTGGCGCGGCCATCCTTTCCGAGGCATCTGCTTCACCATCTTTTATGCGCATGAAGGCCGCATGGCTCGCCGCGAACCCCAACGCAAAGTGGTTCACTTACGAGCCGGTCAATCGTGACAATGAGCGCATGGGTTGTGAGTTGGCGTTCAAGATGCCCGTCCGACCCGATTACAACACTGGCGCGGCAAAAGTCATCCTTGCGCTTGATGACGACCTTTTTCATATGCACCCTGCGGCTTTGCGCAATGCGCGCGGTTTCGCAAAAGGGCGGCGTCCCGAAGACGGCCATGGCATGAATCGCTTGTGGTCGGTTGAGTCAACCTTCTCACCAACTGGCGGTCAGGCGGATCAGCGCTTGCCGATTCGTGCATCTCAAATTGGTGCTTTCTTGGCTGCGCTTGAGGCCGAGATGGGCTTGAGTCAGGTTGCTGCGCCAAAGGGCGGCTTCCTTGGTGAAAAAAAGAGCCAGGCTTTCATTAAGGCTTTGGCGAAAGACCTGCTTGCCAACAAAGGCGCGGCCATGATTTCGGTCGGCCCCGACCAGCCAGCGGGCGTGCATGCGCGCGCTCAGTTACTCAATGTTGCGTTGGGTGCGGTTGGCCACACGGTCGAGTATCGCCCCGTTGAGCTGGTTTATTCCGGCGCTGGCGAAATTGCTTCTCTAGCTAAGGCCGTTAAGTCTGGCGCGGTTAAGAGTCTGATGATTCTTGGCGGCAACCCGGTCTACAACGCCCCAGCCGACGCCGATTTTGCGGGTTTGCTCGCTGAGCTAAAGGGCAACACGGCGCACCTTTCGCTCTACCGCGACGAGACTTCGCTCTCTTGTGGTTGGCATGTGCCGCGCGCCCATTTCCTCGAGGCATGGGCAGACACCCGCGGTTGGGACGGCTCCATGACTGTCGCGCAGCCGGCGATTCACCCTCTTTGGGGTGGCCGTTCTTCCATAGAGTTGCTCTCCTCACTAATAGGTGAAGCCAAGATGGCCTTCACGCTCGTCCGCGAAACTTTTTCAGAATCCGTTTCTCGGTCTGATTCGGCATGGCGCAAGGCCGTGCATGACGGTTTCGTCGCACCCAAAGCCAAGGGCGTCCCTGTTACGGCCGTTCCATTGGCGGCTCCTCAGTTTGATGCAGCAACGCTTCAAGGCGAAGGTCTTGAGATTGCTTTCCGCGCAGATGCATCTGTTTGGGATGGCCGCTTTGCGAACTCAGGTTGGTTGCAAGAGCTACCTGACAGCATGACCAAAATGACTTGGGATAACGCTCTGATGCTCGCGCCGAAAACGGCTGAGGCTGAGGGCGTGACTACCGGTTCGATGGTTACGATTACAACTGCCGGCAAGACTCTTGATGCCGCGGTTTATGTTTTACCTGGCCACGCGCAAAACGCTGCGACTCTAACTTTGGGTTATGGGCGCACGGCTGCGGGTCATGTGGGCGGTCTGCTTGATGCAGATATCCGCGACCTAGGCTTTAATGCAAGCGCGATTCGCTCAAGCAAAGGCATGAGTTGGTCGTCGGCAACGATTCTTGCAACGGGTGCGACCTATGAGCTTGCTCAAACACAAGAGCACCACCTCATCGATCAAACGGGCATGCAAGGGCGCGAGCAGCGTCTGCCCGCCATTGCGCGCGAGGGTTCATTGACCGAGTTCAACGACCACCCAGATTTCGCATCGCATCGCGTCCACCACCCGGCCAATGTTTCGCTTTTCGATAAGCGCCTTTATGACACGGGCCACAAATGGGGGATGACCATTGACCTCGCAACTTGTAATGGTTGCAACGGTTGCACGATTGCTTGTCAGTCTGAAAACAACATCCCTGTTGTGGGTAAAGAGCAGGTGATTGCTGGTCGTGAGATGCACTGGATTCGCATGGACCGCTACTATTCTGGCGATGCCGATGACCCGCAGGCGATTACGATGCCTGTGAGTTGCACCCAGTGTGAGATGGCTCCTTGCGAAGAGGTTTGCCCTGCTGGCGCGACGACGCACAGCTCTGAAGGCCTAAACGATATGGCTTACAACCGTTGCATTGGCACGCGCTATTGCGCCAACAACTGCCCGGTTAAAGTCCGTCGCTTTAACTTCTTTGACAATACCGAGGCGCTCAGCAAGCCAGGTAATGAAACCCTGCACTTGATGCAAAACCCAGAGGTGACCGTCCGTAGTCGTGGCGTCATGGAAAAGTGCACCTACTGCGTGCAACGGATTCATACTGGTAAGCACGACGCTCGTAACGAGGGGCGCGAATTGCGTGATGGCGACATTGTGCCGGCTTGCGCGCAGGTTTGCCCAACCGACGCGATTGTCTTCGGTGATCTTAACGACCCCGAAAGCGAGGTTAACAAGATGTACAGCAACCCGCGTAACTACGAGTTGTTGTCTGAATTAAATTTGCAGATGCGCACGCACTACTTGGCGCGCATTCGCAACCCGCACCCTGATCTTGCTGTCGCAGAAACAGCCGATCACAACGCGCACGCAGCTACCCCGGAGGTGCACCATGGCTAAAGCCGAATTGACGCAACTTGATGTTGAAGCAATCTACCCTGCAAATTTAATCGAGGGCGATCCTTCTTTCACGCAAGTCACGCAAGAGGTGGCCGGCATCACCGAGTGGCCCAAGCCACCGCGTGCTTGGTATATCGCCTTTGCCATCGCCTTGACTTTGCTTGGCATCCTTGGCGCTTGCCTCACCTATCTTGTGGTTACTGGTGTTGGCGTTTGGGGCAACAACCAGCCTGTCGCTTGGGGTTGGCCGATTGTTAACTTTGTGTTCTGGGTTGGTATTGGCCACGCAGGCACGCTGATCTCGGCGGTTTTGTTTTTGTTCCGACAAGATTGGCGCACATCCATTAACCGCTTTGCTGAGGCCATGACGATTTTCGCTGTGGCTTGCGCGGGCTTGTTCCCTGCCGTCCATGTAGGCCGAATTTGGTTCGCCTATTGGTTGTTCCCGATTCCAAACCAGATGTCGATGTGGCCTAACTTCCGCTCACCTCTTCTCTGGGATGTTTTTGCGGTTTCAACTTACGCGACGGTTTCTTTGCTGTTCTGGTACATGGGCATGATCCCTGACCTCGCGACGATTCGCGACCGCGCTAACACCAAGATTCGCCGTATGGCCTACGGGGTTTTCTCGCTGGGTTGGTCGGGTTCTAACCGCCACTGGCATCGTTATGAGCGCGCTTACTTGTTGTTGGCCGCTTTGGCTACGCCGCTTGTGCTTTCGGTGCACTCGGTTGTGTCTTTTGACTTTGCTGTCGCGCAAACACCTGGTTGGCACACGACGATTTTCCCGCCCTACTTTGTAGCGGGTGCGGTGTTCTCTGGCTTTGCGATGGTGGTGACCTTGATGGTTCCCGCGCGCCAGTTTTTCGGGTTGAAGCACATCGTCACGATGCGCCACCTCGAAAACATGAATAAGGTCATTTTGACCACGGGCATGATTGTGGGTTACGCCTACATGACCGAGTTCTTTATGGCTTGGTATTCGGGTAATCAATACGAAGCATTCGCTTTCGTAAACCGCGCGTTCGGCCCTTACGCTTGGGCTTACTGGACGATGGTTAGCTGCAATGTTTTGTTTCCGCAGTTGTTCTGGTTCCGTAAGTTGCGCCGCAACCTTTGGGTGATGTACCCAATCGTGTTGCTCGTCAATGTTGGCATGTGGTTCGAGCGTTTCGTGATTACCGTCACTTCGCTAAGCCGCGATTTCGTGCCATCGAGTTGGCAATACTTCAAACCAACCGCGATTGACATGCTGACATTCCTTGGCAGTTTTGGTTTGTTCGCGACCTTGTTCCTGCTGTTCGTCCGCTTCTTGCCGATGATTGCAGTTGCTGAAGTCAAGACCGTTTTGCCAACAGCTCACGCTCACGGCCACAAAAAAGAGGAGGGCGAATAGATGACTCATCAAAACGAAATTCACGGCATCCTTGCTGAATATGAAACGGTTGACGGCATCATGCATGCGGCCGAGCAGGTTCGCGATAGCGGCTTCAGGCACTGGGATTGCCATACGCCGTTTCCAGTTCACGGCCTCGACGACGCCATGGATGTCAAGCCCACAATTCTGCCCTGGATTGTTTTGGCTGGCGGCATCACGGGTTTAGTCGCGGGCATGCTCATGCAATGGTGGATGAACGCGGTTGATTATCCGTATGTCATCTCTGGCAAGCCTGACTGGTCAATCCCGGCTAACATTCCTGTGGCCTTTGAGACTACAGTTTTGTTCTCGGCGTTTGCCGCGCTGTTTGGCATGTTCATCCTGAATAAGCTGCCACAGTGGTACAACCCGTTGTTCCGCAAAGAGCGTTTTTCGCGGGCAACATCCGACCGTTTCTTTGTTGTGATTGAGGCCAAAGACGCTCAGTTTGATCCAAAGAAAACGGCTGAGTTTTTGACATCAACTGGCGCGAGTGCGGTTGAGCTAGTCGATGTTCCTGATGAGCCAACTTCACCTCCATTCGGCTTTAAGGCTGTCGCCGCAATCATGACGGCATTGGTTTTGCTGCCGCCTGCAATGATCGCGGCTTCGCGCAGCTCAACGACCGAAGAAACGCGTTTCCACCTTGTGCCCAACATGGACTTCCAGCAAAAGTTTAAGGCGCAAACAGCCCCGTTGGGTCTTGAGAATCATCCGCTGTTTGCTGATGGCACGGCAACGCTCAAGCCAATTGACGGCACGATTGCTCAGGGCGACTTGGGTAAGTCCGACCCATCTAATGCAGCCTACTCAGGTTTGCGAGACGGCAAGCCAGTCACCGAGTTCCCTAAGGGTGTCGTGATTGACGAAGCCGCTCTCGAAAATGGTCGCGAGCAATACAACATCTACTGCGCCACTTGCCATGGTGATAGCGGCAAAGGTGATGGCATGGTGGCTCGCCGCGCGGCGTCCATCGGGCAAACATGGATGGTCACCAATCTGCTTGACGAACGGATCGTTGAGCAAACTCCAGGTAAAGTTTTTGAAACGATTACCAAGGGCATAAACACGATGCCTGGCTACGCGGCGCAAATGTCTGCCGCTAATCGCTGGGATGTCATCCTCTACCTCAAGGCTTTGCAAAAAGCTCAAGCCGCTAAATAGATAGGGGGAATACAAAATGGAAAATCACACCATCGATCCTGCCACATACACGCTCGGCGAACACGGCGCGCGCCTCAAGCGCAATGCCACCTCTGTCGGCGTCTTGGCTCTCGCGATTTCGGCCTATCTCGGTTTTGCCGAAGGCGATGCTTGGCGGCACTTCTTTCACGACTACCTATTGGGCTACACTTTTGTGCTAAGCATCGCGCTCGGCTCTGTGTTCTTTGTTCTGATTCAGCACATTACGGGCTCGTTTTGGTCAACGACGGTTCGCCGCGTTGCAGAAACCGTGATGGCGCAATTCCCGCTTGTCATGCTGATGGGTTTGCCTCTGCTTTACCCATTGTTGAGCCATGTCGGCCAAGATGAGTTTGGCGGTTTGCTGTGGCCATGGCTGCACCCGCATGGCGCGCACGCATCGCTGATTGAAGGCAAGCACGCCTTCCTTAATGTCAGCTTCTTTTTGATTCGCCAAGTGTTTTATTTCGGCGTCTGGATTTTGATGGCGCGCTACTTCAATAAGAAGTCGGTCGAGCAAGACAATTCTGGCGATGATGTGCGCCCAACATTTGCTATGCGCAAAGTGGCCGCGCCTAGCATGATCTTGTTTGCGATCACTTTGACTGCGGCATCGTTTGATTTGCTGATGTCCCTTGACCCAGCTTGGTTCTCCACCATCTTTGGTGTGTATTACTTTTCGGGTTGCGTGATTGCGATTTTCGCCTTCTTGGCAATCACAATGGATTGGCTACAAGACCGCAACTTGATGGTCGGCGTGTTCAATCAAGAGCACTACCACGACCTCGGTAAATTCTTGTTTGCGTTTGTTTTCTTTTGGGGCTACATCGCGTTTTCACAGTTTATGTTGCTGTGGTATGCCGACATCCCTGAGGAAACGGGTTGGTACTTACTGCGCCAATCTGACCCCTGGACAAATGTATCTTGGGCTTTGCTCATCTTGACTTTCGTGATCCCTTTCTTGGGTTTGTTGTCTCGCCATGTCAAGCGTAGCCGCAAGACGCTTAAGTTTTGGGCTTGGTACATGCTCGTTGCGCACTTGTTTGACTTGTACTACCTCATTTTGCCTCAATTCACTAAAGCGGCCAATGGCGTCGACATCATGGTTGACGGCAAAATGCAAAACATCCCGATTGCTGAGCCAGGCACAAGTCTGCCGCTCGGCGCCATGGAAGTTTTGATCCCTGTTGGTTTGTTCTGCCTGTTTGTTGCAGGCGTGGCTTCGACAGCGGGCAAGCGCCCTTTGCTTGCCAAAAATGATCCGCTTCTGCCGAAATGCCTCGGCTTCCACAACATCTAAAAAGATATGCCTGCTGCTAAAAAAGACGATGTTTCTGCTGCAAGCCTCGGCGTAATTGCCGTGGTGGGTAGCATCCTGACGCTGGTTTTGGTTTATGTCACGATTGCCGTGATGAATACTGAGATTCGCGATAACACGGCTGCCAAATATCCTGCTGTGCATAAGCCGCTTGCGGCGATGCAAAAAGAGCACGCTTCTGACCTTGCCGACATCGACGCCGCGATGGCTGAAGTCGTCAAAACCAAAGGCGAGTAACAATGAGCTTGTCCTCTGCATTGCTGATTACGGGCGTTGCTTTTGCAGCGTGCGTTTCGGCAAACGCGCAAACTTTTGCGAGCGAAGAGCTCGATCAGTTGCGTGCCGCAGGGGTTGTCGAACGCCTCAATGCTGAATTGCCGCTTGATTTGGTTTTTACAGACCACACGGGCAAAGATGTACGGATTGGCGATTTACTTGGTCAAGGCAAACCCGTTTTGCTCACGCTTAATTACGCCAACTGCCCGATGCTTTGCAATTTGCAGCTTGACGGGCTTTCGAATGCACTAGCTGAGGCGACTTGGCGCGTGGGCGATCAGTTCCAGGTGGTTACGGTCAGCATTGACCCTCGCGACACACCTGAGCACGCTGCCGACTTCCGCAAGAGTTTGCTTGAGGGTTATGGCCGAAAGGTTGATGACCACGCTTGGCCAGTCTTGGTCTCGGCTGACGCTGATTTGATTCGTCAATTCGCAGATGCCGTTGGTTTTGGTTTTCAATACATAGCCGACAAAGACCAATACGCACACGCAGCGGTTGCCATGCTGCTTACCCCAGAGGGTCGCGTTACGCGCTACCTCTACGGGATTCAAATACCTGCGCGCACACTCGAGATGTCATTGCTTGAGTGCGCGCAGGGCGAGGTCACTTCGTCTTTCGATAAAGTCCTCCTTTACTGTTTTGTTTACGACGCCAATACGGGGCGATACGCGCCCGCCGCGATGAATCTCGTCCGTGTTTTTGGCGCACTGCTTACGCTTGGATTGCTCGGTTTCTTTTACCGACTATTCCGAGGTGGGCGCACACCCAACCAGAGTCACACTGCATGACCCTTTCCTTACTCATGATGTCTGCCGTCCAAGAGGCTGCCAACCAAGGAGATTTTCTCTTTCCGGTTCAGGCTTCGACGGTTGCTGCCGATCACGATTGGCTGTTCTACTTCATTCTGACCATTTCCGGCATTGCCTTTTTATTGATTAATCTGGCAACGCTGTTCTTTGTTGTGAAGTACCGCCGTAGCCGCTGCCCAGAGCCGCAGCCTTCCCCAACTCATAACACGATGCTTGAAATTGTCTGGTCGGTCATTCCGACGGCTTTGATGGTTATGATGTTTTATTGGGGCATGCAAAACTATATCGATCAATCCATTGCTCCGGCCGATGCCATGCGCGTTGAGGTCTCGGGTCAAAAGTGGTCTTGGTCATTTAAGTACCCCGACGGCACTGAAACAAGTGAGTTGCGATGCGCGGTGAATACTCCCATGCGTTTGGTGATGACATCAAGCGATGTGATTCACAGCGTCTGGATCCCCGAGTTCCGTGTTAAAAAAGATGTCGTGCCTGGTCGCATCACCGAGATGTGGTTTGAGCCGATTCTTGAGGGTGAGTTCAACTTGCTCTGCACCGAGTATTGCGGCACCGAGCACTCTGGCATGAACACCAAAGTTATTGTTCAGTCGCAAGCCGAGTTTGACAAATGGATGCTTGAAGCGGGCGATTTGCTCGCCAAGATGTCACCTGTCGAGGCGGGCGCAAAGTTCTTCACGCTTAAGGGCTGTAATGCCTGCCACGATGTTTCAGCCGGGATTACCCTTGTTGGGCCTTCGCTCAAAGACATGTACGGAACAGAGCGGCCTATCGAAGGCGGCCCGCCCGTTGTCATGGATGAGAATTACATCCGCGAGTCCATCCTTGAGCCTCAAGCAAAACTGGTTAAGGGTTTCGGCCCGACCATGCCGACCTATCAAGGTCAGCTAAAAGAGAAAGAGATTTTGGCGATTGCCGCTTACATTCAGTCCCTGGGGGGCAAGTAGATCATGTCTGACGCATCTTTGAATTACCTGAATTGTGAAAAGGGCTTTAAGTCCTGGATCATGACGCTTGACCATAAGCGCATCGGCGTGATGTATCTTTGGTCAATTATCGCTTCGCTCTTTTTGGGTGGCATCTTCGCGCTTCTCATTCGTGCAGAGCTTTGGGCGCCAAACGGCGACGGCCCTGGCTTGATGCCGGCTGATGTTTACAATCAGCTGTTTACGCTTCACGGGGCGGTGATGATTTTCTTGGTCATCATTCCATCGATTCCTGCAGCGCTCGGCAACTTTGTGGTACCGATGATGTTGGGGGCAAAAGATGTGGCTTTCCCGCGAATTAACCGCTTGAGTTACCACCTTTACTTGGTGGGCGCACTCTGCTTAGTGACGGCAATTCTGACGGGCGGCCTTGACACGGGCTGGACTTTCTATGCCCCATACAGCACGACAACGCAGACCTCTGTGTTTATGGCGGCTTTGGGCGGCTTCATTCTTGGCTTTAGCTCGATTTTCACGGGGCTTAATTTCATTGTGACGATTCACAAGATGCGGCCCAAAGGCATGGAGTATTTTAAAATGCCTTTGCTGCTTTGGGCTTTGTATGCCACCTCAGTGATTCAGATTTTGGCGACACCTGTTTTGGGTATTGCACTATTGCTCGTTGCCGTTGAGCGGTTGATGGGCATTGGCATTTTTAACCCTGACCTTGGCGGTGACCCGATTCTCTTTGAGCATCTGTTTTGGTTCTACAGCCACCCAGCGGTCTATGTGATGATTCTGCCCGCAATGGGCGTTTTGTCTGAGTTGTTTGCGACCTTTAGCCGCAAGCCAATTTTCGGTTACAAGTCGATTGCGTTGGCTTCTGTTGCGATTGCTCTTCTGAGCTTTTTCGTTTGGGGGCACCACCTCTTTGTCTCCGGTCAATCCGTTTTGGTGTCGGTGATTTTCTCGGCGCTTACCTTTACGGTGGCAATTCCGTCAGCGATTAAAGTGTTTAACTGGATTGCGACCCTTTACAAAGGCTCGATCAATCTCGCCGCACCAATGGTTTATGGCTTGAGTGTCATTTGGCTTTTCGGCATTGGAGGCTTGACGGGTTTGTTCTTGGCAACGCTCGGCACTGATGTGCAGCTGCACGACACTTACTTTGTTGTGGCTCACTTCCATTTCGTGATGGTTGGATCTGCGCTCTTTTCATTCTTGGGCGGCGTCCATTATTGGTGGCCGAAAATCTTCGGCAAAATGTACAACGATGTGCAAGCTCGCTGGGCTGCGGTTTTTGCTTTCGTTGGCTTTAACCTCACTTTCCTTCCGCAATTTCTTGCGGGTACACAAGGCATGCCTCGTCGTTACTTTGACTATCGTCCACAGTTTGAGATGTACAACAAGTGGTCAACCATTGGTGCGATGTTCCTCGGCCTCTCTTTGGTCTGGACTTGCTGGGTTCTGTTGAAATCATTGCGCTCCGGTAAAGATGCCCCAGCTAACCCTTGGGGTGGTGTCACTCTTGAGTGGCAGTGTCAATCACCAGCGGCGCCTCATAACTTTGATGAGGCTCCCGAAGTTGGCGACCCATACGACATGAATCTTGTCGCCTGGAGCGAAGAAGAGCAGGGTTACCTTCCTGTGAACCCAATGCCAGGCAACCCATATCTCGCCGATATGCGCGGGCACAATTCCTAGACATTCAACGACATGACCGCCACCACACAAAACGAACACGTCGCGCACCATTTTGACTCAGCCGAGCAGCAGCTCGAGACGGGCAAGTTGGGCATCTGGACATTCCTCCTGACAGAGATCATGCTTTTTGGCGGTCTCTTTGTGGCTTATGCGATGTATCGCAACAACCACCCTGAGGCTTATCAATTTGCTGCACAGTTCCTCGATACGACTTGGGGCGCCATCAATACGGCTGTCTTGATTCTGAGCTCACTGTCGATGGCTTGGGCTGTGCGCAATGCGCAGTTGGGGCAAACGCGGGCGCTTATTATCAATCTTGTGATTACACTTGTTTGCGCTGCGGCGTTTATGGGTGTGAAGTCACAAGAGTATTCGCACAAATACCATGAGGGTTTGCTCTGGGCCTCTGCTGAGCATTCTTTGTTTAACCCAAATGCTGACCCAGCGGTTATCGCTGAGGTGCGGGCGCATAGTTCTGCGACGGCGGCTATTGACGCTCTCGACCCAGAGACCAAAACCATCGTGGGTTTATTCTTTGGCATTTACTTTGTGATGACAGGCCTGCACGGTGTGCATGTCTTGATTGGCATGATTCTGATTCTTTGGCTAATCTTCCGCGCTCGGCGTGGCGATTTTGGCCCCAAAAATTTCAACGCCGTCGATTTCTCGGGCCTTTACTGGCACTTGGTTGACCTCATCTGGATCTTCCTCTTCCCACTTCTTTACCTCATTAGCTAACCGGAGTTTTTCAAATGTCTGCACATCCTGATAATCCTGCCGGAACACATGTCTCTTCACCAAAGCAATTGCTCATGGTTTGGGGCTCGCTCATGGCATTGACCGCTTTGACGGTCTACACCGCTTCGATTGATTTCGCTGGCTTTGACTTGGCCGTTGCCATGGTCATCGCAACCGTTAAAGCATCGCTGGTCGCATTGTTCTTCATGCATTTGCGCTACGACCGCCCGTTTAATGGTTTCATCTTTATGGTGGCTCTTGGCATGCTCGGTCTAATGCTGGCTTTCGTAATGGTTGACTCCTATGAGTATCAGCCTGACATTGACGCGGCAAACCAAGCTTTGCGCGCGGCAATGGGTAAATAGTCAAGCGTCTTGCGCCACGCGCTCAAACGCGATGGCTGCTAGCCGTTAAAATCGAGGCGTGAATACTTCGCGCCAACAAACACTTCCCCAGGGCACAAACGCCTTGGGGATGTCCTTTTTAATGGCCACACTCGGCATGCTTTTCGGTGCACTGTTGGTGGCTTATTGGATTGTCCGAGGTAAAAACCCTGAGTGGGGTTCAGGTTTACCAGCGATGCCATTCGGGATGTGGGGTGCGGGCGCAGTCTTGGTTTGTTTGAGCGCTGTTGCAGAGGTGGCTTGGCGCAAGCGGTCTGCAAGTGCTTTGTCTCGCCTGTTGAGTGTGAGTGCGCTTGTTTTGTCAGTTGTATTTTTAGCGGTGCAGTATTGGAATTGGGCTGAAATGACGGCTGCAGATTTACCTCCGAATGCCGCAAATTTGTATGCCTTTACTTTTTATACGCTGACAGGTTTGCATGCGCTGCATGTTATAGCTGGCGTGGTTTATCAAATCGTCGTCACTCGCCGCCATCGCGCGGGTGCGTTTGATCACGGAACCGCACCCGGCTTGCGTAATGCGGCCAAGTATTGGCACTTCTTGTTGTTTACTTGGGTGATTTTGTTTGGCAGCATGCTGGCAAGTGCAGACCACGCCGAAGGAGGAGCCATTTTCTTTTTGTGGGTCGGTCGATTGGGCGGGCCACTTTTATTGATGGCTCTTGGTGCAGCAATGAAATCATCAGGAGATCGTCGCAATCTGTGGCTTTTGCGAGCATTCCTCTCAACTGTGTTGATCATCGCTGGGCATGGCGTAGCATTTTCGATTCGAAGCGCCGTTGCTGAAGCTTTACGCACCGCTATCCCAATGGTAAGTTCATGATTCTGCCCCTCTCATTTGTAGCATTTATCAGCATCTTCGCCTTTTTGTGCTGTGTCGCTCGGGGGCTGTTTTTGAAAACCAACGGTCGCGACCCAATCGCTCAGCGCGCAATGTGGAACTGGGCCCTGATTGCGCTCGCCCTTTCTCTATTGAGTCGGCTTGTACTCGTTTTGCTGCAATCGAATGACAGCGAAGGTTTCTTGCTTTAATTCAGCCAGCCCGCTGGTCTAGCGTAATGACTTTAGCTTTGAGGCAAGCCTTGCCAATCGAGGCCAAGCATGGTGAGCACGAGCGGTAAATAAACCAAGCTAGCCCAAAGCACAATGCGTGCGCGCTTGTCTGTGCGTTGCAGTGCAAAGCGCAGCACAAAGGCTAAAAACAAAATCGACAAGGTCAGGGCCGTATAAAAATAAACTAACCCAGCAAGGCCAACAACTGTCGGCACTAAACTTACGGGGACAAGTGCAATTGCATATTGAATCGCTTGCCGCGCCGTTGAGCCACCACTTGGGTCGTCAACGGGAAGCATACGCATTCCGCCGTCAGCGTAGTCTTTGCGATACATCCAGGCGATGGCCATAAAGTGGGGGAGTTGCCACAAATACAGGATGGCAAATAAAATGCCCGCAGTCATCGATAGGCCATTGCCCGGTGCGGCCCATCCAACGAGCAAGGGCAGTGCGCCAGGAAATGCACCGACTAAAGTATTGAGTGTCGTTACTCTTTTGAGTGGAGTGTAAACCCATACATAAAGAGCAAACATAACAAAGGCGAGCCATGCGGTAAGTGGGTTCAAAAACCAACCTAGCCATGCAATACCCACAACGCCAGAGACCCAAGCAAAACGGCTTGCATCGCGCGCATCAATTCGACCTGCGGGGATGGGCCGGTTTTTTGTGCGATTCATCTGCGCATCAGCGTCGGCTTCATAAACTTGATTCAATGCAGCAGATGCATTGCTCGCTAAAGTGAGCCCAAAGAATAAATGTAAGGCAGTCGGCCAAGAGAGGTGGCCATCCGCGGCCATCCAGGCACAGGCAATGGCTGCGCCACTCGACATGAGCTGTAGGCGCGCCTTCGATAGAACCGCCCAGTCGCTTAAAGAGCCTTTCATGATTTAAAGCTCTTTGGCGGCCGCGTTTGAGTGGTTTGATGCACGGGCGTCCATCCAGAGAGCGGTTAGTTGCGCGAGCACTAAGACGCCAAATAAGAGGTGCGTCGTTGCCAAGCTTGACTCAAGCAAGAATCGGCTTTGCCCTTCTAGAATCGTGCCTTGAAGCGGCCCCAGCAAATAAGACCAAGTGCCTAGCCCTAACCCGAGTTGCAGCCCTAGCAGAGTGAGGAGTCGTCGCGCGCTCTGGCGGATGGCGTGGATGTCTCGAAAATGAATGAGAGCGTGCCGCACGACAAACCCTAAAACCGCAGCCGCGAGAATTGCCAGAATGAGATGCCCTGAAAATGCGCCTTCTTTATGTCGAAGCGCGGCAGCTGTGACGAGGTTGAGAAATAAAACAATGATGCCGATGAAACTCCAGAGCTGCAGGCGGCTCATTGCAGAGTTGTTCGGGATAGAACTTTGGTTTCGAGCAGTCATTTTGATGATGATGACTATGGAAACAATGACAAGTTGCGCGCCGACGGCATGGATAATGGCGCCACCATAGCTATTGGCCAAAACACGAAACGCGCCAAGCAAACCTTGCGCGACAACAAGGCCAAAAACGATGAGCGACATTTTTTTGTGCGCCGATGTTGTGCCGCGGCTAAAGAAACAAGCGGCAACAAGTGCCATAATCGCCAGCCCAGAAAGTGTGCCTGCCTGCCGATGCGTGTGTTCGATTGTCGACCCAATGCCAAACTGCTCAGCCAGGCTTCCGTAGAAAAAGTCGAAAAGTGAGCCACCGTTGATGTCGGGCCAAGTGGGGTAAGCCATGCCCACTTCGGTTGAAGTGATAACGCCACCAATGCCAATCGTTAGCAGAATCGTGACGATGAGCGAAAGGATGGCCCATCGTTGCGGCCAAGGCGAGAGAGAGTATTGGCTCATAGGTTGCCTCTGAGTTGCAAGACATAGGCTGTGAGATCGAGAATCTCAATATCGGTTAACGCGGTCGCCGCTGGCATCGGCGTGCCGGGGATGCCGTTTTGAATCCGCGAGAAAATAGCACGCGTTGTCGAGCCGCCATGAAATTGCCCAAGTCGTAAATCACGCGGTGGTGCAGGTTGCCCCCAAATATCCATTAAAAGGGCTTTTCCGTTTTCGTCTGTCGCCGCCGCACCGTCACCGGCACCACTTGAGCCGTGGCAAGTAAAGCACGCAGCCCGAGTCGATTGAAACAAGTCTTTACCGCGAACAACATCACCGGTGCGGCCTTTTGAAATCAAATCAACGACAGGCAAATCGGCGGCGTCAAATTGTGCCGTCACCATTTTTCGCAGGCGTGCAATATCGTTAGCGTAGTGGGCAATCTTGCCGCCACGAATGGCGCGCCCAGAAGCATTACGAATCAGTAGCCATCGCGTATAAGCCACAATCGCATCAAGCTCATTTTCGTTTAACTCGTCAAAGGCAGACATGGAAGTAAACGGAGCGCCTTCGCGAATCACGCGCCGTAAATCGACTTGGCTTGGGCGAGGTGCGTGCTCGGTTGTCGCACGGCTCGAAACAAATTTTACAACGCCCTCTGAAAAGTCGCGGGGGCGTGGATTGAGCAGGTCGGCCGTCGGCGTCTTCGCTTGGCCATCTGCGCCGTGGCACTGTGAGCACTTTTGCATCCAGAGTCGTCGGGCGGCAGCGGGGTCTACGGAGGAGGCCAATAACTTTGGCGAGTCATAGGTGCCAAAAGAGTCATCTATTGCGGCTCCGAAAGCAAGATTTGAACCAGGGCCACGCAGCCATTGCATCGGATGAATCACAGCATCCGAAAGCGATTCACCGGCGGTAAAAGTAATACCCAAGCCCAAAATCGAAACAACAACAACGGCAAGGATGCCCTTTTTATCAGATGCCTGCACGAGCAATCTCCCAGGAGTTTGTCCAGACATAGAGAACGAGGTAAATCAAAACACCCGTAATTGAAACATAAATCCAAATCGGAAATGTCACTCGCGCCAGTTTACGGTGTGCCTCGCGCCGACCTTTTATCCCCAAGAAGGCCACTCGAATCGCCAAAAATGGCACGACCGCCGCCAAAACCGTATGCGTCAAAAGCAAAACAAGATAGGCGGTCTTCCAAGATTCAGGGCCAGCGTATTTGACAGTCAAGGCGCCCGTTAAATGATGCAAGCCATAGGAAATCAAAAAGGCCGCGCTCGCTAATAATGCGAACATCATCAAGCGGATGTGCAACTTTTCTTTGCCAGCGCGAATGGCAATGAACCCGCCAATTAAAAGTAGGCCCGCCGTGCCATTAAGCGATGCATTAAGTAGAGGTAAATTCATTCCGCAAGCAGAGTTTGAATCATGGCGTCAAAGCGGGGGTGCTCAGACTCTTCTAGGCCATCAATAAAACCGCGGACATCGCCTTTGGCGTCGATCAAAACAAACTTGGTGGAATGGGCGATGTCGCCGTTTTCATCCATGTCGGTTCCCATCGCAAGTTTTAGCGTGTGCTCCGAAAATTGGCGAATGGCTCGCGGGTCGCCAGTTGTAAGCCGCCAGTTGTCGAGTGGGAGGCCAAGTTTTTCCGCAAAGGCAGCCAGCACTTCTGGCTCATCGAATTCAGTATCGACCGTGATACTTAAGAATTGGACTCGTGGCTCATTCGCGTATCGCTCGGCAAATTTTTTCATCTCAAGCTGTAGCCGCGGGCAAACCGAAGGGCAGCGCGTGAAGAAAAAATCGACAACCCAGATAGAGCCCTCGAAATCATTTTCGCTGAAAGGCTCGCCCGCGTGGTCGACCAGCTGGATTTGATCAATCGAACCAATCGGCGTCATGTCGCCAGGGTCAATCGTTTGACTGCATGATGCGCAAAGGCAGAGCAGCGGAAGGGCTAAGAGGAAGAGGGGTCTCATGGCAGGTTTCCCCAATAGGTTAGTCTAAACCCGGGTTTCTTCCGCCACCATTTGCCGCGATCGTTAGTTTGAGAGGTGGCGAGCCTCGCTAGACGAGATCAAGATTAATATTTCTCTGCTTCGAAGCTGCCCAAAAGCCAATATTCATCGCCACTCGCTTCAAAGGTGAGATGGGTCACTTGAGTCCCATTTATGAAATGCTTGCTTGACTCCATCTCACCAGTGAAATGATCGATTTGAGTATATGTTAGGTTCGCCCATTCATCATACAGGCTAGAGTCGATTGTTAAATCTAGCTCACCAGCTGCAGAAATGGTCCAATTAGGCTGTGAGCCAGATTCAATCCAATCAGAGCCAGTTTCGTCATAAAGAGCCGTCAAGGCAACAGACCCGTCAATGATGTCGAACTCTAAAACCCAGTGGCTTGGGTACTCATAGCCAATAGTGCTAACCGTGACACCCCATGTTCCGATTAAGTCAAAGTCGCTGTAAGTGGTATGGTCGCCGTCATCAATGAGCGAATCGAAGCTTGGCAACTCAAAGCAGGCGGGGCTCGTCAAGACGAGGAAAGTAAGGACTAGTGAGAAGAAGAATTTCATGGGCTACCCGGTAAGAGTGAAAAATGGGCGTCTTGGACGGGAATATCATTATTTCTTAAAATAGAAGTGGCATAAAAGATGGTTGTGTAACTCTCACTTTTCGAGCGACTCCTTGTTACGGTTCCCTGCCGCACCATCCTCGCGAGCATTTTCATGCGAAAGCCTTGCTCGCCGAATTGAAGCTCGCCCTAACTAGAAGCAGAACTTAGATTCGTTGCAGGGTTAAACTAAGCCGTGGCCCCCCAAACTTTGTTTCGCTTTTTTGCACGCTTCCATTTATGGAAGCCAGCTGTTTTGCTTGAGCGGGCAGAGAAGTGTTTACTCGCTCACGATTATGACGGTGCTGAATCCTTGTTAAATCAGGCCATCCAACGCGCGCCAGAATGGGCCGAGGCTGGGTTTTTGATGGCTCGCCTAGCGAAGCAGCGAGAAGACAAGACAGAAGAGGAAGGCTGGCTGATGCACGCGCTTGCTTGTGATTCGCGCCATATAGGTGCGGAAAAAGCTTTGTTAGCGATTCGAGCCTGGCAGTATCAACCCGTCATGCAAGGCTGGAAACTCTTTCACGCCGGCCGTTTTGAGTCGGCCGCCCAGCTTTTTGAAGCCGCCTTGCTGCTCATCCCCGAGCGCGTGCCTGCGGTTTTTCGTGGTGAAATACACGAGGCGCTGGGTTGGTGTGCTTGGGAATTGAGTTCTTTTGCAGCGGGCTCCTATGAAAAAGGCGCGGAACATTTCCGCCACGCATTAGGAGAGGCGCCCGAAAAAGCCAGCGCGCACAAAGGGCTCGGGATGTGCCTCTTTCGCATGCAAGAGCATGCCGCAGCCGAGGCCTCTCTCATGGAAGCCCTTCGCATAAACCCAAAGTTGTATGACGCGCGCGCTTTTCGCGGATGGGTGGCCTGCTCGCAAGCCCAATGGGAATCGGCACACGAACATTTCGAAGCCTCTCGCAAGATCAACATGTTGTCGGGGGACGCCTGCTGGGGCTTGGCGTGGGCTTGCGCAAATTTGGGGCGCATCAAAGACTCATTTGCGGCCTATCGCGAGGCCTTTGAGCTCGAGCCAGATCACGCCACTCGATCGCAAACCCTGCGCTGGTTTTTGGCTGACCCGCTCTGGAATGAAATGCTGCTGCCTTTTGCGATGAGTTTGCTCAAGGCAAATCAAGCAAAAGCGGCGCTCGAAGTTTTAGATGCCTCCTTCGGCAAAGTGCCACGCGTGCAGTGGGCGGGCGGTCGCGCCTTTGCTTTTTTGCAGGATGGCCGTCCAAGAGAAGTCGAAAGCGCTTTGTCGCGGCTTGAGTCGAGTGAACTTGATTTGCTACTCCAGACGGGGCATACGCCCCGCCAATTGAAAGCACTTGCAGCTCAGGCGCAGGGGCATTACGAAGCGGCTTTTGGTCACATGGAGCTTGCGATGAAGCATAGTGCTCATGATGGCTTGCGCTTGGATATGGGTCGCCTATGGGCGGAAACGGGGTCTGAGGACAAGGCTTTTGAGTTGTATACAGCCCTGTTGAGCTCAGCCGATCACTCGAATACCGCCCAAACTGAGCTAGCAGGGCTCGCCCAAGCTGGGCAAAAAGGCGTTTTGGACGCCCTCGAAAATCACCTGCTCGGTGGCTTGGCGCATGATTTGGCCAGTGAGCACTGTGGTGGCTCAGAGCACACTTTTGATTGCCAACATGAATCAGCTCAGGCCGTTTGGGTGCGCGCGATTCAAGCGCAAAGTCTCGGCGATTTAGAAACAACACTTGAGCTCATTCAATCTCAGATTAAAGGGAACCTAACGCCCTCTCCGTGGTTCTTACTGGGCGCGCAAGTCGCCGAAAAACTCGGCGACTTGCGCTTGTCGCATAAATGGAAAACGGCGGCTTCTTCCTACCTCCCATCATGAAACTTCGATCCAACCTTCAGTGGCGCCGCGAAGGCGATGCGCCCGGCTATTTGTTTGACCCTCGCAGCGGCAATGTGCATGGCCTCAACGACACAGCCGCCTTTTTGTTGACGCGCATCGAGGCCGGTGATGGTCGGGCAGCTTTGATAGAAGCAGTCGTTGCTGAGTTCGATATTTTCCCTTTATCTGCCCGCACAGATGTCGATGCCTTTTTGAACATACTCCAAGATCATGGCCTCGTCGACCTCTAAAAAACCAGTTGTTGCTGTAACAGGCCTGGAAGGCCGCGAAAACCCATATCCGGGTTTATCTATCGCAAAAGCTTTGCGTGATGCACGCGGCGATGCAATCAAAATCATTGGGCTTGCTTACGAGCCAACTTTAACCGGCAATTTTCGCGATGACTTATTTGATACCGTTTATTTAACACCACTTCCTGGCGACCCGGCGGCAACATTAATGAAGCGATTGCGCGAAATTAATAAAGAGTGCCCGATCGATTTATTAATCCCTGCTCTAGATAGCGAGTTGGCCTTGTTCTCTTTGCACCGGCAAGAGCTTTCTGACATGGGTATCGAGATGGTGATCCCGTCTCCTGAGTCGGTGAAAAATCGCTACAAACAACGCTTGCCCCATTGGGCTGCTGAGCGCGGTTTGCATAGCCCCGCGACCGAGGTCGTAACTGACCCTAAGACTTTTTGGAAACAAGAAGACTGGGATTTCCCGTGCTGGCTCAAAGGCTCACTTGCAGATGCATATCGGGTTAAATCTCAAGAAGAGGCCGAAATCGTTGCTAAGCGAATTGTCGATCAATGGGGCTACCCTGTCTTGGCGCAAAAAGAGGTCGTTGGCGAAGAATACGACATTTGCGCCGTCGTTCGGCCAGGTGGCGACCCGCTCGCGATGATTACCATTCGCAAAACCGTTTTGTCGGCAGCAGGCAAGGCAATCGGCGCAGTGGTTGTTGATGACCCAGAAGCCGAGGCCGCGGGGCTTAAATTCTTGGCCGAGCTTGACTGGGAAGGCCCACTTGAATTAGAAATGATGCGCGAACATTCCAGCGGCCGATATCACCTCGTCGAGGTTAACGCTCGATTCCCGGCCTGGATCGGAATGTGCCCCGGTACGGGCTTAAACCTACCTGATCTTTTAGTGCGTTTGGGTTTAGGCGAAGACCTCCCAGAAACCATTGCGTCCCCGACAGCGGGTACGATGTTTTTGCGTAGCACGCACACCAAATTAGGCCGCGTGACAGACTTGGGCGACCTCTTGGCGAACGGTAAATTAGAATTACAAAAATGATGAAGTATTTCATTTTATTATTCGCTTTATTCATAACTTTGCCGCTTGCTGCGCAAAGCCCAGAAAGCGACCCCTGGGATTTATTTCGCCAGCGCGATTACAACTCTGCTCTCGAGCAATTTGAAAAGCATGCACGGATGTACCCCGATGTGGCCGCCATCCACGACATGCTGGGCTGGTGTCATTGGTATTTGGGTGAGCTCGATGAAGCCGAAGAGGGTTTCCGTTCGGCACTAGAGCGTGACGAAGAATACAAGTGGTCCAAGATGGGCCTTGAAGCCGTTGCCGCATCTCGCGAGGCTCCTCTTGCATCGGCTAAATCGCTACTAGAAAGTGGTCGCTACCTTGAAGCAAGAGCCGCCTTTCAAGTTTTAATAGATGGCGATTCGCTCGGTGGAAAATCAGTTATCGCCGAGGCCATGGCGGGCGAAGCGTGGTGCCTCTATTCCTTGGGGCGTTACTCTGAGGCCATTCGTGGTTTCCGTAAGGCCCTAAAGAAAAAAGCTCCCGCGGCTGACGCCTATCGCGGCATAGCTTACTGCGAATACGCTCAATTCGACTGGAAGGCCGCGCTTGCGGCGTTTGAGCTTTCTTTTCGGCAAGAGCCAGATGATTATTCAGCACGCCTTACGGCTGCTTGGTGCGAGTACATGCGCCAAAACTGGAAGAAAGCAAAGACAGATTTTGAATTTGCAAGTCGACTCGCTGAGCAGCCTTGGGGAGCAAAAAAAGGTCTTGGCTGGACGGCATACAAGATGGGGGATCTCGACGAGTCACTCCGCTTTTTCATATCCGCCATAAACGACTCGCCATACGCGCTTGATGATGACATCCGCGCCATGGCTGAGCAGCAAGATTCGTGGGGTTCTTTGTTTCGTCAAACAGGTTGGTCAGCTTTGCGTTGGCAGTTGGCATATCAGGCGAAAACTGAATTTGAAACAGCCCGCAAGCTTGACCCAACGGATAGTGATGCACTCACGGGTTATGCGATTGCTGAGTTTCGACTTGGCAATTACTTAAGTAGCATTGATGCGCTCGATCGTCTTGGTCAGTCGCCCGAAAGCGAAAAGGCTCGGCGATTTCCAGTAGTTCTTGAAACTGGTGAGACTGATACGATTGCCATGAATATGCAGAGTTTGCGGGCATGGTCATATTTGCGGCTCGGTCGATTTGAAGAAGCTCTGGCTTTATTCTCAAAAGTAAATCAATCACATTCCGGTTGGGTGGATGTCATTTGCGGTGCTGCATGGTCGTCTTGGTCGCTCGGTAACAAAGACGAAGCGGGCAAGGGCTTTGCGGAAGCCTTGCAAATACTACCTGGCTATTCCGATGCGATTTCAGGCCTAGCCGCAGTGAATAGTTGGCGCTTCCAAGACTACAACCAAGTTTGGCAATTGCTACAAGATGGCGACATCGAATATGCGACCCGTAAGTTAGACGCAATCAAAACGGGTAAGGGCCAGCCATTTCCAGCCGATCGCACCGACCTGCTTTTTGCAACTCGTGGTTGGCTACTGGCAGCTTCAGGCGACGAAAATGCCGCTTTAGAGGCCTTCCGCGACGCTTTAGAGCTATCTCCCGGTCTAGGCCTAGCCCACAGAGGGTGGGGGGATGTCCTTGCCGATCGAAGTGATTGGGCCGCCGCTGCTGGTCGATATTCTCGTGCATTACTTGATTCTCAATTCGAAAATGACGCCAATCTAATGAGCGATTACGCATGGGCCTTGCTCGAAGGTGGCCGCCTTGACGCAAGCTTTGACGCATTCCGGTCGGCACTGATTTTTGACAACACTAATGTCGAAGCGCAAGCCGGCTTAGGCTTCGCTCACCTAGAGCTAGGCGAAATGGTTGAAGGTCGAATTGAGTTAGAGCGAGCCGCATGGCTCGACCCCTCAATTGGCGAACACCGCCGTTTAGGTGTTTATATTGATACGGTTAAAGAACTATGGAAATTACATGTTGTTCTTGGCTGGTCTTGGTTTCAGCGTGGTGACTACGGTCAGGCTGAGCGAGAGTTTCTGTTGGCTCAGCGGCGCGACCCATTTTCGGATTACCAACGCGGCTTGGGTTTGGTTTATGTCCGTCGCGGCGATCTTGATAAAGGCAAGAAAATAATCGACGCCTACATGAGCTCGCTTCCTAAAAAGGAAACACCTTGGGGCGTTGCGTCTACAACTCTAAGCGAATTGGGTTGGGCGTTTTACGCAGCAGGCGCTGGAAATGATGCCTTGCGTGTGTTCAAAGATTTAGCGGCATTGCACAGCGGCGAGCGACTGTTGTATGCAGACCCCTTTGACGGCCAGGGCTGGAGTCAATTGCGCTTAAAGCATGACTCTAAAGCGCGCGCTGCTTTTTTGAGTGCCATAGAAATTGACCCCCGTTACGAAAATAGTTTGAAAGGCCTTGAAGCCTTAAAGGAGATGCAATGAGTTTGAATTCTGCCTTACCCCGAGTCGCCGTCGTCGGGCTTGAAGATGGCCCAACGGTAGATCCAGGCACGGGTGTGTTGGCCTGTTTGTCAGGACAGGATTACTTTCGTATCGCTGTAGTGACTTCTGCCACTCAAAGTGGTGCTTGGCGTGCAGGCGCCGCCGACTTGGTGATACAAGTCGCAGATTGGCGTGAGAGTGAAGCGGCGTTTATGCACGAGCTTGCTCTTGCTGTAGCCAAACACGGCATTGCTGTCGTCTTACCGGGCAACCCCGCAATCGCTCAAGTTTTGAGTCGCGGTGAAATCGTTTTGACCAATGCTGGCGCTCGTCCAAACCTAATTGATTTCGCTGCATTGGCTCAGCTGTCAGCCAAGGGCATGCCACGACTTGCCGAAGCGGCTGGCCTCCCAATGATGGCTTTCTTTCCAGTTCCATTTGATGCGTCTGAAGCTCAGCCCAATCTACAAGATTTCGCGGTTGCTCCATGGTGGCCTATTTATATGTCGTCTGGCGATGGCCAGCGCCGCCGAGTCATTGATGCAGCAGCTGCCGTTAAGGCTGCCTCTGATTTGGCTCATGGCGCAAGTGCGTTAGGTGGAATGGGCACCATGCATTTGACGGCCGCCGCTTATGCCCCTGATCGCGTTCACGAGATTTGCCTCATCAACAATGCATCGGGGGCAGAGCTTGGCGCAGCAGCTGTTCGGGTGTTGGGCGATGATTCGCACGCGCGGCCGTGGTTTGCCGTTAGCGTTGATGACAGCGCTTTGTTTGAAGCCGCTCAGCGATTTTCCAAAGTCCTAAAAACGGCAGGCCCGATGACATTTACGGTCCAAGAGTTTGACCGCGCATATTACATACTCGATGCCCGACCAGGCTTCCCTGAATGGGTTGAAATTGTCAATCTTGACGGCCCGAATCTACCTGCAATTTGGGTGAATCACCTTCTTGGCAAAACGCCAGAAGCTACTGAAACCAGCACTAGAGTCCCTGCAGGGGCACTCTTTTCGCAATCTGCCGATGACCTAGTCATCGACCCGGGCCGGCCACTCGCATTGGCAAGCCAAGGAGAATTTACACCATGACAGACCGCAAACCCTACTCCAGCCCTGAGCTGCAATCACTTCCTGGTGGGCCTTTGAGTCGGCCGCCACTCGACTGCCGACGACCTGAGCCTATTTCCAAAATCGCAGGGCATGATGTGCGCGATTTGGTCGAGCGTTTTGGCTCGCCAGTTTATGTGATTGACGACGAAAAAATGCGCGCGCAATATCGGCGCATGATTGGTGCGTTTCGCGCAAGTTGGCCAGATACATTTATCGGCACTTCCGTAAAAACAAATTACCTTTCTTGCATGGTAGCCACGATGCGCGAAGAAGGCGCCTGGGGTGAAGTCGTTTCTGGTTTTGAGTATCGCCTCTGTCGTGATTTGGGTATTCCAGGAAATGAAATCATTTTCAATGGCCCCTGGAAAACCGACGATGACATCCGCACAGCTTTTGCTGAGGGTGCCGTCGTGAATCTTGACGGCGATGATGAGCTTGAGCGCGTGATTGCGATTGCAAATGACATGGGCAAAGAGGTCGGTGTTGGGCTGCGATTAAACATGCAGTTGAATTATCCACCATGGGATAAGTTCGGCTTTAAGCTCGAAAATGACCATGCTCTTGAAGCAGCTCGAATCATTGCGCGCGAGCCCAATCTGCGGCTTGACGGTTTGCATATGCATGTCGGCACTTACTTGCCTGACCCAGCTCTCTACGGCCGCGCGATGTCGCAGGTGGTCAGCCTAGCTTTGCGCCTTGAGCGCGAGCTTGACGCTGAAATGAAATACCTCGATCTTGGCGGCGGCTATGCCACGCGTAATACCTTGCACGACACGATGTTGCCGGGCGAGGCGCAATCGGCGACCCCTGAAGCTTACGCCGAAGCGGTTACGCGACCGTTGCGCCAAGCAGTGAGTCAATTCAAGGGTTCTCCTCGCTTGTTCATTGAGCCGGGCCGCATTTTGGTTGATGAGTCGGCCTCAATCATCACAACTGTCCGAGCCGTGAAGCACATGGCGGGCGGTCAAAAAGCTGCTTTGCTTGACGCGGGCGTGCACATTTTGCCAACGGCTTATTGGTACGACCACGAAATTCGCCCAGTCGAAGATCGTGGTGCGACCATGGAAAATTACCGGATGGTTGGCCCGCTTTGCATGCAGATTGATGTCATCCGTAAAGAGATTAATTTGCCGGCATTAAGCCGCGATGATTTGCTGGTCATCGAAAATGTTGGCGCATACAATTTTTCACAATCGATTCAGTTTATTTACATGCGCCCGGCTTATGTCATGGCTCATGCAAATGGTGTCGATGTCGTGCGCTTGCCCGAAGAAGATGACTATGTGCGTTCTCAAGAGCGCCTGCCGAGCCATTTGATTAACGATGAAACGCGCAACTCTGTGCTTGTGCGTGATGTAACCTAGCCGCATGGCAGAAACGGGAGTTACCGTTCCAACAAGTGGGCGTGGGGAAGTCTTCCAGCGCGCCTTCTTGAAAGGTTATGGTGCATTGTTTTTCGCGCCATCGCCCATTGCGGGTTCACTTTTTTTACTGGGTACTTTTGCAGCTAGCGCAACGGCCGGCGTTGCAGTTTTGCTTGGGTTGTTTGTATCAACCTGGGTCGCTGTGTTGCTCAAGCGCAGTCGAATTGAGGTCGAGCACGGCATCTATGGTTTTAATGGTGCATTGATTGCGTTTGCATTCACTTCCTTGCAACTGCCACAAGATGTTTTGTATTTGTCCGTGTTGCCCGCAGCGGCTTTGACCACACGAATCACGGCATGGTTTCTAGACGACTCCTTTGCGCGCCGACTGGCTTTGCCGCCCTTGTCATCACCATCTTTATTGGTTGCCTTTCCCGCAACGATTGCATTTGCTCATTGGGGCGGTTTTGAGCCTTGGCCATCGACCATGATGGGCTCCTCGTTATTCGGCTTTGACCAATGGTTTGATCCGAGTTTTCATAGCGCAGGCATGAGGCAAGCGATGGTGGGTCTGGGCGATTCATGGGCGGTTGTCCTTTTATTTGGCGCAGGCCTGCTCGTGCATTCTTGGCGTTTAACACTCGGCGTTTTGGCCGGCTTGCTGTGCGGCTCTGCAGTCGGATGGCTTTTTCTCGGCTGGTATGGCGCCTTTGATTTCAACTTTGTCGTCGTAACCGCGACGCCCGTTTTCGTAGCGATTAGCATGGTCTTCACCGGAGGCGGATGGCGGGGTTTGCTTTGGGCACTTGCGGCGGTCTTCCTTTCTTTTGTCGTTTGGTTTGCTTCTGGCCTCTACTTGGCCGACTTAAATTTACCCTTTTACACGCTACCGTTTTGGTCCGTAACGACGGCGATGCTTTTTGTTTTACGCATTGCGCCCAAGCAAGCCTTTGCGCTTTTGCCACAACTTATTCCGCTTCATGAAGTGTCGACCCCCGAAAATGCAATTCGCTGGCAAAGCGATCGCGACTTTGGTTGGCGTTATTGGCGCAGCTTAAAAGACGGCCACGATGGCCCCTGGGACGCCCGTGCAGGCAAAGCAGATGTTCGCCGCGCCCGAGATCTCATCCGCAAGAGTCGCAAAATTGTGTTTTTGACAGGTGCGGGCATCAGTACAGAATCGGGTATTCCTGATTACCGCACGGGCGCAATCGCCTGGAAAAAATACGATACAAAGCATTTCCGCTGGGAGCGGTTTTTAGAGAGTGAAGAAAGTCGAGTGGCTTACTGGAAGATGAGCCAAGATTTTTACCTCGTCTTGCGCACTGCCGAGTGCAACGACGGTCATCGCGCCATTGCCGCACTTCATGAGCAGGGCAAGTTGCTGTCTGTGGTTACGCAAAATGTTGATTGCCTACATCAACAGGCCGGCGTGCCGGCTGATAAAGTTATCGAGCTTCACGGAAATGAGCATCGCGTTTCTTGTTTATCCTGCAGTTTTCATACAAGCCGCGACGAAGTTTACCGATGGGTGCTCAATGGCGCAGACGCGCCTTACTGCCCAGAGTGTCAGGGCATTTTAAAACCCGATTCGGTTGCTTTTGATCAACCCATGCCCGAAATCGAAAGCCGTCAATCACTCGAGGCGATTGAACAATGTGATTTGTTGATCATTGCCGGCACGAGCTTGGCCGTGCAACCCGCCGCAACTTTGCCTTTGATTGCTTTGCGCGCAGGCATACCCGTAATTGTCGTGAATTTACAAGTGACCGATTATGATGCCTTTGCCAAAGCGGCCGTTTACGGCAAGTGCGGGCAGGTTTTGCCAGATCTTGTATAGTGAATCGATGAATAGTACGAAGCGCGATTTCTCATTGGGCTCTTGGCTGGCTTTTTTTGTGCTCACGCTGACGCCATCCTGCACGGTCTTTACTGCAAGCACGGCGGCGTCACCACCCTCTCTTGAGATTGGCGGTTTGGTTAGCGCTGTCGTTACGGTAAATGGCATTCGCCCCTATGGCAATCAAGTTGTGCGCGCCACAATGTTTGATGACGAAGAGCCCAGCGGCTTCGGCTCTTTGGCGAGTCTCGATGTCTGGCCGCTTGGCGGTGTTGGTTTCAGCGTCGCAGGGTTTCGGCTCAAGGTACTTGTCTTTGAGATAGGCGTGGGCACTTTGGGGTATAGCCCGCAGCCAGCAGATTATTGGGGCAGCGCCGCCGACGAGTAAATCATTGGCGTAATAGAGCCGATTGTTTTTTTACTACAGCCCACGGGCCCAACGAGGTCGGAAGCGAGCGTGTTCTGGGTGCTCAAGTACAGCATCTAAAGTCGCGACAAGCTCAGCTTGATTTTTCGGAAGTGTTCCGGCCAACGCGAGCCAATTACTCGCATGGTTACTTCTGAAAATGGTTGCCTTTAAATCAAGCGCAGCCAGGAAAGTGCGCAATTCTGCCGCGAGAGCAACGGGGTGCATCTCAATCCATTTTCCGCATTGAGCATCGGCCCAGAGAGGAGTATTTTCGACTGGCGTTAAAACGAGCGTGCTTACGAACCGTGGTTGAATCGCATTGATAACTCGTGCTGAACCAATCGCGTGCTGTTGAGACAACTCTGGGCCACCTGAGTTCAGTAAAATCATCGCCGAAAGTTTGACGCCAGCTTGAGCAGGGCGTTGGCCGACACGAATCATTTCGTCGGCGCTGACCCCTTTGTTTAGAAGCGTCAAAGTTTCATCATCGCCACTTTCGACTCCAAGATAATAGAGAGATAGACCTCGCTCGCGAAGATCGCGCATCTCTTCAACGGTGCGGATTTGAAGGGCCTGCGGTGAGGCGTAAATAGAGATGCGCCTTAATTGCGAAAAGGCTTCTTGCAATAAATCACAAACACTTGCTAGCAATTTTGCTGGCGCGACAAGGGCGTCGCCGTCTGCCAAGAAAACTTTTTGCACCCATGGCATTTGCTGCGCTGCGAGTTGAATCTCTGCGCGTAAATCATCGAGTTGGCGGACGCGGAAGGGCTTTTCTTGGTACATCCCGCAAAAAGTGCAGGCGTTGTAGCTGCAGCCTAGAGTGACTTGCAGAATCAACGAATCCGCCTCGGATGGCGGTCGGAACACGGCCCCTTGCAATGGAATCATGAGCTTAGTTTAAAGGCAGCGCCTAGCAACGACTCGCGCTAATCTATGCCGTGGTTGAAGTTAGCATTCTCATTGCCGCTAGGAACGCGGCGGACACAATCCACGCAACCTTGCGTAGCGTGCAGCGGTCTCGCGATGTCGATTGGCGGTGCATTGTTGTGGATGACCATTCCACTGATTGCACCGCTGCAATGGTGCGCGACCTCCAAGCAGCCGACTCTCGCATAAGCTTGCTCGCGCTTCCTAAAAATCGCACGGGTGTTGTTGCCGCGCGCAACTTCGGCTTGGAGCAAATTACATCACCTCTTGTTGCCATCTTAGACGCAGATGATTTGATGCACCGCGATCGACTTCGGTTGCAAGTGGAACAATTAAACGCAGAGCGTCTTGATATCGTCGGCTGCCATGTGCGCTATTTTCCACGAGCTCAGGTAGGTCAAGGTCGCCTGCGATATGAATCTTGGTTGAATGGAATGCGCTCAACATCCGATTTGAACGAGGCCGCGTTTGTCGAGATGCCCTTGTGCCACCCTAGCTTGCTGATGCGTACTAGCACCATGAATCAGGTTGGTGGCTATCAAGACCATCCGTGGCCGGAAGATTGGGATTTGTATCTGCGTCTGCATCGCGCAAATGCCCGAATCGGCGTCGTACCCCGCGTTTTACACGCCTGGAGGTTAAGTCATGATTCTCTTTCACAGTCAAGCAGCAACTATTCGCTCGATGCCTTTACGCAATGCCGCGCGCATCATCTGGCGCAATCTTGGAATTTAAATGAGTACATCCTGTGGGGTTACGGAAGCACAGGTCGCGCTTTATGCCGCGCTCTATCAGCTTTGCATTGCCGGCCAAAAGCCATTGTCGAATTGCACCCAGGGCGCGTTGGGCAAACCATTCAGGGCGCACCTGTTATTGCACCGACTCAGCTCGCTGGGCACCTTCGTCAGGCGAGAGAAATAAACCCACAATTCCCGCCTGTGCTTTTTTCAGTTGCCGGCAAGAAGGCGCGAAAACAAATGACGGAATCTGCCCAAAAACTTGGATTGAAAGTTAATCAAGACTTCATCTATTGCGCATAAAGGAAACGCGGGAAGCCAAGCGTTTCTTCCATCTCAGCTTGCGGATGCAATCGCATGGTGACTTCAAGCTGAGCGTGGCCATTTGACAGCGGCACTCCAAAACTCCATTCGCCTCGATAGCTTAGGTCAAGCCAAAGAGTGTGCTCGAAACTTTGACCACCACTCGTCGTTTCTTTCAGACGCATCTTTCCTTGGAAGGGGCCGCCAGCATGATGCTCTGGACGAACCCAAAAGAGAAGGGCACTGCCATCGTCAGCTGTGATGTTTAATTCAGCATTGCGGTTTTTGCGTGCGATAATCTTGGGCGATGCCAATACAGAGCCATCGGCTTGAGTTAATGTGAACTCGATGAAAACGGCCTGTTGATAATCGCCGTAGCCCGTGCCTTGGCAAGAAAGCAGGAGCCCAGCCAAGAGCCACAAACTAAGCCGCGTAATCATGATGGAAGATTATCAATTCGCTCAAAGGTCTCGCGCAAACCTTCGGCTTCGAGTTGGATCTGCCGCGCTTCTTCCCAGATTTGTCGGCGCTCAACGGGGTCTGGCACAGCATCATTTAAAAGCGGGAAAAAAGCCGCTCGCTCACGGCGATCATGGTGGTCAAGCACTTCTTTCATCATGCGGCCTTCCTCGATGATGTAAACCACCTCGCGAGAACTCAGCTCGCCTTTTTGCTCAATCTGCACCATGCGGTCTTGAAGTCGCCGCAGGAGCCGTTCCATTTTGCGATGCTCGCTAAAAAGCAATTCAGGGGAGCAGCCGACTTGTTCAGGCACGCGCTCGACATAAATTGGCAACAGCACTTCTTCTTCGGCGCGGATATGTGCCTTTAGACACAACACAAATTGGTCGAGATGCGCGCGTGCCTTGCCCAAGTCGCGGTCAACTACGGCGTCTTGGTGTTTGTGGTATTCCTCTAGCAAGGCCTCGTGCACAAAATCGAGATCTTGAAAGGAAGGAGTGGTGGGTCGATTGTCTTCCATCTGAACCTTTCCATTAAATCATGCCCCGCTATTTGCAAGCCCACACTTAAGAAACCTTGCAACAAACATTTTTCTGAGTGTCCTACAATAAGCCCATGAGTCAGATTCAAACCGACCTTGCCATCCTTGGCGCCGGGCCTGCAGGCTATGTTTGCGCCCTTCGTGCGGCCGATTTAGGCAAGAAAGTCACCATTATCGAAGCTGGGCCATTCGGCGGTACTTGCCTCAATGTGGGCTGTATTCCGTCCAAGGCTTTGATCTCAGCGGGGCATTTTGTTGAGAGTGTTCACAACGCTGCGGCGATGGGGTTTACCGTTGCTGAGCCTGAGCTTGACCTTGAAAAACTTATTGCTTGGAAAGACGGCATCGTGGGTCGCCTCACGGGCGGCATTGGCGCGTTGCTTAAGTCGCGCGGTGTTGATGTCGTGCATGGTCGTGGTCAATTGACTTCTGCAAATTCGATTGAGGTTGCGACTCAAGATGGCACGCAGCAAACGGTTCAGGCGCGCGACATTGTGTTGGCGACGGGCAGTGAGCCGACGCCAATTCCTGGTTTTGAGTTCAGCGACAAAGTGTGGTCGAGCACCGAGGCGCTGTCGCCAAAAGAGCTGCCAAAAAGTTTGTTCGTGATTGGCGGCGGAGTGATCGGGATGGAGCTCGGCATGTTTTACGCGCACCTCGGCGTGGCCGTAACCATTGTCGAATTCATGGACCAAATCTTGCCTGGCATTGACCCAGAGTTGGTCAAAATTGTCCAGCGCCGCGCGAAAAAAGCGGGCATCAAAATCTACACTCAGTCGGCGGCTAAATCATGGCAGCCTAAAGGCGATGGGGTTGAAGTAACAGCCGAAGTAAAAGGAAAAGAAAAAACCTTTGCCGCCGACGCCATTTTGCTCACCGTAGGCAGACGGCCGCGTACAGGCGGTTTAGGGCTTGATTCGGCGGGTTTAAAGACAGACGAGCGCGGCTTCCTGGTCGTTGACGATCATTGCCAAACCAAAACAGCTCATGTTTACGCTATCGGCGACATCACGCCAGGCCCGATGCTCGCACATAAAGGTTCTGCACAAGGCCTGGTCGCAGCGGGTTCGATTGCAAACAGCCCGGGCGTGAAATGGGATTACAAAGTTGTCCCGGGCGTTATTTTCACCGACCCTGAAATTGCGGTTGTTGGCTTGACTGAAGCCGAGGCGCTCGAAGCGGGGCATGAAATAAAAGTGGGTCGATTTAACTTTGCAGGCAACGGCCGCGCAATGTCGATGCAGGCAAAAGACGGTCTCACAAAAGTGATTACCGATGCTAAAGACGACACCATTCTTGGTGTCCATATGTGCGGCCCCAATGTTACTGACATGATCGCCGAGGCCGCTGTTGCGATTGAAGCAGGCCTCACTGCCGAAGACATTGCGCTGACCATCCATCCGCACCCCACGCTGAGTGAAGTCTTCCTTGAATCCTGTGAAGATGTGCATGGCATGTCGCCGCATGCGATGAAGAAAAAGTAATGCGATTCAGCCGATCCGCCACGATCGAGGTCGAAGACCTTGGGCGATTGACTTATGCCGAGGCGACCACTCGCATGGAGGAAGTGCTTGCCGAATTAGCCGCCGACCCTGAAGCTGCGGATCGATTGTTGCTGGCTGAATTCGAACCCGTGCTAACTTTGGGGCGAGCAAGTACGCCTGCCGACGAAGCCTTTGCCGCCGATCTGGCCATCCCGATTTACAAGGTCGCTCGTGGGGGCAAGGCCACTTTTCACGGCCCTGGGCAGCTGGTGGTCTACCCCATCATTCGACTGCTTGGCGAGGCGCGTGATTTACATGCTTATCTCGGCAGACTTGAGCGCGCGCTTGCGGCCACGGTCGCTGATTTTGGGTTGCTTGGCGCTACCGATTCACGAAACACGGGCTGCTGGGTCAATCAACGCAAAATTGCGTCCATTGGGGTAGCCGTTCGGCGCTGGGTGGCTTATCACGGGGCGGCTTTAAATGTCGCAACCGATATGAGTTGGTTTCGGCGTTTTGACCCCTGCGGCCTCGCCTCTGCTACGAGCGACGGCACATTCTCAGAAATCATGACCTCGATGGCTATTGAATTGGGCGCACCGCCTGATTTAACCACCGTCAAGGCCACCCTCGCGGCCAGATTTTGCGAGGCCCTTCAAGATGACAACGACTAAAACCACCACCACTTCCACTTGTTCTACACAAGCGCTTCGCAAGTCGCTTGATTTCGTTTTCCGCCCGCGAGGCATTGCGGTCATCGGAGTGGGGCGCCAGCCGACTCAGATTGGGCATTTGATTTTGAACAATCTCATCAAAGCGCAATACACGGGGCCGGTTTACCCGATCAATCCGCGCGCGGAAGTCGTCCGGTCGATGCACTGCTACAAGTCGGTCAAAGATGTGCCCGGCATTGTTGATTTGGCGGTCATTGTGGTTCCTGCAAAATATGTCATTGACTCCGTAAAAGAATGTGCGGCCAAGGGCGTAAAAGGTTTGGTCATCATCACGGCTGGCTTCGCTGAAATCGGCGGGGCAGGCACGGCGCTTCAGGCTGAGCTTGAGGCACTTTGCGCGAAGCATGGCATCCGTGTTGTGGGGCCAAACTGCATGGGTATTTTGAATATGGAGCCGGCCATTCAGATGAACGCCTCTTTTGCTAGCACGCGTCCTGATTTCGGCGGAGTGTGTTTTGTGTCGCAGTCGGGTGCGCTCGGCGAGGCAATTTTGTCTGACGCGCATGAGCTTGGCATTGGCATCAATATGTTTGTGAGTGTCGGCAATCGCATTGATATTTCGCCGGCCGATTTGCTGCGCTATTGGGGCGACGACCCGAATTGTCATCAGATTTTGATGTATCTCGAAAGCTTCGGCAACCCCAGCGATTTCATGGACGCCGCCCGCTGTGTCACCCGCAAAAAGCCCGTTTTGGTCGTGAAGTCAGGCCGTAGTGCGAAGGGCGCTCAGGCCGCTATTTCGCATACGGGTTCACTTGCTGGCTCAGAGGCCGCGGCCGACGCGTTGCTTCAGCAATGCGGTATTTTGCGCGTTGACAGCATGAAAGAGTTGTTTTCTTTAGCGGCCGTTACTCAAGTCGGTAAATTCCCACGCGGTCGGCGCGTGGGCATTGTGACAAACGCTGGCGGCCCTGCGATTTTGGCGACTGATGCATGCGAGGCGCAAGGTCTTGAAATAGTTGACTTGTCTGAAAAGACAACGGCAAAAATCGAGGCGGTTATTCCTGTCGAGGCTTCCGCGAAAAACCCAGTTGACCTCATCGCAAGCGCTGACGGCAAGCGATACGACAAGGTGCTTGGCGCCATGTTGGCAGACAAAAAGATCGACATGGTTATTGCGATTTTTGTTTCACCAGCCATGATTGATTCAGAAGCGGTTGCGCAGGCATTTGCCAAACACGCCAATCGCAGTAAAAAGCCAGTGGTCACTTGTTTGCTCGGTCGACTCGGCAAAGAAGCCGCGCTTGATGTATTGCGCGAATCAGGTGTGCCCAATTATCGATTCCCAGAAGAAGCCGTATCTGCGTTGGCTGGCCTAGCTGATCTGGAAGAGATGCACAGCCGCCCGAATCGCCCGGCTGAGAAATTCCGCGTCAATAAAAAGAAAGCGCGCGACGCCGTTGAGCAAGCGCTTAGCCGTGGTCGCAACATGCTAAAAGGCACTGAGCTGGAAACGCTGTTTACTTCGTATGGCATTCCGATGGTGCCTTCACGCATTGTCTTGACACTTGACGAGGCCTTGAAGTTTGCCAAGAAAGTGGGCTACCCAGTGGTCGCAAAAATCGAATCTGCAAAGGCGGTGCATAAGAGCGACTTTGGCGGTGTTCGGCTTGATTTGCGCACACCCGAAGATCTAAAAGCCGCATACGGCGATCTCAAAAAGCGATTCCACAAGATTGATAAGAATATGAAAGTCATGGTGCAAGCCATGCGCAGCGGCGGAATTGAGACTTTCTTTGGTGCGGCACCTGACCCTCAATATGGCCGCTTGCAAGCATTCGGCTTAGGCGGCATTCATGTCGAGGTCTTTAAAGATGTCGTCTTCCGCTTGCACCCACTTTCGAGGCTAAACGCTGAGGTCATGGTTGATGGCATCCGCGCAAAGGCGTTGCTTGAAGGCGCACGCGGCAAGCCACCCGTTGACCGGGAACAGTTGATTGAGATCTCGTTGCGTTTGTCTCAGATGTTGACTGACCTCCCTGAGATTGTCGAGCTTGACCTCAACCCATTTTTGGCAGCATGGGATGCGTCAGAGTCGTGCGTGCTTGATTGTCGAGTGCGGCTTGAGAAGCCCGCTACCAAATAATCATTGCGACAGGGCTGGCTACAGAGCGGATGTCTATGCCGCTAAACGCGATGACTTTGTAAGTGACAAAGATGCCGTAAACCGTCAGCCCGCGATAGGCGTTGTTGTTTGGAATCATTGTGTTTGCGGCGACAAGCTCGCTTGCTGGCACATAACCCGACCACCCAGGAATGACGCTTGTTAGACCATAAGCCGTATCAAGGTTTGCGGGGATATGCGTGCCATTAAGCGTGATGCCAGGGGTCGTGCCCTGAGTGAGGAAGCCTTGATACATCGCGCCTGCAGCGTATTCGCCACGGGCAATGTGCCAATTCATCTCGAGGCGCTGACCGAGCATGGGCGGCGAAATGATTTCGATGTAGCTGTCTGTTGGGCCGCCACCCGACCAATTGGTCGTGTCAGCATCGTTGTCATCGCCAGGCGTGCCTTTATCGCCAGAGCCATAAGTGCTCACGGCTGCTGTAAAGTTGGCCGCTGAGCTATCGCCCAGTAAATCTAAGCGTTCAGCGGAAATGCCGCTGCCCCCGGGGTAGCTAGATGTGTAATTCACGCTATCAATCGTCGTGGCCCCATATTTAAGCAGAATGGCATCGGTGGAATCAGCCATTGAAAAGGAACCCGTCGGCCAAACCATGATTGGTGTGATGCCGCCGTTACGGCTCGGAAGGCCATCTGCGCCGACCAACAGCTCGTCGCCAGCTTCGAGTTGAATCGTGGCGCCAAAGACCATGGAGTTGCTGCCAGCATCAGTCATGCTCAAACTGCGCATGGAGATGGCCTCAGATTCGCGGGCGCCAGAGATTTCGACCCATTCGCCCTCGCTGTCATTAACGCGGCTTGGGTTGGCCATGTATTCGGCAACAACCACATCGCCCGCCGCAACACTGCTCAAACTTTGCTCATCGCAATGCGAGGTGAAGGTCGTGCCGTTGGCTGATGTCACGGTGTAAGTTGAGCCATCGCTTGTCAAATGCACATGGCCGTTGACATCAACATAGCCCTCGGTGCCCACGCCATCGCTCAAAGACCAAACTGGAATCACGCGAGATGATTTGTTGAGTCGATCCATGACATCTTGCTTGGGGTAGCCGTAGCTGTTGTTGCTGCCACAAGGGATGACCACAAACTCAGGCTGCAGCGATGAAACGAAGCTGTAGTTAGTCGAAGTGCGCGAAGCATGGTGATTGACTTGATAGACATCAACATTGCCACAAGCTTGCCCAGCCTTAGTTTCAACATCAGCGGTGTTGTTGCCGCCGCCCGTCAGGTCGCCACCGACCCACATGTCAAAATCGCCGTATTCCAGCTTCCAGGAGATGGAGCATGAATTTTCGTGTTGGGAAGAGCTGTTGATATTGACGCTCTGCCCATTGCTCAATTGCCCATAAACAGAAATGCACTTTAAGGTCGCACCACCACCCAAATCGACAATTTGCCCGGCAGTAACCGTCTGGCGCACAGAGGAATATGCATTGCGATAATCGGTTGAGCTGCCCGTGCTGTACCAACTTTGATCGCCGCGGTCATAACAAACAGTCGCATGGATGCCGGCATTCCAGACTTCGTCGAGGCCACCAACATGGTCGGAGTGGTAATGGCTTGCCGAAACGATATCTAGCTGATTGATGCCAAGCGCGCGCAATTTGGGCACGATAATGCCGCTGCCCTCGCCGTTGGAGCCGCCATCAAACAAAAAGGTCTTGCCCGTAGGCCCAATGACCAAAGTTGCATCAGATTGGCCCACATCAAGGAACCAGACTTCGAGGTTTTGGGCGGTCGCTGTGTTGACAAGCACAGTGAGTAGGAAAGCGGAAAGGAGTTTGAGCAAGAGGGGGTTGGGAGGGAAGTGGATTACTTTGCTGGTATGACAAGTCTACCAGAGGTTTGCTCAGCGAGCAGCCGCATAAAGCCCTGTTTTCGGCTGCTTTGGGTGAGCGCGATGCAGTGAAGACGCACCCCAGAGCGCAGATGTTCACGGAAATTCTCGGCAACAATGTGGCGGTTGTAGTCGCCATGCATGCCTCGTGTGGAGCCACCGTCGCCGATTAAAACAATCGTGTCAACGCTAGCGTCGCTTTGGGCCAAGCGCAGGGCCTCTACTAGAGCGGAGGCGGAGTTGTAGTGAAAGTCGCGCACATCACTCACGAGCTGCGCTTTGATCTTTTTGGTGAGCGGCTTGAGCGTTTTCAGAGAGAGGATCGGCTCGTTTGCGACCAAGATGAGATTTGCCTCGGCATCGCTCGGCAGGGCGTCAAGGAAGGCGGCCAGCTCATCAGCTGCGGCTTCGGCAATTGTTTTGCCGCCAATTTTGTCTTTGACCATCGAGCCTGAGCCGTCGACCAAAAAGTAAATACGATGACTGTCGATGGGTAGACCAAATAATTTAGCCACGGTGCCGTCTTTTTGGGCTTCGTGCTTTTGAGTGCCGGGGTTGCCGCCAGCCCGCCACTTGGCAAGAAACTCGCTGCCCGCATGAGACCACCAATTGCGCCAAGAGTCGGGGTGCAAACCAAAACTCTGACCAGAAAGCTCACGAAGTGCCGAGGCCAGATCACGAATGAGTCGCCCACTGCCCTGATTTGCTGTGCGGATTTCTAGGGCCGTAATGAGTAAGGGGATAAGCGGGGCGAGTTGGGCATCGACGCCCTCTTCGACTACAGCTACAAAAGGGCCAAGTGCGTCGCCGCGCAACGCAGGCCCCGCGGCTTGCAAAAAAGCATCGTAGCTCTCTTTGTGGCGACCTAAAACTCTCAAGCAAAGCGCGCGGTCGTGTGGGTCTTTGCTCTTGAGGAGAGCTTTTGAAATAGCTGCAATCTCGGCGGGTTGCAAGGTCTTGAAGTGCAAATGCCCAGCAAATGGGGCACCTGCTTTTAGGAGCACTTCTCGCGCACTCGCTTCGGCTGCGGACGCCGTCATTTTTTTGCCACCGTCAAGACGATTTGTGCCGACCAAAGCACCCAAGCACTCTTGCCAAGCCAGCCGAATACGCAGAGGCGCCTTTAGGAATTTTTTATCGAGGAGCGGCTTGGCGGGCACTTTGCCTTTGTTAGCCAAAAGCCCACGAAGGGCCAATTCGCGCAATAAATCAAGGTTTTTTCGGTTTTGGGCAGCCTGGGCGAGCAGCTCATTTTCAGCAAAACTGTTGGCAAGCAAGAAGCCATCAAAAAGCCAATCGCGCACGCCAACCCACTTGTAATTTTTGTGGTCGCCATCGAAGACATCAAGCCGCAGCTGCATGGCCTCGGCGGTGTGAATTTTGGAAAGTGCCTGCGCCGATTTGCGCTGACTATAGTCTTTTTGCCAGCCGTTGAACTCAAGCGAGGTGCGCAATGCACCAAGGTCTTGCCCAGCGGCCGGTGATGCAAAACCCAACGATACGATGAGAGCCGCGACGCCGAACAGAGTCGATGAGAGGGGGAACATGTTCATACATAGTAGACGGGGCGTCACCCCAAAGGTGACGCCCCGTTAAAAGGTTTTTGAAGAAAGCGGAGCTTAGTTCAAGACACCGTGACCGCCGTTAGACATGACAGCACCTCTGCTGTTTGCGGCGGGGTCAACCATGTACCACTGGAAGTAGACATCCATGCCCGCCAAGCTAGCGCTGTTGGGGATGGCAAGAGTCATTGCAGCTTGGCCGGAACCATTTGTGTTGTTCGGGAACTCGTAGTCAATCGAGGTCAGCAAGAAGTTGCCTGGCATGCCGTAGAAAGTCATGTCGAGTGGCAAGTTGAATGCTGGTGGGCGGTTGTATGAAGTATTGGAGAAACCAACAAACAGAACGGTCGGCTTATTTGATGGGCCAAACTCAACCGTGACATCGAAAGTCGAGCCAAGGACAGGTAGGCCAACATTGCCGATGGAAGGAATCGTGCCACCAGAAGAAACGCCACCTTGACCGAAAGTCGTAAAGCTCGCTGCTGCAGGAGCGGAGAAAGCGCCAACAGGCACGGTAGTCATGCTCTTGACATAGCAGCCGTCTGGATCCCAGCGCCAAGTAGTCGCGGTTTCGCCAGTGTCCATGCCGTCGCCGTCGTTGTTGTCGTCCCAGACGAACTCAACATTGTTTTGTGGCCAGTTTGGGCCAGCTGGGCCAGTGTTGCTCCAGAAAGCGATGCCGCCGTCGTGGGCAGCTGCACTGTAGATGGAGTTGGCTGGGTAATCCATGTTGCTCGAGTTTGGAGCATCAAAGAAAAGTGTGACTTCGCCAGCGTCGTTGAGGTCGCCGTCAGCGTTGAGGTCAAGGCCACGATAAATCAGGCCATTTGCGCCCGCGCAAGAGTTTGGGGATGCGTTGGACACAATCCAGTAGATGTCTGCGCCACCAGGGCCAGCGCCAAGATCAACATCAAGGCTCTCAAGTGTGGCGTAGAGGCCGGTACCTGAAGAGGAAACACAAGATGGGTTGTAGAGGGTGCCTGCAGCAACATCGACATTGATATCGAGGCCAGCTTTATCGCCAACCAAGTTGCAGAAGTTCCAGCACTCGCCGGCGTCCATGGCATCGCCGTCGCCGTTGAGGTCTTTGAATGCGTAAAGCGCGCGGTCTTGCTGCGCGAAGGCAATCAAGACATCGTTGCTGTCGATTGTGATGGCTTCGAAGTCGCCAAGGTCAATTGTTACGGGGCCAGCAGATTCGTTGAGGGTGATGGTGCCAGTTGCAGCATCAACAAAGCTAGAGGACTCACCTGCATCGTTGCAGTTGCCGTTGCCGTTGAGGTCGATGTATGCGTGGATGCCCGAGCCTGGTTGTGGCACGGTGCTCCAGTTGTCATCGGTTACATAAAGCACCTTGTTGGAGTCGAACACCAAATCGTCAGGGCTGGTGTTGGAGACGCCCATTGCTGCGCGAGTGTCAACATAAGTCAAAACTTCGCCAGCGCTCATGGCAAGGCCGTCGCCGTCGAGGTCAACCATGCGCAGAATCAAGTCGCCACCGGCTACGGCGTAAAGGGCAGGAACATTGCCTACCGTGCCGAATTCCATGGACTCGATGTAAGTGACGACAACCATGTCGTCAAAAGCGAAGCGTGGGCCTTCGGCGGCATCGAGATAGGAGCCGTTTTGGTCAATATCGACTGTTCGGCGAATTTCCCAGTTTGTGGTGCCGGGTTGTCCGCCGTAGCAGACATATTCAGCAGAAGTTTGGGCTGCGAGAGGGGCCACTGCAAGAGCGGTGGCCGCAACAAGAAGAAGGTTGCGCATGTGCAAAAGGGGTTTGAAGTTTGAGGGGTGCGCAAAGAGAAATGCGCGGCCTTTTAGTATATGCTGTTTAGGAAGTCGCAGAAGTGACTATTTTGTTAAAAAACCGTTACTTTGGTGTAAAACAAGCGCGAAAGCGCAGACATAGCTAAACGCCTATATGCCTGAGTTGCGCCCATTTTTCAGGCCACCAACGCCCCTGAGAGGGGGCAGCGTCTTGATCTTGCAGCAGCTCAAAATGGTCGCCTAATGCCGACTCGACATCAAGTGTGCACATGCCAAAAGGCGGCCCCCCTTCGTCAAGCGGCCGGTTTTCTGGAAAAACAAGCGATACCACTTGTGCTGTAGGCGTGCAGAGAGCTGCAATTTTCGACCCCCACGCTTTCCGCTGATTGAGTGGCAGCGCGCAAAAGAAAGTGTGGTCGAAGATGAGATCGTATCGCTCAGCAGGTTGGTGGTTGAAAAAATCACCAATGAGCAATTGTGCGCCTACGCCCAAAAGCTGTGCGCCGATTGCATCTTCAAGCTCGGCAACCAAATCTAAACCCACTACATCCCAGCCTGCGTTGGCGAGGGCGATGGCGTCCCAGCCGAAACCGCAGCCGGGCACGAGAACGCGCCCGAGTTGACCGGTGTTGAGTGTCGGGTCGAGTTTGAGCCGCGCGATTAATTCGGGGTGCGGCTCGCCTAAGTCCCAGGGGGTCGAGTGGCGCGCGTATCGAGCGGCCCAGTCGTGACTACAAGATGGTGAAGTCAACTGCGTTTGTGAATCTGCCAAGATAGTTGATTTTAAGGTCAACTTTGCCAGGCCAGAGTGTCCAGGGGACAACCGTTACCATCAGTGAGAACTTGCCAATGAGTGGAATTTTGGGAGTCGTGAAGACATAAAGTGGAATGGATGGAATAAGGCCAAACATCGGGAATGCACCGAGATCGAAATTCGTGCCGATAATGAAAGCCATCGACTCTTGCTCGCCTTCGTTGGGGAAGCAAAACAGAATGGATGGTTCGTAGGTTGCCGCAAGAGAGCCTTGGGCTTGCTCGGCGACTGCGCTTGGGAGAGTTGTCGCAACCTGCGATTGAGCAGAAGCTTGCTGAGGCAAGGCTTGGGGGATGACTAGCGCGAAGGTGAGTAGGAGGGATGAGAGCATTCCCTATTATGACATGAAACTTAACGGTGTGCATAAAAAAGGCCGCAATCTGATTAGATTGCGGCCAATAGTTGCATTAGCGATTATTGCACAATGTTAAGAACACGAGCGATGGATGACATCTTGCCGTCAGTCGCGCCCGGAATAAAAGTGACAGCGGCAAAGTAGAATGCGCGGCCAACAAAGTTGCCTAATGAGCCGGCAGAAACTTGCATGCGTGAATTTGCGTTGCCGTAAGCATCTAAAATGCCCGCGTGATTCGTAAAGAAATTAGATGACGAGGAGCTAAGAATCCATTGGAAGTAACGGTCGTAATCTAGAGGGATCACAGCGCTTCCGAATGGAATGGCCCCGGTGTTTGCGGAAAGTAGTACACGGTAGCTTTGGCCAGCGTATTCATCAGGGAAGTTCATGTCTAAGTGTACATTTCCACCTGAATTAGCAGAGATGGACTCGCGACTTGTACTCAGGATGGGATTGAAGTTGAAAACACTGATTTGCACATTACCTGAACCTAAGTTTTCTTCTACCATGAAGTCGCCCGAGAACTCATTGTTAGAACTTGGTGGAAGAGGGTGAATCTGGCCATAGCCACTGGTGCCAAGCGGGCCAACCCGAATGATGCTGCCGTCAGTATGAACCTCGTAAATAATCGTTTCTGTCGTGCCAAGGGCATATTCTCGCCTTAGGAAATGCTGAGGAGAGGCAGAGTCGTCTCGGCTCAGGAGGCCAAAACAATCAACACTGGAATCTGTAGCAACGCGACTAAGAACCAATATGCCAGAAGGTGCAAACATGAGTGTAACAATGTAAAACTGCCCATTGCTGTCTTGATAGGTCGTCACAGCACCTAATGGGTATGGGCCTGGCAGGGTGATGGCCGAGACATGATTTCCAAGGTAGCCAGTGCCACCCGCGAGGGAGTCGCCACTGATAGCGCCTCTTTGATTATGAGAAGCTCCATCGTAAAGATATAGTTTCCCACCGCTATTTGTGTGCAGATCGTCAAAAGACAGGACAGAGTATTCAGGGACGCCGTCACCATCAACATCAGATGTCGCCGCTGCAGAGATGCCTAAAGAATCATGATGAAATTGACCGTACTCGGAATAGAGCATGGCGGCAGTTTTTCCGCTACGGATTTCAAAATAACCTTGCTAGTTGCTGAGGTTGTTTGCTGACCAGGTGGGCGCTCCAACGAGAAGGTCATCGCATCCGTCAAGGTCAAGGTCGCCTACATTAACAAGAGTAGCGGCATAATCGGTTGTGCTGCCAACGATGCCATTTGATGGACCATGAAAAGTGTTAATCAATGCTTGCGTCGCGCCCGAGTAGATGCGGACTTCACCAACATCTTCAGAATTAACGAGGTATGAGCCGCTGACAGCAAAGTCAGATACGCCGTCTTGATCTAAGTCGCCCATGGTTGTGACGCATTCCCCAATAATACCGAGGGTGTTAGAGGTATAGGGGCGAGGTATTTCAAAAATAGTGGAGCCGTCAACGCCTGAGTAGCAGCGGATCAAATTTTTGCTTAAGACCCAATCATTACAGCCAACGATATAGTCATCGACGCCGTCGCCATCAAGGTCGCCAATGCAATCAAAACGAGAGCTGTTGTAGTTGCGCTGCATTTCCATGGCGTCATCGAGTTGTACGCTTTTTTGGTATGTGCCGCCAATGCCTTGAGCGAAAGCCGTCGGCGCGAGAAGGATAAAAGAGAGAATGAGGTGCAGCGTGGTGTATTTCATGATTGTGTTAGAGGACAGGTTGAAGATGGTTACAAAAAAAGGCCGCAATCCGATTAGATTGCGGCCAAGAAAGCGATGGGACCGCTAAGTGAATCTACTGAACCGTAACAGGCATCACATCAGTGATGGAGCCGTAAGAACCAGCGCCCAAGAGGGAGATGGCTACGAATTGAACAGTAGAGCCAACAGGCACGGAGCCTGGCCAGCCAATGGTGCCGGTTGAGCCTGTGCCGTCAGCGTTGATAGCACCCATGAGCATGCCGCCGCGAGTTGCGTCAACATAGGCATCGTAGGTTACACCGAGGTTGCGGCCGTCGCCTGGAATAGGCAATACACCAACAGAACCCGAGGCGATGACGACAAAGTTTTTGCCGGCTTCGCTGACTGGGTAACCAGCAACTTCCCAGTGGACTGGGTTGCCAGCGGCGAAAGTGCCCATTGGATTGAGGCTTGCACCACGGAAACCACCAACATACTGCTGGTTTTGACCGAGATCATCTGAGAGCCAAGCGCCGAAAACATTGTTGTAGACAGCATCGTATGCAACCTCAATGTAGTCAGCGTCAAAGGCGTCTTGAGTGCCCATGGCCATGTCGGCCTGAGCGCTCCAAGTGGCACCACCGTCTTGCGACATGGCCGCCATTGGGAATTCAGGTGCGCCCATGCCACCCCAAGCTGCGGCAAGCGTATCAGCGCTACCAACTAAGCGTGGATAAGCAGCGCCACCATTGGAAACCTGTGCGGTAACCCAAGTTGCGCCATTATCAGAGCTAGAAGCGACCATCATTTCGTCAGCGCCAGTTGCGTTATCTTCCCATGCGACAGAGAGCCGGCCTGCAACGACATTGAGCCATTGGTTGTCGGCATCTGAGCCAGTCATAAGGACGGTATCAGCACCCCAGTTGTGGCCACCGTCGGTAGAAACAATGACATGCATTTCTTCGTCAGCTGCTGCTGTTGGGACTTCGTCTTCGAGCCATGAAACCATAACGGTTGAGCCGTCACAGCCCATCCAGAGGTTGCCGCCATCGACATCGCCGACACCAGGGCCGGATGCATCGAGTTGGACTTCAGGGCCCATCCAGGTTGCGCCACCGTCGTGAGACATGCGGAACCAAAGCTCGTCATCGCCAGAAACATTGCGGTCGTCATCGTAGGCGCAGTAGACATCCATGCCGTTTGCGGTCATGGCGAGCTTGTCGACATCGGCGCCGCCGACTGGAGTAACTTGCAGTGCTGGGCCCCATGAGGCGCCTGCGTCGTGTGAAGCAGAGAGCCAGACTTCTTCTGGGCCGTTGTCAACGAGCATGTACATGTAGACATCATTACCGTCGGCCATCAAGCGAGCAACATAAGTTGCATTGGCGCCGTTGGCGGCTGGGTAGCCTTTGTCAATCATTTGCTCGGCTTCCCAAGTTAGGCCACCGTCAAGCGAGCGAGTGTAGAAAACATCATCGCGATCGGAAACTTGCTCGGAGCGATAGCTCGCGTGCAGGATGCCACCAGATAGGGCGAGCGAGTAGTTGTAGGCGTATTTCTTAGCGCCTGTAGTGTCTTGCGAAACTTTGACTGCACCTCGCCAAGTCAAACCGCCATCGACGGATGTATTGACATAGATATCGAAGGTCAAGTCTTCTTTGTACATGACAGCTTGAAAACCATTATCAGCGACAAGGCCGCCGTTAAAAGTTTTGCCAAGCCCCATGTCGACTTGTTGAGGGGCACGCATATTTTGCGCGGTGAGAGAGGCTGCAAGAGCTACAGCAACAACTGGGATGAGAATGCGACGCATTGTTGGTCCGTTCAGGGGAGTTGAGGGAAGGGGGTTAGGAAACAATTCAGGGGGCAAATGGCTAGCGCAAGGCTAATCGGCAATGAGCACCGCCTCCACTCTATGCTATTTCGCTTGCCTTGGAAATGCTTTTTGTCACTTTCCAAAGTCGTATTTAAGCCTACCTATAGCGCGGCAGTCGTTGAGTGATTGCTCTACCTTGTCGCATTTGCCCGTAACTCTAGTGCAGGCGCATACTTGGGGTCGACGGCGAGCGCCTTTTCAGCAAAGGCCTTTGCTGCGGTCGAATCAAGCATTTCAAGCGCGGCCACTCCGCGAACCCAAAAAACGACTGGGTCTTGCCAGAGGCCGTCTTTTTGCAGGGCTTGGAATGTGTCGTGAGCCCATTGGACTTCGCGTTTTTCAACGAGCAATTCGGCCATGGCATGTACCGTTTGGCGTACCGATTGCGCATGAGGAAAATCGCGGGCAATCTTGACAAGCTCTTGCAGGGAGATTGCATCAAGCTCAACCGCTTCGGCATCTCGATGCTCGAAAGTGTCATGGACCGAATACCGTTGTGCACTCAAAAGCGAGAGATAAAACGGCAGAAGCGACGAAGTGGCAGAATCGTATGACAGAAAGCCACGCAAGACGCGCTGGGCTCGGTGAGTCGATTCGAGCTCGTCAATTTCGCGGAAAACGGTGGTGCGCAGTGCAGCTGTTGAAAGCGGGAGCGGCCCTGCAAGTGGGCTGAACCAGCTCGTTTCAAAAGAGCCAGTTGCCAAAAGGGTGCCGTCAGCCATGGCAGAGAGGGGGATTGCAGATTCAGGAGAGTGCGCGATCAAAAGCAGGCTTGGCGACTCGGCTCCGTGTGGAACCAGAATCGCCGAGGCGAGGCCATCAACCCCAGCTTGGTTTTCCCAAGCCGAGCTCATCCCGGCAAGAGTGCATTTGAGAGTTTTGAAATCAGGGAACTGTTGAGGCGTGCAAGCCAAGGCAAGGATGTCATCTGCGCCGCTTAACTGAGAGGCTTGCCGGTTGAGAAAGAGCTGCCGCAGAGGGTTGTGCCGCGTTTGCCACCAAGCTTGTGGGGCAAGGGTCAGCAAGTTGGGCTGTGATGCTGCGGTTGCAAGGCCACTAATCTGCTGTGCGTAAAGCAAGGTCGCCTCATGGCGCTCTTGTCGATGTTCGCCGAAGGTGAGGAAGTTGCGGCCATCCACCAAGAAACGCTCGTCTGCTCCGCTTTGCTCAAGTGTGCGGGTGACGCCGGCGAAGGTTGCGCGCTCAAGCAGCTCGCCGTTTTCGGCGCGCGCGACCTGTTTAGGCCGGTTTGTGAAAAAGGGCAGCCCTGTCGTCGTCGGGAAGCCGATGGGGCGACTGCTACTCAGGCAAATCAGCAAAAGGGTGAGCCCGATCGCAAATGTAAATTCGCTCAAACCGCGAGTGCTTGCGCCAGTTTCGTTTGGGTTAGGGGAGTGCCGCGGGTAAAGAATGACGCGTGCGGCCGTGCTTCCGAGAATCACGGGCAGTGCATAAATCACGGTAAATAGAAGTGGTGCGTAAACCCAATGAGTCTCGGTGAGTCGCTCGCCAGCATTGAGCGCATCGACCAGCGGCTTCCAGCCAACAAGAGACTGAAAAATTGCGGTTTCGCCGAGCCGCGCAATGGTGGTCAGGGATGTGGTGAGCGCCCATGCGAGTGCGGCCAGGAGCAGCCATCCTGCGGTGCGCCGTGCCCGAATTTCGGCGAGACCTGCCCCGAGAGTGTGCCAGGCTACGAAAGAAAGCGTGAGCAGAGTGAGCCAACGGCTGAAATCATGGGTGACGGTTGACCCATCAAAGAGGTCTCGTGCGGGCCAGAGCCATAAAGCGACAATCGTGAGGGTAAGACCCAGAACCCAAGATTGGATTTTGTCGGCGATTGCCAATTTGCACGCTTGGCGTTGCTGGGGCGAGAAGTCAGCGGGCGGGTCGATTGCGGGGAGCGGTGCGAGGCGATTGGCGCGAAAGAGAATTGCAATCGTGAGAGCCCATCCGGGCCAGCCGAGGCCGAGAGATGTGGCCACGGCGGAGCCCATCCAGATGCCGAGGAAAATGGACCCGAGTTTGGGGCGGCTCCAGGCGAGGTGGCGTCCGTGGAAAAAGAGGAGAGCGGGGGCGGTGAAAAAACTGACGACTGGGCTCGTGAAGACAAGGATGGCAAGGTAAAGCCAGGGGCCGAGTCGAGTCGGTTTTTTGTGGGAGCTGGTGTCGAGCTCGCCTGGTGTGGCGAGGTGGAGCGAGAGGGGGATGAGCAGCCATGCCGCAAAGCCGAGGATTTGCAGGGCGGAATAGGGTGTGCCGCTGCCCGAATGCGCGAAAAAATTAACGGTGGCCAGCAAAAAGGTGGTCAGTGCGGCGGCGTGAAGCGTGTTTTCGAAATCGCGACGAGTCATGAGAGTGTGGGGGTGCGTTCGAGCAGAATTAAAACGCACTCAGAGAATAACGGCATCGCGCGGCGCATGGCACGCACTTGCCACCCCGCTGCCGCCGCTTCATCTTGGATTTGTTGAGTGGTTAGTCGCTCGCGCAAGGGGCGTTTTTTGAAGCCCAGCGAGTGGCGGATGCGCCGCGTGTGTGTTTTGAAATGCCAACCAGGGTAGTAGCCGATAACGGCCAGGTCGGTGCTTTGGGCAAGGCCCGCGAGTGCGGCGATGCGCGATGCGCGATCGAGGTGCTGCATCAAACGCAGGCACAGTGCGGTCGGAGCCTGCCCATTAAATGGCGGCTCATATATGTTTGCGAGGATTTCCGTGCCCCGCCCATGTGCGCGTCGTGCGGCCGCCAACATTGCGGGCTGAACATCCGCGTGTATGACATCGATGCCGAGTGCGCGAAATTCTGCCGTGAATCGCCCCGGCCCCGAAGGGAAATCAAGAATGGCGTGGGGCAGCTCACCGCCATGCAACTCTCTTAATGCGCGCATCGTCGCCCGCAGGATAAGGCGGTTATTCCACTTTTTCCGACCACGGGCATAGCGCGCTTCGTAGCGACGGACCGTATCCTCGTCGCCGTAGTGGGATTCCCACTCTCTGCTCACCTTGCCTACTTCTCGATCGTTAGTCACTGGTTTTTTGGATTTGGTCCCGGCCCGGCTGTTGCCGTGGTTCGCGTTGCGCCGTCGTGATTTGCCTTGGCGTGCGGGGCACGGGGCGTGGGGCATTTGGGTTTCAGAGATTATGCTGCAGCAGACACGCGTTGAGGTGGTTGTTCCGTTTTTTGAGCGATTTCTTGAGCGATTTCCGACGATTGAGTCGCTCGCGCAGTCTGATATCGAAGAGGTCCTTCAATTCTGGGCGGGTTTGGGCTACTACCGGCGAGCAAGGATGCTTCATGCCGCTGCAAAACGGGTGCACGACGATCTCCAAGGGGTCATCCCGACTGATTTGGACGGGCTCTTGGCTTTACCCGGTGTGGGCCCATACACGGCCGCGGCGATTGGTTCGTTGGCCTTTGGTTTGCACGCGCCCGTGGTTGATGGCAATGTAAAGCGCGTGGTAGCAAGGGTTTGCGCGCTACACCTGGCTTCTGACGACCGGGCGCTGCACCGCGAGTCAGAATCTGTCGGCACTCGCTGGATGTCGCTTTTGCCTCGCAATGAAGCTCCCGGCGCCCTGAATGAAGCCGTCATGGAACTTGGCGCAACCGTTTGCACGCCAAAATTACCCAAATGCACAGAATGCCCCTTAGCCGAGGGTTGTCTAGCCTTAGTTAATGGTGATGTATTGCGCTACCCCAGAGCAAAAAAAGCAAAGGCCTTTGTCGAGATGGCACTCTTCTTTTTTGTTTTAAAGCAAGGCGATGCCTATTTACTAAGCAAGCGACGCAACGGCTGGAATATCGGACTTTACGAACCACCCTGTGTTCCAGAAGAGGAGCATGAATCGCTTGATGCCGCGTGGCATAGTTTGAGTTTAGGTTCTGCTAAACTAAAGGTACTTGGTGGTTCGATTCGACATGCGATTACTCATCACAAAATTTCTGCGCAAGTTATAGAAGTGACTGAGTGGCAGCTCCCATCTGATTTGCCCGCGTTTGCTTTTGCTCTTCCAGGCGATGTCCCGCTGACAGGCCTTGCTCGGAAGGTCGTCAAACATGCCTCAAAATGAAATCTCGATTGCTTTGCCCCATCGCTTTTTTAGCCGCCTTTGCGGTGATAGGAAGCCTTGCTCATGCTCAAGCACCTCGCGCGCATGTGCCGACGGTTGATGGCGCACCACAGCTAGACGGTGAATTAGAGTCTCTCTGGCAAGAGGCCGTTTTGCTCGGTGAGTTCCGTGAAGTCGAGCCCCACGAGGGTGAGTTGGCCGACCCCGCGACAGAGGTGCGTTTGATGCGCAACGCAACTCATTTGTTTGTTGCCATGACTTGTTTTGAGCCAGAGCCTGAAAAGATGGTTTTGCAAAACATGGAGCGCGATGCCTTCCTTGAAGATGATGATCGAATTGAGTTTGTCTTCGATACTTTTCATGATGGCAAGACCGCCTACTTTTTTCAGATGTCGGCGGCAGGGTCGCGAGGTGATGGCTTAATCGCTGAAAACGGTTCTAGGTTTAATAAAAAATGGAATGGTGTCTGGCAAGGAAGAGTCGAGCGTTTTGAAGACCGGTGGGTGGCTGAGATGGCGATTCCGTTTCGCTCCCTTTCTTTTGGCGACGACGGCATGTGGCGCGCAAATTTCCAGCGTTATCGAGGAGCAAGCCGATCGAGTTATCGCTGGGCCTTTCCTGTGCGCGAATACTGGTTGTTCACAGTCTTAAAGGCCGGCGAGTTGACAGGCTTTGATGGGATTGAATCAGGTTGGGGTGTAGAGTTTCGTCCTTATCTCAAGGTAAATCAAAGTCATTTGCGCGAGGGGTCAATTGATGACACTCGTGTTGATTTAGGTGCTGAATTGTCGTTTTCGATTACGCCAGAATTAAAAGCTTCCGTGACCTGGAACACTGATTTTGCCGAGACGGAAGTCGATGACCGCCGGGTGAATCTTTCTCGATACTCGACTTTCTTCCCTGAAAAACGCGACTTCTTTTTGCAAGACTCTAACCTGTTTGAGTTCGGCCCAAGGGGGCACGCATTGAAGCCCTTTTTCAGTCGGCGCATTGGCTTGGTCGATAGCGAAGAAGTGCCAATCGAATCGGGTTTGCGCGTTGCGGGTCGTATCGGTGAGTTTGACTTAGGTGTCTTGGCGGTGCGCACCGATGCGGTTGATTCGTTAGGCGTGCCTGGCGGCGAGCTGGGTGTGTTTCGACCCGCCTGGAATATAAAAGAAGGAGTCTCTCTCGGTGCTTTGTTTACTTACGGCAACCCAGAGTCTGATGCACACAACCACACTTTTGGTTTTGATTTTCGCGGAAGCGCCCCCGATGTTGCCGACGGTTTATTGGGCTGGAATATGTACGCCATCCAGAGTAGTGATGACATGACAAACGCCCGCGGTTGGGCTGGCGGTGGTGATGTCTTCTGGAAAGATGAATCGCTTGAGGTCTTCGCAAAAGTGATTAGCACAAGTAATGATTACACGCCTGGTTTGGGTTATGTTCGGCGGCCTGGCGAAACACTTTATCGCACCAAAGTTAAGCACACATACCGCTTCAATCATGATTGGCTACGCGAGCTTGAATCGTCGATTAGCGCCCATTGGTGGGTAGATAGCGTGGGGGAGGTCAGCCAAGCAATCAATTTCGATTTGTTCGCACTTGAGTTCCATGATGGCTCGGTAATCGACTTATCACTTGACACTGATCAAGACCGTGTCGACGAGTCTTTTGAGCCAGCAGATGGCACCACGATTGAGGCGGGCTTTTATGAGTGGCTGACTTGGGGTGCTGAATATGAAAGCTCAAGCGCGGGCGAGTTTGCTTATGGTTTTGGCGTACATTGGGGCGACTGGTATAGCGGCCAAATGGTCGAATACGAGGGCGGTTTGATGTGGCGACCTTCTGCTGCGGTTTTGGTCGCCCTTGATTATTCTCTCAATCATGGTGTCTTTGACGACGGTGGTTTTGATGAGCAAATTGCGGCACTTTCTTTTGATTGGAATTTTTCACAAGACAGCATTTTTCAAAACATGATTCAATGGGATACCGACTCGAAAGAGGTGGGCGTGCAGAGCCGCGTGCGCTGGTTTGTTGAAGATGGTCGCGAGCTGTTTTTGGTGCTAAATACAGGCTGGGTGCGAGATGAAAACTTCCGCCCGATTGACTCTGACTTGACGGCTAAGCTGGTTTACGCTGTGCGCTTTTAACCATGATGAAAACACTCCCCGCCCTTTTGGTTGCGCTTCTTGGCGTTATGGTTTTGTCTTGGGCGGCTCGAGAAGCACACCATATCCGCATCCCTTTTTCTGAGAGTGATTCAAGTGCTTGGTTTTCCGTAGACAGCGATGGTTTGTATCACCTGCGTCGACTTCGGTCCGAAACGGGCGACGATGGGTTTCCGCTTGCGCTTGATGAATCATTGAATTGGCCACTTGGCGCAGCGGTGCCTTGGCCTCCTTATTACACATCTTTCCTTAAAGTATTAGGTCTTGTCCCTGCCGAGGGCGAATCCTCGGCTTTGGCGGCTTGGGTTCCTTTTGTTTTAGGGGTCTTGACCTCTCTTTTGCTCGCGTTATTGGCATGGAGAATGAGCCACGGCAACGCATTGGCCGCGTGGCTTGCTGGTGGTTTGCATGCACTGACTTATGCGAGCATTCATTACAGTGTTCCAGGTAATGCAGACCACCACGCTTGGGTGGCTTTCTTGGTTGTCATCCTTTTCGCTACGCTAGGTAGAGCTTTGGTTAAATGCTGTTGGGTTGCGGCCTGCGTTTCAGGTTTAATGGCGGGCGTTTTATTGGGTTCTTGGGTGGCGTCTATTGTTGTCGTTTTGGTTGTGCAGCTTGGCTTTGGCATCTTGTTGTGGATTGATCGTTTTTCGCCACGCCCCGAAGTTGGCCGAGCAGGATTGCTGTTTCACCTTGTCGCTGCCTCCGCGGTTCTCCCCGCTGTTTTGCATAGCCCTTGGCAAGAAATATCACCCTGGACGGTCGTGAATTTGTCGTGGTTTCACTTTGCCTTTTTGATTGCTGGTGGCCTAGTTTTTGTCCCGATGGTTTGGCCCAAAGCCTCATTGCGCATGCGCGGCATTGGCCCATTTCAGGTCGTGATCGTTTTGCTTGGCGCGATACTCGTTTTCTGGGTTACTGACACGGGGCCGGTTGCGGGTATCCAAGAGGCGTTTTCTTGGGCCACTCGCACAGATGCTTTTATGGCTGGTATCGCCGAATCAGAACCACTTTGGGGCCTTGACCAAACCGGCACAGGTGGTTTCTTTCGCTGGCTTGGCTTGAGTGCTCTTTTGTTGCCGTGGGTTTTGTGGCAAACCTGGCTACAAGTGCGTAGCGGCTTCCGGGATAGATTATTCTGGATGTTAGCGCTTGCCGTTTTCTTGATTCTGGCCCTTTTCCAGCGTCGATTTGGCGATTTGGCCGCTTTGCCCTTAGCGGTTATTGTTGGCCTCGGTGTGGCTGATCGTTTGCAAAAGTTTCAGCGCCAGGGTGGTTTCACACGCAAACCCATTGTTCGGGTGTTTGCCGCCGTGCTCATCGTTTTTGCTTTGCAGGCTCCCGAATTGTTGCGCGCCTTTGAGATGGCGGGCCAGTCGCGTTTTGATTCGGCTTTGGTTGGTCAGCGCCTGCTCATGAAAGAGTTGCGGCCAATGGTCGCCAGTGAGCGTGAAGCTGGCCGTTCTCATGGTGTGCTCTCAACATGGGATCAGGGGCATGCTCTTGAGTGGGCGGCCGGTGCGCCAACCGTCGCAACAAATTTTGGTTCATATATTGGGCGAGAGAGTTTCATCGCACCCGCTGACTTCTTCTTGGCAAAAAATGCAAATCGCGCAAAAGAGGTTTTGTCACGCCGCAAGGTTGGTTTCGTCTGGATGGATAGCCGCTTCCGCCAAGGTCTTCCCACCATGATTTCAGCGCTGGGTGATGACCTGAGCCAGTGGATGCGCTCCATCGAGATGCCAAACGGCATGATGCGCACCGAGTTTCAAGAGCAGTATTTCCAAACCCCCGCTCACGCACTCGAGTGGGATGGCGATGCCGACGGCCCTGATGGCCCCATCGCCCCACTTGATTATGTGCGCTTGGTTGCCCTCTCTGAGATGGGCGATGCCGACCCTCGATTAGGCTTTACGCAAACGATTCCTGCCGCCCGCGTTTGGCAGTATGTCGCTGGCGCTGATCTGCAATGGATGGGCGAAGCTGGCACTAAAATTGTCGTTGATATCCCCATGGAAATGCGCGGCGCTAATCGTGAAGTCTATTTTCGTTGGCGTTGGCACAAAGAAATGGTCATTGGTGAAAACACTCTTGCGCGTATGCGGGTGCCTTACGCCACGATTGGGCGAGCGTCGTTTGTATCGGGTCAAGCGACATGGCAACTTGGCGATTCTCCGGCACAGCCCCTGCTGTTGAGCAACGAAGATGTGTTGCTTTGCAGTCAAATACAGCTCAGGCAATAAGCGGTCTGCTTATGATAGGCAGATGCGTTTTTTCCTCATGCTTAGCCTCTCATTCGCCTTCATCGGTTGCTCGTCTAATTCGGTAGGCGGCGACCTTTCACAAAGCGGTGGTTTAGGTGTCGGGTATTCAATCGCTGGCGGCGACAGCGGAATAATGGACACAATAAACCTATCTTTCGTGTCAGGTCGAAATGATAGCGATTTGATGGTCGTCCAGCGCGCGAGATTGCCCTGGACTGCGATTTATGTACCCTTAATCATCACAACAGACATCATTTTCGATGCGAATGAAAGTGATACTTCCTCTCGATATGGCGAGCCGGCAGATGATCGGAATAAATGGTATTACGGTGACCACGATTACACAGAGGATGATAAATATTTTAGTTATGACTATGGTTTCGTAAAGCAGGTGCATCCGTATTTGTTTCCTTATGTCTTGACGGGCCCTGTATTGGAATACACCTATGGGTCGGGCTGGGTTGATGACCATTACAGCACACATCATCATTTTGAGCGTTGGAATTGGAACATTGGCGGCGGGCTGATTGTTAAGCTGCCTAACAAGGACGAATCATCAACTTGGCATATTGATGTCGGCTGGGATTCTTTTCCAGGTGCGTTTCACTTTGGCTTTGTTTGGTCGCATTAATACAATCTCAATCAGATGTCTAACCTCCAGCAATCCGCATCAAAAGAGCCACTCACTGAGCGTGAAAAGGCCGTCCATGTTTTAACTCGTTTTTCTTTTGGCTACGGCCCCGATGATGTAAACAATGTCATGAAGGTGGGCGCCGAATCTTGGCTTCGTGGCCAGATGCGCGATACGCCGGCTTCGGGTTCGAGTTTGGGTCAGCGATTAAAAGATATGCAGACCTTGTTTCTGACACCGGCTGAAGTCCGCGATTTGGTTGATACTTCTGAGAGGGTGCGTGATCTGGCGCCTGCAGCGCAAAAGGAGCGAAAGCAATTAGAGCGAGTTCCCCGAAATGAAATACTTGCTGCGGTCTTGTACCGCTCGATTTATAGCCCGCATCAGACAAAAGAGGTGGCTTGCGATTTTTGGCGCAACCATTTCAATGTCAGTTTCACAAAGGGGCAGCAGTCTTTTCCTTTGATTCCGCATTACGAGCAAACTGTTGTTAGAGATCATGTGTTTGGTGATTTTGGCACGATGCTTCGCGCAAGTGCTAAGCATCCCGCGATGTTGCAGTATTTAGATAATCACTTGTCGCGGCGGCCCCCGACGGATCAAGAGCTTGCTCAAGTTGAGCGGCGTACGCAACGCAAAACGGGGTCGAAAGATCGTGCCGAAGAGGCCGCGCAAATTGCAGCCCAGCGAGGCTTAAACGAAAACTACGCCCGCGAGCTAATGGAATTGCACACGCTTGGCGTCGACAATTACTATCGACAAAAAGATGTGGTTGCCGTTGCCGAAGCTCTGACGGGCTGGACATTCAGCGGTGGCCGCAATGGCGACTTCGAATTTCAGTTTCAGCCCGCTATGCATGTTAAGGGCGATAAACGGGTTTTAGGCAAGCGCATTAAAGAAGACAAAACGGGTGGGGCGGGTCAAGGCGACGACATTTTAACTTTGTTAATTCAGCACAAAGGCACGGCTGATTTTATTGCCACAAAGATGGTCCGCTATTTTGTTGCTGACGAGCCGCCCAAAAAATTGGTGCAAGCCGTTGCAAAGACTTATAAAAAATCGGGCGGTGGCATCCCTGCGATGTTTTTGACAATCATCGAGAGTGACGAGTTTTGGAAGCGTGAAAATTTTCGTGCTAAGTTCAAAACACCGTGGGAGTTTTTGCTTTCCGCATTGCGCATTACTGAAGCTGATGTGGCAGATCCACGCAGGCTGTTTTCACTCATGCAGTCGATGGGGCAGCCGCTTTATCATTGCGACGACCCAACTGGGTGGTACGAAACGGCCGATCGCTGGCTCGATCCAGGCGTGATGGCCTTGCGTTGGCAGTTTGCGATTGACTTGGCTTCGGGTCGATTCAGGGGTGTTGAGATACCTGATTCATTCTGGAAGCGCATCCCGACCGATGGAGTGCATCCACGACTTTGGCAGCATCATTTGACCAAATTGATTTTGCCCGCGGGGGCGGGTGAGCGCACGCGGGCGGCACTGTCTTCTGTGACATCTAAATACCTTAAGCGAGAAAAAGACCCAGTCTTTTCAGAGTTGGGCCCCGACCTATTAGCACTTCTTCTTGGCTCCCCAGAATTCCAGCAACAGTAACGATGAACAATAACATTTCAAGGCGCAAGTTTTTACTTCAGGCGGGTGCGCTCGGTCTGGCCGCTTCCTCCAGGGCATGGGCTGGCCCGTTTTCTATTTTGCCTTCTGCGCGTAAGAGGCACACTTTGGTCGCGATTTATTTGCGTGGTGGGTGCGACCCATTAAATCAGATCGTGCCCTTTAAAGACAAAACCTATTACAAAGTTCGGCCAACGATTGCGCTGGCAGAGAGCGACGGCATCATCCCCGTGACTTCGAAATGGGCGCTTGCTCCTTCGATGGCGGCACTTGAGCCCGCCTTCCGTGAAAAAGATTTTGCGGTCATCATGAATGCCGGCTCTCCGCACCGCACACGCAGTCATTTTGACGCGCAAGATTTCATGGAATTTGGCGCACCGGGCGACCGCACGGTGCGCGATGGTTGGCTGAATCGTTATTTGCGTTTAACCCAAACAAAAGAGAGTGATACCTTGCGCGCGTTTTCGATGCAAGAATTGTTGCCTCGGTCTTTGCGTGGCGAGTATCCCGTTTTGGCGGTCCCAACTTCGATGGAAAAGAAAAAAGGGACGAGCACCTTAGATAAGTTTGATTCTCTCTTCGGCGAAGGCGCGGTGAGCGAAGGTGGCGGTGGTTTGATGGGCCTGCGCCAAGACGATGGCACCGGAGTCGTTTTGTCGGGTCAGGTCACCATTGAGACTTTGCGGCGATTCCAAGAAATCTTGTCAAAAACCAAACCAAACCAGGCAGCTGGTTACGCACAGAGCACTTTCGGAAATCGACTTCAGGCAATTGCTCAGGTCGTCCGTAGTGGTGCGCCTGTTGAGGTGGTTGGGCTCGATTACAACGGTTGGGATGACCACAACGCGATGGGTGGTGTCGAGGGGCGGCATCATGTGCGCACGCAAGATTTGGCGACTTCGCTGGCCGCTTTCCGCAACGACCTGGGCGAGCAAATGAACGAGGTCACGGTCGTCGTTATGACTGAGTTTGGGCGCACCGTCCGCGAAAACGGGAATTCGGGCACGGATCATGGTCATGGTGGCGCCATGTGGGTGTTGGGCGGCGGCGTAAAGGGCGGCAAGGTTCACGGCAAATTTACGGGGCTCGATGATTCTCAGCTCTATCAAGGCCGCGATCTGCCCGTAACGACCGATTTTCGGGATGTCATGGGCGAGATTTTGAAGCACTCATTCTCGTTTAAACCCGGAAAGGCTTTTTTCCCTGGATATGCTGGCTCAGGCCGCTTTTCCGGCATTTACTAGGCCTTGTTGAGAATAAGTCTCAAGTAAAGTTTTACGGGGCTGGGGTGGCGGCTATATTGAGAACCAGTCGCAATAGCGGCGGTACCCATGACTTCAAACCCTAGCTTTTCCCTCGTGCAAATGACTTGCGCAGTCAAAGATGCGCTCCTGTCCGCAAATTTCGATGAGTCGGCCTTGCTCAATAGGCTTTCTGACTGCGGAGCAAGCGCATGTGTCGAGCGTTTTGGTTACGGCCGCGATGCGCACTCCATCACGCACATGCTGATTCATCGCAGCCCTCAGGTTGCCCGCTATTTTGAGCGCTTTCTCGATCGCATGCACTCGCGCAAGAGGGCCGAGGTGAGCGCGACTGAATCGCAACTAATCATGACATGGTGTCGGCAGGCCAATTGGCGTGCGTTATCAGATTTGGGCGGCGTCCTTTGGGCGCTTGCTCGCGACCCGCGGGCTGAAGTGCAGCGCGACTTTCGATTCCTAATCCAACGCATTTCTCGCTCTGCATTTCGAGACCCAATTTCATGCGCGCCATCTTCGCTGCCGTCTTTGTCTTCTTAACGCTTGCTTCCGGCCATTTATTCATGGTCGTAATTAACAAGATTGACGCAAACATCAATGATGATTTATATCGATCAAGCCCGGGCGTCGAGGCGCGTTGGCTTGGTGACCGATCAATGGAAGAAGAGTGGGATGTGCTGCAAGCCCGCAATCAAGATATCGAGTTGCCAAAACTAAGCGCCGAGCCTTTACGCATGTTGCCAACAACACCATTTCTGGGTTGGGTCACGCTAGCTATGGGCGCGCTTGGGTTTTTACTTTTGCTTGCGACGCGTTTTTCATCGCAAGACGCGGTCCAGTCGATGCTCGGCATTTTTGGCGCACTCTTTTTATGGACCGGCCCGGTTGAATACGGGTTGATGCTCGCAAGCCGCAGCCTAGGAATTGCCAAATCATTGCAATTCGTCGGCGGGCAAGTGGTCGGCGCATATGGCGAATATGTTTTACTGAAATACACTTGGGGTTTACTCGCCATTATTATGGTGTATTTGCTCTTCCTTGAAAGTAATCGCGGCCCGATGTTTATGTGGCTGCGCCGCACCTTTGGCTTGATGCGCGGCTCGACCGCAAATGGTCGCGTAGACAATTACGGCCCGCGCACGGCGTTTCAATACATCCTGATGATGTGGTGGTTTTATGTTGTACTCCTTTGGTCATGGGATCCGCAATTCGCTGGCGGCGTTGGCGGATGGCTTGATCATGCCGTGTTTGCATCAAGCTGGGCCGTTTCGGGTTGGTTGCTGCTCCGGCTTGTCCGCAAACGCGCGATGGGTCCGGCTCTGCGTTACGCCATTGCAGCAGTCATCATTTTTTGGAATACGATTGAAATCCTTGCAAAATGGGGGGTATTTAACGAGCCCTGGTTACTCTTGCGACCCGCAACGGCCATCGTCTTTTTCGGCGGAACGGCCGTCGGCATATGGTTGTTTTTGCGCGAGCTAAATCGCTCTCCTGCGCTTTCTTTGCAATAAATTTGCCCCTTTTCTTGACGGAAAGATCCCCGCAAGAAAGCACACATGTTTAGGTGACCTAGGTGAAGTCTCTACTCACTACCACGCATGCAAGACCCAATGCCGCGTGGCTCGCTCATATCGAGGACAGGCTTAGCCTTAAGCACTAATCGAGTCAGAGCGGCTTGTTACTTAAATCTTTTCGCATACTAGTACCTGTAGAAAAAAACAATGTGCCGCTTAGGAGATGGTGTCGTTTATCTAGCATCGTGGCAATTAATCTTGACCCTGAATAAAATGTTTAAACCATCACTACTACTTACCTCACTCTTGCTCATGACTTCCCATGCCATTGCGCAGGGAGGCTTTGATGTCGAACCTGCTGGCGCCTGGGGCTGGTCCAACGGCTAATCACTCATGAATAAAACCGCACTTCTCCTTGCAGCAGGATTTTTTGCACTAATCCTTTGCCTTTTGCTCTTTCAATCCTCTGCCACGATGAATGATAAGCAGCTAACTAATGGATTAGAGAACCTCGGCAACCGAGAAGTGCATCCCAACGATTCCGACTTGGTCACTTTGCCACTAGCAAGGTCTTCCATTGATTTCTTTGGGCAAGTTCAATTAAACACATGGCCAAACTACAAGCCACTCCCCAGCGCCACACTCTTAATTCTTGATTCAAATGGAGAGGAAAGGGTGCAATCTACTGACGCGAATGGTATCGCAAAATATCCTATTGGGAAATGGGACTTGCCTTCTAAGCAAAACGAATTCGCAATAGCAGGGGAGCTAGGGTTAGACATTACCCCGAATTCTTTTCAAACCTGTACAGCTTTCATTCAAGCCACTTTTGCTTTCCAAATTCTCAACATGGATGGGCGTCCTCAGCAAGATCTCCGGCTCATTTGGCTACCGCATGCACCATACGATTTCATCGAATCACAACAAGTAAGGACTGATGCATTGGGGAACGCAAACATTCTCTCTTACGTCGTTCCCGGGAAAATATCTATTTTTCATGGCCCTAAGTTGCTTCGAGACTTTGATTTTACAACTGGGTTGCCACCCGAGTCCTTGATTCGCCTATTTGTGCAAAGCGAGCTCGAGCCGCTGTCAACTATTGAAATAAGAGATAAAGAAAGTAATGCGGCTGTCGTAGCGGCAAAGATTCATTTCCATCACGAAGTCCGGACAAGTGATGAAAATGGAATTGCGCACATACCAACGCGTTGGGGAGATGAATACCCACTCTTTTTTGTGGAGGCCACGGGATACAGCGGTATCACTCAACGACTAACAAAAGGGATACCTCGAGTTATTCTGCTCAATAAAAGCGCCGGATTGCGAGTTCGTGTGCTTGATTCGCGCGAGAAACCTGTTCCAGATGCAATCGTACGACCATTTCCCGATGTCGGTCAAGTCACCCCTGGGGCCAACATCAGGAAATATCTACCAGCGGCGTTACTGACCGATATAAATGGAGAATGCCTATTGGAAATTGAACAGGGCAGAGCAATTCAAGTTTTCGTCACACATCCAGAGTTTGGCTTTGGGCATGCATTTGAATCCAATGTTACTTTCAACTCAACTATCTCGATCCAACTCAAACAAGAGCAACCGCTTCGCCTGAGTTTCAAAGATAGGGGTGGTAATAGAGTTCCATTGCGAAAAGTTGCGCTGAAGTGCCGGGGGATTGACAAGCGCTGGATGCCACGGGACTACAGTATTTCAAAGGCGGCTTATTCTATTCCCAATCCTTCGTTTCTCGATGTGATTCAAATACATCCTTCTGGTTATTTGCCGATTTTATTGAGAAGGCAGAGCTTCAAGACAGGCGTTCTTCCTTATTCTGTGGCAAATACTGGAGGAGATCTGGAAATCACTTTGGATCCAACGCACATTGTCAAAGGCACGATTGTCGACGAGAATGGCTTCCCACAAAAACGACAGCGCTTTCAGCTTCAAGAATTGCTGGGTAATCGAAAAGGTGCCAATAGCCATTGGGACAATAAATGGATATTTCCGCATTCAGCTTGGTTTGGAGTTGCAGCTTGTTTTTCACCTGAAATTCGGACTAATTCCAAAGGTGGCTTTCATCTTAATCTGCCTGGTGGTACTTGGGTGGCGGCTAACGCAGAGTCACTTTACGATTTGCCTCTAGGTAGTGGAGGCCAAACAGATAGCCCTTTCGTGATTCCCCAGTCAGGCGCCTTGCAAATCACCGTGCCCGGCAAAAAGAGTCTTCACCTCACAGTTTTGGATGAATCCAACGGGCTTCCTATTCCAAAGTTTGTTATTCGACTTAAAGAAGACCCCTTGACCAATGGCTCACTCGGATTCAAAGCTGGGGCTTTCGGCCGATGGGATGGCTGGGTGCGAACTACCGCGCTTGAAAATCTCGAAATTGCAGCGACTGGTTATCAAGTTCAATCGCTCAACCTTACACGGGAAAAGGGCATGCATTCCATTCACATGACACTTCGCCTGATTGCTGAAACCCCTGGAGCGATTACCTTCATTGGAGAAGAAGCCAAACACCTTATCTATGAAACCTTTCGAATTGTCGATGTGGGTGATAGGGGAATGGGCATGTTCGGTGAATCCCGCTGGGAATACACATTTCAACTACCCCCTAGCTTAGAAGTTCTTTTCCCCGCACCAAGCAGTCGAGGGAAATTCAGCATTGTTCCAGCAACGCTTGGTTCACGAAGCGTCAGATTTGCCCCCTCTGTATTTCAATATTCTCCCGGCGAACGGGTCACCATTCAGGTCCTACCTAGCAGTGATTAATCAAGAGGAATTAGCCACTCAGTTACTTGCCTTAAGGAGCTTGGCGATTGCTCTTGTAGGCTTCGATGAGGCGGATAGTATCCTCTCAAGAGTTTTTCTTAAAGCTTCACATAGACCTCCCCGGCATAAGCGAAACATCAAAGCTTGGTTAGCAAGTATGATAAAAAGCGAATCCATTGATAAGTCAAGGGCAGACTTGAGAAGGGTTCTTCGCGAAAAGAAAGTACCTGCGTCAAGATTTTCGGAGACGCCACCTGAATTGCTTGAAAAAGCTGAAATGCATAGCGTAATCCATAATGCGCTGATGGAATTGCCAGAGTCAAAACGCCATATCCTTATCCTACGCTACGATGAAAATTTAAGTGCAAGCGAGATAGGCGCACAGTTCGGCATTTCTCGTTCTGCTGCACGAACTAGGATTTCCCGAGCGTTAGGTGGACTTCGGCATAAGTTGCGAGCCGATCACGGTAAAGACATTCTCAATTCTTGCTTGCTAATGTTCGGTGCGCCAAGCCACACGATTAGGCACACTTTTACTCCCTCGTTTGTTTCTTTCACGGCCTCTCTTATTGTTGGTTTCTCCCTTGTGGCATGGCATACATCTCAGGGTACTAAGCCGCTATCAAACGCAATCGTTGCCGTCGTGTCTCCCGAACAGTGTAAAGCTAGCGACTTCCCGGCTAAACAGATTGCAGAAAAACTACCGACACAAGGACCAGCCATTTTTACGCGGAATACAATATTCGCTGAATTTCATATGGAGCTGCTCGATGAAGATGGAAAGGTAATAACGAACGCAGACAGCTACCTTTTTAAAAACGGGAAAAGCTATCGAGGGAAGGCAAAACACTACGCCTCTGGGCTTTATTACTTCCCTGACACCCAACACCAGATGGATGGGTCTGAAGTTGTTTTGATTCTTGCTTCTGGCCGAGCTCCTTTTCTTTATGAAATGCAAGCGATAGGTAAACATCTTGTATCAATCCGCCTTCCCAAGGGAGAACATCTTTCGGGGAAAGTACAGTTTCTCCACTCTGAGCTAAAGCGTCCACTTTATATTGGGCTTGATTTAAGTTCAGTCAGGCCGGAGCCAAGTGATCGCATATTCCAACTTAAACCCAAACTCACGCGAGCCCAGATTAAACTAATAGACCGTTCATACTACAATTGCAGCTTAAAGATTGATGATGCCGGTGGTTTTGATTTCTGGGGACTTCCTCAGAATTGGAGTGGTGAACTAAGTCTGACCAGTAAAATCTACCGCCTTAGAGGGGCGCGTACTCATTTGGGTATTCAACGGTTGTTTTTCCATGGTCCAGAAAAAGGTCTCCAGCTACAAGTCGAAGAGAACCCGACGATTTCTGGCATTGTCGAATCAAATGAAATTAATTTGGACATTCTTGAGTTTACGGCAATCATTACTAAAGGCAGAGTGACCCCCGTACTCGACTGGTCGCTAAATGAGGAGTCTGGGGAATTTCAGTTAGTTGTCGAACAGATTCCAACGGGGAGCGGACAAATCCAAGCGTCTACGCAATACGGCAATATGCATTTCGATGTGGCGGAATTTAATAATCAAAACCAGCGTATTTATGTTGCTCGCCAAGATAGAACAGCCTTTTTTGTTGACATTTATTGTCAAGACGCTTCGATTCCAAAAATCAAAGGCACAAACCTTGATTCTGGTTCAATGATTCCAGTGACAGCAACCGAACGAGGGATTTGTGCCCATTTGTCTGAAAGTGACGATGCAATTCGACTTGAGGCATTTGGATATTTGCCAATCATTCTTTACAAAGCCGACCCTGTTGAAGACTGGGTGCTTGAATCATGGTCAGGCCTCACCATTAAACTTGAGAGTACATCAAACGAGCCGCAATATTTCTCTGAGTATTCCGCTAGGGTGGTTTCTATACCTGAAATGACTATAGAACTATTTGCTAAAGACCCAACTGGATTATTTTCTTCCAGCCTGTCAAAGGAAGATGAAATACTGCTACGGAATGATTGGTGCCTTATTAATAAAACACCCGGCACATCTAGCGTAACGAGCCTTATTGGAAAACTAAGACCTAGCGAAGAATTATTTGCCTTCAAAATCGATCAAGCATTCCGAATCATTGCCAAGCATAAGAATAGTGTCTTTTTCGACAATGTTGTAACCCCTATTAATGCAGAGACCATGCAGACGATTACTATTCCACGACCAACGAGCTATAAAGGAAAAGAAATTTCAGGATTTGTATTGGACGGTAAAGGGCACGGGCTTGAAAAAGCGATAATCTTAGTAAAAGATTGTGCAGGAGATTGGGGCGTTAGATCCATTTCCGGGCCGTATGGTAAGTTTTCTCTCAGCCTTTACGCCAACGAAACTCTAATTTGCGCCCGAGTTTCTGAGGGTTCACATTCTAATTCATTCAATACGAAGAACTCATTGGCGAATGACGACGTGGTTTTGCGCATCGGGGAGGGCCATCTTTTTAAACTTCAACTTCCATTGCCTTGGGTTACTGAAGCCAAGCCTGTTGCGACTCGCATCGAGGATGACTTGCCTATCCGCGTGCATTTAAATCGAGTCGGAAACACCTGCAATTTGTCAATCTATTGTTTCAGCAATGAAGACATTCGATTTGCGGTGGACACCAAAAATACAACTTGGGAGCAAACTTGGAATCCTATTACACACCAACTGGATGCATTGCCTCGGTTTGTACCAACGAGCATATCCACACTAAAGTCTAAATACGAAACCACTAAAGCGAACAACGATTTACAAACAACCATTGTCGTTGCAGAGCAAGGGAATTGGTCCTATACCGTTCAACTGAAAGGCAGCGAGGATGAAGTGATGTTGCCAGTTATTTCTAAACCCCATGCAATCAAGTATTCGTTAATTTGCAATAATCTCGGCGAGAGTAGCACTCAAATCAAAAGCCTAGAAATGGTCGAAGGAGTTCTCAGACATTTACTTGTTCATTAGGACAGTTTCCTTTTGGCGGAAAGATCCCCGCAAGAAACCACACATGTTTAGGTGACCTAGGCGAAGTCATGATTTATGATGGGATGAGTCGTATGACAACCATGTATCGCGAAGTCTCTAAGCCACTTACACGCACGCAAGACCCGACCGACTGGTCGAGTCAAGTCCGATGGAATTTAGGTGATGTCTATGAAAGAGAGAGCGTGAGCATGATCCCCCAAGTGGGTGCTGGTGAAACGGAAGCGTATGCGAACAACGCGTTTTATCAGTCTGGGCAAGTAGGAAACATTTCTCAGTCCTTCAACTCTAACGGTCAACTCACCATTCGAGGCGACACGAGTTACGCTTGGTCTCTCCAGGGGCAACTCCTCACGGCTAACGACCAAAGCTACACCTACGACGCCTTGGGGCGCCGCGTTTCAGCGAATTCAAAGACTTACCTTTACCACGGTGGCCACATGATCGGCGAGAAAGATGCAAATGCCTGGCTCTGGCAAGAAGTCCCGATGCCGCAGGGCGAAGGGATGCTGGCGCACATCACCAATAATCAAACCTACATCCCACTAACTGATTTTCAGCAGACCGTGTGGGGCTTAGCAGATTCGACCGGGGTGGTCGAAAGTTTTAGTTACCCCGATGGGCATGGGTATTCCGAGACTGCGGGGCAGAGCGCGCCCTACGCCAGTAATTTCCACCACAAAAAACGCCTACACGGCGGAGTGGTCGAAGCGGCAACGGGTCTTTATGACTTCCGTAACCGCTGGATGGTGCCTGAAACAGGGGCGTGGATGAGCCGGGATCCTCTTGGGGATATCGATTCGAGTAATCTCTATCAAGCCTGGATGGCGAATCCGGTATTGGCTCGAGACCCAGATGGCCTAATGGTGATCTGTGGGCGAGTAAATATGCGAGAATATCAGGATATTTGTGAAATTAGTTGGATACTTAATCCACGTAATTTGTGCCTTTCTAAATGCAGAAAACAGTTTTGTTCAACTCTTTTCTTTTGTAAATACAAGGATATCTTGAATTGGGCTGAGTTGGCGATAGGTTTGCCCTACCCTAATCCAACTTCTCTTGAAAGGGCGATAGGGGAAGTGGTAGTGAAGTGGTTTCGTGGATTAGTGAATCAATCGAAGTATTGTGATTGTATAACAGGCGCTCTTTTGCTCGGAGTAAAATGCATGGATGATTGTGCTGGGTTTAGGCAACGCTCAACAGGCCCGACTTCGCAGGCAGGGGGTGCTAAGTGAATAAATTAATCCCCATTTTCGGTTTTGTATGTATTGTTGGAATAGCGTTGTTTAACTGTGAAAACGAGCACATTGCCCCCGAGAAATTGCTTCCGCCCCAACACACTTGGGTGGCTTTTGAAAAGAGCCTAGAGGATTTCCCTTTACTAAATCGAGCTAACCCAAGTTTTTTGCACACTTTACCCAAGGGCTCAAAGATAACCCTTGAGAGCGTTGTTCGGTCTCTAGATGAGCAACAAAGCCTTGCTGCCGAGCCTATACCGTTTTATCGCTTTGGGCCACCAACTCTAGCTATAGTGGAGCTTTCTATTGAAGTTGTTGAGAAAGCCCTGAGTGACCCAAACGCGGTTCGCCAATGGGCCGAAAAAATGATGCTTTTAGCGACCAACTTGAGGCAAGCTGGCGGCTTAGAGGCTGCTTGGCTTGCCCTTCAAGTTGAGCAGAAACTCTTAGATGCGTACAAGAAAGGCTGGCTTGATTCTTCTAGGCTGAACGAATTGGCCAGTCAACGAATGCAAGAGAAAGAGTTTTTTCAGCTCTTTTCAGCCGAGGTTGTTCAGGTATATCGGTTGCTAAAGGCAGGTCAAGGTCAATCGGACAGCCCTGAGCAGGGGTCGGAATACCTCACCCATTATTGCGCCTATTGGGCGCATTTTTTATTGTCTGTTAAAGAGGCGCGCCCTACCGCAGTTGATCTTATTCACTTCATTGAGGAAGAAATGGCAGTCAAAGAGGGTTCTCCCAAACGAGTTTGTAATTGTCTCATTACTACACATTCTTTTTCGAATGATTTAGTCCCTTTGCGCTTTCTCTTGAGTTTTACACAGAGATATGTAGAGATCCAAAAATCGTGGGGACCCGTCGTCTGGCATGAACCACAAAAATAGGGCCAACCACAAAGAGCTATGCGAGCGCACAGTGTTGCCGGAAATCCAAGCCGGGCTTCGGCGATTTTGGCCGCTGAGCAAAGGCCTCAATAGCGACTTATTTCAAAAACTGAATTCTAAGCGGGTAGGCGTGAAAGCGGCCTTCATTTGCGGCAATCGCTGCAAGCACAACATTTACTAGATCAATGATCATAAGAATGATGACAAGAATCAGCCCAAACCCGAAAAGGAAAAAGAAAGGGATGCAGCAGAGCGTCCAAATTGACATTGAGATTTGAAAATTAAGTGCCTCTTTGCCGTGTGCGTCAACGAGCGGTGACTCATGGCGTTTAATTAACCAAACGATAAGCGGACCAATGATAGAGCCAAAGGCAAGGCCGAGCATGCCGGCGAAGGATGCGAGGTGGACGCCAACGCACCAATTGCGTTCTTCATTTGTTGTCATGCCATTATTGTAGTCTTTACGCATGGTACATGCTTGGAACCTCCCTCGTGGCGCTCGCGGTAAGCGCTTTTTTGATGCAACTTTGCGGCCGGTTGCTGAGTCGGCGATTCGCCAGATCATGACACCACCCACGGCGCCCTATGCTGAGGCATTGCCAGCGGCGGCTATCCAGGAATGGGCGAAAGAGCGCGGCTGGAAGGTCAGAAAGGATGGTTTCGGCAATTTGATTGTGCGCGTGCCCGGGAAAAAACGCGGGCAGGCGGCGATGGCTTTTGTTGCGCATTTGGATCACCCCGCAATGACTTTAGATGCTGGCGCAGACGACGCCGGGCGAGTGGTCGCCTCGTTTTTCGGGGGCCACCCGGGCGAGCGCATGATGGGTTGCACGGTCGCGCTTTACTCGGCTTGCGGCACCCAAAAAGCAAAAGCCGTTGTTGTAAAAGTCGGAGAGAAAAGTATGAAAACGGGTCGGCTTGAGTTGGTGCTTGAGCTCAAAGGCAAACGCAAGCCTGCGGTTGCCGCTGGCTGGATTGGTGCATGGGATTTGCCTTTGCGTTTAACCAAAAAGCATGTAAAAAATGTGGTCTGTGACAATTTGGCGAGTGCGGCCTGCATTTTGGCGGGGCTTGATCTCGCAGCACGAAATAAACCCGAGCACCCCATTGAAGCGTGGTTTACGCGGTGCGAAGAAAACGGTTTTGTGGGTTGCCTAGAAGGCATCCGACTTGGTTCGTTTTCGAAAAAGGTGCCCGCGATTGTTTTGGAGTGCTCGCCTAAATTGCCTCATGCCCAACCGGGCGATGGCCCATGCGTGCGCGTTGGCGACCGGCTCTCGATTTACGACCCGCTGACAATCGATTTGCTCGAAGGCTCAGCCGCCTTCTTAAAAGAAAAAATTGAAGGCTTCAAGTGGCAAAGAAAATTGATGGATGGCGGCGCGTGCGAAGCCACTGCGTTTTGTCGCACGGGTTATCGCTCAGCAGGTCTCGCGATGCCGCTTACGAATTATCACAATGTGCCCGATGATCGCAAAAAGACGACTGGCGTTGCGCATGAGCAAATTGACCGTGGCGATTTCGACCACCTCGTTCTGTGGGTTGCCACATTGGCGCTCGGCTCAAAAGTAAAAACTCCCGATGACCCTGCCGGCGTCGCCGCGCGTCTTGAAAAGATGCGTAAGGCGCGTGTGGGTTTAGGTCGATAAAAACGCAGCACCCACCCAACCGGCATCGTTGCCGAGACTGGCGGGTTTGAGTGTGAAATCTTGCCGACGCTGTAGGTGCGTTTGCTCAATCAGCGTGTCGAGTAAAGACGGCTCGAGTAAATCCAAAACCGGGCCTCCGCCGCCACCGAAAAGGAAGACGCGTATATCAAGCGTGAGCAAGACTTGTGCCAGAGCTTGACCGAGAGATGCGCCAGAGGTTTGAAAAATGGAAAGGGCGTTTGCGTCGCCATTGCGGGCTTTATCGGCCAATTCGCGTAGAGGCAACCCACCCTCACGCTCCATGGAACGCGCCGAGGCGAGGGCTTCTAGGCAACCCGTGTGACCACAACCACACATCACCTTATGCCCGATTTTGAGGTGACCAATTTCGCCGGCCATCGCACCCGTGCCGGGGATGGTCTCGCCGTTTAACACTAGCCCGCCCCCGACTCCGGTGCCGATGGTTATGAGAAGGAAATTGTCGTGCTCTGCGCCTGCGCCAAGTCGTGCTTCACCAAGCGCGGCGACGGTTGCATCATTGCCAATCGCAACTTTTTGCCCGAAGGTTGAAGTCAGGGCCGCCCATAAGTCAAAACTTTTTAGGAAAAGCAAATTTGGACCACCCAGCAACTCAGGTCGCTTGGGCGAGGGAACCCCAGGCACCGCAACCCCAATTTGTGGGTATTGATGTGGGTTTTCGCCGAGTAAATCATCGGCCATTTTTTTCATAACCGTGATCATTTCATGGGCATGATGCGGTGTAGGCTCACTCACTCTCGCGAGTATTTGCGCCCCCTCAATCAGCCCAGCTTTGAGGTTGGTGCCGCCGATGTCAAACCCAATGCGCTTAGTCATCGATTAGCGATTGCGGGTGCGGCGTTTACCATTGTCGTTTGAATCAGAATGCACACGCGAGTTAGGGCTTTGACTTTGATGAAAATAATCGAGTGCTTTCGGCATTAACTCTTTAAATTGATCGATGCGAGTGCTCGGGTGGGGGTGCGTTGAGAAGAACTCAAGCCCACGCCCGCCACCCTCTTTTGCCATGCGCTCCCAGACAGGGATGGCTTCCCTTGGGTCGTAACCAGCTGCTGCCGCAAGATACAAACCCAGCTCATCGGCCTCGCTTTCGTGACTGCGCGAAAACGGTAACATCACGCCAACGGTCGCGAAACCGCCAATAGCGGCCATCATGAGTGTGCGATCTCTGTGGTTCATGTCGCGCATTTTTATTTGAGCGCCAATCATTCCGATGGTGAGCACCGTGTTGTGGCTCATGCGCTCGCCTCCGTGCCTAGCAATCACATGAGCGACTTCGTGGCCCAAAATAATGGCGAGCCCATTTTCGGTTTCGGCAATCGGCATGATGCCCGTGTAGACCGCGCAACCACCACCCGGCATGGCCCAGGCGTTGACCATCTTGTCGTCATCAATGAGGTTGAATTGCCAGCGACAACGCGAGGCGATTGATTCGGGGTAAAGTTTTTCGGCGGCCGTTGCAATGCGCTGACCAATGCGTTGCACCATCTCGGCATCGGCGCCGCTTGTAATCACCCGCGTCTCGCGCATGGCTTCCGTGTAGCCTTGGCTGCCTAGGCTCATTTCCGTGCCAATACTCATCACATTTAATTGTGAACGACCCGTGCCAGGGACGGTTTGGCAAGCTGCAGGTGCAAGGGTAAGTGCAACAAGAATGAAAATGCGCACACTAGGAATTGAGAAGAATCGTAACAACATGATGGGAGGGGCGGCAATCGCACCCTAAGTAGATTACACTTTCATCTACTCATGAGCGCTACTAAGCCAACTGTACTTCTCGTTCTTGATGGTTGGGGCCACGCCGCCGCGACCGACTGGAATGCCATCACAACTGCGCCCGCCGAAAACTTTTTGTCTTGGTGGAGCGAGTGGCCGCATGCACTTCTTTCGGCCTCGGGTCGCGAAGTCGGTTTACCTCTCGGCTTGATGGGCAATTCTGAGGTTGGGCATACCAATATCGGTGCGGGGCGAGTGGTTTATCAAACGATTTCTCGTATCGACCAGTCGCTTCAAGACGGCAGCTTTCTCGAAAATGGCGCACTGCGAGGCGCGATTTCGCATGTTAGCCGTGGCGAGGGTTCAAGCGAGACGGCGAGCGAGCGTTTGCCCAAATTGCACCTCGTCGGCCTTGTTGGCAAGGGTGGCGTCCACGCGATCGATCGCCATTATGAGGCGATTTTGTCGATGGCATCTTCTCAGGGGCTTGCCGCATCGCAAATTGTGTTTCACGCCATCTTGGATGGCCGTGATACAGCGCCGAATAGTGCGCTTGGTTTTCTGCACGAGCTTGAATCCATGTTGGCCAAACATGGTGGGCGCATTGCAACGGTTTGTGGGCGCTACTGGGCAATGGACCGCGACACCAATTGGGAGCGCACCGAGCTCTACTGGAATTGCATGGTGCGGGGGCGCGCCGAGCACGCGGCTGAGTCTGCGGCTGATGCCGTTTCTGCCGCACTTGCCCGCGGTGAAAAAGATGAGTTTGTTGCCCCGACGATTATTGGGAGTCAGGGTGCCGCAACGCAGGCCAACAACCCTAGTGCCGTCCAAGATGGCGATTCTGTTTTCTGCTTTAATTATCGCGCCGACCGCGTGCGCCAAATGAGTGAGGCTTTTCTGTTTGATGACTTTGCGCAGTTTGAGCGTGGGCCGCGACCCCTGACTCATTATGCAACGATGGCGCAATACAGAGATGATTTTGCATGCCCCGTTGCCTTTCCACCGCAAGAGTTGCACTCGCTTTTCGGCGAGCTCGTTTCCGCAAAAGGTTTGCGTCAGTTTCGTTGCGCCGAGACAGAAAAGTATGCGCATGTTACTTTCTTTTTTAACGGAGGTCGTGAGGCCGTTTACCCCGGAGAAGACCGCGTTTTGGTGCCGTCCCCTAAGGTGGCGACTTATGATTTAAAGCCGTCAATGTCGGCTTTAGAGGTCACCAACGCCGTTTGCCAAAGATTGGAAAAGGGCGAGCATGATTTGTATGTAGTCAATTTTGCCAACAGCGACATGGTCGGCCATACCGGCATTCAAGACGCCGCGAGGGAAGCCGTCCGTGTTGTGGATCAGTGCATTGCGCGCATTTCTAAGCTTGCCATGGCTAAGGGTGGCACCGTGGCGATTACAGCCGATCATGGCAACAGTGAAATGATGGTCGACCCCACAACGGGTATTGCGCATACGGCCCATACGCTTAACCCCGTGCCGTTTTTGCTGATGGGTGAGGCTTATCGCGGCATGAATTTGCGCGAGGTAGGCGTGCTGGCCGATGTCGCGCCAACGCTTATGCAGGCCATGCAAATTGATCAGCCAAGCGTGATGGACGGCCGCTCGTTGTTGCTGCCTTAACCGCCGACAACCTTGTCTGGCACATCGACCACGACGGGCTCGCCATCTGTGACGCCTTCTAAAATTGCGGTTAGTTTTTCGCCCGCCTCAAATGATTTTTTGCGAATCAAGCCAAGCCCAATCGGCTCATCACGCACGGGCGACCACACCCACGAAGTAACAACACCCATGTTTTTACCTTTGGCATTTTGCAACTCTGCGCCACGCAAAGGGCGGACGCCATCTTTAAAAGTAAGCCTGCAAATGCGCCGTGGGGCTTCCCCGTAGGTGTTGATGCGTGCAACGACTTCTTGGCCGGTGTAGCAACCCTTGGTAAGTGAAACGCGTTGCCACTCACCGCTTTCGGGGAGGGTCGTGCTGGAATCGAAATCCATTCCCCAGAGTGGGCGGCCCGCTTCGACCCGCAACATGTCAAGCACAGCTAGCCCACTTGGAACAGCGCCGTTTTGGTGCAAGCGATCTGCAATTAAGCTGACGACTGTCGGCGCACCTTGAATCTCGTAAGTTTCGACTCCGCGGTCTGGTCGGCGAAGGAAGAGCAAGCCCCGGTCATCGCGTGCAATACCAAACCCGCCGTGGGGGAGGTGGTCGAATGCTGCCTTGCCAGGTTTGACTTCGATAGCCTTAACGGGGAATTTTTCGGCAACCAAAGCGGCGCGCGCTCGTTTGCCCGTGAGCAGAAGTCGGGCGGGTTTGTAGGTCGTCCAGGAGAGGTCTTCGGAGAAGTGCATTTTTTCTAAATGCGCGTAAACGGCATCTAGAGCCGCGTAGGGCATGTCTAGAGCGAATATGTCAACGGGGCCGGCCGCAAAACGATAGACCAACAACTCGGAAACCCAGTGGCCCTTTCCGTCGAGCATCGCTGACCATTGCCCGTTGCCCCATTCGAGTTTGCTGACATCACTCGACAGAAGCCGCTGTAAAAAATCAGCCGTGTCGGGCCCGGTGATTTCAATCCAGCCGCGGTCGCCGCCGTCAAAAAGAGCGATGCCATCGCGTGCCGCTTCATATTCTGCGCCGACGCCTGGGCCACGCACAGGGAGCAGGACATCACCCTGCGGCATGAACTCAGCACCCCATTCTTGGAAGAGGGAATGCAGCGGAGTGATTTGACAACCCATGGTGAGATTTTATCTTGTCGCGACAATCAAAACCTTGTCGGACAGAAAAGGTGCACGGTGGACATGAATCAATTTGCGCGCCGTCAAACCCGCCGCGTTGATTTCATCATGGATTTGCGCCATCGACGGGTTGGACGGCGCGCGATCACGCAGACCAAGTTTATGTCGCAAGTGACGCCCCCAAATACGAAAGGTGTGGCGGTGCCGATAATCAATTATGACGCCGTGTGTCGACACCCGATTGAGCTCACGCAAAAACTGAATGCGCAATTTGGGTTCGCGGACAAGGTGCAGAAGTCGGATGCAAATCGCAGCGTCAAAAGCATGGTCAGCAAAGGGCAAGCTTGCCATGTCGCCCGTCATGAAGTGTGCCGCCGGGGCTTTGGCTTGAGCTTCTGCCAACATTGCGGGCGAAAGGTCAAGCCCCGTGTAGGTGTAAGCCGCGGTCAGCCATTTCGAAAACCGACCCGTGCCGCATGGTGCATCAAGAAGCGTGCAAATCTCTGCGCTATTTTGGTGATTTCCGCCAGCAGAAGTTTGCTCATTGCTTTTACCGAGTTTGGCTAGAGCGGCTAGTGCGTGTGTTAAAGCCCGCACTTTTCGGGCATCGCGCCGTGCTCCAACCAAACCACTCCAACGCTTGTCGTAACTTTGCGCGACATCCGCCGAGCGATAGCTTTCAAGTTTGGGAGGGCGATTGGCAGTCACGCACAAAGCATAGCAAGCGGCATTCGTATTCTTGATTTTGGTTTTCAAACGGATCATCGAAAAGCTTTATCCTGCATGGAAGATGAGCCATGACCTCCCACCTCTTCCGCCGCGCCCCTTTGATGCGCATAAAGGTTCGATGGGGCGTGTTGTGTTCGTTGTCGGCTCACGAGGGATGGCGGGCGCAGCTGCATTGGCCGTCGAAGCCTCATTGCGAGCAGGAGTGGGTTACGCCGTAGCATGCATTCCAGGTTCGATTGGTCCCGATTTAACCGCCGCTGTTCCGTCTGCCTTGCAATGTCTATGCGGCGACGCGAAAACTGATTTCTTTCATCCTTCGCATGCCGCGCAGGTGGCCGCGGAATTGCCTCAAGCCCAGTCGCTGGTTATCGGCCCTGGCCTCGGGCGCGCAGACGCAACAGGAGAGTTTTTCAGAGCCTTACTTATGGCTGTTGGTCGCGACTACCCCGATTTGCCCGTTGTTTTTGATGCTGACGGTTTATATCACCTTCGATTGCAGGTGGGCGAAGCATTGCCTTTATGTGGCGCGCGCCCCGCTTTAAGCAATGACGGTCAAAAAGCTAAAGACCCTCTTGTGGCCGGCATTCCAATAATTACGCCTCATCCTGGCGAGGCGGCATTTCTGTTGGGCGGTGAAAACAGCGCCGCAAGCGTTCAGGCCAATCGGCAGTTTATAGCGCAAGAGTTGGCGGACGCCGTCGGCGCAATCGCACTACTTAAAGGTGCAGGTACTTGGGTTGCTGCTCCGACTCACTCCGGCATTTTGCCTTGGCAAAACCAAACGGGCAATGCAGGCATGGCAACGGCAGGAAGCGGAGATGTGCTTTCTGGTCTGCTCGGCGCTTTGATTGCGCGTGGTATGCATGCCCTTGATGCAACAAAGTTAGCTGCGCATTTGCACGGTCGCGCAGGTGATTTAGCAGCAGCCGCGCTTGGGCAAGACTCACTCATCGCATCTGATTTAATCTCATATTTACCACCTGCTATCCAGGAGCACCTTGCATGATTCAGGCGTTCGGGCTTTTGCTCACCCTTTTTCTGCCACTCGTTTTCACGGCCCAAGATGTCTGGACGGAAGCGCGCGCGCTTGAGGTCTTGACGCCCAGCTGGGTCTCTTCTTTTTCAACACCGAAAGTCAGCGCAGACGAGGCTGCTTTACAGGGTAAGCACAAGCATGAGGCGGCTTCTTTCTTGATGGAGCGCTTGCTGTCTGGCGGCGCAAGTCAACCCGAGGTCGTCCTTCTGCGTTTGCGTGGCGTTATGAGCATGCCCCTTGTGAGTGAATTACACGAGGCCTTAAAACAAGAGCCGGCCCGCGTTGACTATGGAGTTGACCTTCTCTTAACATCTGATTGGCGACTGACTTACGACGCTTGCCTCGCGCTTCTGCTTGATTCCGATCTCGCGCCAGGTTTACGCGTGCAGCTTGTTTCGCACTTGATTCTGGCCGCTGGCCGACCAGCATTGCTTGATTTGCAGCCTCTGCTTGACGACCCCAACTCGCTCGATGATTTGCTTTTCTTTCGGTTCTTGAGTGCTTGGCAATCCATCGCCGATTCTCAAGATGCGCCCGCCTTGCAGCAACTGGCGCGCCGGGTTGATAGCTGGAAACAATCGCAGGTGCGTGTGATGCAAGCCCGCCTAGAAACTCGTCCGTCACAGCGGCTTGAATTGTTCAATGAGTTTTGGGATGGCGACCCTGACTTTGTTGAAATAGGTTTATTGGCTCTATCCGAGCGTGGTTTTCATGAAGGCATCGCAAAGCGTTTGAGAGAGTCCTTCGGAAAAGAAAGCCCGAATCGCGCGCAGATTGCCCTTCGCTCTTTTGCGTTTTTTACAGAATCGAGCGATACACTTTTTGAGGTTTGGAAAGAGGAAGTTCCATCATCATCATCAACTCGCCGCCAAGCTCCATGGATGCGCGCACTTGCCATGACTTCTTCAGATCGCGCAAAGCAAGCCGTAGCCGAGTGGCTATTTCAAGACGGTTGGCAATCGTCCTCACTTGCCATTTCCTTATTCCATGTCGTGCGCCAGGCACCAGCTTTTGATTCTCAACTTGATGCATTTTTACTTCGCGAAGATGTCCCTGTTCGTTTGCGGGCCGCAGCAGCGATAGCTCGCGTTTTATCCAGCGAGGGTGCAAGACATTTTTTGCGAGGCGTTGTCGAAACGGGCACTCTCGGCCTTCAGCGGCAAGCGATGATTGCTTTGAGCCAAAGTGCTGATTCTGGCACTCTGACGATGTTTATTCGGGTGTTTCAAAGCCAAGTTTACCCCGATGAAATCCGAGTGATTGCCGTAAAAGCACTAGCGAGGCATGCTGAAACGCAGCCGCTTTTACTCACTTTTCTCAAAGACAAATATGAGAGCTGGGAGGTCGCTAGCGGCTTAGTCGAAGCCGCAATCCAAACTCATAATCCAGAAATCATGCAGTCTGCCCAGGTGGCTATTCAGCAACAAATTGGCTGCACAGAAGATGGCGATGCGCTCGCACTTGCACGCACGCGATGGGGGGCGCTCGCGTCGCTTCCATTAACGGCTGATTGCTCAAGAAATCTTGCCCTTGAGTTTCAACAAACCTTATTCGATGCGCGCGGCGATGCATTTTTATTCGGCCGAGAATGGGTGGTTGAGTTCCCAATGATTAGTAGTTGCTCCGAGGCTTATGCGCGTTCGATTCGACAAATCAACGCACGACCGGCGCACCCGTTTTTGCTTGAATGCGATGCTATCGCCTCGGCGCCACTCTACTTTGCGGCCACTTTAATCGCCGCAACCAATCGCCCTCTTTGCGGCGCTTGGTGTGAAGAATTGCTGTCCAGGAAGTTAACTGTGCGGGAAGAATTGCTCGTCTTAGGCCTGCTTTATAGAGTGAGTTACGCTCAAAATGCGGCAACGATTCTGGAACAGCTCAGAGGCGAAAAGGCAGCTCTTTGGCAAAGCGAGCCCTTTGCTCTAAGCGAGGCTTTCCCCGGCCAAGGTGGCAGTTGGGTCTTGCACGACGACCGACTCGCTGAACGACAGATTCTTGCCCTCGCAGAAGCCGCCAGCGGGATGGCGCGTTTTTCTTTACTGCGTTTGTTGAATCAAGGTTACGCAACGCCAGAGGTCTTGCTTCAAGCCGCCGAGCTGGCTGCGCGCACTCGATTTTCGGTAGCAGGCAAATCAGCGAAAGAGACACGCAACTACGCACTTTCGGAAGCCCTACGCTTGGCTCAAAGAGCTGAGGCCTTCCACCCTTTTCGCGTTAGAATTCGTGAACGCATCGCTGAATGGGCCGTTGAGCTAGGGCTCAAAGAAACGGCTGCTTCCGCCAAAGAGGCCGCGCGGCGTTTCTCTCCTTCATCATCATGAAAATCATCCTTTCTACCTTTCTATGCCTCAGTGCGGCTTGGGCTTTTGCTCAAGAGGGGCAAGATCCGCAAGCCAAATCAAGCGGGCAAAGCGCGCTTCTCGAAACATTCGCAAGCCAGGGGGTTCGTGTCGATTTGGAAAACAAACTCATCGAGGTTGATGCTTTCATTTGTCAGCGCGACGAGCCACTTGAGTATCTGTACATTGATCAACCCCGCGGAAAAGATCACGAGGCTTTGATTTACAGTCGTGGCGTGTCGGCAGAAACATTAAATGCCGCGATGTTGATGCTCGGTGTGCAAGAGGGGCAAAACGGAAAGGTCATCCTTGTTGACCCGCAACCGACTCCTGAACAAGCGCAAAAGGGTGCGCCGCGCTACACATTTGAGCCAGCAAGCGGTGATGGTTTTTACCTTTATGTCTCTTGGGAAATACTCGGCAAAGACGGAACGATTGAAAAGCATTGCGTCCGCGCCGAAGATTTAGTGCTCAATCTTCGCACCGAACAAACCTACAAACGGGGCCGCTGGGTTTATCTTGGTTCACGATTTTTGAAGCCGCACAGCAAAGCCAAAGAAGTTTTTGCCGCGGCCGCCGAGGGTAACTATGTCAGCTTGGTCAATTTTTCTCCAGCCAATCATTTACTCATGGGCGCAGATCCATTGTCAGAAGACCAAACCGTTTGGTTTCCCAATCTCTACTTGTTGCCGCCGCTAAATCACCCAGTCAAGCTGCTCTTTGCACACCAGCCATTTGAGCTTTTGGTGCCGACTTTGTCCGATGATTAGTATTAAGGCTCGCACTCGCCGCTATCTCTTTGCGGTTCGCATCACAAATGCCTTGATTTTATCGGCGGTGGCATTTGCTAGCGTTTGGTTGCACGACCTCCCTGCTGTAGCCACTATCGCATCCGTAAGTGCTTTTGCATGGGTGCTTTACCACAATCCTCCGTGGTCGCGACTGCCCTTGTCGATTCACCCAGGAAGCGACGCGCGTGGTTTTTTGAGAGCTGCCTTAAGCGTGGCTGATGACCATCCGCACGCTGAAGAGTTGGCTAGCATGAGTGATTTGGGGTTTGCTTCCTTTCACCGCACTCAGCGGCACAGCCTGATTTACTACGCGTCGTTTTGTTCCTTGGTTCTTTATTTATGGGTGGCGAGTGAGCCCGTCAAGCCAGAGCGCGTTGTCGATTTGGCTCAACAGTTTTCGACACAGCTGCACCCAGATGGGCAATCTGCTCGACTCGAACCTTCCGCAACTAGACAATACGAGCAAGTCCCTCAAGACGCGGCCGAGTTGCCGATGCTGCTGTCTGGTCGGAACTTCGGTAATGAGCAAGCGGCCGTTGAACGATTCGTTCAGCTTCGACTTGCTCGCAAAGCATCTGCCGAATGATGCGGTTCTTCCCTTCGGCCTAAAGATTCATGACTCCCGACCCACTTTCCTACGGACTTTTTTTAGTCGGTGTGCGCGGCTCCGTTGCCACCACGGTTTTACACGGCCTTGAGGGCCTTCGGTCGGGTTACCCGCCCGTCGGCATGTTGACCGAAACCGATTTGTTTTCTGACCAACCACTTGTCAGTACCAACAATTTACGCATCAGCGGTTGGGATGTCGCCGGAGACTTGCATCAATCTGCCGCCGAATTGGCTCGACTCAATGTATTGCCGCGCGACTTGGTTGATTTGTCTGCGCTCTTGCGTGACCGCGTCGAAAGCGAAATCGCGCCAGGCATCCCTGAGCCTGAAGACGAAAAGTTGGTTGATTCAAAGTCGGCTGACCGCGCAAAACTGCCCGCAAAAGAACAATTAGAGGCCTTGCGGGGCGATTTGCGGCAATGGGTTGAGTCTGGCCGTTTGCGCGGGGGCGTGGTGGTTCACCTTGCATCTGCCGAGCGAGAGCGCAAGCTGGCCCCTGAGTGGATGGATCGCGATGCCGACCCTATTGCTTTGCTTGATAGCGCGCCAATCGATTTCCCTCCTTCGATTCTTTATGCATTGGCTGCAATTCTTGAGGGCATGCCCTATGTCAACTTTACGCCTTCACCAGGCGCTAGCTTGCCGGCCGTTGCTGGGTTTGCTTCAAGGCAAGGTGTGCCCGTTCTGGGTAACGATGGCAAGACGGGCGAGACTTTAGTCAAGACGGCTTTGGCGCCGATGTTTCGTGACCGCGCACTCAAGGTGCTTGCCTGGGAAGGCTACAACATGCTCGGCAATCGAGATGGCGCTGCTCTTGCCGATCCGGCGCGCAAGGCGGCAAAAATCAAAAACAAAGACCAGGTCCTTCCAGCAATTTTAGGTGAGAGTGCGACTCGGCACACAGGCGTGAGTATTGATTTTGTTCCAAGTTTGCATGACTGGAAAACAGCCATGGATTACATCCACTTTGAGGGCTTTCTCGGTGTGCAAATGAGTATGCAATTCACTTGGCACGCGAGCGATTCAGCTCTTGCTGCGCCACTCGTGCTTGATTTGGCGCGTTTGGCTTTATTGGCTCAATCACGCGGTCATGCAGGTCCTTTGCATGCGGCGGCTCCGTTTTTCAAAAACCCAATCGAAGTCGATGAGCAAGATTTTCATCGTCAAATGGAAATACTGACCAAGTGGCTGGCGGTTCAATCATGAAACTCACAGATTTAGATTTCACTCTCCCTGAGCGTTTGATTGCAAAGCATCCGACCTCAAAGCGCGCAGCTTCTCGTTTGCTCGTGACTCAACCCGATTCGGGCGTCACGCATCATGCTAAATTCCGCCGCCTAGCCGACCACTTAAAAGCGGGCGATTTACTCATCCTCAACGATACAAAAGTCGTCCCTGCGCGCTTGCTTGCAAAGAAAGAAACGGGCGGCCCGGCCGAGGTTTTATGGCTCGAAGATTTGGGTGATGGCTTGGCTCATGGCATGGTGGGTGGTCGCCGATTGCGGCCTGGCACACCATTGTTTTTGGGTGAGGGTGTCGCGCGCATTGAGTTGGTTGAGCGCAAGAGTGACGGCCAGTGGCTGATGCGCGATCTTCAAAGCACGGGTTGGCTTGAGTTGCTAGCCGAGTTTGGCGCTGCTCCGTTGCCGCCATACATCCGTCGCATGCGGCGCACAGCAGGCGAGGCGGTTGATGTTGAATCTGACATTGAGCGCTATCAGACAATCTGGGCTAAACATGATGGCGCAGTCGCGGCTCCGACGGCGAGTTTGCATTTTGATGACAAAGTGATTTCGTCTCTTAATGTTAATGGTATCGAGCGTGCTACTTTAACTTTGCATGTCGGCGCGGGCACTTTTTTACCGATTTCGAGCGATGAAGTGGGTGAGCACAATATGCACAGCGAGCGGTTTGAGTTGCCAGACGAAACGATTGTGGCAATGAAAAAAACACGCGAGCGAGGGGGGCGCATCATTGCGGGTGGCACAACGGTTTGCCGCGTGCTTGAGGCTTATGGCGCAACTGGCGCGCAGTCAGGCGAGACTGATATTTTCATTCAGCCTGGGCATAAGTTCATTTGGACTGACGCATTGCTTACTAATTTCCACACGCCTAAATCGACACTACTCGCGCTGGTCGCCGCCTTTGCTCAGCATCTGGGCGTTGACGATGGCCTTGAATATGTCAAAACGCTTTACGGCGAGGCAATTGCCGAGAGATATCGTTTCTATAGTTACGGTGACTCGTCGCTCTGGCTTCCCTAGAGTAAGTCATGCAATGGTCGCGCGGCGAATGGTCTGGCTGGGGGCAATGGCCTCGCGTCGGGGCATTTTCATCTGCGGCGCTTGACCGCGATTCTGTCGCAAGAGCAATTGCCGATGCAAAAGCAGGCCATTGCGAGTTAGACACAAAGCCAATGTGCACTCATCTTCTGGCGCGAGGTGAGGGCCGCAGTTATGGCGATGTCGCTACCCCACTCGACGGCGCTCGACTGCTCTTGACACGCGGAATGAGCGCAATTCATGATTTCGACCCCGAAACGGGGCGTTTAGTTTGCGGCGCTGGCGCAACAGTTGCCGATTTAATGTTCGCTTTTTTGCCCAAGGGGTGGTTTTTGCCCGTTGTGCCAGGCACAAAATTTGTCACGATGGCGGGCGCGGTGGCCAATGATATCCACGGCAAAAACCAGCCAGCAGATGGTAATTTTTCAGTCTTTGTTGACGCCCTAGAAATCATGACATCCGCGGGTGATGTCGTGCATTGCTCGCGTGAAGTCGAATCCGATTTGTTTTTTGCGACGATTGGCGGGCTTGGTTTGACCGGTGTGATTTTAACCGTCAAAATGCGTTTAATTCGCGTGCCATCCATCTGGATGGATACCGAAACTCTTCAGTTTCAAGATTTAGATTCTTTTTTTGAAACCGACGCGATGAGTCATGATTTCACACACAATGTGAGTTGGATTGATTGTGTCAAAACGGGGTCGGCGATGGGGCGCGGAGTGTTTTTGCGCGGCCGATATTCCGCTGCGCCTAGAGGTGGGGCTGCTGACGGCGGCAGTGCCACAGCGCATCGGGGCTTTGACGCACCGCCCGTCCGCGGCCAAAAATTGATGATCCCTTTTCACGCGCCAAGTTGTGCGCTCAATCGATTCACCGTGCGCGCATTTAACGCTTGGTGGTTCCATCGCCACCCTGTCGCACCGCGCGCGCGACAAATGCACATCGATAAATTTTTCTTTCCACTCGATGGTGTCGCAAACTGGAATCGCATGTACGGCCGCCGCGGTTTCTTGCAATATCAACTCGTCGTCCCGCCAGACCCCGAGCGGCGAGCCATCCGTAAATTGCTCGAAACCATCACAAATAGCGGGATGGCGTCCTTTTTGGCGGTTATCAAAGAGTTTGGCCAAGACGGGCAAGGCATGTTGTCGTTTGCGCGGCCAGGCACAACACTTGCCCTTGATTTCACGAATCATGGTGAGCGATTGCTTGAGTTATTGAAGCAGCTTGACCGCATTGTGCTCGATGCGGGCGGTGCGGTGAATTTATCGAAAGACGCACGATTAAGCGCAGCAGACTTTCGTGAGATGTACCCCCGGTTTTCCGAGTGGCGCGCCGTCCGTGATAAATGGGACCCTTGTGGTTTGTTTGCGTCGAGTATGAGTCGTAGACTTGGGTTAATTTGAAACACCCCATTAAGTACTGTTACTGGGCCGCGCCTAAAAAAATATTGGCCGGCGAATATCCGCGCACATTTGACGAAGTCGAGTCGCAACAAAAGATTGACGCGCTCGTCGAGGCTGGCGTGCGCGTGTTCATTGATTTGACGACTGAGTTTGACCGCTTGAAGCCCTATGACGCATTGCTCGAAAAACATCATGCGCTTGGCGTGCGGCGCGAATCGTTTCCCATTGCTGATGTCTCCACACCCGGATCAACGATTTACACGGCCACGATTTTAGATTGCATTGATACTGCGATTAATAATGGCGAGACGGTTTACATCCATTGCTGGGGCGGGATTGGCCGCACCGGCGTGATCGTCGGTTGCTGGCTTGCGCGACATGGTGAGCCCGGCCAAGCTGCGCTTGATGAATTAAAGCGCCTGTGGCAAGCCAACCCTAAATCAAAACGCCCGCAAGATTCACCTGAAACGCCAACCCAAGAGCAATACATCTTGGGTTGGCGTGAGTAGTTGGCACTTATGCGCCATGGGTGCGAGTTGTTAAGGCGTCAGCAACAGCGGCACCGCGACAGACGAATATTCCCAATCGCCCCACGCCAGTTTGACGATCGTCGCAAAGTAAAAAGTGCTTCCCACCATTGATGGGGGGATAGCGTTTGCCGGGAGTTGAATTTTTACTTGCCCATCGCCATTTTGGTTCAGGAATCCGGTTGGGTTGATCAGCCCGCCCGGGTAAATGCCCGTGTATGACCGCACCAGCCACAAGTCATAACCAAGCGGCACATCCAGTCCGTGGATGTTGACTCCGCCGCTTGTTTGGCTCATTAAAAACGAGTAGTAGTAAAACGCAGCCGAGTCGGGGTAGTCGAGATTAAATTTAATCTGCCCACCTTGGCCGATGGAAAGCATGTCGGAATTGGATGTCATGCCGGGCTGAATTTTACCTGAGATTGCGCGGATGGTTCCGTTGTATGACAGGCCGTTGGTGCTTGCCTCTGGCGAGCCAATGAGTACATCATCCACACCGTCGGCATCGAGGTCTTGGGTTGGGGCGAGTGAGTGCCCGAGGTATTCCGAATTCTGCGTCCCGTCCATTTGCCAAATGTTGTTGCCCGCGGCTCCCGAGACTGCGCGGATGTATCCGTTGTACGACAGGCCGTTGGTGCTTGCGGATGGCGAGCCACTGAAGACATCCTCCACGCCATCGGCATCGATGTCTTGGGTTGGGGTGAGTGAGTACCCGAGCTCTTCC
>JABHIE010000001.1 GCA_018671175.1 Planctomycetota bacterium | reverse complement strand
TTGGCGTGATTGACTCCGGTTTTGCGCTGCACAGCGACCTAGCCGTTGAGCGCATCCATTTTTCAAATGGTGGGCTTGATGCCGAACAAGATGTTTACGGCCACGGCACACAGGTTTTGGGTGCTTTGATGGGTCGCGGCCTATCTGATGTTGACGCAAAAGGCGCCAACCCTTTCTTGGCCAGTCGCACAGTTGGGCGAGTTTGGCTCGCGCGTTATTTTGACGACGCCGGCAACCCCGTCGGTGACATTAATGATCTGTATACCGCATTGTCGACTGCCCAAAGTGGCTCCTGGATTCCAAAAGTCATCAACTGCTCTTGGGGCGCATCCCCCATTGGTGGCGCAGCTTATTCCGGTACTGAGCAAGAATGCCTCGATATCGATGCAATTGCCTATTCAACCAAACAGCTTTATGTTTTTGCCGCCGGTAATGACGGCGCCAATGGCGCGAGCACCGTGGGTGTCCCCGGAGCCGCAGCTAATGTTTTGACCGTTGGCAACATCAAGTCTTACGAGCTCACTCAAGGTGATGGCACTCTTGGCGAAATCGCATTGTCTTCCTCCCAAGGCCCGACGGCTGACGGGCGGATGAAACCAGAACTCACCGCACCTGGTGGCGGTGACGCTGGCGATGCAGGTTCGGGTGTCTTGACGACTTCCTCGACTGACTTGAGTGGCTATGTCACAGCAAGTGGCGGCACTTCGATGGCCGTCCCACAGGTTTCTGCTTTGGCGGCTTCCTTGACTGACCGCTATGCATACTTGTCATTCAACTCTCCGGCGTTACGCGCGGCACTTATGGCTAGCGCGATGCACCCTGGCGGTGCCGCCCAAGACGATGACTATGGCTTTGGCATGGTTGACGCCTATCGCGCCCACCACTCATCCAGCTCATGGGAAGGCTTCCATATCCCACATATTTCTGTGAAAGAGGGCTTCAACGACGCCTTGGATGACAGCATTACCATCCCTGTTGGCACGACTCGTATGACGATTGCGGTTTGCTGGAACGAGCCTGCGCTTTCCACACCTGGTGGCGCTTCTCCTGTGACGGGTCACCTCGACCTCGGTATTGATTACGGTCGCACCGGAGCCAATGACATCGTTGTTAATGGCGATGCAAACTATCAATATCTCGTCGTTGATAACCCAACGCCTGGCCCTCTGCAGCTCAACTTTATTGCTCGCGACACCGACTTCGATGACAACGGTACTTTTGAGCGCCTGATTGCGGGTGCTGCCGTTTTGCTTGAGTCGAACACGACACCAAGCTTGGCTTCAAGTGGAAACTTGAGCGACGATGCTCTTCAACTTGATGAGACATCATCGATTTCGACAACCTTGTCCACCGATGTAGGCCTGGCCTCTTTGACGATTGCCAACCTCATGAATTGGAGCGCTGGCCTACCGATTGAGTCGGTTGAGTACACACTCCAAGACGGCTCCACTCGCTTCATCGCTGCACCTGATGCAACATCTTCTGTTGTTTTGGGTTCCTTGATTGAGGCCGCTCCGCGCACAATCACTTGGTCCTTCCGTGGCGCAACTGAGGGCGAATACGCCCTGACGATGAAGGCAAACAGTGACAACGCTGGCAACGCCGTCGACACCTACACTTTGTGGGTTGACAGCACGGCCCCTGCTTTGGTCACAAATCTGGGCTCCATCACCCACACGGCTGGCGACTGGAGCGATTCAAACGATGTGCGTATCACCTGGGATGCAGCGATCGACAACGACGCGCCAAATGGCGAATCCGGCTCTGGCATTGATGGCTACTCCACTTCCATGACCCAAGGTGCTGGCGCCGACCCCGACCAAATCGCCAACCACAACGAGTCTGCTGTTCTTGAAGATTTCCTCGGGCTCAATGACGGCACGCACTTCTTCCGCATTGCCACGCAAGACCGTGCCGGCAACTGGTCCTCGCCTGCTTTTGCGCAAGAATTCGGCCCTATCATGATTGATACTGCTGGCCCAGATGCTTCCGGCATGGACCTCAGCGTAACCAGCGGACACGCTACAGGCGTTTGGTCAAACGACGACACGATTGATTTTGCTTGGTCGGCAGCCACCGAGCCCGACGACGCTTCGGGCCTTGCTGGCTATTCCACTGATTCGGACACGAGCACACTAGAAATTGCAGCAGAATCAACTGCACACACTGAACCTTTCCCTGACGGGAAGAGTAATGCAAACCGATTTGCAATTATCCCTGTCGACCTAATTGGCAACGCCGGCTCAACGAGCGATGTGCTTGGGCCTTTCTGGATTGACGACACGGCACCTTCTGCTGTCACAGGCACGACTCCCGACCAGCCTGCCAATCTCTGGACGAAGAATCCAATATTCAATTTCCCGGGCGCTACGGCCACGGATGCAACTTCGGGGCTTGCTGGTTTTGACACAAACGGTGACGGAATCGCTGACGATAATTTCACTCGCAATTACCCAGAAGGAAATGGCAACGAATTCACCATTCGGGCAATCGACAATGCGACCAACCCTGGCGCAACATCTACTTTTGGTCCATTTTGGGTAGACTTCACAAAGCCGACCGATGTCACCAATCTCGCGGCTAATGCTTCCGCTAACGAGTGGTTGACGAGCGATCAAGTTCAATTTACCTGGACCCCGTCTACAGACGATTTGTCTGGGCTTCTTGGGTATGACTTAAACGACGATGACGAGGCCGACTTAGCCGCAGCCGCTAGCAGCTATGATGCAGAATTCCCAGAAGGCAAGGCTAATTTTTTTGGCCTTGCTCCCATAGATGTTGCAAAGAACATCGGAAACAAAAATGGCCCCATTGGCCCATTTTGGGTTGATACCGAAGCCCCAACTACGCCAACTCAACTTAATGCAGATCAAACTGAATCTACTTGGAGTAACGACAACACGGTTGGTTTTGCCTGGGTTCCATCGACAGATGCAACTTCTGGGCTAGAAGGCTACGATTCGACAGGTGATGGGCTCGTAGACCTCGACCCGAATACGGTCTCAAAAGTTGTTCCCTTTCTTGACGGCGATACAAATGAGTTCTCTTTGACCCCGCACGACATTGCAGGCAATGTTGGCGTGACAGCCGGTCCAAAAGGGCCTTTCTGGATTGACACGGTCGACCCAGACAGCCCATCCGATTTAACAAGTGATCAAGGCGTGAGCCAATGGACCAACGACCCGACCG
>JABHIE010000003.1 GCA_018671175.1 Planctomycetota bacterium | reverse complement strand
GCGAGCTTCGCTGGCGCGCAGACACCCGTGAGCAAACTAACAAGGCTACCAACAACACTAGCCGCTTCCGTCTCTTCATGGACATGCAAGTCAATGATCGCGTTAGCGCTTTCATCGAGACACAGTATGTCAAGAGCGATTCAGAGCTCGGCGGCACTTTCAATGGCGCTAATGTTTTCCAAGCCTACGGCAAAGTAACAGATGTCTTTGACATGGCCGATGTTCAGTTTGGTCGTTTCGAGATGAAATACGGCAATGGCCGTCTCCTTGCTGACAACTGGTGGGCCCACTCTGGCCGTACCTTCTCTGGCTTGCGTGCTTCCATCAAGCAAGAAGGTTACAAATTTGATGTGCTTCATGTACGCCCTGTAACTGATATCAACCCAGGCACTTCTGACAACAAGACCATCTCTGGTCTCTACTTCGAAAACTCTGCTGAAGCTTTCAACTACGACGCATACGCTTTGCAAGTCAACGCTGACGCTGCTGGCCAAGATTTCTGGACATACGGCGCTTTGCTTGACGGCAACCGCATGGGTCTTGATTGGGATTTCGAATACGCCGTTCAAAATGGCGATTTCGATGGCGCCGCTGAGTTTGATGGCGACATGCTCGTCCTAAATGTCAACAAAGACATGGGTGATGGCCTCAATCTTGGTTTCGGTTACGAAGCCTATGGCCAAAACTGGCAAATGATTGGTGCTCTCGGTCACTGCTACAGTGGTTGGGCAGACATTGTGCGCTGGCGCAACTACGAAGATGTCATCCTTCGCGCTTCCATGCCTGTCATGGACGGCTGGAAAGGCTTTGCTGAGTTCCACAACTTCACGCAAACGACACTCGAAGTCATGGACTACGCTGGTGGCCCAATGGTTAACTTTGATGGCGTTTCCGATGACCTCGGTAGCGAAATCGACCTCTACATGAAAGGCAAAATCGGCAAACGCGCTGGTCTCTTCCTTGGTGTCTCTCAGTTCAACCCAGGTGATGCGGCCGTCAACCAAGAAAAGATGACTTGGATGTTCGCCCAAATCAACATGAAGTTCTAACCGAGCTGGTTCGGCCCCCCCGCCGAAAGGGGTCGGGCCAACGAACCTAAATTCTCGGTAAGCGGCCGTCAGGTTTTTCCTGGCGGCCGTCTTGCTTTTGCAGATGAAAGGCGAATTGGGGCATTGCCGCCATTATGATAAGTCGCAAACCAAGCCCCTCATGCGACCCTACCTCGACCTCATCCGCCAAGTCCTCTCTGAGGGCGAAATCCGTGCCGACCGTACTGGCACGGGCACCCGTTCCATTTTTGGCACGCAAACCCGTTACGACTTGCGCGACGGCTTTCCGCTGCTGACCACCAAAAAGGTGTTGTTTAAAGCCGTGGTTCACGAGCTGCTTTGGTTTTTGCGCGGCTCGACCAATATCAACGATGGCCTCACCGAGCACACCCCAATCTGGGATGCCTGGGCTGACGAAAACGGTGACCTAGGCCCAATTTACGGCCATCAGTGGCGCAACTGGGGCGGCCAAGGCATTGACCAGATCAAGGGCGCGATTGATTTGCTCAAAACCGACCCCACATCGCGGCGCAATATTGTCAGTGCCTGGAATGTCGGCGACCTACCAGACATGAAATTACCGCCGTGCCATGCGTTTTTTCAGTTTTACGCGACCAACGATGGGCATCTTGACTTGCAGCTTTACCAACGCTCGGCCGATTTGGCGCTCGGTGTGCCATTCAACATCGCTTCCTATGCATTGCTCAACGCCATGGTTGCCAAAGAAGTCGGCATGACCCCTCGTTATTTTGTGCATACCATCGGCGATGCCCACATTTACAGCAATCACCTTGAGGGGCTCCAAACGCAACTCAAGCGCGAGCCCAAACCTTTGCCGCAGCTTGAGCTTGCTGACAAACCGCTCGACAAAATGACTTTTGATGACATCATGCTGCACGATTACCAGCACGAGCCATTCATTCGCTTTGAGGTTGCAGTATGAGCGCTAGCTTTTCCATTATTCTGGCCTGCGATGAAGCCGGTGGCATTGGTCTCAAGGGCGATTTGCCCTGGCGGCTTAAAGCTGATTTGGCTTATTTCAAAAAAACCACCCTGGGCGAGGGCAACAATGCCGTCATCATGGGTCGCAAGACTTGGTTTTCGATTCCTGAGAAGTTCCGCCCACTGCCTGGGCGCAAAAACATCGTCTTGAGCTCGAAAAAAACGATGCACTACCCCGAGGGGGTCACGCGCGTCGATTCACTAGATGATGCTCTCGAAATTTGCCAAGCTGACAACATTGACGAAGTTTTCGTCATCGGCGGCGGACAAGTTTACGCTGAGGCATTGCGCCATGGTGGCTGCGACAAGATCCACCTGACCGCCGTCCGTGGGTCATTTGCTTGCGATACCTTTTTCCAAACTCAAGAGAGTAACTGGCAGCTAGCCTCTGAAACAGAGCTGCAGCACGAAGACAGCATCCCATTTACTTTTTGCTCCTACACACGCAAATGAAAAACGACTCCATTCTCATTCTCGGCTTTTTGGTTTTAATGGCTTCTTGTGCCGCCCCAACCCCTGAGTCAAATCCCGTACCTCTGAGCACAGCGGCTGCAACACCCGAGCTGCCTGCAATTCATGTTTGGGGAAGCCTTCCGGGTATGCACAAACGCCACGAAATCGCGACATTAGTCAAACTTTCGGATTTGATGCCTGATGCGACACTTATTGGGCTTGGCGCAGCAACTAACCTTGATGGTGAGCTGACCGTCCTTGATGGCCATGCTTATGTTGCCCGGCCACGCAATGGCAAGGTCTCACAATCTGACACGAATCAATCAAGCGATGCGGAAGCCTGCATGTTTGTTGCGGCAAAGGTAAAAGACTGGGTTGAATTCCCTCTTGATTCAGCCATCCCAATGAGTAAGTTCGACGCGTGGATGACTCAGCACCTTGATACGACGGCCCCGATTCCATTTACCATTCAAGGTCACTTTCAAGACCTAAACTGGCATGTCGTTGATGGCGCAAACGCTTCGGCGGGCGATGCTTCTTGCGCTTCTCACAGTGTTGAGGGCATCCAAATGAGCCTAGCTGATAGCCCGCAGTTGCTGCTACAAGACTCTAGCAATGCTGTATTAGTCGGGTTTTGGTCGAAACACCACAAAGCGGTTTTCACGCGGCATGATTCTGAAAATCACACTCATGTGATTGTTGCAGGGGTCGGTTCGGGGCATGTTGACTCATGCACAATTCCGGCGGGTGCGACCCTGCGCTTGCCTGCTGGCGTATCTTGCCGATAGCGGCACCATCGTCAGCCCAAAAAGAAAGACCGCCTGCTCGAAAGCAGGCGGTCTCCTTATGTTGGCTACCCGACCAGGACTTGAACCTGGAATGAGTGGACCAAAACCACTTGTGTTGCCGATTACACCATCGGGTAATGGCCGAGTATTCTAAGGACGCTTTACAGTGGCGGCAAGCCCAAAAGCCCGCGTCTTAAAGAATCGAGTGCATCTCGCACAGTTTGCCTCTGAATGCCGTCGCGACCACCTCGCGACCAGAGTTTTCGGCGCGCTGTATGGCAACGACCATCTGGGCCGACAATGGCGATGTAAACCAGACCAACAGGCTTTTCGGCCGTGCCGCCACCTGGGCCGGCAATACCTGTAACCGAAACCGCCCAATCTGATTGGGCCTGTTTTTTTGCCCCCATCGCCATCGCTTCAGCCACAGGAGAAGAAACTGCCCCGTGAGTAAGCAGTAGCTCATGAGACACGCGCAGCATGCTTTCCTTGGCCTCATTGGAGTATGTCACAAAGCCATGCCCCATCACGGCAGAAGCCCCAGGGACGCTCGTCAATGCCGCTGAAATGCGACCTCCGCTGCAAGACTCGGCAAAGGTAACCGTCTGCCCCCGCGCTGCGAGCAAGTTCACAATCACACTCACAAGTGTTTCTTCGTCACGACCCCACAAAACATCACCAAGCCGCTCTTTCAAAAGAGTGGCCATTTCATCGAGGGCGGCACGACCACCATGAGTCAGCACAGATAGGGTGACTTTGTCTGCACTCGCAACAATGCCCATGCGAGGGTCGGCATGACTCTGCATCAGGTCGGCGACTTGCGACTCAACCCACGACTCGGGTCTGCCCACGGTATGGAACAAGCCCAACTCAAGCGGTGCTGTGCCCGCCAAATCGACGAGTGCTGCTGCTCCATCGCTGGGTTTGCCATCGATGACTGGGCCCGCAGTCGCCCAAACCGCACGGCACTCATGAGGGGGCCCCGGCAGGCACCAAAAGCGCAAGCCCTGAGGCAATCGACCCGCAAAGCCCCAAGCCGTGCCCCTTGAGTTGGCAAGCGGGCGGCAACCAACGGGGACGAAACCTTGCGCCAAGAAAACGGCGGGCGCTAGACCTTGGTGGTGGCGGCTCCAGAGCTCTTGAAGAACCTCTAATGCACCAGGAATCGGCTCGAGATCAACCCCAAGAGCTGCTGCAAAATCTGCGCGCACCCGATCATCGGCTGTTGGGCCTAACCCACCCGTAGAGATTAGGACACTTGCTGACCCGCCATCGAGTCGTTTTAATTCTGTTGCCAAGACGGATGGCGCATCGCCAATCGTATGCATGGCGTCGACTTGTAGGCCAGCGCGCAAAAGCTCTTGGGCAAAAAAAACCGCATTGGTGTCGAGAATGCGCCCATCTAGAAGCTCTTCTCCGATGGACAAAAGCACGGCACGCGTGGCCTGGCTCACTCGCTTAGCCCAGTGCCGCTAGATGGCGCGTCACCACCCGAGGATGGGTCAGGTGAGGTCTTTTTCTTTCCAAGAGCCTGCATCGCCACGAGTAGGATGCCCACCTCGTAAAGGATAATCGTAGGTGCAGCCATCATGGCCTGACTCATTGGGTCAGGCGGTGTCAATAATGCGCCCAGCACAAAGGCGACCAAAATAAAATGCCTGCGGTATTTGCGCAATTTTGCCGCATCGACCAAACCAGCTGCACCTAGCCCCATCAACAAAAGTGGCAACTGAAAAACCAAAGCCAAAGCAAAGGTGAACATCAGGAAAATCGAGAAATAATCGGTGAGCCTGTAAGCAGGCTGCAGCAAGTCAGTATTGACCATCGAATACAAAAACTCGAGCACCTTTGGGATCATGATGGTATAGCCGAAAGCTATACCCGTGAGGCCAGCTAAAACTGAAAAGGGCAAATAACCCAAAACCACCTTGCGCTCTTTAGGAAAGAGCCCAGCCGCAATAAAGGACCATATCTGCCAAAGCAAATAAGGAAATCCGAAAAGCATAGCCGCCAAAAAAGCAACTTTAAGATCAAAGAAAACATGCTCGACCGGGCCAAGCACCTGCAACTTTAAGTCAATGGCAATAGGCGGCTCATAATGCGAAAGTGCCTCGGCCGCGCGACGGTGAGGCAGCATAAACAAGGCCTCGAGTTGCCGCACAAACCCGCCCCAAGCGACGATGAACAAAACGCCAAGCGCAAGGACACCTCGCACGACTCGTTTACGAAGCTCATCGAGATGCCCGCCAAAAGACATGCGAGCCGCTGAGTCGGATGAATTCTCCGAATCAGTTGTTTTCGCGTTGGGCTCTGTCTTCATGAGGTGAGGCAAACAAAAAGGCCACTGGATTTTACTCCAGCGGCCTTGTTTGCTCGATAGGAACTACTGGCCGAGCCAGATCATCCAGTCACGGGATGCGACGACTTTAACGGAGAGAGCTTTCGCAGTCTTGTAAGAATCGTGGGCCTCCCAGCTCAGCATGTCGCCCGAATCTTCGTCGAAGAAGGGTGTGCCAAGCAAAAGGTAATCGGACTCGACGGTGAGGTCATCGCGGACCTCCACGCCAATCTCGCCAAGCATGGCAGTCAAATCGCCTTTGGAGTAGCGACCAAACCCATCACCGAGGAGGACGGCAATTGGGCTGCGACCTGCATCATAGATTGGATTGAAAATCGCGTCGTTGCTGCGGATGGGGTCGTACTTGTCAGTTGTTGCCAAAATTGCGACCTCTGCGCGAACCTCTTCAACCGAAAGAACGCGGATGCGACCCTTAACAGCACCAGAAAGTGGGTTGCGCACCTCAAACTCAAGACCTGGGCGGACACGGGCCATGCGGCCTTTGTCGATCCAGGCTTTGCTCAAAGAAGCTTCGGCGACCAAAATCGAGCCGTCTGAGACCTCTTGGCGGCCAACCAACTGATTGAGGCGGTTGTTTACGATGTCGTTACGCTGCTTCATGACCGCGTAATCACGATCTTTAGCTACGATCGCATCAGCGTGTGCGGAGCGCTCGTTGGCGGCTGAGCGATCAAGGTCTTGATACTGCTCGCGAAGGCCATCACGCTCGCGCTCAAGATTGAGCAACTGGTTATTCAAAGAAGCCAGCGCATCTTCGCCTTCGCGGCGGGCATCGCGTAACTGGCCATCTTTATCAGAAAGCGCCGTCTGGAAAGAAGCCTGACGCGCATCAAGGTCGTTGCGCAGTTGAGCCACTTCTGTTTTGAAAGCATCGCGCTCGCGAGTCAAAGCGTTGTACTTGCCAATCACGCCAGGAACGGCGGCGGACAAGTCGCGCAAGTTACCCTCAAGGGCGAAGACCGCTTGAAGCTCAGTTGTTGCAGCCTTAACTGTATCAACGGAAGTCATTGAGCCATCTGCGCCTTGGTAGCCGACAGACTTGGAAATCTTGAGGCCTTTGTCAGACTCAACCTCAAAGAGTGCTTTCGCTTCGGCCGTTTCGGCGCGGAGAGCGTCATTGACGACTTGGACATCAACCAGCTTTTGCTGGCTCATGAAAGCAAAAAGAAAGGCGACAAGTGAGATGACCGCAAGAGCGATAACCCACATGAGGCTGACCTGAGCGGCGCCACGGTTCGAACGAGACATGATGATTCGTAGGGGAGTCGAGAGAAACCGGCAACGGAGGCCGGGACGCATGAATGCGAGCACTAGATTAGTAGTGCGGAGGCTTGAGGGAACGCTTTTTTTACCACACTCTTGCCCCAGCCCACCGGCAAGCACAAGATATTGGCATGAGTAAGCAAGAAGCGCCTCCTGGGTTCCGCGTCATTGGCGTGTTGGGTGGTATTGGCTCAGGCAAATCTACAGCCGCGCGCTTCATTGCTGAGGCCCTTGACTGCCCTCACCTCGATGCTGACTCTGCTGTATCTGATTTATTTCAACGCGCGGAAACCCTTTCTGCACTTGAGTTTGCGCTCAACGACAGCCTGCGCGATGAAAATGGTGCGCTCGACCGCTCCAAACTTTCCGCACGCATTTTCAAAGACCCAAGCGCTCGTCGCGATGTTGAGGCCATCTTGCACCCTGGCGTGAGGCGACATTTGCACCACGGCCTGCGGCTCGCGGAAACAGGAACCGAAACAAACCTCAACGGCGAAAAGCAGCAAGCCACTTGGGCGGTTCTGGATGTTCCACTACTTTTAGAGGGCGGGCTTGATGCAGCCTGTGATTTCTTAGTGTTTGTTTCTACCCCACCTGAGCTGCGATCCTCGCGCGCTTGCGAGCGGCATGGCTGGTCAAAAGACGAATGGGCTAGCCGTGAGGCTGCACAATTCACAATCTCTGACAAAGAAACGCGCGCGGATGTTATCCTGCACAACTCTGGCACGCTTGATTCCCTCCGTGAACAAGCCACTGCCCTTTTCCCTTTACTTTGCGACCTGCCGCCCCGCCCTTTGAGCGAGCGCTGGCCACTACCTGACGAAGCTCCGGTAAACCGCAAGGCCTGATCCTGCGGTTATTTCCGCAGTAACCCTTCATAAACGAAAATGTCTGCGGAATACAAAAAGAAGCGTCGCCGTCGTCGGCGTCCGAATAAGAGTGGTGGTAATTACCGCGGCGGTGGTCAACGCACGCGCGGGATGGTCAACCAAAAAGGCACCGAGCACTTCAAGCCATCAAACATCCCATCCGCTCCATCCGAGGAATGGGTGCAGAAGTCGGTCAAGACTTTTGCAACTAAAAAGAAAAAGGCTGATCTGCAGTTCAACACCTACCTCAACCAGAGTCTCCCTGACCTGCAAGACCTCGGTGAAAAGATTGGCATCGAAGACGCCCTCGGCTTGTCTCGTGCCGTTTTGATGCGCCGCATCGTCCGCACCGCCATGGAAGACGCCGGCGTTTTCTTCGTCCGCGGCACTCTTGATGTCACAGAATTTGGCTTTGGCTTTTTGCGCCATAAGTGCAACGACTTCACTGAATCAAGTGATGTCGACATCCTGGTTCACCCGGGCTTGATTGAAAAGCATCACTTACTGCCAGGTCAGGTCGTCCGTGGCGTGATGGTTTCTCCTGCTGATGATGAGGGTTTGTTCGTCATGCACGAGGTCCTTGAGGTGTTTGGCGATGACCCTGAAAAGCAGTGGTCTCTTGAGCCTTTCCATGATCTTGTGCCGCTTTACCCCGAAGAGCGCCTCGGTCTTGAGACGGAAGCCGATCTGATTGAAACGCGTATTATTGACCTCATTAGCCCAATCGGAAAGGGGCAGCGTGGTTTGATTGTGGCTCCTCCGCGCGCGGGTAAAACCGTTTTGCTGCAGATGATCGCAAATGCAATCACCAAACTGCACAGCGATTCCAAGTTGATCATTCTGTTGGTTGACGAGCGCCCAGAAGAGGTCACCGACTTCGAGCGTAGTGTGCAAGGCGAAAACCGCGAGATCGTTGCAAGCACCTTTGACGAGCCCCCATCGCGCCATGTCAAAGTGGCCGAAATGGTGACTGAGCGCGCCAAACGCATGGTTGAGCAAGGCGATGATGTCATTATTTTGCTTGACTCAATCACTCGACTCGCACGCGCCTACAACAATGTCGCGCCAGGTAATTCCAAAATCATGTCAGGTGGTTTGGTGGCCGATGCGTTGCTCAAGCCCAAGCGTTTCTTTGGTGCGGCTCGTAACATGGAAGACGGTGGCTCACTCACGATTTTGGCGACGGCACTTGTCGACACAAACTCCAAAATGGACGAAGTGATTTTCGAAGAGTTCAAAGGCACGGGCAACATGGAGCTCGTCCTTGACCGTCAATTGGCTGAGCGCCGGATTTGGCCTGCGATTGACATCAACCGCTCTGGTACACGAAAAGAAGATTTGCTCTTCACGAAAGAAGAGTTGTCTCGCGTCTGGCTGATGCGCAAAGTCCTCAATGAAATGAACCCCATCGAAGCCATGGAGCTACTCGTCAAACGCATGGAGCAAAGCGCGCATAATGCTGAGTTCCTGATGAATCTTTCTGTTACTCAGAAAAAATAATCCCTTTGACGCATCGCTTATTGATTTTGCTCCCGTGCGCACTTGATGTCGCGCGCGGAAATGTCACGACCGCACAGCGTTTAGCCGGCGGCCTAAAACGGCATGGTTTTGAGAGCCTACTCGCCGAGGCGGCCGATTTCGTGTTGCCCGAAGGGTTTTCCCCAGATGTGATTCTTGCGATTCATGCCGAAAATGCAGCACCGCAGGCTCAAGAGCTTGCCGAGCGTTTGGGCGTGCCCTACCTGGTCATGTTCAGCGGCACTGACTTGGGCGGAAAGCCTCGGAAAGAGGGTCTAGTCGCCGTTTCAGGAGCTTCAGCTTGTGTGGCTCTTGGGCAGTCTTCTGCCGATCGAGCGGCTGAGTTTTACGCATCAAGCATCCAAAAGATGTTTGTGATTCCGCAAAGCGCAGTCATGCCCAGCGGCAGACCGGTCACTCCACAGGGGCTACCTGACATGCCCGCGGCAAATTCAGGCGACCCTTACGGCGATGGCGTGGTCGACCCAGCCATGATTTTGGTGCCTGCGGGCATCCGTAAAGTAAAAGCTCAATTGCGTATTTTGAAGGCCTTGCAGTCACTTGCAGAGGCTTACCCCGGTTTACGCGTTTGGTTTGCGGGGCCCATTCTTGAAAAAGGTTACGGCGCAGAATTCCAGGCCAAAGTTGAGCAGTTCAGCTGGGCGGAGTGGCTTGGCGAAATCCCTCATGAGCAGATGCCATACCTCTACCGCAAGGCGCGTTTGGTTTTGAGCGCAAGCCGCGCTGAGGGTGGCCCACCCAACGCTTTGCTTGAAGCGGCGATGTGCAGCGCGCCTGTTGCGGCGAGCAACATTTCAGCACACAAAGAGCTCGAAAACGCGGCTCATCGTTTTGGCGATGATGCTTCGATGCGCCGCACCGTCGGAAAGTGGGTGCGCGAACCTCAACGCGCGGCACGAGACGGTCGTGACATGCGCGAATGGGTGCGCACGGCCTTCCCGCATGCGAGTGAATTCCGCAATTGGGCTCAACTGATACAACGCCTCTTGCCGAGCGATTAACGCTTGGCCTTGTTGCCAGCGGTAAGGCCGGCAACAAAGCGACTAAGCGAGGCCTTCTGCTTCAAGCCAACGCTGTGCATCGAGTGCGGCAGAGCAACCCATACCGGCGGCCGTAATCGCTTGGCGATACTCGTCGTCTGAGACATCACCGGCGGCGAAAACACCCTCGACGGATGTGCGCGAGCCATGGCTGACCTGCAAATAGCCGACATCATCTTTTTCAAACTCACCGCCCAAAAACTCGGTATTGGGGGAATGCCCGATTGCGACAAAGACACCTTGGCAAGGGAACTCTTCGGTGGAAGCATCACGCGGGTCTTCAAGAATGACGGCTTTGATTTTTTTATCGTCACCAAGAACGAAGTCTTTAATCGTGCGGAACAACTTCCATTCGATCTTTTCGTTGGCTTCGGCGCGCTCTTTCATGAGAGGGCTAGAGCGGAAGACATCGCGGCGGTGCACAACGGTGACTTTGCTGCCAAAGCGCGTGAGATAGAGTGCCTCTTCCATGGCCGTGTCGCCTGCGCCCACAACAACGATTTCTTTGTCTTTAAAAAATGCGCCATCGCAAGTCGCACAAGCAGACAAACCGTAACCGATTAAGCCCTGCTCATCTGGATGCCCCAACATTTTGGCGCGCGCACCCGTCGCAATGATGACGGCATGGGCTTCGGTCTCGCCACCCATCTCGTCATGAATCACAAAAGGCCGCTTGCTCGTGTCGATGCTTTTCACATTGCGAAACTCGATAAAATCTGTGCCAAACCTCGCGGCTTGAGCTTTCATTTCCATCATGAGCTTGGGGCCTTCGACGCCCTCTGGGAAGCCCGGGAAATTTTCGATCTCTGTTGTGATCGTAAGTTGACCGCCTGGCTGCATACCCTCAAACATGAGGGGTTTGAGCCCAGCGCGTGAAAGATAGATGGCCGCCGTGTAGCCGGCTGGGCCCGAACCGATGATGGCAACATTTCTTGTCATGATGGCGGTTATTCTAGGGCAATGGGCCCCCGTTTTACGACCGATCGAGAAACTCTTGAAAAAGAAGTGCGTGTAACCTTTTACCGCGCCAGTGGGCCAGGCGGGCAGCATCGCAACAAAACGGAATCAGCCGTGCGCATCTTTCATATCCCGAGTGGCATCACCGTGATTGCTAGCGAGCGGCGCAGCCAACATCAAAATCGCGATCTTGCCTTTGAGCGGCTCATTGAGCGGCTCAAGATCAAAAATCATCGTCCCAAAAAGCGAAAGCCAACGCGGCCGACGCGTGGCTCAAAAGAACGGCGCCTCAAAGCCAAAAAGCAGCATAGCGACCGCAAAAAAGATCGCCGCAAGCCAAACCACGATTAAATCAAATGACGACATCCACCGACCCTAGTTCCGAATTTCAAAATCAAGCACCGGCCATCCTTGTTACAGGCGCGGCAAAGGGCATCGGCTACGCCACATGCATCGCGATGGCTCAGGCTGGCTGGCGCGTTTTTGCGGGCGTGCGAAAAGACAGCGATGTTGTGCCGGGCTGCGAAATGGTTTTGCTCGATGTGACTTCCGATGTTTATGTCGCCGATGCCGTGCGCTTGCTTGAGTCGCTACTTCCGCATGGCCTTTCGGGGCTTGTTAACAATGCGGGTTTTGTGCAACCCGGGCCGTTAGAGTGCATTCCGCCTGATTCTTTTTCTGATTTGCTGGCCGTTAATGTCGAGGGTGTGCACCGTGTGACGGCTGCTTTTTTACCGCTACTTCGCAAAGGAAACGGAAAAAAACCTGGGCGTGTCGTGAACATTTCTTCCATGAGTGGCGTTTTTGCCTTGCCTATTCTGGGTGCCTACAATGCCTCAAAGTTTGCCCTTGAGGGCATGAGCGATGCTTGGCGGCGAGAATTACGACCTCAAGGCGTGGGCGTGTTTCTGGTGCAGCCGGGGCCAATCCGCACCCCCATTTGGCGACGGGCCGACTCGCTCTCTCAACATGTCCAAGCAAACATGAGTGATGAGCAGGTTCGCCTTTACACGCCCGTGATGACCAGTATCCAAAAGCACTCGCAAGCAGCTGAAAAGACGGCTCTTCCGCCCGAGCGAGTCGTCCGTGCGATTAAAAAGGCACTTTGCGCAAGACGACCACCGCTACGGCAAGTCGTTGGGTGGCGGACTTGGGGGGTGATGCAACTTGGGCGTTGGCTGCCAGGAAAATGGATTGATTTCATAATCATGAATCGGACCTAGCGTTTTTCTGGTAGATTGGCTCACCTTTAATTACTTACATGAGCCAAAACTACGCATCATTCAAGCAGCTTCAAGCGATTCAAAATACTGTCGAATCCAATGAAAGCAAACCACCACTTCAAACTAAGCTTGAGCGAGTGCCGCCCCGTGGTTTTCAAATGGCGACAGGCCAAGGGCCTCAGAGGCGAAAGAGTGTCCTGATTATCAATGGCGACAACGCCCTTGGGGAAAGTCTCGGAAAGGCTTTTCTGTCCTGCGGCCTTGTCCCTGAGTTTTTACCTCAAGAGACGACGACTGCACCTCCAGCTAGACTTCAAATCGCTGCGATTGCGGTTGTCTTGAAAGGAGACCACCTCGATGCGGAGCTCGTCTTGCCGTGGCTAAATTTAATCGCTGGGTTTGGCCCTTTACCCCCAGGTCGCCTTTTTTTGATTTCTCCTTGCGGACATGAATCACTCCGCAATTCAACGACTCTTATTCACGAAGCCACTTTCCCATCAAAAGATTTGCTCGAGGCGTGGAGTGCTATCATCCCTAACCCAGCCAATCAAATCATCACGATTAAGCTCTGGCCAAAATACATTTCAAATAGCCACGAGATGGGCAATCTGGAAACAGCTATCTCTCTAGGGATGCAAATCAAATACGGAGAGACTGCGCACTTTGCAGCTACTCTTGATTTGAAAGCGACTCGGGCTGCAGACAAACGCATCGCAGGTATGAAAAGTGAATCCGTGCATAGCCAAGCCGCCGCCTCTCCGAAAGTTGACAAGCTTGCTTACCACAGTCAAAAGCTCATCCCCGAAACGACACACAAGGCAAACCAAATAATAGAAGATGGTGTGCGAGCAGCCGACACTCCATTGACCTGGCAGCCTTACATTGCCATTCTCTTTCTTCTGCTCGTTCTTTTTTTTAATTCGCTCTAACCGCACGGCGGCCTTAATCTTTTCGGCTCATGGCAAAAAAGAGCAACCGCACAGCGAAGACATCAAATCGCTACGAGCTTTATGAGGCATCGGTTTATGACCCCGATGCTGATTTAGATTTTTTGCTTCGTGAATTTGAAGCCCGCAATGAGCGTGAGCCAATGCGTCTGCGTGAAGACTTTTCCGGCACATCTAAGTTGTCTGTTATTTGGGTTAAGTCCAGCGAGCAAAGATCGGCTTGGGCCGTAGATTTAGACCCTGAGCCCCTCCATTGGGGCTGCAAGCGGCATATCCATCGTTTAAGCGATGATCAGCAAAACCGCATTGAGCAGCTTGAGGAAAATGTGCTTTCCGTTGAGACCCCTCAAGTTGATGTACTTACTGCGTTTAATTTCTCGTATTGGGTCTTCAAAGAGCGCGAAACTTTGTTGAGTTACTTCCGTAAAGCCTATGCGGCGCTTTCTGTCGATGGCTTATTTTGTCTCGACATCATGGGTGGCCCCGAAGCTCAACAAGAGGTCGAAGAACCACGCGAAATGGACGGCTTCGACTACCTCTGGGAGCAAGAAGGCATGTGCCCCATCACGCACCACGCTATTTGCCATATCAGCTTTGACTTCCCAGACGGCTCGAAAATGAAGCGCGCTTTTACATACGACTGGCGGCTTTGGTCTCTGGCTGAATTGCGCGATTTGGCCTTAGAGGCTGGCTTCACCGAATTTGAAGTTTTCTGGGAAGGCGCAACGGATGAAGGCGAAGGCGACGGCAACTTTATTTCAACAGAATCTGCTGAAGTCGAAGAGGCCTGGATCGCTTACCTTTGCTGCTGGAAATAACCGGCTAGCTGACCGACACGCGGCCCAAGTTCGGCAATGATGTTGCCTGAAAAAACAGCGACGCCACCAAAGACAAGCCAGAAACTTAGGTCTTCGATGCCAAGTGAAACGGCGATAATCGCCGTGAAGACGGGCTCTAGGCCGTAAAGCACTGCGGCGCGTACGGGGTCGAGCACGCGCTGGAATTGGTTCATCGCCGACAAAGCGAAAACCGTGCCAAGAAGTGTGCACAAAAGCAACGGCCATGCATAGGCTGGTGACAAAATCAATTGCCCGAGCAAAGACCAAGCAGGTGCGTCAGCGGAGGTCATCCCGAAGAGGAGAATGATGATGCTGAAAAGGGTGACCCAAAGGAAAGAAAGAGTCGTCAGCGGCAAGGGTGGCAAGCGGCGCGTGAAATGGTCGGTCGCCAAAATGTTGCCTGCGAACATTAGCGCGCAACCGACGGAAAGCCACTCGGGCAAATCGAAATGAAGTTGAGGTGGGCCGCTGATAAACCCACCGCCAAGAGTGGCGCATGCTACACCAATCGCAAGCGCTAGCCCCAAACGCTTGTGATGCAGCAAACGGCCCAAGAGAGCCGTAAATGCCACATAGAGACTCGTAAGGAAAGCCGAAACCGCCGGGGAGATATCAACAAGAGCAAAGGTTTGGAGGAAGAACCCGCCCCCCATCAAGGCGGCCAAAACAAATGAGCCGCGCCATAAAGGACGGGCGGCAATGGCGCGAGCAGGTGGCAGAAAAAGTGGCAACAGCAATGCCGCGAGACCAAAGCGCAGCCCCACAAAGAGACCAACAGAAACCGCATCATGGCCGGCGCCAAGAATGGCAGAGGATGCGTCAAGCGCATCTTTAATCCAGACGAAAGACCAGCCCCAAATAACAACAACCAGCAACAGAGCGCCGAGAGCGCGAGACCGTTGCGGGTCGTTGATTGTGGTGGTCGCGACGATAGGCCTCGTAACCGACTTTGTTATTGGCCTTGTTGTTGTCGCGCTTTAAGAGTCACCCACAACACGACTTCTTTGCCGTCACGGATTAAAGTGACTTGCACCTTTTGGCCTGGCTCGCAATCCATGAGCATGGTCATCCAGGATTGGATATCGGGGATATCTTTGCCCGACCACTTAATCAAACGGTCGCCCGCAAGAATTCCGGCATCTGAAGCGGAAGTGTCAGCCATGACTTCGCCAACGGAAACACCCGCTTCGCCTTCGTCAGAATAGGAACCTGGCGCAATGCCAAAACGCACTTTCATACTGGCCATGCGACCACCAGAGCGAGGCTTTTCGGTTTCATCGCGAGCGGCTTCGAGAGCCGCTTCAGCTTTTGCAACGGCTGAAGCATTAGGGGTAGGTGGCTTGGCAACTTTCTTTTTCTTTTTGCCTTGAATCTTTTGATAGTCAAACAACTCAGAGCGAATCGATGCGGCCTGAAGGATGCTTTGGAAAAGATAAATCGTTTCGACCGCATCATGGCGATTAATTTTCCAGGACAAGTCGTCTGGCGTGTGATAGTCACCATGAAAATCAGCAATGATGCCGAACAATACAGGGACATCTTTGCGATAGAAAGCGGTGTGATCACTCGCGCCACTCATGTTGGCAGGCGTGACGATTTCAAGTGAAGATGCCTCATAAAACGGGCTAAGCCAGTCTTCCATGCCAACGCCCGATGTCGAGCCAGAAACCGACAAGCGCTTATTTTTCACGCGACCGATCATGTCAAAATTGACCATCAACTTGTGGTCGCTCATCGGAACGATTGGATTTTTGGCGTAATAAAAAGAACCATTTAACCCAGACTCTTCGGCGCTAAAGCCCATAAAGAGGATCGAGCGAGCTGGAGCGCCCTCGGGCAATTCGGCGTAATACTTAGCCAATTTGTCAGCCAGCATCAAAACCGCTGCTGAACCCGAAGCATTGTCATCAGCACCTGGGTGAAGCTCGCCTGGGCCACTTCTTGAGCCGAAATAGCCCATGCCGAGGTGATCGAGGTGCGCGCCCAGAACGATCCATTCGTCAGCCAACTCACCCTTGCCGCGCAAAATGCCGCCGACATTGTTTGCAATCAGAGCCTTGTTTTCAAAACTGCATGAAGCCTCAACGGGGTTTGCAAAAGAAAAGGACGCCTTGCCCTCGTCTGCATGATGGCGCAAGTCGAGCAAAGAACCTGACCAACCCAAGCTCTTGACCATGGCTTCACCGGCTTCGGAAGAAACCATCATCACGGGGACATTGGCGCGGCGGCGACCACCTTGCCCCGCCGAGGTCAACTCACTTGCGCGAGGATCTGCGCAATCTGGTGGGTTGATAATAATAATGGCCGCGGCATCGCGCTTGCTTGCTGCACGAACCTTGGCAGCAAAACCTGCGCCACGCGTCCAGGCGCCGCCCTTGGCCCACTGGCTGGAACCATCAGCTTGCATAGGCTCAAAACGGAACATCACGACAGCCTTGCCCGCGACATCAAGATCATCGGGGAAGCTGGTGTAGTCGTCTTGCCCTTTTTCGATGGAGTAGCCAACAAAAACGGCCTCGCCGCTGAAGTCGCCAGAGGTACCCAGCCCCAAAGCGTTGAATTGCTCGCCGCCGATGAGAGCATCGCCCGCACAGGCCAAGCTCTGGTCAGTCAGCTCGAGCTCGCCGCCTAATTCAAAAGGCTGCTGCCAAGAGCCGTCGAACCCTGGCTCAAGCCCAGCGGCCTTAAAGTAAAACTCCATGTACTCGGTGGCGATTTCCATGCCACGCGAACCGGGTACGCGCCCTTCCATGAAGGGGCTGGCCAGCGTCACGATATGGTCGTTGTAAACGCGCTCATCTTCAGACATTGAGGCCAGCGCAATCGCAACGGGCCCCTCAAACTGTGGAGCATCGGCCTCTTGGGCCACGGCAGGCACAGCGGTAAATGCAAAAATAAGAGCACAGCCAGCGGCAACGGCCGCCCAACGAGCGAGTGTGGATTTCTTCATGGGTCGAGGAGTTGGGGATGCCCGGCAGGTAGCCAAATGGGCAGGAATAGAGCAGTATACTTCGACCACGGGAATGCCCCGCGCCGCCCACTCGCATGCTTTTACGCGCACTCTTTCTTCTTGTTTGCACCTTGTTCATCCATCCGCAAGATGGGCCAGATGCCAGCCTGCTGCTGCTCATCGAAGACGAACAAATCGTCATCGAAGTGACCTGCAATTTAGCCTTCCTCGACGAGGTCATCGATGTCGCACGCGAAGACGAAGAGCTTGTCGACGCAGTCGAAATGCCCGGGATTCGCGCTGCATTGATTGATTATTTTGCAGACATTAGCCGCGTCACCATTGACGGCATCCATGTGTCGGGTGCGCCGGGCGAGATGCACCTGACCCTGCCCAAACGAGATTTGCTTCCCCTATTTCCGGGCTTTGGTGCGAGAGCTTTAACTCAACTCACTCTTTCTTTCACCTATTCCACAAAGTCGCCGCCTGACCGAGTCGTTTTTCATTGGAGCTCTTTTCCACCCGACCGGATTCAAGACGAAGGCCGAGGCGACAACCCGCTTAATGTTGCCGGCCTACTCATCGCCTACGGCCAAGATACGAATCTTGAGTTCACGACCCTTGAGCCTGAGTATTCCTGGCAAAGGCCACGCGATGGCGTTGGGCCGCGTTTTGAAGCCGTGCCTATTCTTAAAGTTAATAGCCAGCAAGGTTCTTTTTCAGGAAGCTCAAGCATCAATCTATTGGCCGTAAGTGCTTTGCTGCTTGGGGCGTTCATCGAAATTCGTCGCCGCGTGAAAAAGAAACCCGGCACGATTTGGGTACCCATTTTGTTTCTTGTTGGGCTGGGTTCTTTAACTCTCGATTCGGCGTTTTCAATCTCAACGCCTGAGTTCCGCGACACGCTTGAGACGGGTCGAGTCGAACAAGCCGAATCGAGCGATCAACGCGCCTTGACTGTTTTCCAGCCTCTGCACGCCAACATTTACCGCGCCTTTGACTACACCAAAGAGAGCGACATTTACGACGCCCTTGAACAATCGGTCGAAGGCGATTTACTCAATGAAATTTACGCTCAGGTTTATCAAGGGCTCGTCATGCGAGAAGAAGGCGGTGCAGTTAGCCGCGTGCAGGCCGTCATCCCTGTTTCTTTTCAAATTGTGGCCAACCAAATTGATGATGCAACAAATCCGCGTTTCGATGTCGACGCGCGCTGGCGTGTTGAAGGCGCGGTTCATCACTGGGGCCATGCGCATACACGACTCAACGAATACCGCGCCTACTACACAGTTGTCGGCCGATTCAGCGCAGATGGCAAACGCATTGATCAATGGCGTATTCAAAAATCGACTACGCTAGAACAGTTCCGGGTTGCATCCGAGCCCATCCCTGAGACACTCTAAACATGACGACTTTAGTCCGCGCGGCCGACTTGCGATTCGCTTATGGCGAGGGTGAGTTTGAGTTGTTCGTTGCATCTCTACACATTGAGTTGGGTCAGCACACCGTTGTCATTGGGCCGAGCGGGTGCGGCAAGACGACACTTGCTCATTTAATCGCCGGGATTTTGACACCAAGCAGTGGTCAGACCGAAGTCTGCGGTGTCGGCATCAGCACTCTCAGCGACTCGGCGCGACGGGCATTCCGGCTCGACAAAATCGGGATGGTCTTCCAGCAATTTGAGCTGCTCGGTTACTTAACTGCGCTTGAAAACATTTTGCTGCCCTTTCATTTGGCGGAGCAATCGCCAGCGGCTAGTGATTTTGGGCGTGCACAGAATTTGGCTGAGCGGATGGGTGTCGCACATACGCTGCAACGGCGTCCTGAAAAGTTGTCTCAAGGCGAGCGGCAACGCGTGGCTATTTGTCGAGCGCTAATTGCCAAACCGCAATTGGTTATTTGTGATGAGCCGACGGGCAATCTTGACCCCTCGGCAAAATTGGCGGCCATGGATTTGCTATTTGAGCAAGTCGCAAAAGATGGTGCGACATTGCTCATGGTTACGCATGACCACGGCTTGCTTGAGCGTTTTGCACAGGTAATTGATATGGGGTCTTCGCGATGAAGGGCCTCAAATTGTTGGCTTGGCGGCATTTGAGTTATCACAAAGCACGCACGCTGCTTTTGATTGGATGTCTTGCCCTAACTGGATTCTTGCCAAGCGCCACGACCGCTTTGACCTCGGCTTATCAAGTCAATTTAGCCGCCCGCGGAGAAAGCACACCCTTCTTGGTTGGCGCGCAAGGCTCGCGGTTTGACCTTACACTCAATGCTCTTTACTTCCGCCGCGCCGAGCTTGAAACCCTTTCCTGGGGTGAGCTTTCGGCTTTGAGAAACGATAATGACTTCGTTGTCATCCCGTTGCATTTAGCACACACTGCAAGGGGTTATGCCATTTGCGGGACGACTCCTGAGTATTTTGAGCTGCATAACCTTGCACCACAACAGGGCACTCCACCACTCATACTCGGTGATGTTTTACTCGGCGCCAAGGTTGCCGCTGCCTTAGATTTGAAAGTTGGAGACGCACTTTTTAGCGACCCTAGCGAGCTCTACGATATCTCCAAACCGCCCGCACTTAAAATGCGTGTTTGCGGTTTATTGCCCGCGACCAACACGCCAGACGACGATGCCGTTTTCGTTAGCATCAACACGGCTTGGGTCCTTGATGGGCTTGCACATGGGCACGATGACACCGAGACGATTAAACCAAAACTCGTTCTTGGCAAAACCGATAATCAGGTTGTTGTTAGCCAAGCACTACTTGAATACCGCGAAGTCACTTCCGAAAATCTGGCCTCCTTCCATAGCCATCTAGACCCAGACGCACGCCCTCTGCATGGTGCAATCATTTCGCCCGCAAAGGGTGTTGACGCGGCCGAATGGGCGAAAGCAACCACTCTGGCGAAAACGCGTTTTGAGCAATCCCGCGTGTTGCAATTCGTTTCTCCTCATACAGTCTTGAGTGATTTGATGAGTTTTGTTTTTCGCTTAAAAACTTTTTTCGACGCTTTTTCTGGAGTGCTCTTCCTGATTACTGGGTTGCTGACCGCGCTAGTTCTTACCTTGAGTGCAAAACTTCGTAGCCGCGAAATGGCTACTTTGCATCGCATTGGCTGCAGTCGCAGTGCGACGATTAAGCTGCATCTCTACGAACTAACTTTTGTCGCTCTAGCATCGGCCGGCTTGGCATTCTTGGGCGTGCAAATTGCGATTCAACTTCTTCCAGATTTGGTGCAGACCTTATGAAAACATTCCCTTTCATTTTTTGTTTTTTGATGATCGCTTTGGGTTGTTCTCGATCCGAATTGTCTCCGCAAATGCTTCCCGCAAATGTTGATTCAAAAACGGTCTACACAACTTTCTACCCAACGACTGCATTTGCAGAAGCCATCGCCGGAGACTTGCTCGAAATCGTCTGCCCGCTTCCACATGACGCCGACCCGATTTTCTGGCAGCCAAGCGCTAAAGACATTCTGGATTATCAAAACGCCGCGCTTATCATCACCAACGGCGCGGGTTTCGAACGCTGGCTTAGCACGGCCTCGCTACCTCCAAGCCGCCTGATTGACACCGCTGCAGGTTTCGAAAAGGCCTTTTTGCATATCGAAGGTTTGCGCAGCCATAGCCACGGCGGGCAGGGAGAGCATTCACATGAAGGGTTAGATGGCCACACTTGGCTTGACCCTGTTTTGGCAGGTGTGCAAGCGCGCGCCATCCTAGAGGCCTTTGTGGTGCGTTGGCCGGAACAAACTGAGATCTTCCAAACGCGTCACGAGGTTCTCGAAAATCAATTTGAACAATTAGACCGCGCATTCGCAGCGCTAGCCCCGAGAATGGATTCGATGCAGATACTCTGCTCTCACCCTGCGTATCAATACCTTGCAAAACGATACGGCTGGCGTATCACTAATTTCGATCTCGACCCTGATACCCCGTTGAGTGTTGAAACACTTAATGAGTTGAAAAGTGCAGCAGCACCCACGACGAGCACGCCTAATGGCAAGTGTCTTATCCTTTGGGAAAGTCAACCGCTCTTGGCGACACAAAAAGAATTAACGCGCTCTGGTATTCCGAGTGTTTGGTTTTCTCCGGTCGAAATGCGCAGCCAAGATGACATCACAAAGCAACGAGATTATTTCGAGCTTATGCGAGCGAATCTTGCTCGCTTAGAGGCCGCGCTCGACCATTAGCCCAACTCGGCGGCATGCCGAATCAGCCCGCCAAGATGAGCGGCCCAGCCACTTGCGGCAAGTGCAATGCAAAGGCCAAGTATGACCGCAGCCTTTAATACAACCGAAGGATTCAAGCCCTGCGCCGATTGCAGCCAAGTCTGGATGCCTAAGACGCACACGAGAATAAATCCGACGAAAATGCCACGGCCCCAAACGGCGTGTAGCTCAATTGCGTCTTGCATGGCATCGGCCTGGCTTCCGATCGCGTGGCGCAGGGCATCGACCGCAGTCGGGCCGGTGTAGTAAGCGCCGACCGAGCCCAACATGCAAAGCAAGAGGAAGAAAATACCGAGCTTCCAGATGGTTTCGTCTTTGCGCCATTGCGCGACCGCGAGAGTGAGCAGTGCAAAGAAGCCGCCGACCACCGGAAGGTGGACGAGCAAAAGGTGTGCTTGAGCCGTTTCGAACAATGAAAAACTCTAGTCGCCCGTACCAATTGCCTTGACAGCTTCTTCGGCGGTCATGCCGTCTTCGATTTTGCTGTAATCGAGCTCAGAACCGCTCAAAGAGTGCGGAATCAGATAAACGGCAGTCATCGCCAAGGCAGCAAGAACAACGACACCACGCCCTACGCTCTCTTTCGGGCGCGGCTTAAGGCCGATTGTGGAAGTTGCCACAATCCAAGACACCCACATGATGAGCATCTTATTGTCGGTCAGGTCATAACCATTAGGCCAACCCGTCCAGAACTCGCCGAAAGCATATTTTTGCACAATCGGGCCGAGAACCATTCCGCCAAAAGTCATGCCCGTGAAAGTCACCCAGGCGTAGCGGCGGAAATTAGAGTGACCCGCGAGAGCAGCAAGAGCAGTGCGCATACCCCATAGAACGGAGAAGAACATCAGCACGATGTGTGGCCACAAAATGTAACCAGGGACCCAATCTTTGAAACGAATCACGACATTGTCAGCAGGCGGCCCATCGGTATCAACCGCGGCGGCGACATCGATTTCAGGGACGCGGACCAAACCTTGCGGCGTTTGCAACTCAATGTAATACTCATATTTGGCCGCTGCAAAAGTCTGCTTGGGCAAATCGGCAGCGAGTACATTTTTATCGCCGCCCTGCTCAAGGCGCACCGCCATAGGGATGGATGCGAAATCATCGCCCGCCTTGTAGCGGCGCCAGAACAAAGTACCACTTACGCCCTCAACGGCGGGCAGCGCCACCTCTGCGTCAAAATCAAAATCTTTGGAGTGCGTCCATTGAGATCGAATGAGGCGGTATTTGTGAACCTCGCCCGAGACCTCAAATGAGCCCTTGCGCGGGTAAGTTGGGCCCGTTGTTTTTTGATAAATCACAGCCGAGATCATGATGATGACGGCAAGGCCCCAGAGCAAGGTGCGTTTGGCAAGCGTGCCTTTTGGCAAAGCTTCGGGAGTTGAGGTGGGCAAGGAGCTATCCATGCCCTAGTTTAGCGACACACGCGGCTAGAATTCTTGCCGTGACTCTGCCATGACTTCGACGCCTCCACCAAGCCATCCTCCAATTCCACTTACTTTCTGCAAAAGTGCGTTGCCACTGCGCCTGTGGGATTGGGGGGCGACTCTCGACGACGCGCCACCCGTTGTATTCGTGCATGGCTTCCTTGACGCGGGGCGCAGTTGGGCGGCTGTGGCCAATGGCGTGCGCGATTTTTGCCGCCCCTTGGCGCTTGACTGGCGCGGGCATGGCGAAAGTGGTCGAGCGATTGGCGGCGCGAGCTACCACCAATATGATCATCTCAAAGACCTGACTCGCCTGATGGACGAATTGCACGCCGAAGCACTCGCAAACAATACGCCCCCACCGCGCACTTTGGTTGCACATTCCATGGGCGCCAGCATCGCTTTGCTTTATGCCGGTTTAGCGCCAGAGATGCTTGACCACCTCATCATCCTCGACAACCTCGGAGGCTTTGCAAAAGATGCCGTCGATAATATTGATCGCTGGGCTGAAGTGCTTGATTCTGTGCGGAAGCCCAAAAAAGCCTTTCGCATTTACGCGAGCAAAGAAGATGCGGCTAGGCATGTGCAAGAGAATAACCCTCAAATGACCACTATCGGAATCGACCGCTTTTTGGCGGCCTCGCTCGTGCCAGTGCAAGGTAGCCCAGGGTTTGAGTTTCAATTTGACCGCGAGTTGCGCGGCCCCAACCCCTTAAGTTTTCCAGAATCTCATTGGCTGGAATTGTGCAAACGAGTCACGGCAAAAGTGCATGTATTGATACCTGAATTTGGTTTTTTTGCGCAGCACAATAGCCCGATGCAAACGCGATTACAGACTCTTCGTGATGGCGAAAGCACTTGGCTAAAGGACACAAGCCACCATGTCCATGTCGATCGGCCTGATGCCGTTGCTAAAGTGCTGTGGCAAGCACTAAAGCCCGTAAATACCAGCCGTAACCGATGTGATTGAATCAATAAATGGCTCGGCTGTTAACGCCTTGCCGGTTGCGCGCTCAACCAACTCAGACCCAGAATACAACTTGCCCTGGGAATGGATTTTTTCGCCAAGCCAGCCGCGCATCGGAGCTAAATCACCCACGCGCATGAGTGAATCAAGGTCGCCAATATCATTTTGCATGGCTTCCCACAATTGTGAGCTAATCAAATTGCCTTGCGTGTAAGTTGGAAAATATCCAAACGCACCCATCGCCCAATGGATGTCTTGCAATACGCCATCTGAAACAGAGTTGGCCTTGACGCCGAGTAACTGCTCGTATGTGTCATCCCAGACGGCGGGCAAATCTCGCACCTCGATTTCGCCTGCGAACAAGCGGCGCTCGATTTCAAAACGAGCCGCGACATGTAAATTGTAAGTAGCCTCGTCAGCCTCGACTCGAATCAAACTCGGCTTGCAAGTGTGCAAAGTGGGGTACAACTGGTCGAGCGTGATATGCGCCTTATCGGGAAAGTGCTTTTTGAATACTGGTAAGCACCATTCCCAAAAGGCTCGACTGCGGCCGACGAGATTTTCCCAGAGCCTTGACTGGGACTCATGCATGCCAAGCCCCACGGCCTCACCAAGAGGAGTGCGCTCAAAACGAGAAGGCAGCCCCTGCTCATAAAGACCATGACCAGCTTCGTGCATGATGCCATAAAGCGCGGAGCGGAAATCATCTTGCATATAACGCCAAGTGATGCGCACATCTTTATGGTTAAAGCTGGTACAGAACGGATGGGTCGTCAAGTCTAAACGGCCAGAATCGAAGTCGAAACCCATCTTTTGGGCGACTTCAAGCCCAAAAGCTCTCTGCGCCTTTTCTGGGAAATCGCCAATAGCTGGTGACTCATCAATCACATGGCCGCTTTCTTTAACAGCCCGAATCATTGGCGCAAGCACCCCGCGCAACTCATCGAACAAAGGCCGTAAAGTGGCTTCCGTCGAGCCGGCTTCATACAAATCGAGGAGAGCGTCATAAGGACGGCCGCCCGGATTTAAAGCAGCAGCTTTTTCTTGATTCAATCGCACCAATTCGGCGAGATCTGTTTCAAAAAGAGAAAAATCAGACTCTGCGCGCGCTTTTTGCCAAGCCGCCAGGCCACGGCTTTGCGCCTCGGCCAAAGCGACCGTTAACTCTTTTGGGACCTTGATGGCACGGTCTATTTCTTTTCGGGCTTCACGAATCTGCGCACGGAGGACTTCCGCTTCATGAGCTTCGGCGCAATCAAGGAGTGAATCATCAGCCGTATCGAGCGCATCGCGTAAAGCGGTTGAGGACAACTTGTCATGCTGAAAACCGGCCAAAGTCGCGAGTACTTTCCCGCGCCCAGTTTGCCCGCCCTTTGGCATATATGTTTCTTGATCCCACTCAAGCAACGCAGAAGCAGCGGCGAGATCTTTAATCTCGGCCCATAGGTTGAGCAAAGGCAACATTACTCAGCCAATATTGTTTGGAGGCAATCAAGGCCAATTTCAGCACCCGCTTCTGGAGCGTTTGAAACGATGCGCAAAGTCAAACGATGCTCTCTTGCAGCGAGCTCGCGCTCGCCGAATGAAACTTTGCGCATGGCAACAGAATCTTGTCGCAAGTCAATGGCTTTGCCAAGTCGACGGCCATCAAGATAGGCTTGAATCACAGCCGCATTAGGGCCAGCGACCAAGTTTAAATCAAGATTGTAAAAACCAGAACGCTCTATACCGAAAGACCAAATCGCTTGCTGAGCTTCGCGGGCGCCCGACCACATAGCTACTTCGCCGCGACTGGCTTTGGAGCGCAGCGCACCCTGCAACTCAGTCGTCACCACGCGGCCACCAGAGGCCTGCATCATGGTCATTTTTTCGCCTTCGTGAGCATGACTCATGACTTGGAAATCACCCGTTGATTCAAAACCTAGGTACTGACGCTTTTCGACCGCAACATGAGTTGTCTCATAAGGAAACTTAGAGGGCGCATACCAGAAAACCGTTGCACCGATTTCGACGGGTGCCGCATTTGGTGCAGCTTCAGCGCTGAGCGTCAAACCACCTTGAAAGGGAATGGGTGCATCCCAGAGTGGACGAGAGTAGGACGAGTAACCGAAATCACCCGGGCCGTCGAGGCGGGTACGAGCAGAAAAAGGCGTCTGATACAAATCAGAACCGCCGCGCCCCCACCATGCGCCAGGTCGCAATACAGAATCGCCCGCCTGAACAACAGGCGTCAAGCCATGCGGAGTGCGCGACTCATTGCGAACCCCAAGAGTCGTGCCTGCGAGGATGCCATCGCCCGAGATACTGAGCAACTCAAGAGTTTCGCCAGGTGTAGTCTGCCCTTGAACGAATTGCGCATGAAGATGCATATCAGGGCAACCAGGCTCGACGGCCGCACGCATTTTGAAACGCACCATCCCTTTGCCTGGTGCTTCGTTGTAGATATAAATACGAGTGCCTTTAGGAATGGGCATTGGATACCGCAACCAAAAAGTATCGCCGCCATCACTCGCTTGAGCGCGGGTGCCGCCTTGACCAAACTCGCCGGGATGCCCAAAGAGATCACCTAGCGGCACATCAAAAGTGGCTGGCAGCGGTGGGCCTGCCAAATCATCAGGATTCATGCGCGCCAGAGAAAAATGCAAACTGCGCAAAAGCTCTTCTCGCGACACACCCTCAGGCTCTGCAATAAATGTAAATTCCATCCAGCGGATCAGGCCATCTGCCTTAAGTTGATAGCGGAACGGGAATTTCTTTGAACATGGGCCAACAAAGAGCCCCATACGAGTCCAGTCGGGGACGACCTCAACGGCCAACGCAGCCGCTGTCGTAGAAACGGCTTCTTGATCAAGCCCCAAGCCGTTTGGTGTAATCGTGCCAGCTGGGTAAGCCAACGACTGCACGGAAACTTGCGCGCCACCTGAAACAGTCAGAATCAATTCATCCGAATAAGGCAATGGCAAAGAGCAAGTAACCCAGCCATCTTCGAGCGCGACGAGAGGGAGGGGGAAGCCCGTTTGCTGCCCATCGGCGAGCGACGCCAAGTCGAGCTCAATGGCGTCAAGGCCTGCGAACTCTAGCTTTAGTGTGCCTACAGTTGTTGCTTCGAAACGCTGCAGCAAGCCAGGGCCATGCAGAGTAACGCTCGGTTGATCTTCAGATAGAAAACTTGTAGTAATCGACCCGGCAGGGGCAACCATCAGGTGCTCAGGGTATTGAAGGCCCGTAAGCAAAGAATCGGGTGTCACACTTTGCTGAGCAGGAAGAAGCGCGAGAAGGAGGAGGAAGGCAGCAGACATGAGTGGCAAGTTTACCCCTATATATAGAGAAAGACCCGAGAGAATAGGTGCTTTCCTAATTCTCTCGGGTCTTAAAAAAAAGATTTACTAGCTGCGTTTTGTGTATTTGCGCTTTTTGGTTACTTTTTTGGCGGCAGCCTTTTTGGGAGCTTTCTTAGCAGCCTTTTTAGGGGCTTTTTTTGCTACCTTTTTGGCGGCTTTCTTTGTGGCCTTTTTAGCCGTTTTCTTAGCAGCGGGCTTTTTAGCCATCTTTGTGCCTGGCTTGCGGCCGGGTTTGTTGCGCGCACCGTCAAGGCCCGCAGCAGTCAAAGCGGCTTTCATTTCAGGACCAGTCAAAACGGAAAGTGCATTGAGTTTGGCTTGTTGGGCCATTTGAGGCGTAGTGCCTTTCTTTTCCCAGAGCCAAACTGTGTTGGTGCCAACCCCGACCAATTTGCCCAAAGTGGACTGAGCCATTTTGTGCTTTTTGCGGAGAGCAGAAACCCGCCGGCCAGCAAACTTGCGGCCCTGCTTTACAGGTGCAGCAGTTGGAGCAGCAGTCGGTGTGGCAGGAGCAGAGCTGTTTGCCATGGCTCCACGCAAAGCTGCGATTTCTTTTTCCATAGAAGCTACACGATTGCGCTCTGCTTTAAGTGCAGTGGACAAATCTTTTGTAGCCGCCTTAGCCTCTTTACGAGCAAGGCGAATGATTTCATTCTTGAGGACATTAGCGAGTGAGGCCATGATTTATTTATGTATTAAGTTTCCTGGAGGAGTAAGCGAATCGAGTCGCGGAAACAAGTATATGTATTTGTTTCCATTAAATCGATTCAATATCCTATTTATTTAACCATTGGAGTAACCGAGAGAACGGAAGCATTATCACGAACCAAGTACTCTGCGGCCATTTCAGACAAAGCAGCAGCGGACAAGTTCTGGAAGAAACCCTCTACGCTACGGAAGTCTTCTAGGCCCTCAGCATCGGTTTGAGCTTCTGAACAAACGCTTAGCCAATAACCATTTTTACGCTTGCTGTCGCGGATACCCTTTAAGAGCGGTTCAGCCAAACGGTTCACCTCTTCTTCTGTGACGCCATCTTTTGCCAAATCGGATGCGACCTTCAAGCAAGCCTCGCGCAAACTAGGAACATTGTCAGGTTGGGCCATCGAGTAAATTTGCAGGACACCCATGTTAAAGAAGACTTGATTTGCCTCTGCGCCAGCAGATGGAGAATAGGCAGCACCTAATTCTTCACGCACAATAAGACGAATGCGATCGCCAAGAATCTCACCAAGCATGGTCAAATTGCGACGATTAGCCGCCTGCGTGCCATCACATGCTGGATAAGCGATAAAGACCAACGCCTGTGGGGTTTGCGTCTCAATTGTTGACTCAACAGAAAGGCCAGAGACCATCCCTGCGAATTGACGCCGCTCGGTTGTGTCATGACGCTCACGACGCTTTGGCAAAGTGCCGAAGGTCTGCGCAACAGCCGCAACGGTGGCATCGATGTCGATATCGCCAACAATCGCCAACTCAATCGGTGCAGCCTCAAGCGCCGGCTTGAGCCAGGCGTGGATGGCATCCATGTCAACAGCCAAGGCTTCTTCGAGGCTAGGCATTGGGATATGCCGCACATCGCCTCCCACCAATTGAGGGAAGAAATCAAGAAGAAGTGGGCCCTGAGGCATGTGCTTCATTTGCTCAAGTTGAAGTGGATATTGCTTAGCGAACATACGCAGGCCGTCTGTGCGAGTGCCGGGGTCGTTCATGGTGGCGACCATCAACTCAAGTTGCAGCAAGAGGTCTTCTTGTGTGGTTGAGCCACCCAGCTCGAACGCATCAGCGCCAAAGCCCAACGAAGTGCCCACTGTTTTGCCAGCGGTCATTCGGCGCAGCTCATCAGCCGTATGCTTGCCTAAGCCCGCAGCTGGAATGGCTTGACTTGCGACATGGGCCACAACCGCACCGCTCGAATCGTAGCTCAAAGAACCTTCGCCAACGCGGGCATTGAGCAAAATCTGACGCTCTTTAAAATCAGTCTTTTTCAGATTAAGTCGCACACCATTTTCAAAGACATAAGTCTGGATGCTCATGTCAGCCACTTGGCCCTTTTGAACAACAACACCACGAATCGTCTCGTCGCTGGCATAAGCAAAATCTGCAACGCTGACAGCAGCACCGGCTTCGATTTTCATCTTTTTAACGGACTCATGCACGCGCTTCAGCTCGGATTCGGCGGTTTCGCCAAGATCAAGGTCGCCCGTGGTGGATAGCATCAAAGTGCCGCCCTTCCAGTGGGCGCGCATGGCGTCAAGGCAATCGTCAACGGTCATCGCCTGAAGAATTGCGCCAACCACCTCAAGATCGGTTGCAGGGCTGCTTGGGACGATGCGCTTTTCGCAAGCCATAACAACATCTCCTAGCAAAGCCTTGGAGTGGCGAGTGCTTGCACGCTCAGCAGACTCTTCAAGCCCGCGCATCATCCCCGCGCGGACTTCAGCAAGCTCTGCCTCTTGAAAGCCAAATTTAAGTGCACGGCGCAACTCAACCTCAGCCTGCACAAGCGCGGCCTCCCAGTTTGCGGGCTCAGCGTTGACATCAATCGAGCCGCCGTCAAAAACGCCGAGGCCCTGAGACATGGATGCCGCTGCAGCACCAAGAAACTTGCACTCTTCCTTTTTAACGAGCTCGGCGTAACGCAAATTCAACATCGCGTTTGCCACATGAAAAGGCATCTCTTCTTTCAGGATGGCCACCGTCTGCGGCTTTTCAACATAAGGCTTGAGCTTGCCCATGCTAATCGAAACGGTCGGAATCTCTGGCTCATAGATAGAGAAGATCACTTCTTTTTGGTCAAGCACATCTGCGCGACCAATTTCAGGCTCAGCCGTCAAAGGACCTTCAGGAACTGAGACTTGACCAAAGAACTCGTGAAACAACGGCTCTGGGTTAAGCCCCTGCAAATCGCCAACAAGAACGAGTGTCATATTTTCGGGGCGATACCATTTCGTGTAAAAATCACGAATCGTCTGGCCAGTAAAAGCCGCACGGATGTCTTCTGTGCCGATAGGCAAGTGAGTTGGAACAAGCGTGCCGCCAAAAATCGTATCAAGCAGCTTTAGCAAAACGCGCCATTGTGCAGAATCACGCTCGCGCTGCTCACCGTCGATGACTCCTTTTTCGGCCTGAACTTCTTTGTCGGTCAAATCAAGCAAGAAAGCAAAATCTTGCAAGACCTGCAAACCCTCACGGAGAGCTTGCTCATCATTATTAGGAAGGTCTAATTTATAAACCGTTTCAGAAAAAGCAGTATGCGCATTCAAGTCAGCGCCGAAGCTCATCCCGCGCTCTTGAAACCACTCGACTAATGTGCCAGCCTCGAAATGCTCAGAGCCATTAAAGGCCATGTGCTCAAGGTAGTGAGCCATGCCTGCCTCACTTGGCTTTTCGCCTAAAGAGCCTGCATCGACATGCAAACGCAAATAGAGCCGCTCTTGCGGCTCAGTATTTTGCACCCAAGCAAAACGCACACCATTGGCGAAATGGCCAAAATGGATGCGGTCGTTTGGAGCAATGTCGGAGGTTTCGTGCTCCCAGGCGCGAGGTTGAACCTCTTGTGCTGTTGCGGGAATCGTGAACTGAAGGGCGGCGCAAATGACGCCAAAAGCTAGGAGGAAGCGTTTCATGGGGCAACATTTTACGCTCCTTTCCGCCACATGTTGGCAGATGTTATTGTGAAGGCTCATGGCACTCAAACTCCCCGCCAATTTCATACTCGCCTCTCTCGTTTTCGGGCTGGGTGCGTGCGCAGCTCCTCTTGATTTGCCGGCCAAGCTGGCCGACTTCGATCACCAAATTTTTGCGCAATACCAAGCCCCGACGACAACTGTAAATTGGGCTGATGGAGTCGGTGCGACTCACACCGCAGGTGAGCTTCATGCCAAACCAGGCTCTCGCCTAGCCGAAGCCTGGGCAAGTGGCCATGCGCCCGCTTATGGCTTAACTGGGCAACAGAGCAGCCAAAGTGTGCGCGAACTTGGCTTTCGCTATATACACAACCGCTATCAAGCCTATGCAAAAGTGCTCAGCCCTTACCCTTCGCGCGCCTGGCTCATTACAGGTGATGGTGAAAAGGTCACTTTACTCGCTCGCGGCGACACCCGCGCTTGGGGTGAACATGCGCATTTTATTGAGTTGGCCATACCGTGGTCAGTCGCTGCAGGCGAAACTTTGCGCGTGCATGTTACTGACATGCGAGGGCGCAATGCCATCGAAACAAAAATCGATTTCGAATTTTAGCGCAAGCGGGCTTTCACCCACAAGAGTTGGCCATGGGGGTCAACAATTGGCGTACGATAATCAGCAGGCAATTCAATGACTGTTTCATCGGCGTTGACTTCAAAAACGCCTTCATGACGCGAGCCGTCAGCGGTCTTCCATGAAAGACAGAGATCAAATCGGTAAGCCTCAACGGCCTGGGCTTGAGTCACCGTGACGCCACTTCCGCTCCAATCAAAATAGAGCTCTGGGCAACCGGGGCGATTGAGCCACTGGTCGAAAAACCACTCTAAATCAGAGCCATGTGCCTCTTCGCATGCTTTGCGTAAATCGAGCGTTTTGGCCGGCAAGCCTTTTTTGCGCTCGGCGTATAGCCTTAGACCCTCAAAAAAAGCTTCGTCCCCCATCTGCCCACGAAGCATGTGTAACACCCACGCACCTTTTTTATAAGTGTTTGGCGCGCTTGTTCCGAAGAGCTCGTCAGGGTTTTCAAAACCATCCCAACGAATGGGACGCGAGCGTGCGATTCGAGCTTGCAGCCAGCCTTTTTTTGCAGCGCGCATCGCCGCAGCCAAAGTTGGGCCACCCGACAGCTCATGTAGCCATGGACCAAAATAGGTTGCGAAACCCTCGCTGAGCCAAGCGTCTTGCCAAGTGCCGTAACCCACGGCATCGCCGAACCATTGGTGCACAAATTCATGGGCGAGCGTGCCCACGCCATGGTCGGGGCCATCAAACAATCGTTCCATGACCCAAGTGTTGCCAGGGTTCTCCATTCCGCCCCACTGAGTCGGCACTTGCACGACGCAATATTTTGCCCACGCATACTTCCCAAAGCGGTCTTCCATCCAGGTCATCCAATCGGCGTGATGCTTCAGGCCGCGGCGCGCCTTGGGTTTGTCTGCGCGAAAAACAAAATGCGGAATCAATCGGTCGTCGCCCTTTTCCGCAAGGCGCACATACGGGCCAACCGCAAATGAAAACAGATAACTCGTAATATCAGCCTGCGTGTGGCCTACCCAGCGTTGGCTGCCCTTAGCGGCCTGCCCCGTTGGCAACGGCTCGCCATGCCAATCACCGGTGCCAATCGCATCAAGCTGCTTCACGCCAGGCTGCGGTAGAACGGTCAACTGCAAATGAAAAGCAGCTCGGTCATCTGGCGCATCTTCACAGGGAAGCCACCCTCTCGCTCGGGCTGCAAAATGATCGGTAAACATCACCATCTTGCCCTGACGGTTTTTACGAAAGTAGAGCCCATCTGGTGGTGTGCCTGAAAGCTCGGCTGAAAAAGTGAATTCTTGGCCTGCCGGCACTTCACTTGGCAACTCAACGGCGATGACATCTTCGCTCGATCGCGTAAAGCTCATGTCAACGCCTTGACTATCTTGAAAAGACATCTGCCAATCTTTACCCGCCTTAGCATGCAATCGCACTTGCGATAAAGCCGCATCGGCGCGGAAAACATAATTTACTTGCAACTGCACTTTTTCACTGGCAATGTCAGCGGTCAAGTCAATTTCATAGCGCAATGCATCGGCCTCAGGGAAGCCTTCCCATGGTGTTGTGTCGCCCGTGAGTGAGGTCAATAAGAGGAATAGAATAATCATGATGAGCACTCGCTGGATGCGGTCATTTTTAGAACTTCATCGACCAATTTTTCGATCCCGTGTGCGGCCTCGGCAATCGAATCGGCCAACATATAAGCGGGAGTACTGACAATGCGATTGGTTTCATCTATTAAGATTTCGTCAACATTGCGCGGTTGATGCTGCGCACCAATCATAGATAAGGCATCAGCCGTGCCTTCGTCCGTACCGATGGTCAAGCTAGGCTCGACATTTGAGCCGCGAAAGACCGTCGCACAAAGAGCAGGTGCAATGCAAACCACGCCAAGCGGCTTACGGGCAGCAACCGTTTCTTGTAGCAAACGCGCGATTTCAGGGTGAGCCTGTGCACTCGCACCCGCTACCGCAAAATCACATAAGTTTTTGGCCGCACCAAACCCACCCGGCACAATAAGGGCGTCCCAATCGGTGGCGGAGCAATCGGCTGCAGAGCGGATGTCGCCGCGGGCAATGCGGGCTGACTCGATTAAAACATTGCGCGTCTCGTTTGGGCTCACCTCGCCGGTGAGGTGATTCACAACATGCATCTGCGGCATGTCTGGTGCAAAACAAATAACGGTGGCGCCTGCTCGTGAAAGAGCGAGCAGCGTGATCACCGATTCGTGAATTTCGGAGCCGTCGTAGACTCCAGACCCAGCCAAACAAACTCCAATAACAACCATGATGATTCTCCGGAAGTCAGGCGGCGAGTGTCGCGGCCTAAAACTTCAGGGCTTTAGGGTACGCACGACCACATCGCCATCCAAGTAGGCGAGGCAAGCGAGGCGCATATCTTCTTCGGTGTCGAAAGCCCGCAGAGCCAGTTTTTCGCCCTCTTTGATTTCGGCCAAGCTACCGCTGACGACTTCAACCACGCAAGCGCCGCAATGCCCGTGCAAACAACCAAGAGGCACTTTTAGATTGCCATCTTCAATCGCTTCATACATGCGGGTGCCGCTTTCACATTCGTGAACAGCGTCAGAGCCTTCAATTTGAACTTTTGCCATATTGGAGACTGTCGGCTATCTTTGAGACATCTTCCAGGCCAAATTGTGAAAAAGATTCGCCAGAGGGGTGAGCCAGCGCGTGAGGCCCATCTTGGCAACGCCCCAAACACCCCGAGCTCGTAGCGCGAATTTGCGCCTTGAGGCCACGCGACTTAATCTCGTCGCGGATGGCTTTTACGAGTGCACCAGAGGCATGATTGGCCCCGCAAGATTCGCGGGCGGACGATTCGCGAGTGCGGGTGCAGACGAAAAGGTATTGGCTCGGCTGCGATTGTGCATTCATTACGAGTCGCTCCAATGAGCTGCAAAGACGGTCTGCATGTGCAAGACCTGATCGACATAAGGCCAAACAGATTGTTTATTTTGCCGCAAACCTTTAAGCCACACCGCGGCGCCGCCTTCGTCTTGAATTGCGCGAGCTGTGGCGCCAGGGCCAAGGCGATAGCAAAGCAAACCAAGTGCCACGGCCTCGGGGTCGTCTGCGTAAGGTCGAGTCACGCGCGCCAAATAATGCGCGCCCATTTGCAAGTTGTCGGATGTCGACCAACCACCATCTGCTTGCGGCGACAACCCAAGCCGTTCTGCGATTTCAGCGGCCGTGGATGGCAACAATTGGCATAAGCCAAAAGCTTCAACGGAGGAAACAGCATCAAAGTGGCCACGAGATTCTGCAAAGACAAGAGCCGCCAAAAGACTCGGTGGAAGCCCCTCACCTTTAGCCGCATGCTCGATTTGAATACGATAAGAGCTCACTCGCTCAAGATCGGTTTGAAACCGAAAAGCAGGAATTGCAATCACGGCTACTGCAACGGCAAGAAATGCAAGTGCTAGGAAAAATGTGCGTTTTTTCATCCTTGTGCGGGGCGTTGAGCCTCGAGCCAATCATGCCAGACCTGCGCCTTGCGGCTGACCAAAGCGGCTGGCATTTTTGGCAAAATAACGGAACCGTCAATGCCGGTGATTCGGTGCAGTTGGTAGCTAGCAAGCCCGCGCAAGTGAGCGGGGCCCTTCTCAATCAGTTGAAGCAAGGCCTGCACCGCGGTTGACTGTGAGACTTGAGTGGCATCGATCAGTGGCTTGGGTAACTCAAACCCAGCATCGGCAGCGCCTCGCGCCAACCATGTCGAAGAATCATTTAAGAAATTTTCAGGCCACCAAACCTGATAAACACCTGCCGGGTCTGGGAGGTCGCGAAAATCAACGCCCGTCGCGAAGGCCAAGGCATCAAGGATGTCTGTGCTATGCGGAGAGAATGCCAACCGATCAATCAGCATAGGAGCTACAGATGGGTCGCCGAGCTGGGCCAAAGTGAACAATGCACGATGCACCACTTGGGGCTCAGAATCATTCAGGCTGACTCGTAAAACCTTGCGCGTGTAATCAGCTCCGCGCTTATAGAGAGCCTGCAAATAGGGTGTCTCAAGTGGCGTGCCTTGGCAGTTTGAAAAGAGTGCTGCAAAAGTTTGCTCGGCCTCAGCGGAGGTGAGCGAACCCAAGGCTGCAATCGATGTAGCTTGTACGCCTGGCGATGTTGCGGCAAGCCCTTCAAGGAAAACGGACAGCGCATTTGTGTAATCCATGTTGCCAAGAGCCCAAAGAGCTTCACAACGCGTTATGTCTGGAGTGCCTGCGCAAGCTAGGGGCACCAATGCTCCTGCAGCAGCCGTTTCTTTTCGATGCCCAAAAGATCGAATGGCCGCTTGCACTACAGTTTGGCTTTGATCCGTTAATGCCCGAAACAAAGCGTCTTGAGCTTGCGCCCCATGCGAGCCAAGAGCTTGAGTTGCAATAACTCGAACAACCGGGTGAAAATCATTTAGGCCATCAACAGCGGCTTCAAAACCAAGCCGCTCAAATGTCAATTGGAGCAAGTCAGAACGAATGGGTTCTTCAAGATCGACAAGGCTTTTGCATAGGTCCTGCCCCTTGGCGTGTGCCGTCGACACCAACAAATTAAATAATTGTCGCGCGAGTGTGTGATTCTCGGAGCGCGCCAGGAGCTCATTTAGGAGCTCTTGATAAAAGCCATAATCAACCGACAATGCCGATGGATCTCTTTCGACAAAAGACTGCAAAAAGAGTGCCATTTGAGAGGTGTTTAGCAAGCTCAAGCGGCCACGCGCACGCTCCATGAGCCAATTGCTTTGCTCCCAGTCTGAATCTGGCATCGATGAAAGATGAGCCGAAACGAAACCCGCGTCATTGGGCCCAGCAAGAACTTGCCAAAACTGCTCTTCCCATAACGCCGTCGCACCAACGAGCAACGGCTTGAGTGGGTCAGGAAATGCACCTCGGTACTTGACAACTTTGCGGCGAACCCCAACTTCAATTTCGATTTGAGCCGAAACAGCAAACTCAGCTGGACCATAAGTTCCAGGACGGATATCTTCCGAAAGGATTCCGGAACCCTCAATCAAATCACGCAGAGAAGCAAATGATGATTCTGGCAACCAACGGCCACCCTCTGAATTGACGAGCAACATATTGGGTGCGAAAAGCGCATAGCTTTTGCCCTCATAAAACCACCGAAAGACCAATTCATTAACCACATCACCCTCAAGGGACAAATTGCCCCGCACCATGCGGAAGCCCTGCCCGTGCTCAAGCCACCAAGTCAGCCATGCTGAGCGGTTTTGCGCGGGGAAATGTTCGCCAGTGACTCGCCTAAGCGTGACCTCGGCAAGCGGCGAAAACCTCGCATATTGAGGATAGAACTTATCGCCATCAACCGCAGCGACAAGACGGTGCACCAAAGTAGCGTCGAGTGATGTGTCAGGCGTTTCTTCAGAGGAAAGGTAAGACCAATTCGCCAAAGCCACTGCGCAGGTGCCTGCTATAAACAGATCACCATGTTCAAGGCCAGGGAGCAAAACTTTAGCAAGCTCATCTGTGATCAACGGCTCTGCGCGCATTTGCTGTTGCTGCAAAAGTGCAAGTAATAGATAAGCAAATTCTTGCGAAGGCTCGAGCCGCAACAAATCCGCGCGCAAAGATTCGACCTCTGAATCGAGAGCCAAGCCCGCTAAAGCATCAACAAGGGCGAATGCGAAAGTCGGCTTGGCTTCAGGGAGCAACGCTCGCAAAATGGGGCGAATGGTTTCTTGGTCGGAAAGTAGCCCAAGTAAGCGGACAGCACGCAAACGCACATCATCGTCTCGCCCGAAGCGCAAATGCCGAACCAAGCCATTGTGATGATCTGAATGCGGTGATCGAGTAACGCGCGCCTCAATCGCAGCGCGCACCGACTTGAGTGGGTGCTCGAGCATATTCAATGCAAGCTTTGGAAGCCACCCACCCTGCAATCGCATTGCCGCATCAAGGCACCGTGTAATAGCCTGCATTTCAGAAACACGCGAAGCCGCAATAACAAGCGCATCTGCGTCTTCGTCGATGCCAACTGAAAGCAATAAATCGGCGCCGAGCATGACGGTCGGAGGCCAAGTGGAATCGAGCGCGTAAATAGCGGTAGCGCGCGTGCCCAAGCCGAGAGCGAGTAAATCTGCAAGAGCATCTTTGCGGACTCGATCGGATTTGCTCTGTTTCCTTTCAAAATCGAGGAAAATCAATTCACTTGATGTCGTAGCGTTTACCCAAAGAGCCGGGACGCCATCGCTGTTGGGGTCACCGTCGGCCTCGGAATCTTGACTGGGCACTTGCCCCCCAGAAGGAACCGATTGCGGAAGCTCAAGGCGCCCACCACGACGGCGGCCATTACGGCGCGGCAAATCGGGTGCATCCTGAGCGGGGAGTGCCGCCACCAACATTGTGGCTGCAAGGAAAAATCGGAAGAAAGAGGTCACAGTGAGGTCGTGGTCGAAAGACGGAGCGGACAAATCGCTAGCGCATTAGTTTAGTGTGTTTTCGTCGAGCGTAACGCGATTGTCACGCAGCAAAGCCACTAAATCGGCATCTTTGAGTGGCTGGAAGACCTGAAAATCGCTTCGACCACTCTGACGGACGCCACGCAATGCGCCCGCACCGCGCATCCGGAGGTCGAGCTCAGCTACTTGAAAGCCATCCGTATGAGTTTCGAGGAGCTGGAGGCGCTCGATGGAATCAGGGGAGCCAAGCATCCAGCATGAACCGGCTTTAGCACCAGCGCCTCGCGAAAGTCGTCCGCGAAGTTGATGCAAACTGGCCAAACCCAATCGATCTGCACTCAAAATCGCCATCAGGGTGACACCTGGGACATCGAGCCCCACCTCGACCACCGTTGTGCCAAGCAAGACCCGCGCCGCCCCATCGCGAAATGCGCGCACCCGCGACTCAACCTGTTCACTCGGAAGCCGCCCGTTCACGACCGCACAAGGGATGCCATGCCACAAACCGCCCGGTTGCGTCAATGCCTTTGCCACCTCAGTGAGCCCAACTTCGCCGTCAATTCGTGGCACAACCACAAAAGCCTGTTCACCCTTTTCGATTCGTTTTCGCATCTCGCGAGCAAGCGTAGGCCAGTGCCCCATGTCATGAATGTGGGTGCTCACCGTCGCACTCGTGCCTGCGCGTTGCCGCAAAACGCACGGCTCAAGAGCGCCATGTTGCGCCCAGGCAAGAGTGCGCGGAATCGGTGTAGCGGTCATGGTGAGTACATGGGGCGACTTGCCTTTGGCCACGAGCGCGCCTTTTTGCTTGACCCCGAATCGATGTTGTTCATCAAAAAGAACAAGCTGAAGTTTTTGAAAATCGATATCACCAGAAAATAGCGCATGGGTGCCAATGGCTATTTGAGCTCGACCTTGAAGGAGGTCGGCCCGGGTCGCCAAACGCTGCGGAGCCTTGTCGTCGCCAAAGAGCCCGACGACCTTTAATCGAGAGCCTTCGAGCCATTTTCGAAAAGTCGCAAGGTGTTGCCTGGCAAGGATTTCGGTTGGCGCGAGCAAAGCCACCTGCCCACCTTCTGCGGCAACAGCTAGGGCAATGGCAAAGGCCACGGCTGTCTTGCCTGAGCCTACTTCACCGTGAAGCAGCCGCCGCATGGGAGTCTCGGCGGCCAGGTCGCCTCGAAGAAGCTGCAAGACTTCTTTTTGCTCGGATGTCAGCTCAAACGGCAAACGCTTGTAGATGCGCTGCCACACTTTTTCGGAACAGCGAATGGGCGTCGGCAGATCGACGCGCGCGGCGATCACCTTTCGTCGGCGGCGCTCAAGGTGAATAATTTCGGCCAAAGCAAGTCGCCTCCGAGCTGGCTCAAGTTGATCGAGCGACTCAGGCGAATGCATCGTTTGCCAAGCAAGCGGCAGGGGCGGCAGGCCAATTTCTTTGAGCAATGCAGTCGGTAAAGACTCCGCAGGAAACTCAAGGCACTCGATGGCCGCGGCCACAGCTTTGGCAACTATCTTTGCAGGAAGACCCTCTGCCGAGGGGTATTCAGGAATTGGACGGCCATCCTGCAGCTCGCCTGGGTGAATCACTCGAGGGGACAGCAGTTGCCAACCTCGGTTTTGAGAAACCTTACCCTCGAGCTCAACCTCAGCGCCCTCTTCAAAATGAGACCGCAAGAATGGCTGCTGAAACCAAACAGCCGTGATGCCGCCGGATGAATTTTCGAGCTGCACATATAAATTGCGGCGGCGGTTGCGACCCCAAAGCCAGACCTTTTTGACAGTGGCGGAAATCCGTACGAACGCGCCGTCTTGCAGCGCATCTAAGGCACAAGGCTCAGCAGGTATTTGAAACCGCTTCGGAACAAGGGTGAGTAACTGCGAAATCTGTTGCACCCCCCACTCACGCGCAAAGATTTCGGCTCGCTTGGGGCCGATACCCGCCAATGTGGTCAATGGCGCCTTGGCCCGCTCATCAGAAGATTGCGGGCAAGCAACCTCCTGAGCGGGTTGAGATTGGGGCATTGGCTTACCTTACGCCCAGTAGCGATTAAAAGAAAACCGTAAAAAAATAAAGGAAAATAGGCAAACCGGTAGGAAGTTGCTGAGTAAAGGTTGGTGTGCTGCTCGTCCGGGGGGACGACTTCACTTTATCCCTCAATCGAGGAGAGGCGTCGCTGACCGGGGGGTTGCCGGCGCTTCATTTTTTTAGCAATCCGCGGCAATTCTCCTTTTTTCGGCTATCCTGCACTCATGAGTTTTCGCGACACCTACGGGCCTTGGGCTCTTGTAACGGGCGCATCTGCTGGCTTAGGGCTTTGCTTCGCTCGTGAGCTGGCTCACCGCCGAGTCGATCTCATTTTGACTGCCCGCCGGGGTGAGCGCCTCGAAGAGTTAGCCGATGAGCTGCGCGAAAAGGAACGCGCGCGGGTGCTCGTTATTCCGGCCGATTTGGCCACCGAAGCGGGCTTCGCCAAAATCATATCGGCCGTCAAAGATCTCGAAATAGGCCTCTTGGTCAACAATGCTGGCTTCGGAAAAACGGGGCCGCTAATCAGCATCACAGACCGTCAATTATCCGAAATGATTCGCCTTAATTGCGAGATGCCTGTGCGCCTTGCTCGAGCATTGCTCCCCTCAATGATGCGCCGTCGAAAAGGCGGAATGGTCATGGTCGCAAGTGCTGCAGCTTATCAGCCCACCCCCTGGATGAATGTCTACGGTGCCACCAAAGTCTTTGACTTACACTTTGGCGAAGCCGCCGGAGTTGAGCTCGAAGACCACAATGTCGATGTCGTCACCGTCTCACCGGGGCACACCGAAACTGAATTTCACGAACGGGCAGGAGTAAGCGGATCGGTTACAGGCAAGTCTGCTTCACCTGAAGATGTCGTCAAGCAAACCTTGCAACGACTCGGCCATCAACGCAGTTTTGTGCACGGTTGGCTCAACAAGGCCATGACTTTTAGTGCGCGGGTTTTCCCGCGTCGATGGGTGGCAGCCATCGCTGGCGAAATGCTAGGCTCGCGCATGGCGCGCAAGAATTAAACCCTATTTCTTAATTCTCGCTTCTGCCCAAGACTGGGCTTCGACTTCTGACTTTAAGTTTCCGTCTAATTGCAACTCATAGGCCTGCTCTAAGATGCGGCCAAGGCGACGCCCCGGCTTCACCCCGAGATCAATCAGATGGCGGCCCATCAAAAAAGGCCTCGGTTTGCCGTCTATGACCCCAACGGCCTCTGCTCGCGCCAAAAGCCAATCGCCGGCAGGCCAGTCTTGCCAATTCATTTTTTCACCACGGCCGGCCGCATCGGCCCATGACACGCGACAAAGCGCCGGAATAGAAACGCGTAAAGATAGACGACGAATGGCAGCATCGGTTAATTGATCCCCCATTTCATGAAACTGAAAAGGCAAGAGGTGGCACTTCACCAATGGCACGACCAACCGCGCCAAATCTGAGCGTCGGCTCAGCCTAGCCAACAAGCTCTTAGTCGGAGCCACGCCCTCAATATCATGGCGATGACTGCGGATATGCCCATCAACAAATTCAGTCGTCGTTGCCTTGCCAAGATCATGGCACAGCACGCCCAGCATCTCGGCAAAGGCATCTTCCATTTCATCCCGCTTTTCAACGGCGGCATCGAGACATAACGCGGTGTGAATCAAAACATCACCTTCGGGATGCCACTCGGGGTCTTGCGGCGTATCTCGCAGGATTTTGAGTTCAGGGAAGTATTCGAGTGCGCCGCATTCTTCGAGAGCAAGCAAGCCCCGACCGGGGAAGGCCCCATTAAGCAGAATCTCTTTCCACTCGCCCTCGATACGCTCAACGGGCAACTCGCTTAAGTCAATTTCACGACAAAAGGCCACTGTTTCGGGATGCACCGACCAATCTTTCCCAAATCGTGCCATGAAACGCCCGACCCGCAGAATACGCAGAGGGTCTTCTCTAAATGCTGGCGAAACATGCCGCAAGAGTTTGGCTTCGATGTCAGCCAACCCACCATGGCAATCAATGATTTCACCCGTAAAAGGGTCTTCTAGCATGGAATTGATCGTGAAATCACGGCGCAAGGAGGCCTCGGCATGGGTCATATCAGGGTCGGCCGAGACGACAAAACCGCGATGCCCAGGCCCCGTATTCGACTCGCGCCGCGGCAAACTGACTTCTATTTCCCCGTCAGGGGTCGACACGAGCAAAACAGCAAATTGCACGCCCACAAGATGGACGGCGCCATGATTTCCAACGATTGCTTGAAGTTTCTCGGCGGATAAACCGTATACCTCTAAATCAAAATCTTTCGGCTCAAGCCCCAAAAACTTATCACGAACGCAGCCGCCCACGAAAAAGGCTCGACCTCCAGCTTCCTGCACATCGGAAGAAAGTTGGATTGCGCGGGTGCGTAACAGGGAAGACATCCTCCTATCCTATCTGTCTCGAAGGTATGCTGATTCCATGCAAATGCGCTCTACGACTCTTCTCTTGCTCGCCGCAATGGCGATTTCCGCGCCATCGTGTGCAATCCCTGGCGATGCGGCCTGGAGTGATCTCCATGCCGATGTTTACGCGGGGAGCATTTTGACCGATCTCAGTCTCACGACGCCTGAAATTTCAATTACCGACGACTCGGGCGCCATCGAGACCACGGGCGACTTTGATATTAATGACGGAAATGCCACAGGCGCAATCATCGGCGGGCGCCTTGGCTTTGCACCTTTTGAGCTGGTCGTCTCCCAATTTGACTACGCAGCTTCTCACGCTGGCACTCTAAGTGGCACTGTGACTTGGGGGGGAGTATCAGGCAGCCTCGACGCCCCGATCCCCATCAGCTCTAATCTAGATCTCTCAGTACAAAAGTTGATGCTTGGCATCGACATCCTAAACACGCCTGCTTTTCGAATGGGCTTGCTTTTCGGAGTTGACAATTTTGATTTCGCCGACTTCTCCATCACTACAGAAGGAGACGGCACAGTTGGCGGAGGTACTCTCATTAATAGCGGAGAAACTCGAGAAATCGTCACAAATAAATCTCTTCCTATCCCCATGGTCGGCGTGCGTGCCGATGCGCTTCTTCCTTTTGCAGGGATTCGCGCTGGAGCCGAAGCTACGGGTTTGAAAGTCGCCATTGACGACAGCACGCAATCAATTGATATCACTTATCTTGATATTGATGCAAACATCAACTACATCCTATGGGATTTAACCGTCACGGAAGTCGAATTGCGAGTGGGCTACCGCACGATCATGATGGATCTTGAAGGCGTGATTGAGAGCAACAACCTAAACGCCGACCTCGAATTCAGCGGCCCCTACTTCGCTATCTCGGCGGTCTTTTAGGCGCCCAACAGCTGAATCGCTAGGCCGCTTGCAGCAATCGCTACGCCGGCCAAAGTGCCGGCGTAGGGTCTAAATCGGCGCAATGGCGTGCGTTTTAGTACATCGGCGCTCAGCCACCCAACGACCGTCATAACTAGCATTGTCGTCAAGGTGGCAACACCAAAGACAAGCGCCACCGTCATCGCCCAGCTCCAGTGATGCATCGCTGCAGGCGCCATCAATAACGGAATTAAAACCTCACACGGGCCAAGCACAAAAACGATAAACAGCGCCCAAGATGTCATGTGCTTCCCGGGTTCGACATGAGCATGCGCATGAGCCTCAGCATGATTGTGCTCGTGCTTGTGCACTGAGCCATCGATATGTGCATGCGCATGTTCATGCACCACGCCAGCTCTCTCACGGCGCCAGCTCCAAATCGCATAAACCAAGCCAAAGACGATGAGCGACCACGCCGCCCATCCGCCGCGTGTTTCTTCCATAAAAGATAAGCGCTCGACCCCAAAGCCGAGCGCCAAACCAACTCCACCTAGAAGGATGGAAGAGAGCACATGTCCGAACCCACACAAACTTGCGACCCAAAGGGTCTTCCCTAAGCCCCAACTCCGAGCTCGCCCAAGAACAACAAATGGAAGGTAGTGATCCACCCCCACCACGGTGTGAAAAACTGCCAATCCAATCGCGGTCGTGAGCAGGGTAGTCAGTACGGGATCGAACATGGTGCGCCTCTGACAAGGAATAGCCCATGCCTATATACGCAAAAAGCCCCATTTTGCCGCGCGGGCAAAATGGGGCAGTATAGTTCCTGATTAGCCCAAATTTTGGCTAACGAATGCCCAGTTGACGAGACTTTCAAAGAAAGTATTCAGATACCCCGGGCGGGCGTTGCGGAAGTCAACATAGTAAGCATGCTCCCAGACATCGACCGTTAGCAAGGGCTTGTAGCCGTCGGTCATTGGGTTTCCGGCGTTACCTGTGGCAACGATTGACAACTTGCTGTCTTTCTCGACCAGCCAGGCCCAACCCGAACCGAATTGGCCCATCGCAGCGGCTTTAAATGCCGTAATGAATTCGGCAAAGCTGCCAAAATCAGCATCGATACGAGCCGCCAAATCGCCTTCTGGGGCGCCGCCACCGCCTGGCTTCATGCAAGACCAGTAAAAAGTGTGGTTCCAGACTTGAGCGGCATTGTTGAAAAGGCCACCTGAGCTCTCAGCGATAAGAGCTTCAAGACTTTTTGACGAATCACCGTCAGTTAGTTTATTTAAGTTGGCAACATAGGCTGCGTGGTGTTTGCCATGGTGATAATCGAGCGTCTCAGCTGAGATATGTGGCTCGAGATCTTGCTTGCCAAACGGGAGTTCCGGAAGTTCGTATGTCATGTGCTCAATATAGGGCATAAAACAAAAGCCTCAAGGAAGAAATCTACCGAGGCAAGGGCATAAACTAGCCCCCATGTTCTCACGCCTGCGCCCCATCCATCTCGCTTTCTTTGCCATTTTCTGGCAAGGCCTTGGTGCGTGGGCCGCGTGGCAAGGCAACCCTTTTGCCCGCTTGCCCGTCGAAGACGCCGCCATGTACTGGGATTGGGCAAATGACATAGCAGACGGGCACTTGGTCGGCGAGACACCTTTTTTATCGGCGCCTCTCTACCCCTACTTTTTGGGGTTCTTGCGTACTCTGGGCTTTGGGCTCCCTGGAATTTTGGCCGCACAAAGCCTCTTGCACGGCGCAACGGTTTTCCTCATCGCCGATGCCGCGCGGCGGCACTTTAATCTGAAGTGCGGTTTACTCAGCGGTCTCTTCTACCTTTTCTGTAGCGAGCCTACTTTTTACGCAGCGCGATTGCTGAACCCAAGCGTGCAGTTATTCACGATTGCACTCGTCCTTTGGCTTGCCGAGCAACAAAGGCGGCGCTCACTTGCGGCATCTCTTGGCCTATCTTGTTTAGCCAACCCGGCCATGCTCTTGACGATTCCGTTCTTTGCATGGTGGTCGGCCCCGCAAGTCAAGTCGAGGTTGAGATTTGCCGCGATTGCTCTATTGGTCATCAGCCCTGCCACGCTGCACAACTATGTTGCAACTTCCCGCACGACCAGCGGAGCTGAGTTTATCCCGATTAGCGCGCAGGCAGGTGTAACTTATTTTCACGGAAATGCAGAGGGCGCGACGGGCATTTACCACGCCATCCCAGGCGTCTCAGCTTCGCGGCTTCAACAAAATGCCGACGCCTTTTCAATGGCAAGCAAGGCCACGGGGGAAGCCAGTTGGAGCGCAACTTCTAACTATTTCTTCGCCCAAGGGCTGACTTTCTTAATGGATAAGCCCGTTGATGCGCTGCTGTTGCATGGGCGCAAGCTGGCTTGGCTAATGACTTCCGTCCATTACGGCGATGTTTACCAGCCCACTCTCGAATCGCGCAACGATGATTTTGGCTCGCCGCTGGCTGAGTTGCGCACTCCCATTCGTACGGCTAATGCAATTTGGTTGGCCCTGCCCGCGATTTTCCTTTTGTGGCGCAAGCGGCGTGACCGAGATGCTCATCAGGCAAAAGGTATTTTGCTGCTCTTCCTTATGCCCGTTTTAGTGGTGTTGATTTTTTGGTATGGCCCGCGCTACCGCATGCCCATTTTACCGATTGCTGTATTCCTGATTCCTTGGGGTTTGCAACGGCTCACTGAGCATAATCGCTACTGGCTTTGGCTCGCTCTTTTTGTAAGCGTTTTCTTACCAAGCCTTAACCCCGCTGATTCGCCCAATGACTTTCGTGGCCAATTCCAGCACAGTTTGGGCGCGAGTTACCGTGTTCTAGCCGATGGCGCCGTCGTGGGCACTCCGACTGAAAACACCACCCCTTTGCAAGAGCCACAAATCTTGTTGGCGCTGGCAGAAAAAAATCTAAGGCAAGCGATTTTCCGTGGCTACGACACGGCAACGACTCACTTTGATCTCGCGCAAACACTCATGAAACTTGAGCGCTGGCCTGAAGCCATCGACGAGTTGCGCGCAACTCTTGGGCTTGACCCGCAACATGCGCTGGCCGCACGCAATCTTCAAGCCATTCAAGAATGGCTTCAGCAAAACCCACAATGACCCCAACGACTTATCCCAAACTTCCTCGCAAGCTCAAGCCCGCCGAAACGACTTGGGTTTGCCCTGCATCCTGGATTCCAAAGGCTCAAAAGCAAACCGAGGCGAGTGCTCCAATCCCGGGCTTGCACGGTCAATCTCGTGCACTCGATGCGCTCAAGATGGCGCTCGCTGTTGACGCACCAGGCTATAACGTTTTCGTGTGTGGTCTTGGCGGCATCGGCCAAGCCGAAGTTGTGGCCAAGTTGCTCGAGCACATGGCACTCAAATGCGATCTACCTAAAGATCATGTTTATGTCCATAATTTCGCTGATCCTTTCCGCCCAGCTCACCTTGCATTACCCGCAGGAATGGGCACTTTGCTACGCCAAGGCATGGAAGGCTGGGTGCATGTACTCGCACGCGAAATTCCGAAGTACTTGTCCAGTGACGAGCATCAAGCGCGGCGCAACGAGATGTCCAAGCGTTACGAAAAGCGCGAGTCGCAGCTCTTCCAACGCTTAGGTCGACGCGCCAAGGGCAAGGGGCTAGCTCTCGTTCAAGTCGAAGCGGAAAGCGGTACACGCAATGACATTTACTTCTTAATCGGTGGCAAGGTTTTCTCGCCTGATGACGCGCTTCAATTACCTGGCGATGCACGGCCAAAAGCCGAAGAGCTGAAACAACTTATTGCTCTGCGCGAAACCTTCCTCACTGAATTGAGCCAAGCTCACCGCAAAGCACGCAAACTCGGTTTGCGCCTGATTCGCGAAGTTGGGGCCATGGACGAAGAGGTTATCCAAGAAGTCGTCGAAGATGTAACACTCGCACTCGCCGAAGAATTAAATGCCGATATTGAGCTCGCTTCTTGGCTCGGTGACTGTGCGCAATTCGCACTGCAAAGCCCGCAACTTTTCTTGCGCCAACACATCACGCAAGAAACAGGCGAGGGGATTGAAGACGATGTTGAAGACGCGGTCGGCCTGGAATGCTTTCAGGTTAATCTCGTCCGCCATGCCAACGAAGGTTGCCCAATCATTTTCGAGCAACACCCAAACTACGCCAACCTCTTCGGTGCGGTTGAGCGACGCATTGCAGCGGGTGGGCTGGGGCGCATCCATATGGCCGTCCGCCCTGGTTCGATTTTGCAAGCCGATGGCGGTTATCTCGTGCTAAATGCGCGCGATATTTTTCAAGAGGCGGAAGTCTGGCGCGCACTCAAACGCACGATGCAAACTGGGCGACTTGAGATCCACGCTCTCGAAACCATGTCACCACTTGGCTCAACAGGCATCCGCCCCGAAGCTTTGCGCCCTGACTTAAAATTGATTTTGGTAGGCTCCGGCAACATGTGGGATTTCCTCCATGACGATGATTATGAGTTCCGCCATATTTTCAAAGTTAAAGCTGAATTTCAAAACACACTTGAACTTAGCGCAAAAAATGTGAGCTCGCTCGTGTCAAGTTTGCGCGAAACCGCTGCGGCTGAGGGTCTCCCCAAGTTCACAAAATCTGGCATGCGCGCCGTGGTTGAATTAGGTGTGCGCACGACTGGCCGCCGCAACCGAGTCAGCACGCGATTGCCTCGAATCATGGATTTCGCACGCGAAGCCGCCTATTTAGCGCGACTCGACGGAAAGAAGAGTATCGACCGTGATGTCGTCAATGCTGCACGCACCCATTACATGCGGCAGCATTCGGCTGATGCCGAGTGGCACCAGCGTATGCTCGAAGAAGGCATCTATGACATCACAACCGATGGCGAGATGGTTGGCACCGTAAACGCACTCACCGTTGTGCAAATTGGGCCTCTCGGTTTTGGCCGCCCCTGTCGCGTTTCGGCAATGGTTAGCGCTGGTGATGAGAGCATGAGCAACATCGAGCGCGATGTTGACCTCGCGGGTTCGATTTATAACAAAGGCATGCATATGGTGGTCAACTTTTTGCGCTGGCGTTATGGCCAAGAAAAACCCATCCCTGCGCGCATGTCGCTGGTCTTTGATCAAAGCTACGGCCCTATTGATGGCGACTCCGCCAGCTCGACCGAGGTTTATGCCGTGCTCAGTGAGCTGACCGGCTTCCCTGTGCGTAATGATCTAGCTGTTACAGGTGCGATTAACATGAAGGGTGATGTCCTCGCAATCGGTGGCATCAATGAAAAGATTGAGGGCTTCTTCAATCTCTGCGCAGCGCGGGGTTTGACGGGCACCCAAGGCATTTTGCTCCCCAAAGCAAATGTCGAAGACTTGATGTTGCCACCTGATGTTGTGGCGGCCATTCGTGCGGGCAAATTCCACCTTTATGAAGTTGAGCATGTCGATCAGGGCATTGCACTTTTAACTGGAAAATCCATTCAGGCTGTCTCAAAAGCAGTGGCTGCTCGATTGGAAAAACTGTCGAGTGACGATGAATCGAAAAGTGATTCAAAAGACGGAACCAAATCAAGTAAGAAAAAAGAATCATGAAATTCTTCGACCCACACATCCACTGCATCTCGCGGACGACCGATGATTACGAAAACATGTATCTCGCGGGCGTGCGAGCCGTGGTCGAGCCCTCTTTTTGGTTGGGCCAGCCGCGCACCAGTGTCGGCACATTCATCGATTATTTTTCAATGATCCTCGAATGGGAACGCGAGCGGGCCGCCACTTTTGGCATTGAGCATCGTTGCACCATTGGCCTAAACCCCAAAGAGGCCAACAATGAAAAACTAGCCGACGAGGTCTTAGAAATCTTGCCCGACTTCCTAGCTCGCGAGGGCTGCGTCGCAATTGGTGAGCTGGGCTACGACTCGATAACTGACGCCGAAGACCGCGCCTTCCGCAAACAACTTGAGATGGCCAAAGAGTTTGACCTGCCGGTAATGGTGCATACCCCGCACCGTGATAAAGCTCGCGGCACTCAACTCACGATTGATGTTGTCAAAGAATTTGATTTTGACCCGCTCAGCGTCATCATCGACCATTCGACCGAAGAAACCACCAAGATGATTCTTGATGCGGGTTTCTGGGCTGGGCACACGCTTTACCCCGCTACCAAACTAACCAAGGAGCGATTCGCGAATATTTTCTTTGAGTTTGGCAATGAGCACATCACTGTCAATACGAGTGGCGATTGGGGCAAATCTGACCCCATGCTAGTCGTCAAAGCAGCGGCAATGCTTGAGCAGCGTGGCGCAAGCCGAGAGGCGATCCAAAAGCTGGTCTGGGACAACCCTGTCGAGTTTTATGGTGAAAATCGCCTAAAACTCGAAAAAAGGAAGTAACAACTCTCTTTTCTCGTCGTATAAGGAGACATGCAGGGGTTATTCCTGCCCATTTCTCAGAGGGGATGGAGAGCCGTGGTGCCGGGGGGCATCGCGGCTCATTTTTTTTTGAAATTCCCTGTCCCAGTCCTTCGGTTTTCTCTCTTCCTGAATAGATGAACTCTCGTTTCCTTTTTCCAATTCTCTTCTGCATGGTCTGCGCACCATCCTTATCTGCCTTTCACCCAAGTCAAGATGCGCTCGCTCCAGCGCAAAAAGAGTCTTTGACCCTGATTGAGTGCCGCGAACGCATCGCAGAGCTTTCGGCCAACCCCAGCCAGCCGCAATTCCAATTGCACAAGATTTGCGATGAGCGAGTCGTTGTCATCGCCCCTAAAGGTCATGATTTACTTTTTGCAATGGCAAGCACAAAATCTCGCCCGAGTGGGCGAAAAGTCTCTCTCGAAAGTGCACTAAATCAGATTTTTGATTGGCTGGCATGCGATTACATGACACCCCAGCCCACGATGAAGCCAATGGCTAGCCCAGCTTCGGCCAAACCCATCGAGCCCATTTTCATTTTAGTCGTCGACAAACTGCTCGATCGAGAGCTCTTCAACATGATGCCTAGAGATGGCCTGCACCTCATCAATCGCCTCATTTACACTCCCTTAAAGCCTTATAACCACGAAGCTTGCATCGGCGAGCCCAACTCCTATCCAGGCTCTTGCGGTGATGTAACAAGCTGCGACTGGGAAGCTTTTGTCCCGCTCTCTAATCTCGTTAGCCGAGTTGCTGAGCAGCTCCTGAAAGATCAGTTTGGCGCTATCCCGCCCGTTTTTCTTGGCTTTCGTGAAATCCTTGAAGTCGCTTTTTCTGGCGGACACTTCTGCTTTGCGCGGCGTGGCTCGCGCGTTGGCGTGATTCCTAGCAATTATCACATTGGCTACGCACTCGAGTTCCGCATCCTCCAATCGAACCTAGGCAAGAAAAAATCCGTTATCACAAACAAATTGCACGAGCTTTTGCGCCAGGAGAGCCTAGGCATAGACTTAGTGGCTCTCTCTTGGAATTGGGGAATCGCGCAAAAATTGCTCGAAACTAGAAAATGGCAGAACAGCAAAAAAGGCTCACGAAATCTGGGTGATTTCCTTCTGGAATGCGCTCAAATGCCCGACCCATCACCCGACCATCTAATGGAAGCACTCTTACGCTACGACCCGAAATTCGTGAAGAATTTCCACAAACGCGTCAGCCAAAAGCACAAAGATCTCGATTTCCTCCTGAAAGAGGTCAAGCACAAATAATCGACTCGATTACTTAGCGGCCAAAGCGATACGCACAAGCTGCATCTCCTCATCTCGCCAAACCTCAAGCTTAATGGTCGTCTGAGGGCTCAACGCACCAATCCGAGCGCGGAGATGTGCTGAATCTGTAATCGCCACACCATCAAGGCTAAGGATGACATCACCAAGCTCAAGGCCGCCTTGCGCAGCTGGTGAATCGGGCATGACTTTCGTAATGCGGGCCCCACGAGGTGGGTCTAGGTCGACAAGCCGTCCAAATTTGGCATCGACATCTCGTACAGCCACTCCTAACTTAGCTCTCTGCAATGGCTTACCGCTGGCCAGTGCCTCAAGCACACTTTGAGCCATGGCTTCTGGCACGGCATAAGAGATACCTTCCCATGAGCCCGTTTGCCCGCCAATTGCGGTATTGACGCCGATGAGCTGCCCCCGCATATCAACGAGCGGGCCACCCGATGAACCGGGAGCGATAAACGCGTCAAATTGCACATAACTTTCGTAGCTGTCCTCACGCATATCTAGGCGGCGACCGAGTGCGCTGACTAGACCGAAACTAACCGTGCCTTTGAGCCCGAAAGGGTTGCCAACAGCCAAAACGAAATCGCCTGGGCGGAGCGCGTCGCTTTGACCCCATTCGAGTTGCGCCTTAGCGAACCCAGGCTCAATTTTGACAATGGCAAGGTCAAACTGCGGGTCAGCGCCGACGACAACGCCGTCGCAAACCCTTCCGTCATCGAAGGTTACGCGAACCATAGAGCGAGCCGAACCGGCCACATGTGCGTTTGTGCCAATGAGGCCCTTGGCGGCGTCAAGGACGAAGCCACTACCTTGACCGCTTTGAGCGTCTTGGTCAGATTCTGCTGATTCGAATTGATCTACACGCAAATAAACCGTTGCAGCTAAAACGGGTTCAGCCAAATCAGCCATAGCCATCGATAATTCAGGCAGGTTTATGCCGCTCAAATCGCTTTCACCATGGGCCTGGGGCGTAAAGAACGCTAGCCCAACAGCCAGAAACGCTCCAAAAAGCCCAAGCATGCAGGCAACACGCAGGCTCGAAAACGAAGAAAATCGGTGAGGGGGGAAGAAGTTCGCCATGCCCCATTATTGCGCCTTGAGCACCCCTAGGAATACATAGGGAATGAGTTATCCATAAGGGCGCTGAAATGCGTAAAATCTTGCTCCTTTTGTCATCCCGAAACCCTTCCGAGAGTGGCACAAAGGGCAAGTTCGCATTTGTTGCAAGTGACAACTCCCCCATGCCTGTGATCCACATCAAAAAAGGGCTCGACCTGCCTATTCCTGGCGGTCTTACAGCCCAAAACATTACTGACGTTCCTGACGTTAGCCGTGTCGCCCTGCTTCCGCAGGAGTGCCCGGGCATCAAAGTAAAGATGCTCGTGCGCGTTGGCGACAAGGTAAAAGTCGGTTCGCCCCTTTTCTGTGACCGCCGCGACGAAGCGGCTGTGTTCGGCTCACCCGCCGCCGGTGAAGTCGTTGAAATCAATCGTGGCTACCGCCGGGCTGTCCAGTCTGTCGTGGTCGCCGTCGATAATTTCACCGACCAAATCCAAACTTCGGTTCTCGACCTCAACATAGCTGACGGCACCGCGATTCGGGCTGCAATCATCGCATCAGGTCTATGGCCTGTTTTGCGCCGCCGCCCATTTAATACGGTTGCCCACACTTCCGAGACCCCGCGCAGTATTTTTGTGACGGCAAGTGATACGCATCCTTTGGCGCCAAAGCCACTTGATGTCCTCGCCGGTCACCAAGACACTTTCCGTGCCGGGCTCCAGGCTCTCACCAAGCTTACCGAGGGCGCCGTCCATCTGTGTACTGATGCTGGCGCTGACTTCTCGGCCATGACACCGGCTGGCGCTGAAACTACCGAGTTCTACGGGCCACACCCAGCAGGCAATGCGGGCGTCCACATCAATGCCCTTGACCCTGTTGGCGCCGAGCGATTTGTTTGGCACATCGGTTATCAAGATGTTGCTGCTATTGGTGCCTTGCTGACTACGGGCAAATACGAAAACACTCGCGTGATTGCGATGGTCGGCCCTGAATGTGACAACCCGCACCTGATGCGCACCCACCGAGGTGCTTGCATGCAAGAGATGCTGGGCTCACACCTCAAGTCCGACAAGCAAACTCGCGTGATTTCTGGCTCGGTGCTTGGCGGCATGACAACCAACCCGAGTTCAGTCACGGGTTATCTCGGCCGCTACTGCAACCAAGTCACTCTCCTGAGCGATGACACGCAATCTGAGTTCGTGAACTGGGTCATGCCAATTGGCAAGCGCCACACGACCAGCAACACGCTGCTTAATAAATTCATCGGCAAGATGAAGTGGGATACCGACCTCAACGGAGGCCATCGCGCCATCGTCCCGACCGGCACCTACGAGGAAGTCATGCCCATGAGCATTATGGCCACCCAAATGGTCAAAGCACTCGCTTCACAAGACCTTGAGTATTCCGAGCAACTCGGTGTGCTTGAGCTCGCCGAAGAAGATGTCGCACTCATGGAATATGTCTGCCAGTCTAAAACCGATGTCACGGGCAAGCTCCGCGACATGCTCACCATCATTGAAAAAGAGGGCTAAGAAATGAAAGCTATGTTTAAAAAGATGGCTCCCCTCTTTGAAAAGGGTGGCAAGTTCGAAAAGTACTATCCGCTTTTTGAGGCGGGCGAGAGTTTCATGTATTCCTCAGCCGCTCGCACCCAAGGTGGTGCGCATGTGCGCGATGGCATTGACCTCAAACGATTAATGATGACCGTCATCATTGCCCTGTTGCCAGCGATTTTCATGTCGCTTTACAACACAGGCGTGCAGGGTCTGCTCTCTGAAAATGTTGCGATGAGCGATATCGGTCTTGTGGCTGCAATCGCGCGTGGCGCAATGGTCTTCCTGCCGATTTACATTGTCACTTTGGCGGTAGGCGGCATCCTTGAAACGGTTTTTGCTGTGGTTCGCAAGCATGAGATTAACGAGGGCTTCCTTGTAACCTCGATGCTCTTTCCACTGATTGTGCCTCCGACGATTCCGCTATGGCAAGTGGCCCTCGGCATTGCATTCGGCACAGTTATCGGCAAAGAGGTTTTCGGTGGCACGGGCATGAATATCCTCAACCCCGCACTGACTGGGCGCTTGTTCCTGTTCTTTGCCTATCCCGGGCAAATTTCGGGCGACAAGGTTTGGCTCGATACTTCGGTTGACGGCTTCACCATGGCGACCCCCCTCGGCAACCTCCAAGCTGATGGCATGAGCGCGGTGAGTGACCTTAGCTGGATGGACGCCTTCATCGGTTTCCTACCCGGCTCACTTGGCGAGACCTCGGCTCTAGCCTGCCTGATTGGTGCTTTGATTTTGATTTTTACCAAAGTCGCTTCTTGGCGCATCATGTTGGGTTCGGTTTTCGGTCTCATCGGTATGAGCTACTTGCTCAAGACTTTCGCGCCTGACGCGGCACATTACATGGCGGTGCCTTGGTACTGGCATTTGGTTCTTGGTGGTTTTGCATTCGGTACCGTCTTCATGGCGACCGACCCTGTTTCTGCCGCACAAACCGATACGGGCCGTTGGGTTTACGGCATCATGATTGGCGTCCTGACTGTGTTGGTGCGCGTTCTTAATCCGGCTTACCCCGAGGGCATGATGATGGCGATCATCTTCATGAACTTGTTCGCACCGGTCATCGACTACTATGTCGTGAAATCAAACATTAAAAAACGGGAGCAACGCCTTGGACTACAGTAACAAGTACATCGTTTCCTTCTCGCTCGCCGTCTGTTTGGTCTGCGCACTTGTGGTGTCAGCCTTCGCAGTTGGCCTCAAGCCTCTGCAAGAAGAAAACATCAAGCTCGACAAGCAACAAAACCTTTTGGTGGTTGCGGGCATTACAGAATCAACCAAAGAAGCTGTTTTGGCCCACTTCGCGGGCGATTCGGCTGACATCCTGACTTACAAAGTCGACCGCAAGACGGGCAAGGTTTTGGGTCAGATTGAGTTTGGCACATTCAACCCCCACGAAGACGCCTCGCAAGAGGTCATCAAAAACCCTGGCAAAATGCCAAGCTTGCCAAACGAGCTCGTGGTTTACAAAGTCACAACTCCAGGCAAAGAATGCTGGATCCTCCCCGTCTGGGGCAAGGGGCTTTGGTCTACGCTTCAGGGCTACATCTCTCTTGAAGATGACAACAACACCATCAAAGGTTTGACTTTTTACGCACATGCCGAGACTGCTGGCTTGGGTGGCGAAATTGACAACCCAAAATGGAAAGCTCTCTGGCCGGGTAAAAAAGCTTATGACGCTGACGGCAACTCCTGTCTTGAAGTCGTTAAAGCTGGCGCGCCTCAATCAAACCCCGAGCATCAAATCGATGGCCTTTCGGGTGCGACACTCACTATTAATGGCGTCACGGGCGTCATGCAATTGTGGTTCGGCGACCTCGGTTACGGGCCCTTCCTTAAAGCGCAAACCAACAAAGGGAACTAATCATGGATCGCAAAACAAGAGCAACCCTGCTTGACCCACTTCATGTCAACAACCCTATTACGCTTCAGGTGCTCGGCATCTGCTCGGCGTTGGCGGTTACGACCAAAATCGAAACCGCACTCGTCATGTCTGCGGCACTCACATTCGTGCTCATGGGCTCTAATGTTGTGATTTCGCTTCTGCGCAATAAAATCCCGGGCGCCGTCCGCATTATTGTTCAGCTTGCCATTATTGCTTCCTTGGTGATTGTGGCCGACCAGATTCTCAAGGCATACTTGTTCCAGACTTCCAAACAGCTTTCGGTGTTTGTGGGTCTAATCATCACTAACTGCATCGTGATGGGTCGCGCCGAGGCTTTTGCCATGGCCAACCCCCCGCTCGCGAGCATGTGGGACGGCCTCGGCAACGCTTTGGGATACTCGGCCGTGCTCGTCATTGTTGGCGCGGTGCGTGAGCTTTTCGGCTCAGGCAAACTGCTCGGCTTCGAGGTTTTGCCACTGGTTCAAGACGGCGGCTGGTATCAAACTAACGGGCTACTCGTGCTTGCTCCGGGTGCGTTCTTCCTCATCGGGATACTCATCTGGGTTCAACGAGCCTTCGCCACTGACCTCCAGGAGGATTCCTAATGGAACTATTTAGCATCTTCATTCGCTCCGTGTTCATCGAGAACATGGCGCTCGCTTTCTTCCTCGGGATGTGCTCCTTCCTGGCCGTCTCGAAAAAAGTTGACACGGCTGTCGGCCTTGGGTTTGCAGTGATTTTTGTGATGGGTATCACAACGCCGCTTAACAATCTCATTTACACCTACCTCCTTAAAAAGGGTGCGTTGGTTTGGTTGAGTGCTGAATACGCAACTCTCGACTTGAGCTTCCTTGGCTTCATTGCTTACATTGCAACGATTGCCGCGATGGTTCAAATTGTTGAGATGGCTGTCGACAAGTTCGCACCTAAGCTCTATGCAGCTTTGGGTGTGTTTTTGCCACTCATCGCCGTGAACTGCGCCATCTTGGGTGGCTCACTATTCATGGTTGAGCGCAACTACAACCTTGCTGAAAGCACGGTTTACGGCCTTGGTTCTGGCTTTGGCTGGCTCCTCGCGATTATGGCTTTGGCTGCTATCCGCGAAAAAATGCGCTACTCCAATGTGCCCGCACCACTCCGTGGTTTGGGTATTACCTTCATGATCACCGGCCTGATGGCAATGGGGTTCATGCTCTTCTCTGGCATCGAAATCTAGAGGGCTCATCATGGATTACACAACCATTGCAATCGGCGTAGGCATGTTCTGCGTCATCCTCTTAAGCATGGTGGCTTTGCTGCTTTTCGCTAAGAGCAAATTGGTCGCGAGCGGCTCAGTTGACCTTTTGATCAACAACAATGCTGACTTAACACTTACTGTTGGCCCTGGCAGCACTTTGCTGACTTCACTCGCAATGCAAAAGGTCTTTGTACCTTCTGCGTGTGGCGGTGGCGGCACTTGCGGTCAGTGCAACATTCAGGTCATCGATGGCGGCGGCGATTTGCTGCCCACCGAAGAGGGCCACATCTCTCGCGGCGAGGCCAAAGAAAACTGGCGTCTCGCTTGTCAAGTAAAGGTCAAGCAAGACATGAGCCTTGCCATCCCTGCTGAGATTTTCTCGGTTAAAAAATGGGAGTGCGAGGTCATTTCAAACGAAAATGTCGCGACCTTCATCAAAGAGTTCATCGTGCAATTGCCTGAGGGCGAGAGCATTGATTATCAATCGGGTGGTTACATCCAAATTGAGATTCCTCCGCACGATATCCCTTACACCGAGTTTGATGTCGAAGAAGAGTACCGCGGCGACTGGGATCACTTCGACCTCTGGCGCTATCGTTCCGTCACTGACGAAACGGTTGAGCGGGCTTACTCCATGGCATCCTTCCCAGCCGAAGGCAACCGCGTGATGCTCAATGTCCGTATCGCGTCCCCACCTCCGCGTGGGCCAGAGGGCATCCCTCCGGGCAAAGGTTCAAGCTTCATCTTCAACCAAAAGCCTGGCGACAAAGTCATCATTTCAGGCCCTTATGGCGAGTTCTTCCTTAAAGACAACGAGAAAGAAATGGTCTTCATCGGGGGTGGTGCCGGCATGGCGCCAATGCGCTCGCACCTTAAGCAGTTGTTCCTAACCGACAAGACTCACAAAAAGGTGAGCTTCTGGTATGGCGCGCGCTCATTGCGTGAGACTTTCTATGTGGACGAGTTTGACCAGATTGCTGAAGACTTCCCAAACTTCTCCTGGAATTTGGCGCTCGACAACCCACTGCCAGAAGACAACTGGGAAGGCTACACTGGTTTCATTCATAATGTCCTCTTCGAGGAATACCTGAAAGACCACGAAGCACCCGAAGAATGTCAGTACTACATGTGCGGCCCACCAATGATGAACCAAGCCGTCATCAATATGCTCCTCGACCTTGGCGTCGAGCGCGAAGACATTTTCCTCGACGACTTCGGCGGTTGATCCCGTTGACGAATCGATTTCAGGCAGGCAGCTTCCGGGCTGCCTGCCTGCTCTTTTTGGCCCTGCCATGCTCAATCGGCCATTTCGCATGCACGCGACAAAGCCCCAACAGCGCACCCACTGCGGCGGAATCGGTGCAATCAAAGCCCCTATCCAGCCAGTCCTACCAAGGTCAAACGATGGGTACGACTTGGCATGCAACGATTGTTGAAACGGCTGTTTTTACAAATGGCAATGCCATCCCCACGACGGTTGCTTTTGAGGCCATCGTAGAAACGCTGGCTCGGGTTGATACTCGCATGTCGACCTACAAAGCTAGCAGTGAAATTAGCCGCTTCGCGCAAGCCGCAGCCAACACGCTCTTCCCCGTCAGCCAAGAGACTTGCACCGTCGTTACGGAAGCCCTGCGTATTGCCGCTCTTTCCAAAGGCGCCTACGACCCCACAATCATGCCCCTGGTCAATCTATGGGGCTTTGGGCCCGCCAAACGCGAGCTGACGGCACCCGACTCGGCGGCCTTGCAAGAGGCCCTTAATCTTGTCGATTTCACGGCCATCCAGAGCCTCGCAGACGAGACTCCAGCCAGCCTGATGCGCACCCGAGATGATGTGAGCCTTGACCTCTCATCCGTTGCAAAAGGTTATGGCGTAGATGTGGCGGCGCTTGCTCTGCTCGCAAGTGGCTTTCATGACTTTTATCTCGAAGTCGGCGGGGAAGTCCGCACCCACGGCAACAGCCCACGCGGTACAGCTTGGCGCACCGGGATTGACACTCCCGAATCGGCGGCCACGCCGGGCGCACAACTTTCGGGAGTCGTCCATAGCCATAACCACGCCATTGCGACTTCAGGTGATTATCGCAATTATCGCGAGCTTAATGGGCGGCGAGTGAGTCACACGCTTGATGCACGCACGGGGCATCCGATTGCGCACACATTGGCCTCGGTTACGGTCTTGCACCCAAGTTGCATGACCGCCGATGCACTCGCCACGGCTGCTATGGTTTTGGGCCCTGTCGCTGGCCTGCAACTCATTGAAGATGAGCCACAAGCTGAGGCTTTCTTTGTCGTGCGCGACTCAAACCGTTTTATAACGACCCAGACCTCTGGGTTTGCCAGCAAGGCAAAAGCCGATTAGCAGCCGCAGTTTTCGCGGTCGTCGTCGGAGCAATCGCCATCGTGTGGCTTGGCGGCAAGCTCAACCCACTCAGCTGAACCAGCGGCGCCTGTGTAAGCCGCAAGTGGGCTATCTCGCCCAGGGAAGCCAAGACTTGCCATCTGCGCCATCTGGTCTTGGGCAAGCTCTTCGCGGATGGCTTCGGCTTCTTCGGTGCAGAGGCAGTCACCGATAGACTCGCCATCTACGCCCACGCCGCCGCATGAGCCCGATAATTTGCGATTGGAGAAAATCACGCCTACGCCCATGCCAATCATGGCTAGCGCAAAAACACCAGCCGTAATGGCGACCATAGACAGCCAATCCTGCACGCGCTACACCTCTTGGATCGGGTCGTCGAGCTCAAGTGCGTAGAGAGAGCCACCGTCTTGCTGGGGCTCGGCACGAACTAGACGCCCTCGGTATTCACGGCCGTCAACTTTGACGACCACAGAAATGGCCCCCGTAGCGCGAATTAAAAGCCCATGACGGCTAATGTTGACGGTCTCGCCCTCAAGAGAGCCGGCCGCCAACATGAGGGCGGTCGGCACTTGAAGAGTCTTCCGCTCACTGCGGCGTTGCTCGGAAGACATAAAATTATTCCGTTGCAGCGACTTGCGGGTTTAAGGCAGCGTGAACTGCCGCGACTGCATCATCGCGTGCATCAGAGCTCACGACACCTTTGCCATCGCCGAGATAGACATCAAACAAAGCCCAGCAAAGTTGAGTGCTTTCGATGACACCCTTTTTCTTGCCGTCAATCCAAGTATGGAGACGACCGCCTGGCTCCCAGTAAAAGAGCAGGGTTGTGCCTTCTGTTAGCTCGCCAACAGAAAAGTAGCCTGCAAATGTGCCAAGCGCTTCTTTGGCTGCGGTCAGTTCTTTTTTGTCCTTAGTCTTGGACTCGAGCCGTGGCTCAAGTTGATCATCAAATGCTTCGCCAATATCTTCGGCATCAACATCACGAACCATCGTCCAGGCCAAGCTCTTGCCAAAGCTATCGCTAAGCATGGCTTGGTGGAAGTCTTTGTCTTTTTTGAGTTCTTTCAGGGTTGAATCGCCAGCGGCTTTTTTCAGCTCAGCGTCGGCGGCCATGGCGGCGGAATCAAAATAGAGACCAAAGCCATAAACTTTAAAGATGAACTTTTTACGCACGGCCAGTGCAGCCAAATCGTGACGGACCGCCTTGGCAAGCTCGCCTTGCCCCATCGGCAAGATAAGCCACTTGGCAAACATCTCGTCGGTGGCGGGCTCTTCGACCAGTGGTGCCTCTTCTGCGGCGCAACATGGGGGCTCACCAGCAGTCAACTTTTCTTGACAGCACTCTTCTTGAGGCTGGGCGAAAAATGGAAGGGCGAGAAGGGAAAGTAAGAGAGTGGTATGCATGGTGTTAATTCCTTGGCGAGCAGTATAAACAACACTTACTCAAAAACCCGCATTGCGCCCCCATGCTCTTGCGCCAAACGGGCCAGAAAACGACGCGCGACTACGGGGGCGCCAAAAGAAATGCAGCTCACGCGGATATTCCGCCAGCGATTCCATGAGGCAACATGAGCACGAATAAGCTCTGTATTCAAAATCGTCCGGCCCGAGGGTTCGCCATCACTCAGAAGGACAATCTCGTCGACATCATCACATAGAAAAGCAGCCTTTAAGCCGCCATGCAAGTCGGTTTCGCCCTGGAAAAGATTGGACTTTAACCAAGAATAGGTTTTTGCAAGCTGCGCATCGCTCTTGGGTACGAGCTTTTGCCCCGACAGCATCTGGATGACACTCGAAAAGAAAATAACCGTAAACCGAGTCGATGGCGGCAATTGCGGAAGCAAGGCCACGAGCTCTTTGACCGCACTCTGCCCTCTCGACAACTGTCGAGAATATTGCAATGATTGGTCCATCGAGCCCGAAGAATCAACGACAAAAGCAACACGATCGCCAAGAATGCGCACACCTAGATAAGCCGTCGTCGCGGATGTCCCGGAAGCCGCCTGACTCTCAGGAGCGCGAAACGGCGTGCCCTCAGCTCGATGTTTTAAGTAAAACCAGCGCCAACTTTTGTAATTTGGCCCAATGGCGTAGCCCGTAATTTCACGCAGCAAATTCACGGCCTCATTACGAGCTCGACCATCATTTTCAGGGAGCAAATCAATCAAAAAGGGGACATCTTCCAGATTTGGCCGCCGCCTGATTTCGGCCAAGCACTCAAGCAAAAGTGAGCCACTTGCCGTGGTTAATCTGCGCAGCGCTTCCACATGGGCGAAAATCGAGCCGCGTTCGACCAAAGCCCGTAATGCAGCCACCCGCACGGAATCAGGCTGCTCAGTGTCGGCGAGGTATTCGCGGGCCATGGCTTCCCCAGCGGGGAAGTCGCGACTCAAAAAAAATACGGCTTCTGCGCGCAGCTCTGCGTTGTTGCTCTTTAAAAATTGGCGGAGATCTTTTTCAACACCTTGCCCGCCAATCAGGCCGAGCATATGCACATAATCTAATTCGCGGTTCTCATTCCGCGACAAACGCCGCACCGCTTTGAGTGAATCTAATGAGATTGCCCGCCCGCGAAAGCTCAAAATCGACAGCGCATCAATGCGGGCTGAGCTGGCCAACTTTCGGTCACCTAAACGCTCAATAAGGATTTCATTCTGCTGTGCGGGCATGGCTGACGCACCCCCGGCGGCAATGGCCAAGGCAAGTACAAGCGGCAGAAAGGAGCGGCGCATAGCAGATAGACTAGGGCATGCGCGTGAACTTGGTAACCGAACTCCTTGGCCTAGAAGATGCAATCGCACCTCTATTGCCTGCTGGAGTCAAAATTCTTGAGCTTTCTCTTGAGAAGGATCAATTTTCTGCTCAACTAAAAGTCCCAGTGGCTGGGGTCTGCACACTCTCAGCTCGTGCAAAATCGACTTTGGGTGGCATGACTTTGAGTGCCTTTCAATTTAGCGGCGCTAGTTTTATGAGTGGTGCGGTACTGAGTAAAATCCAGACGGCCATTTCCTCGGTCGACCTCACACGCCCTCCATTCCATGTTTGGGGTGAATCTGACGGCGAGCGTCTTCACATTTCTTGGTTAGAATCTTGAAAAAACAAATCTTTCACTGCGCACTTACAGGTGCTTCCTTTGCCGGCTTAGCAGGTTTAGTTGATGCGGCGTGCGCCTTACATTCCGGCCCTTACGAAACAGATTTTGGGCTGTTCTTGAGCACTCTGCCATCCCACCTCGTGGTCGGCGCAGGCATTGGCTTGATCGCTGGATTACTGCTCCCACTGCTTTCACGCCGCAAAGACCGCGAAGCACAACCTTGGCTTCACGCAGCCATCCTTGTTCTCATCGGGCTCACCACAGCAGCGATTTTGCTCAAGGCCCAAACCGAATGGCTCCCACAGGCACTCTCCCCCACAAGCATGCCATCCATCATGCTCTCTGGGCAAATCCTGCTTGGTGGGCTGCTCGCATACGGCGTGCTCTATTTTCTAGCCCTCTCCAAATACGGATGGCGCCTTGCTACCTTTTTTGCACCGCTCAGCCAAGCAGTGCTCTTGGCGGCAATTACGCTTTTCGCAGGCCTGAGCTCGCTTGTGCCTCTCCAACCCGCGGCATTCACACCGCAAGCCCAAAGCTCGGCTAATTCAAAATCGCCAAATGTCTTATTGGTGGTGCTCGACACCGTGGCCTCTAGCCACCTTGGCTGCTACGGCTATTACCGCCCAACAAGCCCGGCTCTTGACTCCTTCGCTTCCGAGTCGGTTTTGTTCGAAAAGGCCTTTTCCGCAGCTCCCTGGACGCTCCCCTCTCATGCGAGTTTGTTTACGGGGCTTCATGCAACAACTCACCACACGGGTTGGGAACATCCGCGACTCGAAGGAATCGGGTTTCCTTGGCAGCAAGACCCTGCGACTAATTTCCACACCCTTGCCGAAGAATTGTCATTGCGCGGCTATCAAACCCACGGAGCCAGCGACAAATCATGGCTAACGGCTGATTCGGGCCTCTTGCAGGGGTTTAGTCAATACACTGATTTCTCGATCAACTCGCCTCAGCAAAACATGTTGCTGCCAGGGTATCTTGGCCGCACCTTCGGGCCTCCTTTTGGCGCGAGTTTGCCAGATGACAAAGGTGGCGCGCGCGTGGTCGATGCCACGCTCAACTGGCTTGATACTGGCCGCGATTCCACTCGGCCCTTTTTTGCATTCATGAATCTCAATGAGGCGCATGATCCATATATCCCGCCGGCGCATTTGCGATCGCGTTTTCTTCCTGAAGGAGTCACTATAGAGGCCAGTATCGATTTGCCTCAGGGCCCTATCTCACGCAAAAATCTGCTGTGCGGTTTACGACACGAAGAGAAACAAGAGCCAGAGATTCTTCGTGCGCTCTACGACGCAGAGATTCTCTATCAAGATGGCTTGCTCGATATTCTTTTCCAAGGCTTGCGCGAGCTTGAAATTATGGAAAACACGCTGGTCATTGTGACCGCCGACCACGGAGAAGAATTCGGTGAGCAAAACCAACGCTATGGCCACCAAGGCACACTGGCCGATCGCTTGCTTCATGTTCCGCTCATCATGCGCTACCCAACCATGCTCCCTGCCGGAAAACGAGTGCACTCGCTAGCCTCTTTGGTTGATGTCTTCCCTACAGTGCTCGATGTCATTCAAAAGGCAACGGGCACGGCCTTGCCCTTGCACCCCGCGACATTGGCTCTAGAGGGCTATAGTCAACTTCCAGCGATTCTTGAGGCGAAACCCGCGCGCAATATGGTGTTGGCGCATTATGGGCATCTAGCGGCCTATTATCAGGGTTTCCCATCGTTTGCTCAGGGTGATCTTCTTGACTTCCCTTACCTTGACTGGATGCATTCTGCCACCACGATGCGCACGGCCGATGAAAAAATTGTGGGCTACGGTGATGGGCTCGCTTCGTTTATTCCACTTAGCCATGACCCAAATGAAGATGCGGGCGAGATTAAGGTTGCGCCTAGTGATTTCCCTTTGCGCGGGCATGAGCTTGAGCTGCAGATGCACCGAATCCTGAATGAATACAGCCGCCGGCGTAACTTACTGCTGTCGCATCATGCCTCCAGGAGCAACGCCAAAGCCAACGCACAGAGCAAGCAAGCCCTTGAGCAACTTGGTTACACGGGTGATGCACCCGCCGACTCATCCGAAGAATCTGGGTCAAGCAAGCTGCAAGTGCGGCCCTTTGTGCGCTAAAAAGTTCGGTTACGCAAATCCCAGACTTCGGTCGTGCCATCAACGGCATTGGGCGGGCCAAAGAGTGCCGCAATCAATTCACGCGCTTGCGATGATTGTTTCGCCAGCTCAGTCTGAAAACGAGCAGCGCCAACTTGCTGAAAGGGGCTCGTGTTATTGGCATATGCGTTGAGAGCATATGGCGCCAAAGAGACAAACAACTTAAAGCCCAGATCGACATCAGGCACCTCGATTTGAGGTGGCTCAAAATCAGGACCGTGATGAAAAACCACAACCCGTACACCCAAGGCCTCAAGGAGCTCTTCCCGCCAAAGCTCAAGTTGCTTTTCAGACAAAATTTCAAGATTAAGGCGGATGTGCTGAGGCAAGCCAAGGATATCAGTATCAACCACAGCAGGATGCAGCGAGCGCATCAAGCTGCTCTCTAAATGCCCAATCGCTGAAGGCAAAATATGCGAAGTGTAGCCAGCGACCAACTTTTTGCCATGAGAGCGTTGCAGATACATCGAATAGGCATCGCGGTAGTCAAGCGGCAGCTCAAGCACCGTGTAATCGTCACGGTCTTGCGCCATAGAAGCATAAATTTGAGCAGGCTGCAAATCGATAGGCTGCTTAGGTGTCGGACGCATTTCAAAAGCGTAGGCTGCGAAGAAAATCAAAACGAGCCATCGTTTCCGTTGGGCGAGCCAATCTTGCAAACCCCAAGACAGGAGCATGGCAAAGGCTAGAAGCAGCAAAATCAAAAACCGGTGCGGCACGCGCAAGACATCAAGGATGGGGATCTTTGAAAAAAATGTCAGCGGCAGTGGGATTTGAGGAAAATGATGATTTAACACCACGAGATAGGGCCCCTGCAAAAGCAAGAATGCCAAACCCGCCAAGCACCACCAGGCGGAAATCCCGGCGACACGAGTGCGCCAAGCCGTGCGAGCCAAGAGGATGCAGGTCGTCCAGCCGAAGAAAACAGGCCAGAAGTGATAGAAAGGTGAGCCTTGTGGAGCGATTCCAAGCAATTGCATGGCACCGACAAACCGAAACGGCTCAGCCAGCTCGCCACCGCCCGTTTCGCTCATTAGGCCAATGAGCTCATAAACGCCGGGGAGCATCAAGACTGCGGAACACCCACCCATCAGCAGGATTTTGCCCCAAAGCCCAAAATCGAAAAGGCGCTTACCGAGAAGCATCTTGACTAGAAGCACAACACCGCCCGCCATCACGCAGAACACGGGTTGATACCAATCGGCATAACCAGCCGCTGCCAGCAAGAAAGCTGTCATGACCCACTGCCAGGTTTTTCCATCGCGGTAAAGCAACAGCAGCCCTAGCAAAAAAAGCGGGATCCAGTGAAATTGAATATTGTTCACCTGCGTAATCATCGCCCCGTGATATGGGTTGAAACTATAAAGTAGGCCAGCAAAAAACGCGCCCCAAGCCGAGCCAGTTACAAAACGAGCTAGAGCCCAACCGCCTAAACCTGCCGCGGGAAAAGCAAGCAAGAAGAAAAGGTTATGCACGAATTGCGGCGACCAACCAAAAATCTTCATGGCGGCCAAAGCGGGCATCGTATTGGCAAAACTAATCGTGTGGTAAGCCAGCGAAGTGCCGGTAGGCGCAAATAGCGTGTCGTTGTCGTAAAAGCTGCGCCCCTGCTCGGCCGCGCGCTCGACCCACCAAAAATTCCAGTTGTTTTGGAAATAATCTCGCCCCACCGACCAAACGGCGTCGAGCTCAAAAACCATCGGCCAGTAGTAGAGGAAAGTCACGAGGCCGTAGCCAAGTGCCGCCCAAATCAATTCACGCTTTTTAAAAGTGTGCAGCAAAATCAAACAAGCCAGACGGCCGATGCGACATGGATGGCATGCACCGTCGCCATGACGCGCAAGTCGTAAGTGTTCCAGCCCCACTTAGGTCGATCTTTGCGCATCACGCGCCGCAAGACCAAAAGCTCGAGCCCCAAAAACACTAAAGCAAACAAAACGCCTGAAACCATCAGGGCGCTAGCAGAGGGGTGCGAGATCTCAGCTTGAGATGAAGCCAGCGTAACCCCAAAAGCACCCGATGCAAAAACGCCCCATGCGGCTAACAAGGAAACGCCCTTAGCGAGAACGCAAAGCAAAGATGTGCGACCAAAATTGCGCCCAAGAGTAAACCAAATTGCCCACCATCCGAAAAACAACGCTAGGCCGACCAAGCGATAATCAAGGTATGCGGCAAGCAGTTGTGCGGCTGGGCTCATGTGGATGTGTGGGTCAGGGAAGCAAGCAGCTCGAGTGGGTAAAGCCCGGAATCGTGGCCATCTGAAAATAAAACCTTATACGCGTAATTCCCGACGGGCTGCATGTCTTTGATCTCGATATCTTGGGGGACAGAACCCGGCTCAAGCAAAGCCTTGCCCGTGACTTCGCTAATGCAATGCGCGCAGGGGCAAGCCAAACGGAAAGTACGCGGCATCAAAACGCCATCGATGCCATCAGACCAAACGAAACGGATGCCACCATCAGACCGTTGGATGCCGGTCAGCGAGATATCCATGAAGGTTAAGCCTCGAGTTGCGATTCAGCCAAATCAATATCTTCAGGCTTATATCGCTTGTTTACATTTTCTTGACCCATGGTGCGCAAACGCAACTTGGACTTTTTCAGGCCAAGACTGTGGGCTTTAGAAACGACACTCTTTTCAGAGCGGTTGAGTCGCTGAGCAATATCAAGATTGCAAGACTCAGGGTACATCTCGCGCAGAAGCTCAAGTTGCTCTTCTGACCAGCGAGGCATGCGGGTGGTGCCCACGCCCTCTTTACGGCGGCGGAAGCCCTTGTCTTTGGCGAGGCAGAGGTCGTCGGCTTTGGCCAAAATCGACTCTGGCGAACGCCCCAAAATAACCACCAAATCAGAGTCAACGCGAGTGCCATAAAAACGCTTGAGCGTCTGGACATCTTGCCGTGACCATTTGCGATCGACTTGGGAGGAACGCAAGTCGTCAATTTTGGTTTGAATCTCGCTGGAAGAGCGCCGCAAAACCAAAGCGAGCGTTTCAATCGACGCTACGCCGAAGCACTCACGAAGTTTCATGACATCGGAGGCCGACCACGGACCGACGCGCATATCACCAGAAAACTGACGCTTGGCCATGCGACGAACGCTATCAATGGGGCGATTCAACTCGCGGGCGAGTTGAGGATCTGGGCATTGCCCATATCGCGACATCAATTTGTCGATTTCGGCTTGCGACCACGGGCCTTTCCTGTGACCGTTTCCGCTGACTGAGTGAGGCATCGGTTTCCGCTAATGTGAGATTGAGAAGCGGGCGCACGGGGGGTTGCACGCCCAAGGGGTTCTTTGCAGTATGAAACAAATACCCCTACTTATGCAAGGAATTCTAGCGTTTGTTTGCGACTTTTCTAAGGACGCCCACCCATCGACTTTTCGAGGACTTCCGCCCAAGCGCGATCGGCCTCAGCCCGCAACATGCCGAAAGACTCACCTGAAGTCGTGCAGAGGGCCGCTTCAGAAGACAAAATACGCAAACTCTCGAAATCGGTCTCGCGCAACAAAGCCTTAATTTCGCCAACAAAAGGCGGCGCCATCGAGAGGCCGTCAAATCCAGCACCTGCGAGAAACAAGGCCCCTGCCCTGTGCCCAGCCATTTCGCCGCACACCGAGGAGGGCACTCCTGCTCGCTGGCAAGTCTTTGCGATGTAGCGCAAAGTGCGCAAAAGTGCCGGGTGATAGGGTTGATAAAGGTTGGCGACCCATGGGTTATCTCGGTCTACAGCAAATAGATACTGAGCCAGATCGTTTGTGCCCACCGAAACGAAATCGACCTCTTTCACCATGTCTTTGAGAGCCATGGCCGCTGCGGGCACCTCAACCATGATGCCGAACTCGATCTCCTGAAAGGCTTTACCAAGCGTATCGCTTAACAAAGTTTTCGCTTCGCGCAATTCTTCGACAGTGGTCACCATGGGCAACATCACGCGCGCAATGCCGCCATCTACAGTCGCGGAAATGGCATTAGCTTGCAAAAGCGCCTGGACTTGCACCAAGAAAAGATCTTTCCACTCAAGGCTCAACCTCAAGCCGCGCCAGCCCATGGCAGGGTTAGCCTCTTTCGGCATCTTGAAATAGCGCAAAGGCTTATCGCCGCCCACATCAAGCGTACGGAAGACTACGGGCTTACCCGAAAACCCCCTCAAAACCTGTAAATAGAGGTCTTCCTGCTCTTGAAGACTCGGAAAAGCAGGCCGTTCCATGTAGGCAAACTCGGTGCGAAAAAGCCCAACCCCGGCGACCGAATTGCGATCGAACATTTCCAAATCGCGAGGCGACTCAATGTTTGCAAAAATCGAAACCGGGTGCCCGCAACCCAAACGCCCCTTTTCTTGAGCTTGGCTCGACAGCACTTTCTGCACCTGCGCGTGCTCGGTTGATTTCTTTTGGGCACTCTTTACCTCAGAAGCCCGGGCACCAAGTAACGCACGCGCATCTTCGCCAAACACAACACATCGCTCACCCTCTTTTGCTTTGAGATGGACGCCTTCTAGCCCCGTAACCGCAGGGATTCCGAAAGAACGAGCCACCACCGCGCCATGACTAAATCGACCACCGCGCGCGCACAAAATACCGGCCACCTGCTGGCGCGGCAATCGAGTCACCAAAGACGGCGCCAACTCTTCGGCAACAAGGATGACCGTTTCATCCGTCTCTTGAGTGAGCTGAATATCAGCATCGCTCAATTCACGCAGTACCGCAAACCAGGGGTCGCGCAAATCAGCGGCCCAGTTCTTAATGTCGCCGCCCTCAAGTGCCTCAAAATGGCCTGTCAAACGCTCTAGGAGAGCCTGCACCGCACTCTCTGGCACGAGCAAATCTTCACGAATCGACTGCCGGATTTCTTTGAGCGCTGTTGGGTCGTGAATCACCGCAATCTGCGCACCATAAATCGCCGCATCTTGGATGCCCAACTCAGCCGCAGTAGCCGTTTGAATACTCTCAAGGCCTTTGACGGCCGCAGCCATCGCTTGGTCAAGCCGCTCAATCGCCGACTCGACATCTTTGCGAGCCAAATGACGCTCGGCTTTGGGGCCCATCCCTGGCTCGACCACTACTCGAACCACGCCAACGCCTACACCAGGCGCGACGGGGGTGCCGGTGAGGTCGAGTCGGCTCATGACTCTGGCTCAGGCTCCACAGGTGTGAAACGCTGCCAAGTCGACATTTTGTCTTGCAAGAAACTCGCCAAATCAACAATCGCCACGCGCTGTTGATCCATGGTGTCTCGCTCGCGCACGGTGACACTTGCATCGGTGGCTGTTTCGCCATCTACAGTAATGCAAAACGGTGTGCCAATCTCGTCTTGGCGGCGATAACGGCGGCCAATGGATTGGTTGTATTCGATTTGCGTGCGGAACATGGGGCGCAACATTTGCTCGACTTCCTCGGCCTTTTCGGGCATGCCCTCTTTCTTAACGAGAGGGAAAACGGCCACCGTAATCGGCGCGATTTTGGGGTGAAAGCGCAACACGACGCGCTGATTCTTGCCCTCGCCCTCTTCGTCGTAAGCGTCAACCAAGAAAGTCATGGCCGTGCGATCACAGCCTGCCGCGGGCTCGATGACATAAGGCGTCACCCACTCGCCGGCCTCTTGGTCGAACCAAGCCAACTTTTTGCCGCTCGCCTCAGAATGCTTGGTCAAATCATAATCGGTGCGATTGGCTACGCCTTCAAGCTCAGACCAGCCAAAGGGGAAGAGATATTCGACATCCGAACAAGCGTCGGCGTAGTGCGCCAATTCGTCGGCCGCATGCTCGCGCATACGCAATTTTTCGACATCGACACCGTATTTGAGATACCACTGGAAACGCTCTTTCTGCCAGAACTCATACCAAGTTTGCGCCTCAGCGGGATGACAGAAAAACTCCATTTCCATTTGCTCAAACTCACGCGTGCGGAAAACAAAATTGCCCGGCGTGATTTCATTGCGGAAACTTTTCCCTATCTGCGCAATACCGAAAGGCAATTTCTTCCGCGAAGATTCGACGACATTATTGAAATTGATAAAAATGCCCTGAGCCGTTTCGGGGCGCAAATATGCGACCGATGCCGAATCTTTCATTGCGCCGACATGAGTCTCGAACATGAGATTAAATTGGCGGACATCCGTCCAGTCGTCGGTGCCAGATACGGGGCATTTAATCCCTTCATCTAGAATAAGCTGACGCAAGACATCATTATCACCAACGGCCACATTGAGTTTGGCGAGTAGAGCCTCGGCCTTTTGCGTCTTGCCCTTTTTCTCGTACTTGGCGATTTTGGTTTCGACCAAATGGTCGGCGCGATAACGCTGCTTGGAAGTCTTGTTGTCGATTAGCGGGTCAGAAAAGCCTCCGACATGGCCGGATGTGCGCCAAACCTCAGGTGACTGAATGATGGCCGAATCAAGACCGACGACATCTTGGCGGTCGTAAACCAATGCCCCCCACCAAGCGTCTTTGACTCGTTTTTTGAGCTCGACACCAAGTGGCCCCCAATCGTAGGTCGACCCCTGGCCGCCATAAATCTCGGACGCGGGGAAAACGAAACCCCTGCGCTTGCACAGGGAGACAATCTTGTCCATTACAGAAGGTGCGGGCTTAGCCATGTGGCGCAGATTGTAGCTCAATCACTCAAAAAAAAATGAATGCAGTGTGGTGATCAGCCCTCCAGACTTCACACCACTCTGCACCCGTTGGATAAATGAGTTGTTGACCTCCCCTCCAGAGGAAAACCCAACCGCTCACTTAACCAAGAGGAAAACGGCTCCCTACGGGACACTAAAAATCAGAAAACTTCACAAATGAGCCGCTTTTGCCCAAATTAGTCGAAATTAGTCGAATAAAGCCTGATTATTCGGGCCAACATAGCCCCCACGCACTTGGCAATCTCGCAGATACCATCGACCATTGCGCCCAAGCGGATTAATGAAATTGCGATAAGTGGCAATCGGCAAGCCCGCCGCGGCGTCTAAGACACAATGGTCGAGCCACAGAGCAGCGTCTAGGCCAACTGACACACATGATTGGCGTCCGTAAAGAGTCGATGAGTGGTTTTCACGAATCTGCACACCGCGCAAAACGGCCTGGCTTAATTCAGCCACAATGAGCCCACCACCCGAGCTCGTTGCCGTATTGCCAAGGATGGTGCCACCGACCAAATAAGCACGACTCGAATCAAGGACGGCAAGGCCACCGCCAAAATTAGTCTTGTCGCCACCATTGCCGATAAATGAGCACTCGTGAAAAACGCAGGTCGTCCGCCAGAGATAGGCTCCACCGCCTGATGACACCTGAGGCAGCTGACTTAGCGCCAACCCACCGCCGTCGACCCGAGTCATTTTTGTGCCACCGCCCATGAGCAATTTGAAGCCAATCACTTCGACTTGAGGGCAGCCCGTAAGTGCGAGGACGGGAGCCTGCCCACCTGCCGCGCGGATGACGACTTCGCCATCAGCCACTAATTGAATCGACTTGTGGTGCACCCACAAATTTTCGGAATACTCGCCTGCCTGCACACGCACCTGCGATTGATTCGGCGCTGCGTCAATGGCGGCCTGAATGGTGTCGTATTCTTGCGGCACGAGCAAAACCTCAATCGGCTCAAAACCAGCGACAACTGGCGCAAGCCACTCAGGCTCAGGAGCATATTGCAGAGGCGAATTCTCTGTCAAACCCCAACGGCGAGCCGATTCGAATTGCATCACTGGCAACAAATTACCGGATGGCCCACCTGCGATTTGCGCCCAGCGCCGCTCAACCTCTTGCCAGCGCGAGTCGTCCTGAGAAAGCCCCGAGGTTGTCAAACCTTCAGCAAGCCAGAGCAAAAAGGCGGGGTCTTCACGGAAAGGCGCATTCGGGTCAACGCCATCAACAAGGCTGCCCGGTTTCAGGAATTCGCTCAGAGTTTCAAGAGCGCCCGGCTCTTGCAGGTGCGCAGAAGCAAGGGCGTCGAGCACATCAAGGCGGAGAGAATCAGAGCCCTCTTCGCGTGAAAGAATGGCCGCCTTCTTGAGCCCATGGAAGTCACCCTCGGCGTAAAAGAGCTCGGCCTCAAGCCCTTGCCAGCCAGGGTAGGGCTTATGGCGCGCACTCAAAACAGACCATTTCTCACGCGCGTCTTCGACCTCTTCATAGAGCAAACGCGCTCGCACCGTATTGGATGCTGGCGCAAAGCGTGACCGAGGTTGCAGTTTGGCCGCATGATCGATAATGGTGTATCGCCCGCTGACAGCATTTCGTTTATCGAGCTGGGCAAGCCACATAAACACACAGCCATCTTTCTTGTTTGCAGACGACAGCGCGCTCGCCTCTTTGAGGAATGCAAACCACTTCTCATTCTCTCGCGGTGAAGTTGCCCAACCCGTTTCTAAGTTACGACCGTAGCCATCTCTCGTCTCCAAAAGCCAGCGTTCCAAGACGCTTGCCAAATCATGATGAGCTTGGGGCACAGACTCGATGGATTCGAGCTCAGACAAAATGGCAAGGGACGCCGAAATCTGGCCGTCCATGAAAAAGCGGTGTGCGACCATCAACCAGAGGCTTGCCAAGCGTGGCTCACGGCTCGACCACAAACGCAAACGAGCGGGCAATTGCTCTATGCGGTAAATGGAATTGAGATCAAGGTGAATGAGGTCGAGCAGATTCGGGTAAAACGCATCAGAATAGGCTTGGCCAAAAGAAACGCGGTTGAGGCAAAGCTCGACCATCGAGCCCCAATTGGGGTACTTTGCGCTTGCGACACCCATGAGTCGGCTCGACCAAATAGCGAGCAGAGGCTCGGTCAAAGGCGATTCAGGGTTGGGGCCAAGAATCTCTTCGATTAGGGCCAAGGCTTCGATCGAGAGGGGGCCCTCCTTGCAAGTGAGTAGCGACTGGAGAGATGTCTCGATTGCTAACCGCAGCTCGACAGAATTGGGGTAATCAAGCGCGAGGATGCGCAAACCATCGAGAGCGTCGTATGGGTCTGGAAAGGATGCCTCATGGAAAATGGCTTCCGAAAGAAAAGCCTGCTGCAAGGCATGATGCTCTGGCAACATCTGCAGTGTCTCCCAAGCCGCTTCGTAGGCCTCGTTTGTTTGACTCATATCGAGTTGATACAAAAGGGTCTGGTCGGCCAAGCGTTGTTTCAGCGACTCTGAATCGGGCCACTCCTCTAGCTTAGCTCGAAGCGACGCCAAGCGTTGAGGACCAGAGGGCAAAGTCATTGACTCGATTTCAGCACGCAGCGGAGCTTGAGCAAAATGACCCCAAGCTCGCCATGAAAGCGCTGAGAAAGAGAGAAGCACAAACGCACCAGTCAAGAGCCCGCGACTGACGGGGCGACGACATGCACGCACCATGCGGCGCCCCAGAGGCATTGAGGGCAGGCTCACCGTTTTGCCGCTCATCCAAGCTTGGAGCGCTTCGGCGGCGGTAAGCGCAGAATCGAAACGGTCTGAAGGATGATGCGCAAGCATGACATCGAAAATAGCGGCCAGGCCCTTGGGTAAGTTTGGCGCAAGTCGGGCCGCAGCATCAGGGTCGCGACGGATGATCCCTTGCTGGATTTGATGCGAATTATCGCCCTTGCGAACAGGACGCCCCATAGCCTTGCCTAAAAACATCAGCGCCAATGAATACAAATCTGTCGAGGGCGTCAAGATGCGATGCGACTCGCCACGCGCTTGCTCTGGGCTCATATAGCGCGGCGTGCCGCGGGCCTCAGATGTACCCGTAAGATCCGCCGAGTCTTGCATGACTGCCAAGCCAAAATCTAGCAGCCATGGTTGGCCGCGCGGATCAATTTTAAGATTGGTCGGGCTTAAATCACGATGCATGATGCCCTCTTTATGCACGGTATGCAAAACGCGCAAAACGCGCTGCATAATCTCGGCCAAAGACCGCGCCCAAACGGCGCCTTGAGGAAGTTGCCAATCTTGAAAAAACACCCCCGGCGCATGGCACATTACGATGTATAAATCGCTTGGGTCGGAGTTGTAATGCGTCACTTCAGGCACTCCGGGCAAGTCCATTGTGCTCATTAACGCCACCTCGCGCTCAAAACGAATGCTGCTCTCTAAAGAAACTGCCGACTTCGGCAGACGCTTCAAAATCGCGGGGGTGCCATCAGGGAGAGTGACATGGTGTACTAGGCCAACGCCACCTTCATTGACGAGCTCGCCAATACGGACATCATCAGGAAGTGGCCCAGAGAAAGGGGTTGACATCTATTTATTGACCGCCCGCCATGCTTTTTCGAGAGCAGGAATTAAATCTTCTAGACAAGCCCCTTGAGGGTCAAAGCGAATACCCGCAGCATCGTACAACTCAGGCAAGGGGCGACTTCCGCCGAGCGCGAGGCCTTGGCGATATCGTTCAATCGCAGCCTTGGGGTCATCTAGATAGCTTTTCCAGACCTGCAAAGCGCCATTTTGAGCGATGCCATATTCGATGTAATAAAACGGCACTTCAAAAAGGTGCAGCTGCTTTTGCCACTCATAAACTCGCTCGGCCTCTAAGCCAGACCAATCGATGCCCGCCGAAAACCGCGCACGCGTTTCCACCCAAGCCTCGGCACGCTCTTCGCGAGTATGCTGCTCGTGGGTGTAGAGCCAATGCTGAAAAGCATCAATCGTCGCTACCCAAGCAAAAGTCGACACGCACGACTCTAAAGACGCCCGTGTCGCGCGACGCGCTTCTTGCTCAGGGTAAACCGAGTCAAGGTGCTCCATGGCCATTGATTCCATGGCCATCGATGCGACTTCTGCAAACTCAAGTGGCGCGTCGTGATAATCGGATGGCTCCATTTCGCGTGCGGCCAAAGCATGCACCGCGTGCCCCACCTCATGGATGAGAGTCTCAACATCGGAGTGAGTTGTGCCCGAATTCGCAAAGATAAAGGGCACGCGAACATCAGCGAAAGTGTCCATGAACCCGCCTGGCCGTTTGTGCGGACGAGTTGCCAAATCGAGCAAATCACTTTCTTGCATCCAGCGCAAATCATCCGCGAAAGGCGAATGGATTTTTTCTAGTAATGACGCAGCAACTGAAACATGCTCGGCTTCATTTTGAAAAGGCTCAAAGGCCTCGGCCTGATCAAGATCGACCGCGAGATCCCAGGGGCGTAGAGACTCAAGCCTTAAACATTTTTTACGATGGGTGCGCATTCGCTCAAGTGCGGGCAAAACGAATCGCTCTACATTTTTATGGAAGGCCTCGCAATCGGCTGGGCTGTAATCAAAACGCCCCCATGCGCGATGTTTGTAATCGCGGTAGTTGTCAAAACCGGCATTCTTGGCCTCTTGAGCCCGCAAAGCCAACATTTCTTCAAAGAGTGATTCGAGGGTCTCTTTGTCTTGACCGCGACGCTGCGTCGCAAGGCGCCAGGTCTCTTCACGAATGGAGCGATCAGGGCTTTCGGCATAAGTGCCAAGCGCAGCAAGGGTCAACTCTTTGCCTTGATAAAGGACCGTCATAGCCCCTGCAATTTGTCCAAAACGATTAGCAAGTTTGGCCTCTTCTGCAGCCAAGGGGATGTTTTCCTGGCAGAAAAGCTCAACGGCCAATTCAGAATCGCGGACATAGATTTCCCATTTATGGTTATCTAAATCATGCCGAAATGGGCAATCCAAGAAGCGGTGGTCCAGCGCGTCAGAGACGGGAGACAATTGCGGAATGAATTCGGTCTCGAAGGCGAGCCACTTTTCTTCGGCCTCTTGATCATCCGTAAAACGAGCGGCACGAATCATGCGACGCGAGGCCTCTGCCCCGACATAGGCATCTAATTCAGAACGATCAAAAACCCAAGTTTCGAGAGCATCAAGCGTGTCGAGTGGACGATCTGTGAGCTCGGTGTAAAAAGGCTGCGCATTCGACCAATCTAAGACCTCAAAATCAGAGGGCAAGTAACGCCGCGAAGGCGCTGGGTAGCGGTCAGAAAAACTCATTCTGTTTCCGCACGAACCGGTCGCAGCATCAAATCACGGACTGCATCTTTAGGGTCAACCCCACCAAACAAAATGGCATGAAGTCGCTCAGTAATCGGCATATCGATACCCATTTGACTTGCCGGTGCGTGAATGGCCTTGCAAGTCCAGACGCCTTCCGCCACCTTTTCCGTCGCTGCAAGGATGTCATCGAGACTCTCGCCTTTGCCAATGCGCTCGCCTAAAGAGCGGTTGCGAGAATGGCGCGAATAACAAGTCACCATCAAATCGCCAGAGCCCGATAGACCAAAAAAGGTATCTCGCTCTGCACCACACGCCTTGCCATAGCGACCCATTTCGACCAAACCACGCGCCACCAAAGCGGCCTTTGCGTTATCCCCGAGGCCAATGCCGTCGGCAAGCCCCGCAGCCACAGCAATAATGTTTTTGAGTGCACCACCCAGCTCAACCCCAATCGGGTCGGAAGATGTGTAGACGCGCATCGAGGCCGAGCCAAGCCGCTCTTGTACCCGATTGGCTTGAGCGGGGTCATCTGAGCCAACCACGATAGATGTAGCCAACCCTCGTGCAGTTTCTTCGGCATGCGAAGGGCCGCTCAGGATGCTCATACCGGCCTGAGCGCCAGCAGCCTCGAACAAAATCTCAGTCGGTCGGCGCAAAGTGTCAAGCTCAAGCCCCTTTGTGGCCGAGACCGCAGGCAGATGCGACAGGCGACCCTCAAATTTTTCAATTGTCGCGCGCAAAAACTGCGTAGGGACAACGGAATAATACTCGTCGGCGCCGTCGAGAGCAGCCTCTATGTCGCCCGTCCAGCGAATCTCTTGCGGGATCTCAACACCAGCCAAAAACTTAATGTTTTCGCGAGTCGCAGCCACCTGCTTGGCGTATTCGTTGTCAACAGACCAGAGCGTGACGGCTCGGCCCGCTCGATGCAAAGCGGTGGCAATGGCTGTGCCCCATCCGCCGTCTCCAATAACAAGGGTGCGTGTAATCATGATTTTTTCTCGCCGATGCGACGCTCGGTACCGGCAAGGATGCGGCCAATGTTGGAACGATGCGTCCAGAATAGAAAAAGCCCCGCAACAAGGAAACCGTAAAAAATGGGCTTATCCAAAGAATAGTGCCAGGCCGAAATGGGCAAACTGACTCCGATGGCAAGTGAACCCAAAGACATCCATCGCGTCGGGATGACTGTAACGAGCAAAGCAAGTGCAGCCCAGGCCAAACTTAGTGGGTGAAAAGCCAAAACGACACCCGTCAAAGTTGCAACGCCCTTGCCACCGCGAAAGCCAAAGTAAACCGGCCAGATGTGCCCCGCGTAGGCCGCCATCCCCGCAAGGACGGCAAGGTCAAGTTGTTCGAAGTAAACCAGGGTTGCCCAAGCTGGGAAAAAGCCCTTGGCAGCATCTAAAAGGTAGACCGTAAGCCCACCCCATTTGCCCAAAGCACGGCTCGCGTTGGTTGCACCCAAATTGCCAGAGCCGACCCCTCGAAGGTCAATTCCTTTGAAGCGCGCCAACAAAAGTGAAAAAGAAATGGAGCCTAGGAGATAGCCGAAAAGCGCGGCAACTAGGGCTGTTTGGATGTTCATGCCTGAAGTTTAGCGAGTTGATTCAGGAAAATACTTGACCTATAGAAATGCGCCGTTATCTATCTGCCTAAGCCACGGGGCGAACCGCCCCCTCTCAGGGTCATTATTGCCCAAGATTAGCCCAAACAAACGAAACCATGCCTCACGTCATTGCCGAGCCTTGCGTAAACACAAAAGACACTGCCTGTGTCGATGTTTGCCCCACCGAATGCATTATCGAAAGCGAGCCTGAAGAAGGCACGCTGAACCTTCCTATGTTCATCAACCCTGATGAGTGCATCGATTGCGGTGCCTGCGAGCCAGAGTGCCCTGTCGACGCTATCTTCGAAGAAGATGATGTGCCTGACAAATGGCAGCCTTTCATCCAGGCCAACGCCGACCTCGCTGAGATTCACTGCTAAGTCAGTCATTTCGGTTTAGCCCCCTTGCTTCGGCACGGGGGCTATCTTTTTGTCTCATCGCCGGCAAAAGAAAAACCCCAAGCCCTCGAAAGGACTTGGGGTGTAATTGGAGCGGCCGATGAGATTCGAACTCACGACAACGACCTTGGCAAGGTCGTGCTCTACCACTGAGCTACGGCCGCGTTGTAGGGCGAAAAAGATACCCTTGAGCAGGCGGGCTGTCAATCAATAGTGCGAAAAAAGATTAAGAGCGCGTTGAGCTCAGTGGCTCACGGGTCTCATCGGTCACGCCAAACAACTCACGAGCCCGCCGTGAGATGAGTGATTCAATCTCTCCGACGCTCATTTCGCCAACAGGGATTTGCCCACCTGCCATGCGACCGTGACCGCCACAAGAGCCCTCACGACCTAAAATGTAGCGCAAAGCGGGGTAAGCATCGGCGCCAGGCAAATCAGTGCGCAGTGAGACTTGGTAGCGCCCATCGCAGGCACCACCAGCGAGTGACCATTGCTGGCCCTCAAGCCTCACAAACCAATCGGCGACTTCAGCAACCGTTTCTGGGCTATCCACCTCGCCAAGCAAAGTCAGCAGCACAATGCCTGAGACCTCGCAACTGTCAATCGCCCTCGCCATCTGCCGAAAATAATCTCGAGGTAGAGGCGGGTGGTCGATCGCACCGATCCATGCGCGATTCGCGAGTCGTTGCAGTGAGAAGTAAGCCGTTTCGTCAAGCTCGGTCGAATCACGCGCTAAATCATTGGTGTCATACCGGATGCCGCAAAAAAGAGCTGTCGCAGTGCGCTCATTCGGCTCGATCTCAAAAGCGCGCATTAGGCTCCAGATCATGGTCGATGTCGCACCAAAATTAGAATCTACCCAGCGAAAAGCATTGCTTTCATCGTCTTCGGATTTTTCGCTAGCGTCATGATGGTCAATGACGCCCAAAATAGGGATGCCACCCGGTGGGTGCGTGTGGCTGAACGCCGGCTGAGCGTCAACCACAATCGCGCCACAATAGACCGCCGGGTCAACCGCGCCTTTTGGCAATGCCTCGATTCGGAGCATACGGCGCATGGCCACATTTTCAGCACGACGAATGCGCCCTTCAAGGACGAGATCGGATTGAATGTCAAATTTTTCTAGGAGCAGCTGCTGCACACCGACCAAAGCCCCCAATCCATCAGGGTCTGGGTGGCGGTGAGTGCACAAAACGAGCTTGCCCTCAGAGGGCAGCGCGGCGGCAAAGGAAGCGAAATCGGGGTGGTTCAAGGGCGGGTTAGCAACGAAAAGCTAAAACTACTTTAGAAAACCCAAAAAAAACTGCAAGAAAACGAAATCCCCAAACAAAACTTGGGGTAAATAGTAAGTTCCTTCAGCAAACTGGGGCTTTCCCGCCCCGATCTCCCTGAAGACCAAACTCTGGAACCATGATTAAACTCACACTCCTGGCCCTTGCGGCCACACCGGCAGCATTTTTGCTGCAAGACGCACCTTCCCCTGAAGCTCCAAAAGAGATTCAGGTTGTCATCACTTCAACGGGCATCGAGCAAGCAGAAGCCGAGACTTCATGCTGCGAAGAAGGCACCAAAGATGCTGTTTGCCCAGAATCGGGCGAATGCGAGATTCAGGTCATCGCTGAAATTCAAGAAAGCGGGAAAAAGCCCCACCGGATTAAGCGCAGGATGGCGATGCCGTTTTCTGGCGCCAAAATGATGAAAATGGGTGATGGCGCGCATGCATTCATGATTGCTGGCGAGCCTGGCGACATTGACATTCATGCCATCCTTGAAAAGGTAGAGGGCCTCGACCTTGAGGGTCTTGACCTCAACGCCATGATTCAAGCCCAAGTCAGCGAAGGCCCACACACCATGCAGTTTTCTTGGAATGGCGACAAAGGCCAAGAGTGCCATGGCGCTTCTCGCAAGCCTTCGGGTTGTGATAGCGACCAAGAGTGCGGCGAATCAAAGGGCCATGGTGGTCAAAGCATGCACGGCAAGATGCAGGGCCATGGTGGCAAAGAGATGCACGGCATGCGTGGCATGCAAGAGATGCACGGCATGCGTGGCATGCAAGAGATGCACGGCATGCGTGGCATGCAAGAGATGCACGGCATGCGTGGCGTCCCAATGATGGGCGGCATGATGCAGAGCATGCGCCACGGCGTTGATGGCATGCACGAAGCTTTCGAGATTCTGATGGAAGCCCCAGAGGCTTTCGAAGACCTCGAAGACCAGATGGACGATCTCGAAGATCGCATCGAAGACATGCAAGACCAACTCGATCGCATCGAGCGACTCTTGCGTAACCGAGGCGGCCGCTAAACCGACGCTTCACACAAATCCCGGGGGAAGTTATAATCTTCCCCCACTTTTCGTTGATTCTGTTCAACGCACTTTAGACCCCCAAAAAAAACGATGATCCGCTACCTCATTCCTGCACTGCTCTTGCTGTGCTCATGCCAACCAATTCAGACTCAGGGCGACGCCGCTTCTGATTGCTGTGCCACTGATTCTGCTGCTATCACTGCCGCGCCAAACGCCTGCGAAGGTGACGAAAGCTGCGACATGATGGGCACCGAGGCCTGCGCCTCGATGAAAGCCGATTGCGACGCCAAAGGCGGTTGCGACATGGGCAAAGACTCTTGCCCAATGGATGCCAAAGGCGGTGCAGCCGAAGCTTGTGCTAACGCATGTGGCGACGAAGGTTGCGACATGAAGCTTGAAGAATGTGTCGACAACGACTCCTGCGCCAAAGGCATGGCTGCCTGCCCCACGATGGCTGCAAAAGCTGCCGGCACCGAAGCACCTGCTTGCTGCGACAAGCCTGAGTGTGACGACGAGGGCCCTGGCAAGAAAATGGAAGGCTGCGACATGATGGGCGGCAAAATGGGTGGTCAAATGACTGCCGAGCAGCGCACCGAGCGCATGGCCATGATGCAAAAGATGATGGCTGACATGACTCCAGAGCAGCGCGCTGCACGCATGGAAAGAATGAAAAAAATGATGGCCGCCAAAGGTGGCGAATGCTCTTCCATGGGCAAAGACAGCGAGTGCTCCTCTATGGGTACCGCAGCCTGCCCTTCCACCGCTGACGCAAAATCTTGCGATAGCAAAGATGGCGAAGTTTGCCTCGAAGAGGAAAACTGTGACGGCGACTGCGAAGGCGGTGCCTGCAACAAAGCTGATGCTGCTGCCAAGTACCTTCCAAAGAAAGATGGTGCAGAAGCAGGCTCTTGCTGCGAAGAAGGCAAAGCTGAAGAAACTCCTGCAAAGAAGTAACTTTAGAGCTCAATGACAATCGGCGGCGACCTCAGGGTCGCCGCCGATTCTTTTTAGCACTTGGGGCTAAACCTTAATCTCGCCAGCAGGCACAGCGACATCTGCCCTGGCATCAAGAATGGGTCGGACGACTTCTTCAAGGAACTCATCGACTTGCTGCGGAGCGCGGCCCACAAATTTCATAGGGTCAAGCAGAGTCGGCAAATCGTCGACGATGGCTGCAAAAGCCTCATCAGCCGTGATGCGCTCAAGCAAATCATTTCGCCCATCGCCAGCTTTCAGACGATACGCTGCTTCATGGCTATGGACGCGAATGCGCTCATGCAAATCTTGGCGATCGCCACCCTTTTGGACGGCGGCCATGAGAATTGTCTCTGTGGCCATGAAAGGCAATTCATGATTTAAATTGCCTTCGAGCACTTTGGGGTAGACGACCAAACCTGAAGCGACATCTTGAACCAACTGCAAAATGGCATCCGCCGCCAAGAAACTCTCTGGGATGGCAATGCGACGATTTGCAGAATCATCAAGGGTGCGCTCGAGCCATTGATTCGCTGCGGTATCGAGAGCGTTTGGCGCTAGGTTGAGCAAGTAGCGCGACAAAGCGCCCACGCGCTCGCTGCGCATCGGATTGCGCTTGTAAGGCATCGCCGATGAGCCAATTTGCTTTTTGCCGAATGGCTCTTCGAGCTCGCGGCGGTGGGCCAGAAGCCGGACATCCCCTGCGAACTTGGCCGCCGACGCACCGATACCCGAAACGGCTGCGAGGACGACGCCATCCCATTTGCGGGGGTAGGTTTGACCGCAAACAGAAACCATGCGGGCGAAACCCATGCGCTCGGTCAGCATCTTGTCAAGCTGCCGCACTTTGCTGTGATCGCCGTCAAAAAGTTGCAGAAAACTGGCTTGGGTGCCTGTCGTACCTTTGACTCCGCGGAACGGCAGACGGGCGAGTGCGTCTTCGACTTCTTCGAGATCGAGGAGGAAATCTTGCAGCCAAAGCGTAGCCCGCTTGCCCATCGTTGTGGGCTGAGCCGATTGAAAATGAGTGAACCCCAAAGCGGCCTGGGCGCGTTGCTCATGGCAAAAACCTGCGAAGGCGCGAATCACGCCGACGAGACGAGCGCGCAAGACTTCAAGGCCCCGCTGCATCGAAACCAAATCTGCACCATCGGCAACAAAACAAGAAGTCGCGCCCAAATGCAGGATGCCCTTTGCACTGGGAGCCTTTTCGCCAAAGGCATGAACATGAGCCATGACATCGTGGCGCAGCTCGCGCTCAAGCTCAGCAACACGGTCAAAATCAATGTCATTGCGTGCGGTCTTGAGCTCGGCGATTTGAGCCTCAGAAATATCAAGCCCCAGCTCGCGCTCGCATTCGGCGAGATGAATCCAGAGATCGCGCCAAACCAAAGTGCGGGCGCGATAAGAAAAAATCGACTGCATCTCTGGGCTGGCATAGCGCGAGGCTAGCGGCGAAGAGTAAGTGGCGTGTGGGTCAGTCATGACGACAGAAACGGAACGGGGTATTCAGAGGTTGCGGGGATAAGCCCCCAGAAAAGGCCTACGCCCCACAAGAGGGCAGGATGGCGCCAGCGCATTGCGCCAGGAGTTTGATTGAGCGCGCGGGCGAACGACCAGCCGAGGGTTGCGCCGAAAAGATCACTGACGATGTCCCAGAGGGAAGCGAGGCGCGCGGGGCTGGCGGATTGATTCCATTCGTCGAGATAACCAAAAGCCAGCGCGAGAGACAAAACAACCAGGAGGGAAACAAGTTTGCCTGGGCGAGCGGCACCTCGAGCCAAAAGCCAAGAAAAGCTCATCGCGAAAAACAACACTTGATGGGCGTAATTGGATGCGTAGTTATAAAGATCAGAACGCACCGGCCCCGGCCCCACGGCGTCGCTGTTATGAAAAGTTGCCAGAGCGAACAAGGCCGTTGTCAGGACCAACAAAAACACCCGCATACTTGCAGGCAACCGACGCAAGCGCTCCCACTTAGCCATGGAGTGGGGTCGTACCGCCAGGGATGACGGGCGTCAGGTAAAACGATAAATCAAGCGCGGGTGCCGAGTGGGTGAAAGCGCCAAGAGAAACCCGAGTCACCCCAGAATTGACCAAATCAGCAACCGTAGAAACGGTATAGCCCCCACTCGCTTCAAGCACGGCATCAGGGAATTGAGAACGCAAATGCGCCACCGCATCAATCAGCGCCTGACCATGAAAATTGTCGAGCATCACGAAATGTGCGCCCGCATGAAGCGCCCACTCGGCCTGCTCGATGGTCTCGGCCTCAATGCCGACAGGGCGGCCCTCAGACTGCTCAATAGCTTTGGTAACTGTGGCTGCGTAATCGAGCCCAGAGAGCGAAAAGTGATTCTCTTTGAGTAAGAGTTGGTCTTGCAGATCGCGCCGATGATTGACACCACCGCCATGCACGACGGCCGCCTTTTGTGCGTCTCGCAAACCCGGAACTGTTTTGCGAGTGTCGAGCACCAAGACCTCGCCCGCAGCGGCGACAGCCTTTGCCGTAAGTGTGGCCACGCCGCCCAATTGCTGCATAAAGTTCAAGGCGGTGCGCTCAGCTGCGAGCAAACCTCGCGCTGTGCCTGCGCAGTGCAAGATTTCTTCATTCGGGGCGACGCGGGCGCCATCAGACTTGAGCCAAGTGAGCTCGACGGCTGAATCGCATAGCTGAAAAGCGGCCTCGGCAAAGGAACGCCCCGACAACACGCCGTGGGCTCTTGCAACGACTCGCCCCGTAGCAAGAGCAAGCTCAGGGACCACCGCCAAGGATGTCGCATCACTGCAGGCGCAATCTTCGCTTAAAGCAGCTCGAACCTGGTCGCGAATGGCACTCGGCGTCAATTCCATCGCCCTATTCTATCGGGTCGACCGAAGCCGGCTCTTTGGAATGGCGCATCTCGCATTCACGGAGCCAAGCCTTGACTTCTAGCACCCCAGCGGGCCCCAAACCCGGGAGCAGCACCAAGCGGTCGGCCGTCAGAGGCAAGCCGAGTTTCGCCCGGGAGCGCACCATCTCTTTTGCCTGCGATTCGCCGACGCCAGGCAGCAGAGCCAGCTCACGCCACCCACCGCAAGCCAAATCAGGGACAGACTGCTGCGGCACGCCACGGTTAGGCAGCAACTCGCTCAAGACCATGCGGCCACTGACCCAACAAAAAAGCAAACTGAAGAGGAGCGTAGAGCGCGAAGGGGCATCCATCTTTGTGTAGACGGATGAAGAGGCAAATGGTTACGGGGTCATCCGTAAATTCCATTGTTCGCGCATTAAAGCGTCGATTGCGCGGTCAACCTGCTCGTCTTCGTCAAGGAGAAAGCTGTCTATGCCCTGCTCGACACGGCAAGCCAACACCAACTGATCGCCATCGTGATAGAGCGAGGCGCAAGGGCCGTGCTGACTGCGAAAAACAATCGGCCAGGCTGCGGCTTGCACCTGAACAGCCGGGCGAAGAGCGGCGGCGGATTGCAGCAAGCGGTTGGCATTGGAGCGGCACGAGGCATTTAAGACATCGAGCAGGTCGTCCGTCGAAGAAAATGCTACCGCGCTTTCGATGGTCAAGGTTGGCTCGGGTGGGTCAATCGTTGTATCGGCATCAACCGAAAAAGCACGCAAGGGGAAAGCGTCGCCAAGCAAGAGCAAGCGCTGCAAAACCGAGCGCGAATATTGAGGCGCCATAACGAAAACTCGTGGCTCAAGTGGGCGCGCGCAAGACTTGGCCAAGCGGTCGCCCTCAGAGCGAAGACGCGTCACGCAATCCATGAGCAAATCGAATGCGGTTGGCCCCCACTCTTGAAACCAGAGCACCAAGCATGGTCGGCCTAGCGGATCGGCGCCCCAAAGCGGAATAGACAAGTCAGCATCAAGCGCCAAGGGGCTGTCAAAAAACACAATGCCCGGCTCAAGCGCGGCAGGATGTCGAGCGAGCCAGCGGAGGATGTCGTCCCCCGAAAAGGGTGGATGGCTTGGATTCATGAGGGGATGCGTCTGCACAATCGCAAACGGGAGCGGCGATTACTGAAACCGTGCCCCAGGAGGAAGTTTACACCCTTTTTTTGCATTTTGGGCGGGCGATATGCCGTTAGCGTCGAGTGAAAAAGCCATGCAAAGCGCAACGGCGCAGGCATCAGATGCATCTTCGCTGTCGAAAGCATGATCAGAAGGCAATTGCAAATGCACCCGCACATAAGCCGCAATCTGCTCTTTTGACGCCGCGCCCGCACCCGCCACCCGCCGCTTAACCAAAGCCGGAGGTAACTCTTGAAGCGGCAAATCTCGCCCTGCAGCTGCGGCAAGCACCAAACCGCGAGCCTCACCGATGCGCAGCGCCGTCTTTGCGTTTTGCCCGAAAAAGGCTGACTCAAGCGCAACCTGAGTGGGCTGAAACTCACCCATGACTGCTGCCATTTCGACCTGCAATTTGTAAAGCCGCTGCCCAACAGCAACTCGAGAATCGCCGAGCCGCCAGGTGCCACTCGCGACCAAGCTCAACTGGCCGCCCTTGAAAACATCAAGCACCGCCCAGCCAGCCTTGCGGGTGCCTGGGTCAACGCCGAGGATGCGCGCGACCGACATGCGCTCATGCTAACCTCTGCCCATGTCCGTTGACACGACGATGGTTCTACTCGCGGCCGGCCAGGGCAAAAGGCTGGGGCGCGGCAACAAAGCGTTGCTCGATTTGGCTGGCGAGCCTCTACTCGCTCGCGTGATGCGCACTTGCCGCAACGCACCATCCGTAGGCGAAATCATCGTAGTCATGAACTCTTCCGACATCGACAGTCTCGCTCATAATTGGGGTTTTCATCCTGCCGAAAACGGGGCCGACCAGATTGTGTCGGGCGGAAAAGAAAGATGGCTTTCGAGTCGTGCGGGGTGCGAGGCTTCGACTGGTGCGATGCCGATTTTGCTCGTTCACGATGTCGCGCGCGCGCTACTCACGATTGCCGATATTGAAGCTGTCGCCCAGGCCGCACGAGAAAAAGGCTGCGCACTTGCGGCTACGCCTCTTGCCGACACGCTCAAAAAATCGAGCGTTGATGGTTGCGTCCAAGAGACCATCGACCGCCAACGACTTTGGCGCGCACAGACGCCACAAGGTGGCCGCCGCGACTGGATGCTCGCCGCCTTTGCCTCGTGGCAAGCCCCCACTTTGCCGACCGATGAAGCCATGCTGCTCGAGGCAGCGGGGCATGCTCCTACTCTTGTGGCATGCAGCGAGCACAACTTCAAAATCACGCAATCCAGCGATTTTGATTTGGCGGAAGCCCTGCTGCAATCCACCGAGCCAGACGCGGGTCAATCGACGACGGCCATCTGCGGTCTCAAGCCATGCGCGCACCGCACGGGGCTTGGCTGGGATCGACATCGTTTAGTTGAGGGGCGGCCATGCATCTTGGCCGGTATTTTGATTGATTGCCCCGTTGGCCCAATGGGGCACTCCGATGCAGACGCGGCACTCCACGCTTTGACCGACGCCATCCTTGGCGCGGCGGGTCTAGATGACTTAGGCACGCTTTTCCCTGATACCGACCCACGCTGGGAAGGCGCTGATTCGGCGACTTTTTTGCATGCCGCGACTCAGCAGGCCTCTGACGCGGGCTGGGATGTGCAGGGTGTCGATCTTGTTTTGGTTTGTGATCGACCCAAGATTGGCCCTTATCGGGCGGTGATGCGGGCACGACTAGCCAACTGGCTCAAAATCGATGTGAGTTGTGTCAATATTAAGGGCAAAACCACCGAAAATATAGGCGGGGTCGAAACGGTGGAAGCCACTGCTCTTGTGCAGTTAAGCCCACAAGCTTAATCGTCAACGAGCGCATGTGAGGGCTCGCGAGTGGCTCACATAAGGGCTGAGCGTCGGTTAAGAGCCAGCCTGCAAAGCCCAGAGATTGGCATAAACGCCGCCCAACTCGACCAAAGCATCATGAGAACCATCTTCGACGATTTTGCCACGGTCAAAAACCAAAATGCGGTCGGCCGAACGAATCGTAGAAAGGCGATGCGCGATGCAAAACACCGTGCGACCACGCATCAGCTCTTCGAGAGCCGACTGGACATTTTTTTCGCTTTCCGAATCAAGCGCGCTCGTGGCTTCATCGAGCAGAAGAACCTCGGCATCTTTTAGCAAAGCACGGGCAATCGTAACTCGCTGCGCCTGACCACCTGAGAGGCGCGCTCCGTCATCGCCAACAGGTGTCTCAAGGCCTTGGGGCAGCTCAGCCAAAAAGGAATCGAGATTGGCGCGTTTCGCAGCGAGGAGGACCTCTTGGTCACTTGCATCGGGGCGGCCATATCGGATATTTTCTCGAAGCGTGGTCTGGAAAAGAAAGGGAGACTGCTGCACCACAGCCAGCTGATCGAGCCAATCGTTTTTAGCCAAGTCACGCAAATTGTGCCCGTCAATACGGACGACGCCTTGAGTGGGGTCGTAGAAACGCGCAACCAAATCGAGAAGCGTACTTTTACCTGAGCCAGATGCGCCAACAAAGGCGATGCGCTCGCCTCGCTTGACTGTAAAAGAGACGCCGTTAATCGCAGGGCCTTCGCCCACGCCGTAATCGAAAACGACTTGATCGAACTCAATCGAATCGGTTAGTGGCGCGCAAGACAAGGCCTGTGGAGAGTCGGGAACTCCACCTTGCATGTCGAGGATATCAAACACCCGAACCGCCGCCCCGCTTGACGAATAGACAATCGAAATCGCCTTGGTGACGCGCTTCACATGGGCGAACAGGGTGCCTATTGCGACCAAGAAGACCATCATGGAACTGGCACTCTGGAATAGTGGTGTAAAGAGTGCGCTAACCAAAACCATCAGACCGAAGATTAGCCCAAGCCCGCCTTGGGACAAGAAAGATGAAATGCCGAGGGTTAACGCCTGCGCACGCACCATGCGCTTGGTTTGATGGAGGAATTCATCATTGGCCTTGCGGTAGCGAGCGGCCTCACGCGCCTCGGCACGAAAAGATTTTACTACGCGAATGCCAGAAAGAATTTGCATCAAAGAATGCGTCGTGTCGCCAAGAGACTCTTGCGACAATTTACTGCGTGTGCGCACCTTGGGGCCGAGCTTGATAACCGGCCAAGCCAACAACGGCAGAAAGACAAGCATGCCAATCGTTGCGGTAGGCGCCGCAGCGTATGCAACGACTAAGAGCGCGATGATGTGAAAGGGGTCTTGAATAAGTTCTTCGACCAAAATGCTGAGCACGCGCAAACTGGTGCCGACATCATTGGTGATGCGAGAGAGCAAATCGCCCATGCTACGCCCCGAGTGGTAGCGCATATCTAGCGACATCACATGCTCGGCTAAGTCTTGGCGCAAATCAGTAATCATGCGGACACCCAACATGCGCGAAATCAACAAGAAGAAATAATGGGTCACAGAAAAAACTGCGCCAACAGCAATCATCGCCAGCATCAGCGCCACGGCAGAAGAAACTTGCGGCCCCCACCCAAACCAATCAAGCTGCTGCAACCAAGGGTCGAGCGTATCGCGGACATAATGATCAAGGATTGAATTGCCTAGATCTTCTTGGTCTTCTTGAAAGAGCAAGCCCATCAAAGGCTTAAGCAACACAAGAGTTATTTTGGAGCCAACCGCCGACACGGCCCCCAGCAAAACAATCGCCACCGCCTGCCCCTTATATTTTTTCAAATACGGGAGCAGGCGACGAAGACTTGAAATCGATTTTGTTTGCTTAGACAAAGCGATGGGCAGAGCCCGGGTAACTACTCTTGCAGACTTGCCAAGTAGGCCAAGAATTCAGTGGTCACATAGTCTTCCGTGACCATCAAGCGATGATTCTCGTCGCCATCAAGATCAAGGACACTTTCACCTTCGACATGACCGAGGACTCGATAAAAGCTATAACCCAAAGGCGTTTGGACGGGCCCAAACACCTGATTAAGCTCTTTTTGGTTGAATACCGTATCAGCGAGTGAAGCGCCAAAAATGAAATCGTGGTAATCGTTTTCAGCACAGAAACCGCGCAAGTCATTACGGCTTTGCGCACCCAAACGCCCCTTATGAGGTTGAGCAATTTGCGGGTTTTGACCAGGGACGACATCTGGGTAGTCGCTGTGCTCATCAAGGATGGCTCCGAAATCGGCACCTTCAGCGGCGAGCAATGCCGACACTTCATCTGCTCGGATTTTTGCGAGCGCAAATGAATCTGTATCGAGCGAGTAACTGTTTGTTAAGAGGTTTTTTGCCGTTAGCAACAAAATTTCAGCATTCACTTTACCTGCGGTCAGGTAAGAGCCGTGCCCCAAGAGGTGCTCTTCCAGGTCAGCAATCGGAATCTCATCAGGCAAAGTCGAGCGGAAACTCTCGCGCATGCGCGTGTAGTGATGGAACAAATCCATGCTTGGGAAGCCATAGAACTGCAAAACCATTTGCTCATGAGTGATGATGGTGCCCACATACTTTGCGGCTTCGACATCAATGATTTCGCGAGCGGCAACGGGTGAGAGCAAATGGCCTGACTTGGCCAATGCGGCATCGAGGCGCTCAATGTTGTGAACCCAGTTCTCGGCAAATTTGCGATCGACCGCGCTCAGATTTGGGGCAAGCTCGGCCATTAAGTCGGCGGTCATGGCTTGTACCCCATTGACTTCGAGAGCAACGCCTTCAGGGAGGCCATCAAATGGGTAGCGCACATCGGTCGAGGCAAACATCCATCGCCAGACGGGTGGCATGAAGAACATTTGCAGACTTTGGTCATTCATTGGCGTAATCTCTTCGCCCTTGGCTTTTAGCTCCATTTGAGCCGTATGAGTCGGAAGCACCCAAGCGTCATAAGGTGCCTGCTCGCTACCTGTGCCGAAAACTTCTTTTAGCAAATCAAGTTGCCATAGCTCAGGGTCAGTCGGGAAGAACAAGCGTTGGATGCCCATCCCGCGACGGATTTCTTTTTTGTATGCGGCCATGGTGTAGCCCGATGCCGCCACAGCGTCTGCGAAATCGATGGTGGGGTTTTTATCTGCAAAGGTCGCCATAGTGGCATCGATTTTGACCTGTGCTTCTTCTTCTGAAACCATGGCGCGTTCCCAGGGCTCGCCTGCAATTTTGCGGCGCTCGATCTCGGCGTCAAACGCCATCTGCTTGAGATGCTGGAAGACCAAGGCTGAGCCGCGGCCGTGAATCAAAGTGCGAGCGACTTGCTCGTCATGGCTGACTTCGATTAAGACCGGTGGCTTGCGGATTTTAATCGGCTTTGTTTTCTTTGGTGCGCCAAATAATGAATCGGCTTCGGGGGTGCTGTCGTCAGGTGCAGTCTCTTGCAACGAAGCGTCTGATCTATCTGCAGTGGCTGCGGCAGGCACCGGAGTCGCACTTGCGATATGCGCTGAGGCCGTTGGGGTTTCAGTCGTTGGGGTCTCAGTAGGTGTAGAAGAATCAACCCCCTCTGAGCATGCCGTGGCAGCGAGAAGGAGTAGGGCGGAGAGGAAAAGGTTTGATTTCATGAGGTTAGTCTTAGGTGACGGAAAGAGAATTCTACGACCTGCCCCCCATCGACGAAAGGGATTAGACTGCAGTAATGCTGCTCCTCTCCCTCCTCGTGGCTTTACCCGCTTCTTCATGCGCCTTGAGTTTGCCGATTCAAGTAGCTCAACGGCACAATCTCGAACAAGAAGAGACCAAACAAGCGGCAGCAGAAACTAAAAAAGAAAAACGAAAGCTTCCGCGTTTGAAATCTTCCAAAAAGAAGATTGTCACCAAAGCCCTTGGGGTGATGGGGCGCGCAAAAAAAGAGGTCACGGCCGCTGAGGCGGCAGAAGAGGTGCGAGAAGTCGGGCGGGCGGCGTCTCTTGAGTGCATCCGGGTCTTTGCCAATATCGAAAAGGCCGAGCGTTTGCCATTGCTCTTGAGTGTGCTTGCTGAGATTCTGCCAGATGAAGATCTAGATTTGGTTTGGGCCAAATTAACAAAAAAGACCGCTCCATCAGCTCGCGTTTACCTGCTTCGGCGCTGGGCAGACAGCAAACGAAAAGATGCTGCAAAATTTTTACTCACTCAGCTTAAAAACGAGTCAAGCGCTGAGAGATTTGAAGTGGCGCGCGGTCTAGCTTTCCGAGGTGAAGTCAAAGCGATCCCTGAGTTGCATGTTCAGCTTAAAGCGCGCTGGACAAAAGAGTCGGAACTGTTGCGTGCTGATTTGACCGGCCTGCCGCGCGAAGCACTTGGTGCCAGCCTTGAGCCCTATCTGTCTTCTCCGATTTATGATGATTTACTTGCCGGCTTGCGCCTCTATTCCTTTTGCGGACGACCACGAGACGCCGCCTTACTTTTGCCCGCCTTGCGCGACAATCGCAGTCAGATTCGCCTCGCTGCAATCAACGCCTGCCGCATAACCCTTGACGGCAGTGAGCCGCTTGAACGACCTTCAATGACCCAATTAGTCGAAGAAGGCGAAAACTGGAAAAAGAAAATTCAGCCATGAATTTAATGCCTTTATCCTCGCGCGTGATTTGCATTTTCTTGGCGTTCAGTTTGTCTTCAACGCTTGCACTTGGGCAAGCCGGACCTCGACCTGAAAAAAAGAAAAACCGCTGCACGGTTTGCTTGCATCACCCAAAGTTAATGGAAGATTTTGCCTTTCACCATGGCAAGTTTCCTTTCTTGACGGCTGACAATGAAGCCCTTACGAATCACATCGACAATCAACAAATATTGTGGATTGAAACCAAGCACTTTCGCATCGGATGTGATTTGAAAAAATGGAAAATCCCACTCGCAGATAAAGAAAATTATTTCAATGAGCTTTCTGCTTTGGCGGAAAAATTCCCTGCAATTAACCCCAAAAAAACCAAGACTCTCGATCGTTGGCTGCGTTTGCACTTATTCGCCGAGCGCATGGAAGCCTTTTACCAGCGCTTCCTCCAGGCGATGGGCTTTGAAGACCAAGACTTCGGCGCACTTCCTGGCGAAAGCCTTTTTGAGCAGTGCATCCAAGGCCCCGATTTCTTTGAGCCACTTAAAGAGCAATTCTTAAAGGAAGGTCCCTGGCCTGAGCGGTTTCCACAAGAGGTCGGCTTGGGCAAATATCTAGGCTCACCCTTTCGCTTTGAGGTTTTAATGCTTCAACATGATCGTGACTTCCTTACGGTCAAAGATCATTACCTTGGTTTTAAAAACGATTACCCGCAGCGACACCATGTCCGCTTTCGCGCAGCCGATGGCACGACTCCATCGCGATCTTTGTGGTTTGGAATTAGTGCTACAGGCGGCGAAACACCAATCAAGCACGATCAGCACATGCACAACGCTTTGCTGAATAATGTCGGCAGTAACATGCTCAACGCTTTCATGCTTTACCGCATCGATTTGCCTAGTTGGCTTGACGCGGGCTGGGGGCATTTGCAGTGCCGCAATAATTCTGAGGTTTATAACTTTTTCACTCTCGGCGAAGGCCAAGCCTCAGTTGCGAAAGATGTTTCGAATTGGGCGCCCGTTGTACGAAAACTTGTGCAAAAAGATCGTGCGATTTCGTTTGCAGAATTGGGGCGGGCTACTCAGTTTTCACATTTAGACTTTGATGCACATTTAGTTTCATGGTCAAAAGTACAGTTCCTTTCACTCCACAACGCCGAGAGCTTTTCGAATTATGTCTTAGCTCTCAAACTTGACCCCAGCCAATCAGGAAATTTAAGCGTTCAACGAAAATCCATGAAGAGTGCCTATGGCTGGACTTTAATCCAAGCCGAAGAAGCATGGAAAGCATGGGTCTTAGCCACCTATCCCGTAAAGTGATTTGATGTCGCGTTCTGACCGTCTCTACCTGTTCCTAGCTGCATTGTTTATCGCAGCCTTGGTCGTGACGAATTTGATTGCAAATAAATTCTTAACGGTTGACCTTGGTTTTCGCGTTTTCGTTTTATCGGCGGGCGCTCTGGCTTATCCGCTTACTTTTCTCGTGACCGATTTGCTCTCAGAAATTTGGGGCAAACAACGCGCCAATGCGGTGGTTTGGGCCGGTTTTGGGGCATCTGCGCTAGTTATGGGCATTTTATGGCTTGGTGGTCAATTCCCGGCGATTGCCGATTCTCCCGTCGGCGACTCCACTTACGATGCGGTCTTCCACAACGCATGGCGCGTGATTTTGGCATCGATGCTGGCCTATTTGACGGCGCAATTTATTGACATCCGCCTTTTCCATTTTTGGAAACGACTCACGCATGGGCGGCACCTCTGGCTCAGAAATAATGCTTCGACACTCGTTTCACAACTCGTCGATTCAATTCTTGTAGTTGTGGTTTTGTTTTGGGGTGTGCGAGAGCCTGCCGGCATGATTGAATTGATTATTGATCTTTGGTTATTCAAAACGCTAATCGCTCTCGCAGACACACCACTCTTTTACCTTGGCACTTGGGCCACGCGCCGATTCATTAAAGAAAATGAGCTTCCCCTCTGAATTTGTTGTCTTTGATACAGAAACAACAGGCATGCCACCTTCGGCGCGACTGGTTGAAATTGGGGCTGTCAAAGTTCGAGGTCGCAGTATTACAGATCGATACGAGCAATTACTTTTCCCCGAGTGCCCTATTCCAGCATCGGTTGTTGCGATTCATGGAATCAAAGATTCTGATGTTGCTGATGAGCCAAGCAGCAAAGAAGCCATCCCAGAATTTTTGCGTTGGGTCGGCAAGCTTCCCCTCTTTGGCCACAATGTGGCTTTTGATGCTTCGATGTTGGCTGTTGAGTGTCAGCGCAGCGGCATTGAGCCACCAAGCAATCCGGTCTATTGCTCATTAGCCGCATCTCGCAAATTGCTCAAAGGCAGGCGCTCTCACTCGCTTGAAAACCTCGTCCGCGATCTCAACTTGCCAGAGGGGCCCTTCCACCGAGCTTCGGCGGATGCCATCCATACGCTCGGCTTGATTCAATACTTGCAAAACGAAGGCGGTGCAGGCGACAGATTGTCTCCTTTTGGTCGTGGCCGCGAGGTTTTTCGCTATCAGCACGACGCGGTCAAACTGCCCGACAACCGGCAGATGCTCAAAGACGCTGCCGACGCAAGCACTGTCGTTGACATAGTTTACAAGTTTCGTAATGGCGCAGTCGCCGACTTAAGAGTCAGCCCGCGTTTCTTTTTCCGACGCAAAGAAACCCTTTACATGGACGCCGTTTGCCACCGCTCATTGCACATGAAAAGCTACCGCCTCGACTGCATTGCCGCGACTCGCTTGGCGGCCGAAGCACCGCCTATAACTCTGACTCGAAAACTCAGCTAATCAACGCTACGCTTGCTGTGGGCGGTTACAATATCGTCACACACGAGCCATTCAAGGCCTATTCTCATGTGGTTCGTTTTAGGCCCTCCCTTTTCACCTTAACCCTAACGGAGTCATGACCGACACCGAAAACACCTCCAGCGACATCGAAGAAACTGATGTTGAAGCCACTTCCGTGGAAGAAACCGATTCTGTAGAAGAAACCGAAAACTCTAAAGAAGATCAAACTTCCGAAGAGCCAACTTTCGAGCGGATTCCCCACTACTTTCCAGATAACCCGACCATCATTCTTGATCCCCATGAAGATGCAGCGGCTATCGAACGCGAAGACCTCGAGGAAAATTACCTCGATCTTAAAGATGAGGTCTGGCGCTTGCGTCGTCAACTCAACCTCAACCCTACGACAGGGGCCTTGCCTAATAATGGCGGCTACTGCTCACAAGGTGGCTTCCTGAAGCGTCAGCGCGTTGCCGTTTTTGTAGATGTACAAAACATGTACCACTCTGCGAAAAAATGCTACGGTGCAAACCTGAGCTACTCCAAAATGTTGCGTGCTTGCGTGCGTAATCGTCGCTTGGTTCGCTCCATTGCATATGTCATTGAGCGCGAGGGTATCGACCAAATCTCTTTCACCGATCACCTGCGTTACTGCGGCTTCGAAGTCCGCAAGCGCGAGGTCATCGAGCGTGCCGACGGCTCGCGTAAAGCAGAGTGGGAAACAGGCATCGCCATGGACATGATCCGCATCGCTGACAAAGTTGATGTGATCATCGCCGTCTCAGGCAATGGTGTTTTCGCTGATGTGGCCCCATTGATCAAAGCCAAGGGCTGTAAGTTTGAGTGCTGCGCGTTCCGCGAAAGCATGAGCGACTTGCTGACCAAATCTGTCGATCAATACCATGTCTTGAGCGAAGATCACCTCTACGTCGCAAAAGACTAACGGCTAGCTTTCAAATAAAAGGGTGCACGGCTCCAGCCGTGCACCCTTTTCGTCACATATGGCGAACTTGCGCGAGCCCTTTGCGCCGCGCATCGATGCTGACCCGTAAAGACCGTCTTTACGCACAGCATAAAAAGTTAACCCAAAGTTGGGCTGGCCATCTTTCCAAAGTGCTGGCTGCCATTTTGCAGATCGCTCCGTTTGCTCCGCTACGCGGCGTAAGGCATAAAGACAAGCCTCGGTTGGCGTATCGCCCGCACGCATCCGCTCGACGACCAGCCATGAGCCACCCGACAGAATCGCCGCTTCACCGCGGCCAGTCGCGCCTGCTGAGCCCACAGAGTTATCGCAATAAAGGCCGCAGCCGATCAACGGCGAATCGCCGATACGCCCCGGGATTTTAAAGGCCAATCCACTTGTGGTCGTGCAGCACCCCAGCGTGCCGTCCGGAGCCAGCGCGGAGCAATGAATCGTACCCCAAGGTCGTGGCTCACCTTGCAGAATCGGGTCGGCGGGTAGCGTGTCATTGAGTGGCCAAAGTCGATCATCAGGCTCTCGGTTTTTCAGCCACTTTTCCCAAATGCCTTTTGCGCGATCCGTCAATAAATCGGCCTCTTCAAAACCTTGCTCTTTCGCAAAAGCAAGCGCACCTACACCCACCAAATTAATGTGATCGGTGCGATCCATGACGCGCTCAGCAACAGCAGCGGGGTGCATGATTCGTTTGAGGCAACCCACGCTACCGGCATTGTGACTCGGGCCGTCCATGCAGGCCGCATCGAGCGTAACCTCACCACTTTCATCAGGTAGACCACCAAGACCGACGCTCAAATCGTCAGGATCAGCCTCAACGATGGCCACTCCGCGCACGGCCGCACTCACGGCTCGCACTTGTGATTCCTTCATCAGACGGACGGCTTCCGCCACGGCGGCTAAACCATTTGCCGAAGATATCGCGATGGGATGCCCCGGCTGACTGAGGCCGCTCGATGCCGCGCGTATGGATTGCTGAGTAGCCTGTAATTGTTGAGCCGAAGCTGCCGTGAGCGAACCGCCCAGAGTTGCGGCAGTTAGGCCTAGCCCCGTTTGTCGCAAAAAATCCCGTCGAGTTGTGTCAGATGCCATGGCCATACCATAATGGACAGATGGCTTGGATTCATCAGATAGAAATCGAAGAGGCGAGTGGCTTGCTCGACCGCATGTATCAAGATTCCATTCGGCGCACAGGGCGTGTCTGGAATATTCGTAAATTACTTAGCATCAACCCAAAGCAAATGCGCGCTTTCGGCATGATGTATGGGTCTGTCATGAGCGCTGATTCAGCGCTCTCTCAGCGAGTGCGTGAGCTCTTGGCCGTGGTGACGAGCCGCATCAACGAGTGCCATTACTGAATCAAAGCGCATGAGCATGACCTCCGTGATGAGGCCAACGAACCCAAACTCGCCGACCATCTAGTCGCTCATGGCTGGCAAGACGCGCCTATAAATGAAGCCGAAAAGGCTCTTTGCGCCTGGGCCGACAAACTGACAACCAGCCCTCAAGCCATGACTCGCTCGGATGCCGACCAATTGCGAGCCGTTGGCTGGAGTGATCGCGAAATCCACGATGCTTGCCAAGTTGTGGCCTATTTTAATTATGTCAATCGTCTCGCAGACGGCCTTGGCGTAGATGCAGAAGACTGGCTCGCTTAGCCCACCGCTGAGCCACGCCCTAGGGTTAGCTCAAGGGCTCGCAGCGCGCGCGGTTTGAGCTGCGGTCGCACAAAAAACGCTGAAAGGCACCGGCCTCTGGTGCAGCAAGCGTGACTTCACCCTGCCAGCCAGCATCGGTGTAATCTCCGGCCAGTTGCATTGATGTAAATTTAGCCGTTAGCTCATCACGCAAGCCAAGCAAATCAAAAGGCAAAGTCATAGCCAACACAACTTGCGGGACGACTTCAAATCGCGGGGTAACATCGATTGCGCGAGCCGTTGCCCCACCGTATGCACGCGCCAAACCACCCGTGCCTAATTTGACACCACCAAAATAACGGACGCAAATTGCGGCGACCTCATCTAGGCCCGAGCCGTCAAGCACCTGCAACATCGGGCGACCCGCAGTGCCACCCGGCTCACCGTCATCAAAAAAACGATACGCCCCACGCATACGCCAAGCCCAACACCAATGCCTCGCTTTGGAGTGCTCGTTTTTTACCTGCAGCAGACGATTTTGAAAAGTTTCATCGTCGGGCATATGAAAAACAACCGACAAAAATCGAGAGCCGCGGTCTTCGTGCTCACCGAGGCCGTCGGCTTTTGGAACCCAAAGATGCGAGTCGCTCATGCGAAAAGAACGGGCCCGTTAATCCGAAAACAAGGCGGCCGTCCGCTCTATTGCCGCCGTGGTGATGCAATCATGAGCTGTCATGACGGCACTATCGAGGACCCCACGCCAAGGCGATGGCCCGAGTGCGTCAAGCACGGGAATACTGCGAGTAACCAGCTCACGCACCGCGGATGCATTTTGTTTTGCGGTTGCAACAACAGCGGCGACATCAACATCATCGTGCTCAGGATGCCAACAATCGAAATCGGTGACCATCGCAATACAGGCAAAACTCATGCCTGCCTCGCGCGCGAGCCGAGCTTCTGTGGCATTGGTCATGCCCACGATTTTTGCGCCCCACGAGCGGTAAAGCTCACTCTCAGCGCGGGTCGAAAACTGAGGCCCTTCGATGCAAACATATGCACCGCCTGAGAATATTTTGACCGGTAAATCTGAACCGGACCGCATCACGGCAGCGGCCATCTCGGCACAAACAGGATCAGCTAGAGGCACATGCGCAACGATGCCATCTCCGAAGAAAGTGGCTCCACGACGCAAAGTGCGATCGATGAATTGATCCACCATGACAAAATCGCCAGGGGCATATTCGTGGCAAAGAGAACCAACCGCGCTCACGGAAAGCACGCGCTGAACACCAAGAGAGCGCAAGGCATAGATGTTGGCGTGGTAGGGAACCTCGCTCGGCGTTACGCGATGGCCGCGCCCATGCCGAGGCAAGAATGCAACAGGGATGCCATCAAGAGTGCCGAGCAGCAGTTCATCACTCGGCGCGCCCCACGGAGTGTCAATCGCAACGCTCTGGATGTCATTTAAGCCCTCAAGCCCATAGACACCGGAACCACCAATGATTCCAATGCGCGCGGGCGAGAGGGCAGGCATGGTTTAGCGCCCCCAAGGACTGGAGCCGCCGGAGTTGCCGCCGCCGCCGCCTCCGCGGCGATCGTCATCACGGCCACGGCCTCCGCCGCCTCGGTATCCGCCACCACCACCGCTGCCTCCGCGGCGATCGTCATCACGGCTACGGCCTCCGCCGCCGCCTCGGTATCCGCCACCGCCGCCACCTCGATATGCGCCACCGCCACCACCGCCGCCTCCGCGACGATCGTCATCACGACCGCGACCACGGCCGCCGCCACCGCCTTCTTGCCGGCGCTCGGCAAATCGTTTCTCGGTCTCGATCGCCTTGGCAATACCACGCTCAGGGCCAAGGGCCACTTTGCGCGAGCACTTAATCCGCCCGCGACTGCCATCAAGTGCAATTACAACGATTTCAATTTCATCGCCCACATCGCAAATATCAGTAGGGTGCGAAATCCATTTTTCATCGAGCTCGGAAGTTGGGCACATGCCATCGCTGTCTAAACCCAAGTCGATAAACACACCAAAATCTTGCACGCCCGTAACTTTGCCCTTCATGCGTTGGCCAAGCTCAGCGCCCAAATCAGCGCCACTGTCTTTCCGCTCACGACGAGCAGAATATTCGGCCTCTTGAGCGCGCACTTCGTCAAGCAAAGCATTCAGGTCGCCTTCGCTCATATTGCCCGCCTTTACGGATGTGCGCAGACGCCCGCGTTTGGGGTCAACACCCAAAACCACGACCTCAAGGGTATCGCCAATGGCAACGACATCTTCGGGGCGCTCGACCCATTCGGATGACAACTCGGCAACAGGAATCATCGCGTCAACCGACAAACCAACATCACAGAAAACACCGAAATCGCGAATCGTAAGCACCTGCCCTTTGAGGCGGTCACCAACCTTCGCATCGATTTCCTCGATGGTGTCACGGCCTTGAGTACGCGCTTCTTTTTCAGCAGCACGCGCAACAAACTCGGCGTCACGCGCCTCAAGAGCAGCTGGGATTTCAGAATCCTCAAGCTCACCCATGCGTTTGGACACTTTGAATTGACCCTTTTCTTTATCAACCGAAACAATGATGACCTCGAACACATCGTCAAGGCTCACTACGGTGTTTGGGTCTTGAGTGTATTCTTCGGCCAACTCAGAGCTTGGGCACATGCCTTCTTGGCCGAAACCAATATCAACAAAAATGCCAAAATTCTGAATGCCCGTCACACGGCCTTCAAAGCGTTCGCCAATCGTCACGCCAGGGTCTATTGAAAACTTCGATTCATACTCAGCCTTACGCGCGGCCTTTTCAGCTTTGCGCTCTGCAGCCGCCTTTTTCTCTTCGGCGCGCTCTTGCCGTTGCTCAAATGTCTCATGGACATAATCTCCGCCAGCGACCAAACTCGTGCGCCCATCATCGGTCTGCACTTTAGCGGCCACACCACCCGCGACACGGATGTTTGGCTTTTCGTCGTCTTCGTGGTGACGCTCAACTGGGTCAAAACCTGAGCGGTCATCGCGCCCGTAGCGGTCATCACGACCACCGCGGTCATCACGACCTTCGCGACCGAAACGGTCCTCGCGACCATGACGCTCACCTCGTGGGTTGTCGCCATAATCTTCGTTGGAACGACGCGCCCATGGGCCACCAGCGCGATCACCCCAATTGCGTTGATCTTCGGTGTTGGAAACGAGCATATTGCCCTGAGCGTCGGGCCACTCAAGCGCATGTCGCGCAATCCAGATGCGTAATTGAGGCCCATCTTCGACCAAATCGGTCGGCATCAACAAACGCTTAACAACCAATGTGGCGTAATGCCCACGAGGCAACGAAAAGCGCAACCGCATTTTGCGTGACTTGCGATAAACCTCATCTCGCTCAGCGGGAGCCGCACGCAAGAATTCAGGATTGACCAAGAAAGCGCGGGCGTCAGCCTTAGGGCGGAAACCAGACAAGTCGAGTTGGACAAAATCGTCAATCGAAAGCCCCTCAGCGGTCATGACGGATTGATAGGCAGCCATCACTTTTTCGCTGGCTTGCATATCTGGGCCGAGCAAAGGCAACTCGATAGCGGCCAATTCTGCCTGCTGTTCGGCACTCAAATCGCGCCAAACGGCCATCGAACCGGCATCGCCAGGTAGATAGGCCAACTGTTCAGGCCCGAGGATGTCTTCGACCAAACGCGATGCAGCGCGGTTCCAGAGGTGTGATTGATAGGCAAACAAGTGAATCGTGCGCTCGCGTGTTGATACGCCGCGCTCAAGTGCACCAAGGTAATCTTCTGGGTTTTCAGCCAAATGCTGGAAAACCGAATGCCCACGCCGTGCGCGGCAATAACTGGCCAATTTAGCCCAATCACCCCAATAGCGCATCAAATAAGCTTTAAACTTTTCGACTTCTTCTGAACCAAATGGCGAAGGTGCGGCAAGTAAGTTTTTGAGCGCATCTTCTGGGCGACCCGCGAGCAAATCTCGCACGATAAAGCCCTGACCGTGACGCAAACAGCCAAAGCGTTGGTCGTCAAAGTAGTTGACCAAGCCTAGGTCTTTCACGCGGTTCAGGTGAACCCGAACGCGACGCATGTCGTCAGCGACCATGTCACGCAGAACAATTTCAAAAGCATTGCCGTTGGAATCGGTTGTCTCGATTGGGCGGGGCGCCTTGCCAATGGCCCGAATCGTAATCGCCTTTTGGCGCAAGTTAACAGGCTTGCCACCTTTCACAGACAGGAACTGCCCGGTAATGCCATCTTTATCTTTTAGACCCGCGAAGGAAATGTCTTCGCGCTCAACGCCCGCAGCGGAGCGGAGTAAATCGACCGCCTCAAAGGTGGTCAGGCCACGCTTGGTGACACGATAAATGGTGTAGGGACCGTTGCCGAGTAACTCTTCTTCGTTGATGAGTTCGGTAACGCGGAAATCTGGAGTCAAACGCTTTAAGCGCATGTTTCTAGCCTCATTATGCTGGTGATGACGCTAACCCACCTCGGGTCACTCGCGTCGGAGGCGCATAGTTTAACTCGTTTACTTCAAATGCGATAGAGGCCAGCCCCGCGCAACTCGAAATGCCACTATCTTTTGACTCGCAACCAGCGATCAAGCTTTTTCATCACCACCAAAAAATCCTTGGGGATGCTCGCTTCAATCGTACGCTCAGCCCCCTGACGGTCAACGAATGAAACTGATTTGGCGTGCAAAGTAAGACGCCCAATTAACGGTCGCTCTTCCTGCCCCGGCTTGGGGCGATAACTGCGCTTGAGGTGGCTTAAATTCAGGCGATCAGCGCCGCCATAGCGAGTATCCACCACCAGAGGGTGCCCGAGCCAAGCGGCGTGCACCCGAATCTGATGCGTGCGCCCCGTCTGTGGACGCGCTTCAACAAGCGTGTAACCTTGCCATCGCTTCAACGGCACAAACTCAGTCAAACTTGGCTTCCCGCCTTTAGGGACGACGCCCATTTGCCCATTTTGACCGCGAGCTGGGCCAATCGGCTCATCAACAACAACTGGGTCATGCATCTCTCCGATAATGAGAGCGTGATAGATTTTCTTGATGCCACCGCTCGAAAACAACTCGCGATAGTATCGCTCGGCATCAAGGTTCAGTGCGTAAAGCAGCACGCCTGAAGTGCCCAAATCGATGCGATGCAAAGCGCGGGGGCGTTGAGCCACGGCACCATCTTCGCGCACTGAGCCCTCAGCCCAATGGAGCATCCCACCCGTCAAATGCAAGGGGTGTTCCCCCCATCGACTTGGCTCGACAGGAATGCCAGGCGGCTTATTTACAGCAACAATGTCGTCATCTTGGTAAAGGATTTCGAGATCAATTTTCTGCGCCTTAGCCTGCGGAAGAGTTGTCGGATCAAAATCATAAAGCACGATTTCACCCGCGCTCAAACGCTGCCCCGGCAAGACTCGCATGCCATCTACTGTGGCGCGACCTGCGCGAATCATTTCACGGATACGCCCCTTTGACACGCCTGGCCAATGCATCGACAAAAATTCATCGACGGGCATGCGCGCCATATCATCGGCGACGGCAATCCACTTTTCAGCGATTACAGGGACGGGCTCCGATTGACTCATGCTCCACTCGCAGTTTGCGAACCGTCGGGCACAACAGGCCCTCGTGCACGAGATGAAATGGAGTCACGGGCTTCTTCGGCGAGCAACGGAAGCCCGTCAGGCCCCGTTTCGAGCGCGTAAACATCAGGCACATTGCGAAAACGGCCCGCAAAATCAAGCCCATAGCCGACTAAAAAAGCATCGTCTTCCATCAATAAGACCGAGCAGTCAGCCGAGACATCAGCTGAGCGGCGAATGGGCTTATCAATCAAAACAGCAATCGTCACTTTGGCCGCACCCATCTCGTCAAGCAGATAACGCTTAGCCTCAAAAAGCGTGCGCCCCGTGTCAAGGATGTCATCTAAAAGCAAAACATGCTTGCCTCGCACATTGCTCTCATGCGGCACCCAATCGGCCTTTGCCTCGCTTTGAGGCGAAGTCGAGTCGCCATAAGTTTGAATGCGGATGAAATCCATCACCAAACCAGAGGGCATATGCCGCACCAAATCGGCGGCAAAAAACATCGCACCACCTAATACAGGGATGGCGGTAACTTCGTCGTCGCCTAAAACGGGGGCTAATCTCTCCGCCATGCCCTTTAGGCCGGCTTCAAGGTCCTGCCGACTCATCAGCAAGCGTCTGCGGTATCGTTCCATTTGCCTATTCTATTGCAACATCCCCTTTTTGTATGCTGTTCCCTGTGATTCAGAAGCAACCAACGGGCCCCAGCATTCTTCTCGTCGAAGACGATGTCGATCAGCGCACTCTCCTGCAAACGGCATTGGGCCAAAAAGGCTTTCGTGTTTGCGCGGTTGGTGACGCGCGAGCGGCTTTACATCGCATGACACTTGAGCGTTTTCAGGTCATTGTTTCTGACCTCGGCCTGCCCGGCATGAACGGCGACGAGTTTTTGCGCCATGTGCGCATGTACAACGAAGAGATCCCCTTCGTGATGCTCACGGGCGTCAACGATGTCAATATTGCCGTGCAAAGTATGCAAGACGGCGCTGACGAATACATGCTCAAGCCAGCAAGCCCTTCGACTCTTCACGCGCGCATTCATGCCGCCGTCGAAAGCCGCAAGCTGAAATTCGCGCAACACAAAGCCGTGCTTGATGCAGACAAGGCGCAGCTTGAGGGTTTCCTGCGCGGCGTTCAGGCGCTTGTCAATTCGCTCGAGGCCAAAGACCAATACACGCGCGATCACAGCGCATCGGTGGCCGAGGTTTCGATGCTGATGGCGCGGCAAATCCCTGGCATGGATTCCAATGCCATGCGTGAGATTCGCATTGGCTCAATGCTGCACGACATCGGCAAGATTGGTGTGCCTCTTGAAATCTTGCACAAAGATGGGCCGCTCGACGACAACGAATGGGATGAGATTAAGCGGCACCCTGGTTATGGTGCGCGCATTCTTGAACCCTTGTCAAAAAAATACCCCGAAGTTCAGCGCATCGTTTTGCATGAACACGAGCGTTGGGATGGCCGGGGCTACCCAGACGGCATTTCGGGCACAGATATCCCGCTTGGTTCGCGGCTCATCATGATTGCCGACACTTACGATGCGATCTGCTCGACTCGACCTTATCGAAAGGCTCGATCAAAAGAAGAGGCGCGCGACATCATCCTTGAGGGTGCAGGCAGTCAGTTCGACCCTGATTTAGTGCCCGTTTTTGATTGCGTGCTTGCTGACCTTCCGGCGCCTCGCGCTTAATCCGCCCGCATGATTGCACTCTTTCTGTTGCTGGCGCATTTGGCCGGAGCAGGCGATTTTGCGCCCGCAGAAAAAATCCATCCGCTGAGTTTTGCCAAACTTGCGATTGAGTGTTCTGATACTGAAGTGCGCTTTGAGTTGCGCATCCAAGATTTAACACTCGCAGACACACTCGACTGGGAGCTTGATCTTAACTTTGACAACGCTGTCACACGCGATGAAAGCGATCTCGCTATGGGCGAGTTTCTTGATTATCTCGCCACCGATTTGTGGTTTGAAATCAATGGCACAATCTGGAGACCCTCGCCAAACTTCTTGGCCTATGAGACGGCAAGTGGCCACAACGCGCCCGATTCGATGTTTTACACGCATTTGGTAGTCGGCGATGCTTTCCATCTAGATGAGCCTTTGCAAGAATTGGCCGTGCATTCTGATTTGTTTTATGCGCGCGGCAATCCCATCCACCGCATGCATGTTTCCGTTTCTGGATTAACGCCCGATGATGAGGCACTTCAATATTTGATGAGCGCGAAAGCGCGAGATGCGGTTTTTCAGGCGCCGATTCATTCTGCACCTCCGGGTTTGCTCGCAGGCAAATTGGCGTTTTCAGAATCGCTTAAGCACCTCCCGCTGATTGCTCTTGTCGTGGCTGCGGCTTTTTGCGCAGAGTCATTTAGCTTTAGCTTACTGAGTTTTATTTTACTTCTAGTCGGCCTAAATCTTGCAGCCATGCTCGCCAACATCGGGGATGTCTTGAGTCCTCAATCTGCAAGCCTCAGTCTCGCGCTTCTTTCCCTTGCGGCAGCTGCGGGCATCCGACTGAACACTCATTCCAATACGGCGAGCATGATGAGTTGGCACGGTGTATTGTTTTTAGGCGCGCTTCTGCTAGGTGGTGCTGTAAGTTTGGAGCGCGAATTTCTTTTTGAAAGTTCCATTGGTTTTTCCATTGGAGCAGCGGTTTGGTTTCTTGGTTCAAGCGCCTTCCTCGTTTTCTTGCATCAACTGCGACGCGCTCCGGCTTTACAAAATGTGTCTGAAGCCGCCAGACTTATCATGGCTCAAGGGGTTGCCTTTATAGGCCTTTATCAGTTTGGCTCTTATGCCCAAGACAGCCTCCAATTACCCATTCCAAGCGCTCTCGGCATTTTCATTTGGGCGGGGCTTGCTGCAACTTTGCTCATGCGCCTCCCGGGAAAGGGCTCGAGACACGCATTCGGAGCCAAGGCCGTTCTTTATGCAACGAGCTTGCTCGGCGCCTTTACTCTTGGGCAACTGATTGGGCTTGCTTAGACTTTAGTACGAACGCTTGACAAACTTGGTCGAGCCTCAAAAGCCAGCAATTCGATCTTGAGCTTCACGCCAGATGGGCTCGTAAAACCGCCTAAGCCATTAGCGGCCAAAACTCGATGGCATGGCACAACAAGCGGTATCGGATTCTGTGCCATAGCCGACCCTACAGCTCGTGCTGCACCTGGAGACCCACACATCACCGCGACCTCTCCATAGGTCATTGTTTGCCCCATTGGAATATCAACAACGGTTTGGTAAACGGATTTGCGAAAAGCAGAGCCTGTCAGTATTTGCCAACGCCCCGGAAAGCTCGTCGTTGAGCCAGCGAAATAATGAGATAACCATTTCTCAAGACTCGCAGAATCAGGAGTGCCTTGAGGGGGTAATCCTCGGCAACCCAAGGCAGCGCGCACGCATAAATCGACTCTTTGCAAACACCCTTGAGAATCAAAAGAAAATCGCACCCGCCCAATTGCAGAAGAAACCACCACAGCGTAGACGGATGCCATCCAGACAGGATAACCTCTTGTAATGAAACGCACCCAAGTCCGCGTCACTCGTCTCGTTTTGGTCGAGAAAACACCTCAGCAATTTCTTGAGTTGCGCGAGTCTGGCGACTCAAAGCGAGTGCTTACTATGGTTATTGCTCGAAGCGAGGCGGAAGAAATCCAACGCTGCCTTAAGCAAAAAGAAACGCCGCGCCCGCTCACTCATGAGCTGACTGCGTTATTAATGAATGCTGGGGCAATCCAACTCGCAGACGCTTGCATCCATTATTTGAGCAAAGGCACTTTCAAGGCTCAGCTTACGATTACGACCAGCGACGGGAAGTTACCTCAGATTATCGACTGCCGCCCGAGCGACGCCATCGCGCTTTGCTTGCGCATGAAAGCCCCTATTTTCGTCACCGAAAATGTCTGGGAAACTGCGACCAAGCCGAAAGATTAGTGGTCGTGGCTGTCGTCGACATAACCCAATTGGGTGAGTCGCTCTTGCAGCCAATCAGGCGTTTCTTCTTGGCTTGCCGTGTGCTTGTCACGCGCCAAACCCTCAATTAGAGCCTCGTGAAGCGATTCGGGAGTTTTGACTTTGCCCAAAAGATTGTCTTGTTCGGCAGGGTCAATAGCAGTGTGATAAAGACCGATAGCTTCTGGCTCGGCACCGCGCACCCACCGCCCCAACAAGAGCCAGCCGTCTTTACGCACCGCGACGAAATCGCCGTCAGCCGAAATGTGGCTACGGTTATTTGGCGCACCATATTGCACAGCGACGCCCTCGAGGCCGTCCATGGGCAAACCGGCTAAGGCGGCTAGCGTGGGCGCAACATCGCGCAAATAGACATCGTTTTCGATCTGGCCCCTTGCTGGCACGCCGTCACCCCACAAGACAAACGGTACGGCAAGCAGCTCATGATAGAGAGAATTTGCATGAAGCATCAAACCGTGTTCACCAAAATGCTCACCATGATCGCCCGTGAGCAAAATAACCGTGGGGCGGCCATTAGCCTCAACTTTTGCAAGGATTTCGCCTAAGAGCGAATCTAAATAGAGCACGCTCTCAGCGTAATTGCGATGCGCATATTCTGCCGCCGCAATGGCTGCTGGATCTTGAGACGCCAAACCCTTTTGCACGCGCCGCAATTCAGGCAAGTCAATCATGCCAAGAGAATGGGTGGCTGCATAGCCGCCCACGGGCGCGGTGTCATGCCCCACGATGCGATCTCGAAAACCATCCGGCGCACCATATGGCTGATGAGCATCCATGTAATTCACGAACAGAAAATACGGACGGACATCTTTTTCAAGTACCGACATCATGTCGAAAACCTGATTGGTCGTAACTCGCCCACGCCCACGCAAAGTATGCTTTTTTAGTTGGACTTTCGCCGCAGGTGCCATCCGAGTCGGGCGCAAAATGGCTTTGCTTACGATGAAATAAGAAAGTGCCTTCGGTAAGCTCAAGCCCAACCAAGTTTGTTTTTGCAAATGAGTCGCCCAACGATAGGCCACATCAGAGCGCGGGACGGTGTTGATGTCAAAAAGCGCAAAGCCCTCACCGAAGCCCATACCGGGCGAAAGAAGGCCGTTTGAGATCACGGCTGCCGAATTCCATCCTGAGTCTGTAAATCGCTCAGCCAGCCAAGTGAGGCCTTGCGGGACAGGGTCTTCATTAAAACGAACCCCATGGCTCATCGAATCAAGCCCCGTCAGCATGCCCACATGACCTGGCACAGTCTGGCCGCCTGACGAAAGGGCATGAGTCGCCCAAAGCCCCTGCTCACGCAATCGCTGAAAATGTGGCAACGGGATGGCTGTCTCGCCCTCATGAAGCGGGTAGTCTGAAAAAAGCGCGTCGGCGCGAAAGGTGTCAAAAGAAATCAGGACGATGTCAGGGCCTTCCGGCACAGCGTCGGCGCGGACAGGCACATCAAAAGCGACAATGGCAGATATCTTGGAAGAGGTGGCATTGAACAAGACCAAGCCAAAGCTGACTAGCGTCAGCAAGACAGGAAAAATAAAGGCTAGTCGATGCGAGGAAGAGACCTTTTTCTTTAAAGAAACCACCAGCAAAATTAGGGCAAACCAGAAAACGGCCGTATGCGAGAGGGCCAGCGGAATCAGGCCAATCACGCAACCAAGATGAAAAAGGGCATGCGGACGGCGGAGAAACTTCAGGAATGGCAGTAGCGAAACGAGAAGAGAAATGCAAAACGCAATCATGGCATTGCCATACCAGTGGGCGATAAACACATCGACCGGAAGCAAGACACCCGCATCAAGAAGATCCTGTGGAATGAAAAAATACTCGCCCGTAGCCACGACGGCTATTAAGCCGGCGCCTGACAAAAGTAAAAAGAGGTGTCGAATCCAGTCACGCATGGTCGAATATCATAACTCTGCATGACCTCAGACTCACGCACCGTTATCCTATGCGGCTTGGTCGGAGAAATGGCAGAGCCTGGCTGAATGCACTGGTTTTGAAAACCAGCGTGGGGCAACCCACCGGGGGTTCGAATCCCTCTTTCTCCGCCACCTTTTTTTGAGGTGGTTGGCTCTTTTTGAGCTTCATCAAAACGAAAAATGCCGTTTGTCTTGCGCCATAGCCACCGCTCAAGTACATTTTTCGGCCGCGAGTCGCACGGAGAGATGGCAGAGTGGCCGAATGCGATGGCTTGCTAAGCCATTGTACCGATTTGTCGGTACCGAGGGTTCGAATCCCTCTCTCTCCGCCACTCGTTTTGGCACGCTATTCTGGGCGCATGCCCGTGCTCCACCCTCACGACCTGCGCGGCCGCTCCGTATTAGTTCTGGGCCTTGGTTCATTCGGCGGTGGGGCTGGATGCGCGCGTTACTTGTCCAAACTCGGCGCCGATGTCACCGTAACCGACCTGCGCGATGCCGACCGCCTCGACGAGGCTCTAGCGATGCTTGCGGGCGTCCGCGTCAAATGGGCACTCGGTGGGCACTCCGAGGCCCTCTTCGAAGAAGCCGATGTCGTGGTGGTCAACCCGGCCGTCCCCCCGCGCGCCAAATGGCTGGCAATCGCTCGTGAGCATGGCTGCGTTTTAACCACGGAGGTCAACTTGGCGATTGCTCAATGCTCATCAACCCCGGCATTTGCAGTAACGGGCACACATGGCAAATCAACTTGCGTGGCCCTAACGGCACATTTGCTAAGTGGGCATGATGGCCGAGTGGTGCTCGCCGGCAACTTGGGTGGCTCAATGCTTGAGTCCACAGCAGGCTTAACCAAAAATGACCGCCTGATCGTTGAGCTTTCATCGTTTCAGCTTGAGCGACTCGTTGCCCCTGACGGATGGCCCCACATTGCCAGCCTCACCAGCCTCGGCGCCGATCATCTCGATTGGCACGAATCACTTGAGTCCTACCACAAAGCCAAACAACGCATCACCGCCCATCAGCACGGCGGATGCACTCTGCTTTTACCTGAGTCTGCTGTTGGTACAAGCTGGCAGAGCCTCTCAAATGGTGGCATTGCATGGCTTTCAGAGCAGTTACTGCAAGATATTGGTGCGACCGAAGATGACCTCCCGTTTCACGAGAAATACCGGATGCCATCCTTGTTGGCGGCTATTGTCGCGGCTCGGCAACTGGGGGCAAATAATCAAGAGGTGTTGCATCGTTTGCGCGATTTCCCGGGCCTGCCGCACCGCATGATGGCCCTTGAAGCGCCTGCTGGCATGCGTGTTTTAGACAATGCCGTCGCGACTCACCCTGAACCGACCGCTGCGGCCTTGCTCGCTCTGGATGGCCCCGTGCTGCTCCTTGCGGGTGGCTACGACAAAGGCTTGCCGCTTGATGACTTGGTTGCGGCGATGTTGGGCTTGCGCGTGGCTCATCTGCATGGGCCTGGCGGAAAGCGGCTTGCCGTTGAGGCTTCGGCGGCTGGCTGCCCAGTTCGCTTCCATGCCGATACCGCTACAGCGATGCAGGGGGCGCTTGAAGACTTGAGCACGGATGAAACACTCCTTTACTCCCCCACTTTTTCTAGCTTTGACGAATTTCGGAATTTTGCCGATCGCGCGAAGCTTTTTCATAAGCTATATCAAAATTGGCTAGAAGTTCAGTGACTTCCAGCTGCTAATGCACTAAAAAAGGGTATCCATGATTTGTCAATCTTGCCAAAAACACGAGGCGACGGTTCATCAAACCGAAGTCCGCTACGACGCAGCCGGTGAGCCGCGCGTGGGCGAGGTGCATTTATGCGCGCCTTGCGCCAAGTCAGCGGGCATCCCGATTGCGGGTGCGGCTGATTTCCCTAAATTAGTCAGTATGTTGAGTAAGGCCTTCTCAGGCCAGCCAACTGCCATTTCGGCAGAGCAAGGCGATAAGACGGCGTCGGAAAAGGGCAGTTGCCCTTCCTGCGGCTGGACGCTCGAAGATTTCCGAAAGACTAGCCGTTTGGGCTGCCCAAACGATTACGATCTGTTTTCAGATTTTGTTTCTGGGGTACTAAATCGCATCCATGGTTACGCGCAACATCCTGATATATCAGCAGATACGACGATTGAGCGCCTTCAAGACGAGATGCAAGAAGCCGTCTCTCGCGAAGATTACGAAACGGCGTCTCGCCTGCGTGACCGCATCAAAGAGCTTGAGTCCAGCCTTGGCGACGACCCAGTTCTAGATTAATTTAACTTTGGCACAAGAAGTGCCCGATAGGAACTTACATGTTTGACCGCTTCACAGAACGCGCCCGCAAGGTGATTGGTTTCGCTCGTAGCGAAGCTCACCGTTTCCACCATGAGTACATTGGCACCGAGCACATCCTGCTTGGCTTGATTCGCGAGGGTCAAGGTGTAGCCGCTAATGTTTTGGTTTCAACAGGTTGCGACCTGACTAGCATCCGCCAAGAGGTTGAAAAAATCCTCAAGCCTGGTGCGCAGACTGAGTCGCCGGTTCAGATCCCTTTTACGCCACGCGCAAAAAAGGTGCTTGAGCTTGCTGGCGCTGAGGCGCAAAATCTTCATCACAATTATGTGGGCACCGAGCATTTGCTTTTAGCCTTGCTCCGAGAGCAAGAGGGTTTGGCCGCACATGTTTTGATGTCGCTTGACATTCAGCTTGATTCCGTCCGCCAAGAAGTCATTGAATTTTTGGGTGGTACGGCAGAAACTGACAGCGACCCCGCCGAAAGCTTCCAAGGTGATGATCCTATTGAGGGTGCTGCTAGTGGTAAATCACGCACGCCATCGCTTGACCAATTCGGCCGCGACTTGACCGAAGCCGCTCGACGCGATGAGCTCGACCCCGTTATTGGCCGCGCCGACGAAATTGAGCGCGTGGTGCAGGTCTTGTCCCGTCGCACCAAAAACAACCCCGTGTTGCTTGGCGAAGCAGGCGTTGGCAAAACAGCCATTGTTGAGGGCTTGGCTCAATGCATCATCAATGGCAAAGTTCCTGAATTGCTGCGCGACCGTCGCATCGTGTCACTTGATCTCGCTGGAATGATTGCGGGTACAAAATATCGTGGCCAATTCGAAGAGCGCATCAAAGCCGTGATGGTTGAGGTGCAACGGGCTGGCAATGTTGTGCTCTTTATTGACGAGATCCACACTCTCGTCGGCGCGGGTGGTGCCGAGGGCGCCATTGACGCTGCAAATGTCCTCAAGCCGGCACTTTCTCGTGGCGAGCTGCAAGTTATCGGTGCAACTACCCTTGACGAGTACCGCAAAAATATCGAAAAAGACGGCGCACTTGAGCGACGCTTCCAGTCGGTCATCGTTGAGCCACCAAGCCGCGACGACGCCGTTGACATCATGCTTGGGCTTTCAAGCCGATACGCTGACCACCACAAGGTCATCTACACCAACGAGGCTTTGGCCGCAGCGGTTGACATGAGCATTAAGTACATCAACAACCGCTTCTTGCCCGACAAGGCGATTGATGTAATTGATGAAGCCGGTGCGCGCCTGCGTTTGCGCTCTACGACCCCACCGCCCGACCTAAACATAATCGAAGAGAAAATTACTGAACTTGAGCTAGAGAAAGAGCTGCTTGTCGGTGACCAAGATTTCGAAGCGGCCAGCAAAAAGCGTGATGAGATTTACCAGTTGCGCAACCAGGTCGAAGAAAAAATGAAAGAATGGCGCGAAAGCGAGTCGGAGAAGACTGAGCGCCCAGTCGTTGACACTGAAATCATTGCCGAGACCATCTCCAAGATGACAGGCATTCCGGTGACGAGCATTGCCGCCGAGGAAGCGGAGCGTCTGCTCCAAATGGAAGATGAGCTCGCGAAAACAGTGATTCATCAAGACGAGGCGATTAGCGCAGTTGCGCGTGCCGTCCGTCGCTCGCGCTCTGGCCTGAAAGACCCCAATCGCCCAACAGGTAGCTTTTTGTTCCTCGGCCCTTCTGGCGTGGGCAAAACCTGGATGAGCAAGCAGCTCTCCAAGTTTATGTTTGGATCCGAAGAGTCAATGCTAGTTTTTGACATGTCGGAATACATGGAAAAGCATAACGCCTCGCGCCTCGTCGGCTCGCCTCCGGGCTATGTCGGCTACGAAGAGGGTGGTCAATTGACCGAGCAGGTGCGTCGCCGCCCCTACTCCGTGATTCTCTTCGACGAGATCGAAAAGGCTCACCCAGATGTCTACAACATGCTCTTGCAAATTATGGAAGAAGGTCGCCTAACCGATTCGTTTGGCCGCCATATCGACTTCCGCAACTCGATTGTCATCATGACTTCAAATGTTGGCGCCACGGTCACTATGGGTGGCGGCGGTGTTGGCTTCCATACGAGTGAAGACGAGATTTCTAAAAAGATCAAGACTGGCATCATGGACGAGGTCAACCGCTTCTTCCGCCCTGAATTTCTCAACCGCATGGATGAAATCATCAACTTCAACCCACTTGAGCGCAGTGATCTCTTCCGGATTATTGACATCGAGATGGCCAAGGTCGAAGAGCGCATTCGCAGCCGTGGTTTGGTCTTGCACCTGTCTGACAAGGCGCGTGATTTCCTCATCGATAATGGCTTCAATCCGCAATACGGTGCGCGCCCCTTGCGTCGTGCGATTGAGCGGTTCGTCGAAGACCCAATGGCCGAAGAGATGCTTCGGGGCCACCTGCCCAACAACTCTTTAATTGAGCTCGATTACGAAGCAGGGGCTGAGAAGTTGAGTTTTAAGGCTGAGGCCGCCAACCCAGAAGACGGCGACAAGCCGAATGATGGAATCGGCGGCGATGCGCCTACTGCACCAGCAGTGGCCGGTTCAGACCCTGACATCGAGTAACTCGCTATTGAACCGTCTCTTCGATGAAATTACTCACACGGTAAAAGCCATCTTCAAGAAGAGCGACTTGCAGCCAAACTTGCGCTCCTACCCAAGAAAGGGGGATGGGCATCAATTGAAAGGCCTTGCCTTGATTGTCAACGAGATGCACCCAGAGCGGATCGGGCGCGCCATGAATCGGCGGAGTGAGATCGAGCGTAAAATCATAAGGCGTATCCCATGGACCAGGCCCCGCCGTCGAATACACGAAGTATGCTTCCGTTGCCGGAACCGCCTCGGACAACTCTAAAGTCGCCGTCTGGCCTGCGACAAACGGAGTCGCACTCAATATCGGGAATGTAACGCGCGCGACACTCGCCGAGTGAGCACGGCCACCAGAGACAGCAAGGAAACCCAGACGAATAGGAGAATCAGATTGTTGTCCAAAATCATCGCGGCCCCAGCTGTACATGCGACCCGCGGTAGTAATAGCAAAAGAGTGATGCCAGCCGACACCGATTTCAACGAAGAAATCATCAGATGGGGTATCGGAGACTTGCCTGAAATCATCATTCCCCCATGAAACAAGAGTACCGTCATTGCGCAACGCCAACCCGTGAGCAAAACCGGCAGCAACCTTGATGAAATCAGTGCCAGCAGGCAGGATGGCCCCAACTTCAGAACCACTAAAGCCAAAGTGATGAATTGCGCCAAGGTCGTCAATCGCCAGCGTGAAGTCGAAACCCGCGCTGACATCTGAGTAGCCCCCATTGCCTTGGGGGAGTTGCCCCGCAGCATCAGAGCCCCACCCTTGAATCGTGCCGGAAGAATCTCGGGCAACAGAATGCATCCCACCGGCTGAAACCTGGACATAATCTGAGCCAAGGAGGTCAACGGTTGTTTGGGCTTCGCTGTTATCTCCCCATGCGTGCAACTTGCCCGCAAGATCAATCGCTAAGGAATGGCTTTTTCCTGCGGCGATTTCGGTAAAGCTCAAACCCACAGGGGCTTCTGAAACTTGTTTAAAACCGTCGTATCCCCAAGAGTAAAGGTTGCCACTTTCGTCGAGTGCCAAGGTGTGATCTGCACCACAAGCGACGCGTTCCATGTACTGATCCGTAGGCGTGTCAGCGACTTGGCTATGGAAGTCATAACCCCAAGAAACAATCGATGCTGGCTTCACGACTATCACGGTAACGACCCCTTCTGCGGTGCCGCCTTGGCCGTCTGAAATTTCATAACGGAAGGAATCAACACCAAAGTAATTCAGTGCTGGGGTGTAGTCGACACCACCTAAGGCATTCTTGATGGCTGAGCCGTGGAAGGGCGGCTCGACCACGCTTTCAAGAGAAAGCGTGTCTTCATCAATATCGGTGTCATTCAGCACAACATCAATGGGCACCGGGCCGGAGTTGGTGTCCATTTCGACAAAGTCTGGCTCAGCGACGGGGTCATCATTGACCGGGCTGACGATGATTTGAACTGAAGCTGTAGCCTCTCCGCCGTCAGCATCGCTGCAAATGTAGGTGAAATCATCTGTACCGTTCCAGTCTGCATCGGGTTTATAGGAAACCATGCCATTTACAATTTGCGCAACGCCGTGCGATGGTGTTGATACGGATTTCACTGAAAGAGGAGATTGCTCAACGGGGTCAGAGTCGTTGCTGAGAACATCAATCAGGGGTTGCGCGCCATCTTCGTCCATTTCAGCAAAGTCATCTGAAGCCACGGGCAGATCATTTACAGGCGAAACCGTCACCATGACGGTCGCTGTAGATATGAGGCCGCCGCTGTCGGTAATTGAGTAATCGAAGCTGTCTGCCCCAGACCAATCAGGCTCTGGCAAGTAAGTAATCGAAGCACCATTGACCGTGGCCAAGCCATGAGCTGGAGCGGATTTGATCTTAATCGTCAACTGTTCTGTCGACCATGGGTAATCCAAGTCAGCGTCTAGATCATTATCTAAAACTGGGATTGCGACAAAAACATCTTCAGGTGTTAGTGCCTGATCATCTTGAGCATTAGGTGCATCATTTACATTGGCGATTGAGATGCGGATTGTGCCCACAGATTGCAATCCGTTTGCTTCTTCGATCGTATAAGTGAATTCATCTTCTCCGTACCAATTAGAATCAGGTGCCTGATAAACCACCCCAGCAGTGGAGTGATTCAGGCTGTTTCCATAATTGGGGCTTGTGATAGAAACCAAGAAGAAGGCATCGTCTTCTGGATCCCAGTCATTGCTTAATGGGTCAATGAGAATGTAGTCAGGGGTGACGCCCTCTTGCATCTGATAGTGATCATCTTCGGGCACCGCTGCATCATTTTCACTCGACACTGAGACAAAAACCGTAGATTGACTCTCGCCACCGGCCCCATCTGAGCAAAGATAAGTAAAGCTATCAGAGCCGAACCAATGAGCTTCTGGAGAATAACGGACGCCCGCACCTGCGCTAACAATAATGACCTCTCCGTGCGAGGCTGCGCCTACAGCTGTGACAAGAAGAAGATCTTCATCGACATCGGTGTCGTTAGAAAGAACATCAATGAGGACAGGCACATCTTCTGTCGTAGATTCAGAATCATCGTTGGAAACGGGTGGGTCATTGACAGGATCAACTGTTATGGAAATGACTGCTGAGGCTTGCAGGCCCGTTGGATCTTGGCAGGTATAAGAAAATGTCGCGGAACCAAACCAGTCAGCATCTGGCTTATAAGCCACGACGCCATTTTGCAAAACGGATCGACCAAAATCTGCTGCGGACACTTCAACAACAGTCAAAACATGCCCATCACCATCTGTGTCATTTCCCAGGACGCTTAAAATTTCATAGCCTGAATCTTCAGCTAAAGTGAATGAGTCATCATTGGCGATGGGTGTGTCTTCGACAGGCGACACAGTAACAACGACTGTAGAACTTGAGCTTAACCCATGAGGGTCGACGATGGTGTAGCTGAAAGAATCTGTGCCAAACCAATGCTGATCAGGTGTATAGAGGATTTCTGCACCGCCAAGGTTTGAAACTTGACCATGGCCTGGAGAACCGACTTGAGAGATGACGAGTACTGTGTCATCGACATCAAAGTCATTTGCTAGGGCATCAATCGTAAGTGGGGTATCTTCGAGAGTTGCGGCGGCGTCATCGAGGGAAACGGGCGCATCATTGACAGGGTCAACGGTCACGGTAATTGTTGCCGTCGAACGCAGGCCCGTTGGGTCTTCGCAGGTATAGAAAAAAGTAGCCTCGCCAAACCAATCCGCAACGGGCTGGTAACTGACAAGCCCCGCTTGCAATAAGGATGTGCCGAAATCAGCAGCACCTATTTCAACGACCGTCAAGAGATGACCGTCAACATCAATGTCATTGGCCAAGACATTGAGCTGGGTGGAAGCTGAGTCTTCAGCGATGGCAAACGAATCTTTAACGGCAAGAGGTGGATCTTCGATGGAATTGACAAGGGCGTTAACCGTTGCAGTCGAAGTCAAACCAAGTGAATCACTAATCGTATAGGTAAAGGAGTCACTGCCATTCCAATCGGCGTTAGGCGTGTACCGAATTTGCCCGCTCTCTAGAGCGGCGGAACCATTTGCACCATTTTGGACATCAATGATTGCGATTTCGGTTTGATTACGGTCTGTATCATTTGCCATGACATCAATCAAAATGGATTGATCTTCATCGACTTGACCTGAATCATCATTTGCGACGGGTGCATATTTCCCGACGATTGAAAGGGAAAAGTTAAGCCCACTTGATATATAAATGACATCTGACACAGTGGAGACACCTGAAACTTGGCCGTAATTGTCTTTGCCCCAAGTATGCACCAAGCCGTCACGGTCTAGGGCAACGGAATGAGCTTGCCCCGTTGCAATGTCTGTAAAGAACCCCGCTGAAGGCATATTTGAAATCTGCCCAAATGTATCTCGACCCCAAGCCACCAACGAACCATCAGATCGGATTGCCAGCGCATGAGACTCGCCTGCAGAAATAGCTACAAAACCGGAACCGAGCGGCGCGTCAGCAACAACACCCATACCGAGGTCATCTCCCCAAGCCTCGATTCGGCCGTCAGCGTGAAGAGCGAGGGCGTATCTTGGCCCAGCCGAAATCTGAATAAAATCGGTCTCGCTCGGCAAGTCAACATCAAGATGCCCAAGGGTGTTGCCCCAAATCACGAGGGAGCCAGAGGCTAGTCTAGCCAAGGAATAGCCGGCACTAGATGCAACTTGAGCGAAACCGATGCCTAGAGGAGTATCGGATACAACAGACTGATCGTTGTAACCCCATGAACGGAGGCTGCCATCCGTCTTGAGGGCTAACCCATGTCGATCGCCGGCAGCAAGCTCATAGAAGCCAGTGCCGTTGGGTGTGTCAGCAACTTGCCCAAAGGAATCATCACCCCAAGCCACGATTGATCCATTTTCACGAAGCGCAAGTGCAAAATGCCGGCCACCAGAAAGGTGAGTGAAATCAGTATGCAAAGGGCTCTCAGAAATTTGCTGATATGTATCGTCACCCCAAGCGAAAATGGGCCCTGATTGGGCGGAGACGGGAAATGAAACGCAAAAAGTGGCAACGGCGAATGCCGCACAGGAACGAACGAAGTGGCTCATGAGAGGATGAGAGGATGAGGGGATGAAAAGTGGTATGGAGTGGAGAAAAAAGACCCTCCATAAGAATAAGAGGAAAAACTGGGCGAATGGGACACCCTTTCTAGTAAAAAAACCGTTATTACAGAACGCTCAAGTGCAACGCATTAGTCAAAGTCGACACACCACCACCCTGCAACACAAGACTCTGCGTATGCACCATATTGCCTGCTAAAGAGCCTGGGATTAAGACCTGAATCGAAGCAAGCCCCGCCACCTCAGGGAAAGGCCCGAGGTGGTTAATGGGCAGGCTCATTTCGACATCTCCGTAAACAGTCGAAGTCGGGCCAGGGCCTGCAAAGGAATAGGCAAAAACGACCTGGCTTCCCGCTGGGCAATTTGAAACCTCTACGGTCGCGACCATTCCAACGATTAGATTGGAAATGTTGTAAATGGGCCCACTAGCTGCCGAGCGTAGAGCCAGGGAGTGATTCCATCCGCCTGCGAGCTGGACGAAATCAGAGCCCGCTGGGGAATCCGTGACTTGTTGGAAAAAGTCTTGCCCCCATGAAACGATGGTGCCATCCGTTTTAATTGCAAATGAATGCTCGGCACCACAGGCGATGGAAACAAAGTCATTTCCGATGGGAGTCTGGCTTACAGCGCCGTATGTGTCAGCACCCCAAGAGGTCAAACTGCCGTCGCTATGCAAAGCCATGCCGTGATTCCAACCAGCAGCGATTTGAGTAAAGCCCACGCCGGCGGGTGCTGCAGAAATCTGGTTGTAGCCGTCCCAGCCCCAAGCCGCGATGCTGCCGTCATTGCGCAGGGCTAAAGAAAATTCCGCACCCGCCGCAATTTGAGTGTAATCAAACCCCGCGGGCGTATTGGTTATCTGGTTCACCGCATCACTTCCCCATGAAACGAGTGAGCCATCACTCTTGAGCGCGAAGGAATGGTTCAGCCCACCATCTGCTAGGGCAAAATCAGCCGTCAGAGGTGCATTGCTCACCTGACCATGGACATCGTAGCCCCAAGCGCGAAGAGTTCCGTCGCTGTGGACGGCAAGTGAGTGGTACATGGCGCCGGCCACCATGTTGAAGCCCGTGCCCGTAGGTGTTTGAGCGACTTGACCGTAGTTGTCCCAGCCCCAAGAAACGATACTGCCATCAGTTTTGAGGGCGAGCGCATGCTCCCAACCGCCGCTAACTTGAATGAACTCAGCCGTGCTCGGAGCCTGGCTAACCTGTTGGTGGTCATTAGAACCCCATGCAACGATCTCATTGCCCTGAGCCAGCAAAGGCCCAACGCACAACAAAAAAGCAAAGAGGGGTGAAAGGGGGAACGCCATGCTGTTTAAAAGCAACTTCCCATCCTAGCAGAGTTTAGGCCGCTGTCATGCGTTGCCGCAGTTGTTTTCGGAGCATTCGATTTAGCAAAACCCCAGCGGCAAAAGTGCCAAGCGCAAAGCCAGCGCACACACCTTGCATGGGTGCATAGCCGATTTCTTGGTGGAAGCGCAAACCTAGCCAAGATAGCGGGACAACGAGAACGAAAGCTCGCAAGAGAGCGACCCAAAGTGCAGGGCGTGGAAGTTGGATTCCTTCGAAGGCCGAGCGACTCACCAAATAGGGCAAAAGCGCCGCCACGCCAATTGGGATGAGCCGCAAGGCTTGATTGACATGCTCAAATGTAGCGGGCTCATCGGTGAGCCATCTCGCAAGATGTGGGCTCAAAAGAACCGCAAGCGGGGTCACGAAAGCGATCAGATAAAGCCCTCCCGCACGCCAAAGTGTGCGCAGCTCTTCATGCAAGGCATGCCAGTTTTTTTCGCCACTCAATCGAGCGGCAAGTGGCAACATCGCAACCCCCGCAGCAATCAAAGGCATCGACAAGAAACGCACTGCACGGTCAAACAATGACCAAGCCGCAAGCAAACTCACCGACTCACTCTCATTGGCAAGGATGCCATTAATCGCCAAAGATTCAACAGCCATCAGCAAATAAGTCATCATGGATGGGCCGGCCAAAACCAAAATTGCGGCAACCGGTTTTGCGAAGGCCGCTGACCCCGTGGCCAAAGTTGCCTGGGCTGACTCAGCTGCAATTCGGAGTCGTTCATGCCCACGAGCTCGCAGCAACGCAAAAAACAAACCAGCCAAGCGCCCAATCACGGTGGAAAAAGCGATACCAAAAATCCCCCAGCCGAAAACGAAAACGAAAACTGCATTCAAGATGACATTGGCCGTCGCCGAAAACAAACCCGCCCACATCGTGCCGCGTGTGTCGTGATGTGCCTTGACCAGTGAATCAGGCAGGATGCTCCAGAAAGAGGTCAATGCCGCGCCCGCAACCATCACGGTGGCGTAAATCTGAAACTGCTGAGCCACCAAGCTCGGCAAACCGACATGTGGCGAAAGAAACCAAACAGCAACAGCAAAGAGCGCGAATAGCCCGTTTAAGCCCCAAATCAGGTGGATGCCAGCTCGCTTAAGTTGCTCAATTTTGCCAGACTCGCCGGCTCCCATCGCGGCAGCCAGCCGTGCAGTAAGCCCATTTGATGTGCCAACCCAAACAGCCGTCTGCACAAACATAAATGGCAAAGTCAGGCCAATTGCGGCGATGGATGCATCACCAAGTGCTTGCCCCTGCGCGTCGTGCAAAACTGACGCGAAAATGGTGTCGACCCACGCAAAGGCTGAGCGAAGCCAGAACGAAATAACCAGCGGGCCGGTTAGTTTGAGGATGCGAGTCTGCGGCAAGGGAGCGTTGCTCTGGAACTCAGTTAAAGTTTCTCAGCAGCAAGAAAAGACTCGATGGCTTCAAAATCTTGGGGGAGTTTTTCTTCCAACTCATCGAGTGAGCGATCTTGGATACATACTTTTAACACCTCGTCTAAACGGCCTCTTAATCTAGTAGACAATGGGGACTCTTTATCGCCCAACAGAGTCATCCAAGCAAGCACTGTTTGGTTATTTGGAATCAGCGAGCCCGCGCCCAACGCAGATAGAGCATTGAAATCCCAGACGATACTCTCGGCTTCTAGACCACTGCCATCAGGGAAGACCTCGCCCGCAAGAAACTCATGAAAGGTACGACCATCTTCTTGAAGCCAGCCGTTACTGCGCAACAAGGTGCCTGGGAGTTTTACGGTGAGGCGGAAGCGGACATCATCTCGGCTCGGACCAAAAGCGCCGAAAAGACGACTTTCGATATCTTTGACCCAATCATCAAGCCCCTCTTCGCCACCGAATTTATCCTTGGCAGCATCAGAAACAGCCTGCTCGAATGGGCCGTCAAAGAGCATGGCTTTTAGGTCGGGATAAATCGCCTGTCGCCCTTCTTGAATCTCTGTTGGTTGGAGCAACTCTTCCACCCAAAGCAAAATGGATTGTTCGATTTTATGATCTGTGTCATCACCGGGGTTGGTCTTAAGGCTGGTGACCCACTTGGGGCTGAGAGGCAAACCATAATCAATGGCCAGCAATAAAATGCGGCGCTCGAGACGCTTTTGCTCATCTTTTCTGGATTGATGCGCTGTACGAGACATTTCTTGCCAGACAATAAAACCGGCATCTCGGAAGAACGCAGGCAAGTCTTTCTTTAGACGAGTAAAAAGCACACTGTCTTCAAAGCCAGCACCAATGAGATTATGGAAGACATCTGACATAACTTCCGCGGCGACTTGTGAGGCCTCGTCGATAGCACCTTTTACAGTTGTCGGATCGATGACATCGCGCACACTCTCTTGATAAAGAATGCGGCGGAACAACACCCAGTCTTGCTCTTTGTAAGTCGTATTCCAGCGAGTGGATTGACCCCTAGATTGAAAGGAGAGCGGGGAACCAGATTGATTGAGATCGGCGATGTATGAGCTTGCCCGGAATTCGCCCACTTCTTGCTTTTCAAGGGACCAGCCCGCTACGGGCAGACGGAGATCTTCGGGGTGAGAAGTGAGTGGTTGGTCGCTTTCAGATAAATCGTGTGATGTGACAGTCATTGTGCGAGTGGCCGACCCACCTTGGGCAACAATGGTCTCAACTGCGATCAAGGTTTCGCGGCATGAACCGAGGCTCAATAACAGAAATAACAGGGCGCAAGGTGCCCTGCGAAACCATGGGGTTGTCAAAGGAATCGCCATGAAGGCAGGTTACAATCTTCGGCCATGCGCCACTCATCACCCTTGTTCTCTGCGCTAGCTTGCTTGTCTGGCTGCGCCCTTTTCTCGTTGGTCGCCTGCGTCAAGGCTCCCGACCCCAACTTGGCTATGGGCACTCAGTCTCAGACTCAACATGAGGGCGAGAGTGATCACGACCATGCGCAGCATGCCGCAACGGGCGAGGCGCAAGCTGGCCCCAGCAACGCAAGTGCGCCGAGCGATAAACCAGGGCTAACTTTCCCGGCTCCTGCTGGTTGGAAAGCCATTGAGTTCAACTCGGGCTACTACCTTGGCAAATGGGCGACTCCAAATGGTGGTGCAGTCAATATGTCTTACACCGGCCCTGAGCTGTCTAAGATTGAGATGACTTTTGATTACTACCTAAATTCATTCCAGGTTCAAGGCGAAATCAATCGCGCCAAACTAGAAGGCGGGCTTTTGCCTGTGCACACAATGGTCGCACACGGCCAATTTGGTGGCGAAGCTGAGGCGACCTTGGCTGTTGCGGCCGTGGTTACTCATCTGGGCCCAATCTTCGTGAAATGGGTCGGTGCTTCTAGTGCAATTGACGGCCAACTCGAAGATTTCTGGAACGCAATGCGTCAGGCAAACGCGGGTTCTTCCGCCACTCCAGCACCAAGCAAGAATCAGGCTTCTAAGCCCAAGGCTGCACCCGCTCGTGGCGCCCCTAGTTTGCACCTCAAGGGCTTCAGCAACTGGGAGAGCATCGACTTCAACCCGGCCTACTACTTGGGCAAATGGCAGACTCCAAACGGCGGTTTAGTCACAATGAGCTACACCGGCCCTGAAAAAGAAAAGGTTGAGATGACCTTCAATTATTTCCTTGGCTCGTTTCAGGTTGACGGAAAAATCGAAAAGGGCGAGATTGAAGGCAGCACTTTGCCGGTACACACCATGATGCTCCGCGGCCGTAACGAAAAGGTTTCTGGTGCACAGGCCGAGGGCTGGACGATGGCCGTTGGCGCCGTAATGACTTCGCAAGGTCCCATTTTCGTGAAATGGGTTGCCCCATCTGATGTGCTTGACCCACAGCTTGATGGTTTTTGGGCGATGCTCAAAACAGCGACCGAATAATTTTTAGCTAAAGCGTTACCTTCTTGCCATGAGACCGTCTTCATGGCATGAAGGTTTCTTTTTTTGATGAGGCGATCGCGCATTTAGCTCTGCAGGCCGTGCCAGGGCTTGGCGTGACGGGCATTCGGCGCATGGTGCACAATCGCGGCAGTGCCAAAGAGGCCTTGCTGAGCCTAGGTGCCACAAAGTATGCGGGGCTCATCCCTGACGACCTTGGCGAATCACTGCTCGAGCAGATTCAATTGGGTGGCGGGGTTTTCCTCTACCCTGGGCACGAGGCATGGCCGTCTGCTTGGCTTGAAGGGCTCGACTTCCCGCCACCCTTTTTAATCGCTGAGGGCCAGATTCAGTTGCTTGAGGCTTCGGTTTTGCGGCTGGCCATTGTGGGTTCTCGCTCATGCACTCCATATGGGCGTGAGCAAGCCAGACGATTTGGCTCTGGGGTGGCCTCTGCAGGCGGGGTCGTGATTTCAGGTGCGGCACGGGGCATTGATCAGTGCGCGATGCAAGGGGCGCTTTCAGCAGGTGGTGCCGTAATTGCCGTTATGGCTGCCGGCCCTGATCAGCATTACCCACCTGGCGTCACTCCACTTCTTCATGCGATTTTGGAGCAGGGCGGGCTTGTTTTGACAGAATTCCCCACAGGCATGAAACCACTTCGTCAAAATTTCTTGCGCCGCAATCGTCTCATCGCGGCTCTATCCCATGGCACCTTGGTGGTTCAAGCGACCAAGCGCTCAGGCAGCCTCAACACTGCGGGTTGGGCTTTATCTTTAGGGCGCGATTTATTTGGGCTGCCCGGGGCGGTTGATTGCAGCGTCTCCGAGGGCGTCCATGGCATGTTGCGTGATGGCGCATATTTAGTGACAAGCCCTCTCGACATCTTAGACAGCATGGGTCTCCGCGAAGAAACGGCTGAGCCGCCAGAGTTAGCCGTTCTCAACCAACGCGACCTCAGCCTTGAAGCCATGGCCCTTGAGCTTGGTCAAGAGCCCGAATGGCTGCAAATGCGCCTGGTCGAGCTAGAGTTAAGCGGCTACCTGCTCCGCTTGCCCGGGGGGCTTTATCATCGGTCTGGCCCGGGTGCATGCCCTAGCCCCGATACTTGATGACATCCAACTTTCTGTTGATCCGCACAACGCTTGCCTTCTGCGCGACTTCCATTGCGCTTTTTTCAAGTTGCAATGACGGCCTTGGGCCTTCTGAGCAATACCAAGCCCGGGGTTCTTCACTTTCCTTCGGGCTAGAGCCGACATTGGCTTTGGGTGATGCCATTGAATCCACAACTACTTGGGTAAGCGCCTTTATCTGTCGTGAAGACCTTGGCCAGCCCGATGTCCCTGACCGCATCTTCGACATGCGTACTGGGTGGCAAGTCTCGATGCCTTCTCAGCTCGTTTTCGAGTTCCCCGCGACGACTCGTACCCGTTTTTTGAGCACTGCCGTGATGCCCACGCTTGGCCAAGACGCAACAGCTCACTGTGAAGTCTTTTGGCAAGATTCAAGCGACCAACCGCAGTCGATTTTCTCTACGCAGACGCAAGGCAATCAAGGCTGGCAAGAAATGTTGGCGCCGTTACCGCAAACTGCAGGCAAACTGATTTGCATCACGAGAGCTGTCAATCAGCAGACAATCAGCTCTGAGCAAAGAGTAGGCTGGGCTCTTCCATTGGTCGCCGAAAAAGAATTCGTGAGCGCCTCGACAAAGCCCGATGTCTTGCTTCTTTCCGTCGACACTTTACGCAGCGACGCGCTTGCTCATATGCCTCTCTTGAGCGCTAGGCTCAAAATGGGCGCGGTTTGGCATCAAGCCATTTCGCCATCTAACTGGACGCTACCTTCCTACGCTTCACTCTTCAGCGCTCTGCCAGCGACACAACATGGAGCTGGGCGTGGGGCATTCGCTCCAGTAGAAAACAAGGTCAACAATAAAAAATACCGCGCCATTCATGATGGCATCCCGCTGCTGAGTGAAGCATTTCAACGCGCCGGTTACTTCACTAGCTTGGTTTACCAAAACCCATTCCTTGAAAAATGGACGGGGCTGCACCGCGGGTTTCATCGATCCATTCGTATTCGCGACCGTACGGCTCTCACGATAAAGGCCAGCAAAAACATATGGCAGCAAACGCCTGATCGCCCGCGTTTCCTGGTGGCTCAATTCATTGCCCCCCATCACCCCTATGCGCCGATTGGCGTGCTGGGTTTGCCAGACGACCCTATTGCCGAGCTTGACTTGCCTCCATTCATTGATAGCGATGCAACTCCAGATCAAAGGGCGGCTTTTTTCGACCTTGACATTCATGCACAACAAAATGTCCGCACTCTTTATTACGCAGAGTGCCGCGAGCTCGACAAGCAACTTGACCCCTGGCTAACTGAGCTTGCAAATGGTCCGCGACCATTGTTGATTGCCTTTCACTCCGATCACGGCGAAGAGCTCTGGGATGAAGGCTCCTTCGAGCATGGGCATTCTTTCGCCGACTCTGTAATCCGAGTGCCTATTGCTTTGCTCTGGCCTGGGCATGTGCCCGTTTCATCAAGCAGCAAAGCTGTGCCTGCCTGGGCTTTAGGGCCAACGATGCTCCAATTGGCCGGCATTGCGTTACCCAGCGAATGGGATTTAAATTTATTCGAGCCAGCAAGTTTGCCAGCTGAGGTGCCCTGCACAGGCACGCTATACCGTGCGCGTCGCGGTGGCCGCATTTTCCATCCTGATGGCACAACCATTGACCTGCCTTTCCGCGGGCTTGGCACGACTGGTCCTGAAGCCGACTTGGGCGAAGATGGCGCTCAATTCCTAGAACAGTTGGGTTACTAATATGCTCTGGTTTGCTCTGGCCAATTTCGTGGCACTTTGTCTTTACGGTCTCGATAAATGGAAAGCCCAAAAGCAGCGCGAGCGTGTGCCCGAGCGAGTGCTCTTGATGTGGGCGGCACTCGGCGGTGGTACTGGCGCACTGGTGGGCATGGCTTTATTTCGGCACAAAATCCGCAAGCCATCTTTTTGGGTAGCGAATATTGCGAGTGTTTGCGCTCTCGCCTATGCGATGCGCGAGCTCATCGGTTAAGGCCGCAGCAGCGTGTTGCCGATTGCCCAGCCAACCACAGCAAAGGCAAAGATCGTACCCATAAACATCAAAGCGCGGCGCAGCATCCCTTTAAGGATGACCGATTTTTCGTCATCGCGATAAGCTGAGACAACAGCGCTCAAGGCAAAGCTAAAAACCACGAGCAAGGCGAGTTGACCCAAGAGAGTGGTCATGACTGCCCCCCAACCGAAGTTTGCTTGGTCTGGCGCAAAGCCAAATAATCTTGCTCGCAGCGATGGTAAGCATCAAGCGAGGCGATGGCATTAAAGAAACCTGCGGCTGTTGTGAACAACAGGCCAGCGTCAAGGTAGGCCGGCACGCCATCCATCGAAACGCCACTGCAGGCCCATGCCGTCAACCAGCCGGGTAAGCCGATAAACATCTGGCCCGCCCAATAGTAGGCGTGGCGCTGGCGGTCAAAATCAGCCCAATCACCGAGTAGCATGCCTAAGAAAAACAGGCCCATGATGCTGACGAAAAAGAGTTTTGCTTTAAAGGTACGGCCCGTTTTCGCGTGCCCGAGACCAGGGCAAAGCAAAGTCAGCAAAGCCGCTGTACGAGGCAGAATCATCGGTTTTAGGCCCGCTTGAAGCGGCTCTTCTTTTTCAAGAACACAACTAGCCGCGTGGGCCGCAGCAAAGGCGGAGAGCACGCCCGAGGCTCCACTCAGTAGATGCCCCAAATTGCGGCTAGCAATCATTTCGGGCGAGCGGCCGAGGTGCTCAAGACTCGGGATCAAAGTGGAAGCGAACTGCGCACCTAAGAAATTAATGACTTCTGGCAAGATGAGCTTAATGCCAAATGGTAAAGCAAGCGCGTAATCGCCCTGCGTGCCCCCCGCTAAATAGAAGCCGCCAAATAAAAGCACTTGGCAAATGACAAACCAAAAAATTGCGTCGGCCTGCCGCTTAGCTATCACGAGATGCCCTAGCCCTGGAGCCAAAACCGAAAGCCCCACCGCTGCGAGCACAGCCGAGCGCGTGGAATCTTGGGGAGCCAACTTGGCTGATGGGCTTTCTGCATTCGCCATAGTGCGCATGATAAGGGCATCCGCCGCTAAACTTCAGGGATGGCTGAGCACACCTCTTCGTATCGGATTTTATTCCGCGACATTGATTCCATGGGCGTTTTGTATTACGCGCGTTATCTGGCTTTGTTTGAAATGGGCCGCGTCGAATGGATGCGCGATGAGGGCGTGCGCTACCGTGACCTTGAAGATTGCGAGGGTGTCATTTTGCCCGTTACATCGGCGAGCTGCGAGTACCACGCTTCTTTGCGATACGACGACATCGCAAAAGTGCGCACGCGGATGACCAAAATGAGCGGTGCGCGCGTTTGCTGGGCCTTTCAAATTGAAAATGGTGAGACGGGCGAGCTTTGCGCGACTGGAAAGGTCGATTTAGGCTGCATTCATCGCGAGACGCACCGCCCGACTCGCATTCCATCCAAGCTATTTGCGCTCGCTGGCAAGGCAAGTCTTTTTCAAGAGTGAGCCCAAAAGCCTTGTTTTTAGCGGTTTCTTGGCAATTAGCACTATTTCTGTGCAATTAACCCTTTAAAAGCACCAAGTCGGTGCTAAATTAAGGGGAATGCTTCGTCTCACCAAACGCTCAGAATACGGACTCATGGCCCTCGCCTACCTCGGTAGCCGCGCGGCAGAGTTTTGCAGTGTGCGCGAAATGGCCGAAGATATGGCCGTCCCTGCTCGCCTTTTGGCGGAAGTCCTCAAAGATTTGGCGCGCGCTGAGCTGATTAATTCGCAACGCGGGCCCAACGGTGGGTATCAATTCGCAAAAGACCCGACGCATTTCACGATTTTTGACATTGTCGAGATCCTCGAGGGCGAGGTGCAATTCACCAACTGCGCCCCCGGCCTAACTTGCACCCGTGAGAGTTCCTGCACCATTCACGGTGCGATTTCAAAAGTTGCCGAGCAAGTCAAAGGCGTGCTCGATGGCTTCACGCTGGCTCACCTCACGCCTGGCCACCCCGACCACATGATGAGCGCCGCCACGGCCGCTAAATCTTTACAGGTTTAACTCCGCCCGCTCTTCCACAACGATGACCAAACCTCGCATTTACCTCGACTACCAAGCCACCACGCCCGTTGACCCGCGCGTGCTTGAGGCCATGCTCCCCTATTTTGGCGACCTCTTTGGCAACGCAGCCTCGCGCAACCACGCTTTCGGCTGGGAAGCTGAAAAAGGCGTCACGCAGGCGCGGCAAATTCTGGGTGAGGCCGTGGGCGCAAGTCAGCGCGAAATCATTTTCACTTCGGGCGCGACCGAGTCAAACAACATCGCTATTCAAGGCGTCGCCAAGATGTACGCCCCCAAGGGCAAGCACATCATCACGGCCTCGACCGAGCACAAGGCTGTGCTCGATCCATTTTTAGCCCTCCAGAATCAAGGATGGAGCATCACCATCCTTGATGTCGATGGCGATGGCGCCCTTTCGCTGAGCGATTTAAAGGCTGCCATCCGCCCCGACACGGTTTTGGTTTCACTGATGCACGGCAACAACGAAGTCGGCACTTTGCACCCGATCGCTGAGATTGGCGCAATTTGCCGAGATGCGGGCGTGCTTTTCCACACCGACGCCACGCAGACCTTCGGCAAAGAAAGCATTGATGTCGACGCGATGAAAATCGATTTGCTCTCTGCATCCGCGCATAAGCTTTACGGCCCCAAAGGGGTCGGCATGCTTTATGTCCGCCGCCGCTCCCCCCGTGTGCGCCTTGAGCCCATCTTTTTTGGCGGAGGCCATGAGCGGGGTTTCCGCTCGGGCACTCTCAATGTGCCGGGCATTGTTGGTTTCGGCAAAGCCATCGAAATCTGCCTTGCCGAGCGCGAAAAAGATCACGCTCATATCACAGGCTTGCGCGACCACCTGCAAAATCGCCTCAACACCGAGCTCGATTTCGTCCATCACAATGGTCATGCCAGCGAGCGCCTTGCTTGTAATTTGAATTTATCCTTTGCTTATGTCGAAGGCGAATCCATGCTGCTCGGCCTCGACAACATTGCCGTAAGTTCTGGCTCCGCATGCACTTCGGCATCTCTTGAGCCTAGTTATGTACTCCGCGCAATGGGCGTGGGCGACGACTTAGCTCATTCATCCCTGCGATTTAGCCTTGGCCGTTTCTCGACTCTTCAAGAGATCGATCTAGCCGCCGACGCCACAGTCGCAACGGTCAAACGCCTCCGTGATATGTCACCTCTCTACGAGATGGCCATGGAAGGCATCGACATCAACTCCATCGAATGGAGCGGGCACTAAACCCCAAAATCAAATGGCCTACAGCGAAAAAGTCATCGACCACTACCAGAACCCACGCAATGTTGGGTCCATGGACAAAGATTCCGAAGAAGTCGGCACGGGCGTCGTTGGCGCACCTGAGTGCGGCGATGTCATGAAACTGCAAATCCAAGTCCAAGACGGCGTCATCACTGATGCTAAGTTCAAGACTTTTGGTTGCGGCTCTGCGATTGCCTCATCAAGTCTCGCGACCGAGTGGCTCAAAGGCCGCACGCTCGAAGAGGCCACTGAGATTAAGAATGTCGACATCGCCAATGAGTTGGCCTTGCCGCCTGTAAAAATCCACTGCTCGGTTTTGGCCGAAGATGCCATCCGCCAGGCGATTGATGATTACCAAAAAAAGGTCGGCTACTCCCCTGAGGCTGACTCAAGCGCAACCGCCGAGGAATCCGCATGAGTGAAGCACAAAAAGCTCTGATTGAAAAGGCACTCTCATTAACCGATGCAGCCGTTGCCGAAATTTTGCGGCTGACCCAAGAAAACGATTTGCCCAAGACGGCGGGCGTCCGCGTGGGTGTGCAAGGTGGTGGTTGTTCAGGCTTCACTTACACCTTAAGTTTTGATAAAGATTCGGCATCGGGCGATCACATTATCGAGCAAGATGGCGTGCGCGTTTTTGTCGACCCCAAGTCGATTATTTACTTAAGTGGCACCGTGCTTGACCACACTTCTGGTTTGCAAGGCAAGGGCTTTCAATTCAAAAACCCCAACGCTGACAGCACTTGCGGCTGCGGCGAATCGTTTAGCGTTTAGGCGCGGCTCATCGATTGATGATGAGTTTGAATTCGTCTCATTGCGACTATGAATCCATCCGCGACAAATCTCTGGCACCGACTCGGGCTTGAGCAAAGCTGGGCCGTTGACACGGTTGCACTTGATACTGCTTTGCGCGAGGCGGGCTTGCGTTGGCACCCCGATCGATTTGCGCTTGCTACTGATGCCGAGCGCGCAACCGCCGAAGACGCAATGTCGGCGATCAACGAAGCATGGCGCACTTTACGCGACCCATTCTTACGCGCGCAGGCTTTGCTCAAAGAGCTTGGCGCACCCATGCAAGACGGCACCGACAAAAATGCCGACCCAATGTTCCTCATGGAAATGATGGAGCTCAAAGAAGAAGCCTTTGATGCAGAGGCGAGCGGCGATTCCAGTCGCATCAGACAACTCGATGCAAAATTCGCTGCGCGCGAGTTCGAAGAATTAAACGCCTTTGGCGACGCCTATTTGGCAAAAGAAGCCCCTGCAGATTTACGAGACCGGCTTCAGCGCACCGCTTACTTGCGCCGCACACGCAAACAACTCAATCCATGAGCGATTTCCCAAGCTTAACCGTGCTGGGTCAAGACGACCCAGTTCCCGCCGAAGAGACGATTGTCTTAGGCATCGACCTTGGCACGACGAACACCCTTGTCGCCATCTATGACGCCGGGGGGCCACGCGTTTTGACTGCGGCCGATGGCACAGGAGCACTTTTACCATCCGTCGTTTCTTGGCCGACCGATGGTGGCGCACCCGTTGTCGGGCAAAGCGCTCTTGAGCGCGCCAAAGTTGACCCGTCCCAAACGATTCACTCGACAAAACGGCTCATCGGAAAGGGGTTGAGTGATTTAAAAGACGAAGTTACGCGACTCCCCTACACGATTGTCAACGCTCCCGACCGTGAAGTTGCGATGGTGCAGCTCAGCGACAACCGTTTGATTTCGCCCACAGAAATCTCTGCGCAAATCCTGAGTGCTGCTCGATTACGAGCAAGTGAGTCACTCAAAAAAGACCTCGCTCTGATTACAAAAGCTGTCATAACAGTTCCGGCTTATTTTGATGACGCGCAACGATCCGCGACGCGCGACGCGGCCAAACTTGCGGGTCTTGATGTCATCCGCATGGTCAATGAACCGACCGCTGCGGCGATGGCTTATGGGCTTGACCGCAAAAACGCGGAGCGAGTCGTGGTCTACGATTTTGGCGGCGGGACTTTTGATGTCAGCATCCTGCAACTTGAGGGCGGCGTGTTTCGCGTTTTAGCGACCTCCGGAGACACTTATTTGGGTGGTGACGATTTAGATCGCACCATTGTTGACTACGCCGTTCAACAAATTCTTGAAACGCACAACATCGACTTGTCTTCAAACGCTGCTGCCCTTAGCGCCTTGCGCATCGCTGCAGAAAAGTGCAAAATCGAATTGAGCGATGCCGAAGAGGCCGAGATTTCTCTTCGCGCTCCTGAGTTAGGTTTATTTTGGCGGGCAACAATCGGGTGGCGGCAATTCCAAGAATGGGCGACTCCGCTCGTCAAGCGCACACTCGATTGTTGCGTACAAGTCATGCGCGATGCTGAGATGCAAGCCAGCGATGTCGATGAGGTTGTTTTGGTCGGCGGCTCAACCCGTGTGCCATTAGTAAAGGCTGCCGTGGCTCAATTATTCCAGCGACCCGGCAATGACAGCCTCGACCCCGACCGCGTTGTGGCTTTGGGCGCGGCAGTCCAGGCGGGCGTCCTTGGTGGAAAAGTTAGTGATTTACTTTTGCTCGATGTAACCCCGCTTTCCCTCGGCGTGGAAGCCTTTGGCGGAACGGTAAATAAAATCATCCCGCGCAACACACAGATTCCGGCGCAAGCACAAGACGGTTTTACCACTCAAGTGGATGGCCAGACGGCCATTGTCTTTAAAGTCGTGCAAGGTGAGCGCGAGATGGCGAGTGATTGCCGAGAGCTTGGCGAATTTACTTTGCGGGGCATCCCACCCATGCCGGCTGGCTTACCGCAAGTTGCTGTTCAGTTCACGCTTGACGCCAACGGCATGCTCAAAGTTAAGGCGCGTGAGCAACGCAGTGATGTGAGCGCTGAAATTGAAATCCAACCTCGACATGGGCTGACCGATGCCGAAGTCGAAACCATGCTGACCGACGCTTGGGAAAATGCTGAGGTCGACATGACAACCCGACAACTCGCAGACACGCAATCGCAACTCGAAAATGTCGTCCGCGCTGTTAGCAAGCATTTAGATTTGGCCGAAGACAACCTCAGTGACGATGCGTTTGAAGCACTGCATGTTGCTCTTGAAACGGCCGACACCGCTGAGCGCATCCGCGACCCAAAAAAGTTAAAAGAAATACTCGACGCTCTCGAATCCGCATCGCTTCCTCTTGCTGAAATTTTGATGAGCGATGTCGCGGTGCAGGCGGTCAAAGACAAGAATGTGCAAGATTTACTCGGCGACAAGTCTTAATAGATTGATATGAAATACCGCATCACTTTTCAACCTGCCGACGAAAGCACCGAGCTCACCGCGGGCCAAAATGGAGGGAGCCGTGATGGGCTACCAGAATCGATTCTTCAAACGGCCAATGATTTAGGCGTCTCTATCGACCACGCCTGCGGCGGTGTCGGTGCTTGCTCAACTTGCCATGTGATTGTGACGAGTGGTTTTAATTCACTCAACGAAGCCAGCGAAAAAGAGGAGGACATGCTCGACAGTGCTCCAGGTTTGACCTTACAAAGTAGGCTGGCATGCCAAGCCGTCCCGAGCGGCGAATCTGATGTCGTTGTCGAAATCCCTGGCTGGAATCGCAACCTAATGAGCGAAAGCCATGAGTGATTCGAGACCACTCAAATGGGTCGACATTTACGACATCGCGGCCGAGTTGTTCGAGGCCCAGCCCGAACAAAACCCTCTCGAAGTGCGCTTTACCGATTTGCGCGATTTAGTCATGGCGTTGCCAAATTTCGATGATGCACCTGAGCGGTGCAATGAAAAGGTGCTTGAAGCCATACAGATGGAATGGCTGGATGAATTCCGAGTCTAGAATCTAACGGTGCATCAATCGACTGGGCAAGAACAAGTCTTATCTTGTTCAATAATTGTTCTTGCCCCGCCAAAAAAAAATCGCGATAATTGATTTCGTGTCGGCAATACTTTCCTAGGAATGCCCGTTAGTCTAAAACAAACATGAAACTCTTAACCTCTATTTCTTTTCTTGCATTAATGACAATTGCGTCATGACATCACATCTTCACTTACCCGGAAACTACGCTTCTTATGATGTTGTCTCCTGCCTAGGGGACAACTAATGAAAATGATTATCTATGGGTGCGGCGTTGCCTGCACCATACTGTTTGTATTTTTTTCACTCTCTAAAGCACCAATTAAACACAATAAGCTCCACGAGCAAAACTCAGAGTCTGACTTAAGCCAACAAAGACTAAGCTTACCTGATGACGAATCACTTAACCGATCCGATTGGGTCAACGATCAAGACATAACACAGATTTGGAGTGAAATCCGCCCCCTCTTATTAGAAAAAAAAACGCGCACCGTCGGCATCGCGAGAGCCTTAGAGGTCAGAGGGTTTCCAGCATTCTTCCTCACAGTCGTCGATAAAGAGCTTGCCCTCTCAAGCGAATTAACCTACCCACTATCCCATTTGTTACGCATCATGCTGCACAGGTGGCATGATATTCCTGGAGAAAATTTCGACTCTTTTCCTCAGTTTCTTTCGGAACTTTTCAGTCATGCAAGTGCAAGCAATTACATGGCCAAAGTTGCCGCCAAAGCATGGAAAGACCAGCGGCTACTAAACCCAATCGACTCCACTAAAGTTTATGCTGTCCGTCCACCCTCTATTGACGCTTCAAAAGAAAAAGGGCTTACCCAGTTCTTCCTTTACCTCCTTCAAGATTTATTCTATTCCTTCACAGAAAATGCTCAATCGTTTCAAGTGGAAGTCTTCCTTGATGATCCCTCGCAAGAAATTCGTGTCATCGCACTTCAGGTTTTACTTGACGGGAAGCCATCTTCCAGATGGGCTCAGCTCCTCTATATTCTAGATGGAGTCCCACACACTAGAATCAGCGAATTAGCCGCATGGGTCGCTAAAACTCAGCCGCCAGAACAAGCCGCCAGCCTGATTGAAATGCTGTGCATCCAAACGAGTTCACCCGGTGGTTTCCTTCCTGCCTGGATCCAGGTGGGCGCCAAAGATATGAGCGTGCTTCTCAAAATGCTACACAAACAAATGGATCTAGACGATCTTCTGCTAGCAAACGGTAACGATTTCCCAGACGACCCTAGCGGTGTAACCCAAGGTATTGCCACGGCACAGCTTTTTCACGATTACGGGCTCAAGAGAGAATTACTTGATGCTTACTTTCTTAATTCCATCTCAAGCGGTGAGCCAATGGATCTCGACATACTTAATTGGTTCGCTCGACTTGACAAAAACCCAATATCTCGCGCGCAAGCTTGGCGAATGCTTGGAAGGTCTGGTGATCGAAAAGGAGTTACTATTGCACTCGAACTCATTGAAGACCCCAACTATAGATCTTCATTAAGGCTTCCCGATCAAACGGATGATTCTCAGATAGCTGACTACCTTCAGCAGTACATTGCGCCCCAACTATCGCCAGAAGAACAAATACGCCTAGAAGCAATCTTAAGCCGCTTAACGCTGCCGGCAGACGACTCAACAAATTAAGATCGTTTTGCCTTCTATGCTGAATCGCTACCCGACCACGCCATCAATCACGGGGCTGATGCTAAACACGCCACCGTCATTTTCGATGGCTTGACCCCAAACCAGAGCACCCGTCAGGCCCGCTGGAACCCCGACATAAATCATGGCTTCTCCGTTGGCGTTTACTGTTGCCGACCAGCCTGGCGCAAGCCCTCCACCAATCGGCGGAGACAAATCGAGGCTGAAGCCGTAAGGGGTTGGAGTCGGCCCAGTGCCTGCCATCGAATAGCAAAAATAGATGGTCGAGCCTGGAGTTGCGTAGTGAGCCCTCAGGGTGGCGGTGCTTCCGCCGTTTACATTGACCGCGCGCATGATTAGATTGCTAATCATCGGGCTTGCTGTTAATGCTGGCAAAAGGAGAAGGAAAATGGCGGCGATTCTCATTACACCATCCTAGCGGCCTATTCTACTTCTTGGGAAACGACCCGACTCTTTTTCTCTTCTTCCAAGATTTCTTCGGCCATATGCCGTGCGGTTTCAAGAGGATTTCGCCCATCTGCGTCAGCGCGATGCAACACACTCGACACCGTAACGCCAATATTGTGCAGCTCATTTGACCAATCGGTGCGACCACAAGCCTCATGACCAGCGCCCTCGATGAGTGCACCCGCATTGGATACAAAGTCAGGGACGAAAACGATGTTTTGATCGGCGAGCAAACGCGCATGGTCATCACGCGCAAGTGGGTTATTCGCTGCACCGGCAACCGCCCGCACGCGCAATCGTTGAATGCTCAAATCATGCAAAATACCACCCATTGCACAAGGAGCGAAGACATCGGCTTCGACATCAAAAATCTGACTCGGATCGACGAGCTCAACCCCAAGTGTTTTTGCCGCGGCACAGGCGTCTTCGGACAAATCGCTGCCGATGACCGTAACGCCAGCGTCGATGAGTAGCCGCGACAAAACCAAGCCGACCGAGCCTAAACCCTGCACACTCACGCGCGCACCAGACAAGTCATCATGCCCCAAATGGCTTAAAGCCGCTCGAATCCCCCATAAGACGCCTTCTGCAGTCGCCTCACCTGCCGCCCGCAACCCTGTACGCACACCTTTATGGGCGAGCCATCGCGTGCCACGCCCCATCGCAAGGCCATCCGCCTCGGTGAAACCGACATCTGGGCCAGAGCGATAAATGCCGCCAAGCTTTTCGATTTCGCGACCCAAGGCTTCCATGGCGGCTGGGCGGTCGTGCAAATAATCAGCAAGCACCACGGTCTTTGCCCCGCCACCAGGGATGCCCGCCAACACGCATTTGTAAGTCATGGCTTGCGCCAAACGCAACGCATCTGCGGCGGCGGCACCCTCGGAGCGATAGCGCCAGATACGCACGCCGCCATAAGCGGGGCCGCGCTCGGTGTGATGCAAAGCAATCCAGGCACGCAAGCCAGAAGCTCGATCTTGGACAGCGACCATGCGTTCGCAGTCGCCGGCGGACATCCATTGCAGGAGTTCCATGTGAGAGTGGTTGAGGAAGAGGAGGGAAAGGGGGAAGAAAAAGCCCGTAAGGCGGGTCTGCTATCCTACGACACAAAATGGAATCTCGCCTACATTCCCTGACCATTGCTGCGCTTTTTCTTGCGTTAGCTTCCTGCGCTGCGCCATCCACGATGACGGGCTACGCAATCCCTGGGGTATCGCCCGTGACGGCTGAAGTCGCAATGGGGCCACCTCGCACGATTCCTGTTGCAAGGGCAAAAGACAGGGTCGCTTCTCAAACCGAGACAGATTCACCCTCTTCGGTCACTGCCAGCACATCGCCCACCGCACATCCAAGCCCTGCGCCGAAACCCTTCCTTCCGCGCCCCGCAACCGTGCCTGAGCTTGGCAAACTGACCAAAGAGGCGATTGGCCGCGTGATTTTCGAAGCCGAACGACATCTCGTCGCCTGGACGGGCGCTCTTGTTAGCACCAGCCCGAATAAAGCTGAGACGCTTGGTTTTACCGCCAGCTCGTTCTCACTTATGGCGCGGCGCGACCAGGGCATCCTTGAGCGAGAGGCGATTTCGGGTGCGCCTCGCAATCGGGGTATTGCATCCGCAGCATTGGGCTTTACCCACGACCCAGCCGTCTTGCACCTCATCATTAATAATGTCAGTTCGCCTGACCACGAGGTTTGCGGTAATGCTCTATTGGGTCTAGCGATTTTGGCGGCACCTGAGACGCCGCTTCACCCCATCCTCGAGGTCGTCATGCGTGATGACAACCCAGCAGCTGTTCGGCTCAACGCTGCTTACGCGCTGCAAAAAATCGCGCTCGCCACTCGCAACGATGCGGAAGGCCTTCTTTCCGCCTGCGTGGCACCTCTATTGCAAGACCCACTCGCCAATGTGCGGGCGACGGCTGCCAGCACCGCAGGTCTAGCTGGAGCTATGCATCTTGCCCCATCACTTGGTGATTTGCTGAGTGGCGACACCGACCCTCTTGTGCGCACGGCTTCCGCCTTTGCACTTGGCGAAATGAGCGCCATGCATATGACCGATGTTTTAGCCCGCGCGCTCGAAGACCCCGACAGCCTCGTTGTTGGTGCAACTCGTGGCGCACTGACCAAAATGTATGCACGCGATTACGGGCCTGAGGCCCTGCCTTGGCTAAAAGCCATGCGTCGAGCGGCTGCGACTTCACGATAAATATGCTGGCCTTGCCTCTGATTTGGCTTGGAGCCACTCTTGCGGTGTCTGGGTTGGCTTGCCCCCAAAAACCAGAACAAGGCCAAAAGCAGGCTCAAGCTCAAGCCGAAACCCAGGCAGAGCAATCTGCAATTGCCCGAGGCGTGACCCTCACTCCTCCTCAAACACCGGCTCAGCATTATTTATTTACGGGCGAGGTTACTTTCCTCATCGGCAAACGAGAGCCTGTTACGCAGGGCGTCCAAATTTTGCTGGGTGGGCCTGACCGTTTGCGATTTACGCTGACTTCGGAAAAACGCTCTAATACATTTCTCTTTTCGGGTGCGCGTAAACCCGAAGAAGAGAATCAGTCGTGGGTCAAAACGCCTAAAGCAAAGCAGGCGCGCAAAAACCCTGTTGATACGATTGACCGTGACACTTGGCTTAGATGGTCGCTGGCTCGATTCCCTTGGGGTTGGGATTTCCCGACGACAAAGGCTGATACGGCAGAAATCAGCGGGCCCTTTGGCAGTATTCGCGCTTCGCTGGTTGATTCTCTACCGAGCGAAATCCAGCTCGATGGCCTCAAGTTGAGCTTAAGCGATTGGGAAAAAACGCCAACGGGTGCCTTCCCCAAAACTTGGTCGTGGCAGTATGCGCATGGTTTGCAGATTGAGCGGTTTTCTGAAACGAGAGGCGCCATGCTTTGCCTTGAAAATGCTTTTTTGCCCGCGCATTTGGCAATCAATGACCAAGGCAGCTGGACCGGCGTGCGGGCATCGGCCGAGGCGAGCTTGGCGCATTCTCCAGATCAAATCGAGTTGATTCGACAGCCTGATTTATATTGGCTCGCTGCTGATTCCAACCACGAGCCAAACAACAACGACACGCATCAAAGCTCGCCCGGCTCGACTCACGGCCATTGGCTGCGGATAGAAAAAAAGACTGCGACCGCCGTCCGCCTTGTTTCGAGCGACACGCCAGGCGCTCAACTTCAAAAGGGTGGCACATATCTGCGTTGGTCGTTGTTTGCGCCCGCTCAGCCAATCGCCGACGCTCAAAATTTGCTTGAAGCTGCTCGTTTCAACAAAATGAAAACGGCGGGCCCCGTATGGATGACATCGACCCCCGACGACGGCCGCGTGCGCCGACGCATGATGCTCATTCGCATCAAAAAATAGTATCTCTTCCGCTAAACGGAAGGACCGCGAAGATTGGCCACGATTTCGCGAGGGCCACCCGCAGGCGCAAACCACTGAGGCTTGACCTCGCGGCCCGTGGCAACCCGGTAAGCCGCCGCAACATTTGTGTCGAAAGCCTCGCGCGCATCGGGATGCACCAAAGCAACAACGCAACCACCAAAGCCCGCGCCCGTCAGTCGTGCACCGTAGCAACCATTTTGAGCCACCGCAGCAGCAACCATGGCATCAAGCTCAGAAATGGAAACCTCGTAATCAACACGCATCGACTCATGGCTCGCCGTCATCGTCGCGCCGAATGCAGCCAAATCATGTCGGCGCAAAGCATCAGCCGCCAAATCGGTACGGACGACCTCAGTCACCACATGCCGAACCCGTTTGTGCAAAGTCGAAGTCAATTCGCCCCCGAACTTAGCGAAATCTGCCGGGAAGACATCGCGCAAGCAAGTAATACCCGGCAAATGCTTCTGCAATAAACCCAGTGCCTGAGTGCACTCGGCCACGCGCTCATTAAACGCGCTGCGCGCCAACTGCCGAGAAACGCCCGTATCGAGAATGACAATCGAGGCCTGCGCCGCATCGAGCGGTAAATGCTCGCGCGTAAGCTCAAGGCAATCAAACCAAAGCAAGCTATCGGGTTGGGCCAAGAAAATGGCACTCTGATCCAAAATTCCGCATCGAACACCTGCATATTCATTTTCTGCGGCATGGGCCAAACGGACCCACTCGTCAATCTGATCAGGATGGGACGCGCCATTGTTGAGCCCCATTAAATGAGAAAGCGCGTAGACGACCACGGCCTCAACGCTTGCAGAGGACGACAGCCCCTTCGCCATCGGCAAATCGGCGCTCAAAGCCAAATTCAACCCCGGCAACTCACCCCAAGCGCGGCGTGCGACATAAAGCGCGCCCTCGGTGTAAACCGACCATGACTTCACGCGACCTGGGCGCAAATCATCAGGCGACAGCTCAACGGCCTCGCCAGGAAACTGGGCCGACTGAATCAGGAATCGCCCATCTTGTCGAGGCGAAACAGCCAGATAAGTGCCGCGCGACAAAGCGACGGGCATGACACGCCCACCGTTGTAATCCATGTGCGCACCCGCCAAGTTTGCCCGCCCAGGAGCAAAAAACACCCGTGCATGCTCGGAATCTTCAAGCAGATTCAAAGCTTCTTCGTAGGCTCGGGCAGTTACCGTCATGATGCGAAAGGTTACGATAACCGCCCCCCACCCGACTTCCCCAATCCATGTTTCTCACCCTTCTGCTCGCTGCCCCGATTCTCGCGCAAAACGAGCCACCGTTAGCCCCCGCAAGCCCTAAAAGCGACTGGTCGGCTCATGTGTTGACTCAAGGCGAAACCACTTACACAGTGGCGGATGTCTTCCGTGTTGCCTTCGCTAGCGACGACCCACTCGCGCAGGCCTATCGCGACCCGAATACAGCCGAGCTTTTTCGACTCTACATTAACTCACCTCGGTTTTATGAAATCGTTCGCGAGTTCAGTGACTGGCTCGCCGTGTTCGAAGACTCCGAGCATGAGCCAGCCCAAGGCACAATGCGTGAGCAACTTGACCGGGTGCTTGAAGCGGATCAACCGACTGATTTCACGATGCCTGAATTGCGAGCTCATTACCTGAAATCCGTACCTGAGTTTCATGGCCAACTGCAATGCTCCTGGATTCGCGTTCCGCTTATCGATTTAAAAACAGGGTTCGCGCTTTCTCAAGATGCCCGCAATGGGTTGCATCAAACGCTCACTCAAGTCGGTGATCGCATCATGGCTAAAACGCTGACCTGGGAAGAAGCTGTCTTAACTTATTCGCAAGACCCAATTAGCCGCAAACGAAATGGTGCGGCTGGCATTCTAAGCCGCCAAAGCACTAAGAATTTTGAGGTGTCAATGCTTAAGCAACTCTTTGCGAACCTCGGTTTCAAACGCAAAAGTGATGGCTTTTTGCGCGGCCCGATTTTCGGGGAAAAATGGGTTTATTTAATTCAAGTTGAAGCATTGCATATTTTCGGCACGGGCGACATCACACAAGTCGCCGACGAAATCGAGCTCTCATTGCGTGAATCCATGCGCGAGCAAGAGCTCCGAAACTTTACGCGCAAAGTCACGCGTAAAATCCTGCTCCCCATTCAATCAAAGAAGTCTTGAGCGAAACAAAACCCGTCCTCGACCTCGATGCCCTGACTGTCCGATACGGCTCTTTTCAGGCTTTAACGGGCATTACAGCCACTTTTCAAGGTGGCTCGCTGGCCTTGCTTGGCCCCAACGGCGCAGGCAAATCGACAATGCTTCGCTCGATTCTTGGCCTTGTGCCGCCTGCATCGGGGCAAGCACTCCTCTTTGGCAAAGACACAAGCCAAAAGAGCGCGACTCTTCGTGGCCGCATCGGCTACATGCCAGAGCGCGACTGCTGGGTAGGCGGCATGTCGGGCGTTGCGGGTTTGGCCCATCTTGCTGAGGTCTGCGGCTTCCCCCGCGAAGACGCCATGCTGCGCGCGCACGACTTACTGCATTTTGTGGGCCTCGGCGAAGAGCGCTATCGCGATGTCTCCAGCTTTTCTGTGGGCATGCGCCAACGCTACAAACTAGCCTCGGCTCTTGTGCACGACCCCGATGTTCTTTTCCTTGATGAGCCAACTAACGGGCTCGACCCTCGGGGCCGCGCCTACATGCTTGATGCGATTGATCGCATCCGCCAAGAGCATGGCGTGCATATCATCTTGGCGAGCCATCTATTGCCCGATGTTGAGCGGCTTTGCGACCAAGTATGGGTGCTCAATCGAGGGCACCTCAAAGCTGCCGATAGCGTTGCCAACCTCACAGCCGCCGCCCGTGGCGCAAAAAGAGTGCGACTAGCCGCTCGTGATGATGTCGCCGCATTTTCAGAGCAAGCGCGCTCAGCGGGCATCCAAGTTGAGCCAGGCAAGCACGACGACGAGCTGTTGCTGACCAACCCTGACGGCGTCATCGAATCCGAACAAGTTTTTGCTCTAGCCGCGCAATCAAAAATTTCTTTGTCGGGTCTGCAGCCTGCGGCTCGCTCGCTCGAAGATGCCTTCCTTGAAGCCCTAGCCGACACGACTTTCTAATGGCCTTTCGCGCTTCCTCTTACTCTCGCTACACCGGTGTCAAATCCAAGCGCCCCGCTTGGGTGCCCGTCATGTTTTCTACTTGGGGCCGCGGCTGGAAATCGAAATGGGTGCGCCGCATCACAACGATGTCTCTGCTCTTAGCCATTGCGCTGACTTTGTTGCTTTACGCGCTCAATGTGGCCATCCCCGATTGGCGCACAATTGCTCAAAGTTTAGGCGAAATGGGCGTCGCAGGCGACCGCAGCTTCCAGATTACAAATGCCACTTACCTTGGCTTACTGAATCTTTACATCCACCCATTCTTGCTGCCGCTTTCGCTGTTGTTTGGCTACGACCTCATTGCAGGCGACCTCCGCACCAATGCGCTCGAAGCTTATTTTGCGAGGCCGCTCACGCCATGGGGCTATCTTTTCGGCAGGACGGCCGCTTATGCAGGCTTCTTGCTCGCGGTCACTTTGGCGCCGATGCTCTGGATTTGGCTATTCGATGTGAGCACTGGCCCAGATGGGCATTTCCATGATGTCGCCCGAGTGCCTTTCGGGATGACGGCCGCAATGACTCTGGTCGCCCTCACGATGTCTCTGCTGATTCAAGCCATAACGGCCATTACGCGATCGGGGCTCTGGACTAACCTCGTCTTGCTCGTGGTGTTTTTCTTTTCAGGCGGCATGGGCACTATCTTGACGGAAGTCACAGACAACCCTGAAATGGGCGCGATTGCATTCTGGAATGATATTTATGTTGTGTCAGCCGGTTTCATGGGCGTTGACCACGAGATCTCAACGCGACTCCCTTCGTTTGGTTTGGCCTTGACGGTTCTGCTTGCCATATGCGGCGGCTCCCTGCTTGTGCTCACGCGCGCGCTTCATAAACGGACTTTGGTCGGATAACGATTCCATGACTTCTTCACCTGCTATTCGTTGCGTTGGCCTGTCTCGCTGGTACGGCGAGGTTCAAGGCTTGGCCGGCCTAGATATCTCCATTGATTCGGGCGTAATCGGCCTGCTTGGGCCAAACGGCTCGGGCAAATCAACTTTGATGCGCATGCTGACTGGGCAGATTCGACCAAGCCGAGGCTTTGTCGAGCTATTTGGCGTGCGGATGGGTCCCGACAGCCACGATACTTTTCGACGCGTCGGCTATTCCCCCGGTGAAGATGTCCATTTTGAAAATGAACGCGGCATTGATTTCCTGAAGCTACTCGCCGGCCTTCAAGGCGAAGGTGGCCCCGCCGCAATAAAACGCGCAGAGGAAGCTCTGCAAAAGGTATCCATGAGTGAATACGCCGGCAAAAAAATGTCGGCCATGTCAAAAGGGATGCGACAGCGCATTAAGGTTGCGCAAGCTTTGCTATTTGAGCCAGAGCTCTTACTGCTCGATGAGCCACTCAACGGCATGGACCCAGTCAGCCGCAGATCCTTGATCGACCTTGTACGCAATCATGCGACCATCGGCGGCACTGTATTGCTTGCTTCTCATGTTTTACACGAAGTCGAATCCGTCACGAATCGCGTAATTCTCCTTCACCACGGGCGTTTGCTGGCCGAAGGTCGCCTTGGTGAAATCAGAGAATTGATCGGGCGCAAACCTCGGCGCGTGCGATTGATTGGCACATCTTTGCGCTCCATTGCCGGAGATGTCCTTTCCAAAGAATTGGCTACTGGTGTTTCATTCGAAGACACAGGCGCCCTTCTTATTGAGACCCGGCAATTGAATGAACTGTTGCTACATTTGTCCGACATCGGCACAAAGGGTGGCATCCAACAATTCGATGTCGAAGACGAAAACCTAGAGGCCATCTTCAACCTGCTCGTGGGTGATTTTTCCGAATGAAAACTCCTCTCTCCGTAATGAGACAGTTTGCCTTGCGCCAAAATTTGCTGAGCGTCAAAGCTCTGCCTGTTTTTGGCATTGCGCTATTCCCCTCGCTCATGGCGTTTGCCTTTCGCGTCTTTAAAGATGCTGGTCTGCACTCACGCTTTGACTTCTATGGCGAATACCTCGCCCCAATTTTCCTCTATTTAGTTTTGCCCTTTTTCTGCATGACGGCCATCCTGCCGCTCATGCACTCACTCTATGACAAAGGGGCGATTGGGTATTTGGTCACAAGGCCAACCCCGCGCTGGGTCATTTTGCTAGGGCTTTATCAAGGCGCGCTCCTCGCCATGATTCCCGCCCTCTTGCTTGCAGTAATCACACCTCTTCTATTGCTTTCCATTGGCGATACAAGTGGCGCTCTTGGCGGTGATTCCGCCTCAACCGGCGCTTGGTTCCAGCGCGCGATTGGCCTATTCGGCGTGCTATTTATGGGTTCTGCGGCCTACAGCGCGGTCTGCCTCTTTCTCGGCGCATGGAGCAAAAAAGCTGCCATTTGGGGCTTCGGCCTACTCATCGGCTGGGGCGCCACCATCGGTTCGGTGCCAGGCCTTTTGCAACCAACTTCCCCCCACCGCTACCTTTTTGGCCTGTTACGCGAGTGGTGCGGCATTAAAGAAGCATGGACGGGCTTTTTCGCTCCTGACCTCGACCCACCCGGGGTTGTGCTCTCAATCGTCGTCCTCATTTCCGCCACAGCACTTTTCCTCTGGATGGCTTGGCGCGCGTCACGCTCTCGAGACATTCTTTAACTTGACTCTCATCACTCGCCTTGCTGACTGGCCGCGCCGAGCGGCTGACCTTCCTGTCGTCGTCAAACCCATGCGAGTTTTAATGGGCAAGCCACACGCTTTCGATGTGGTCGAAGTCATAAATGTCCACATGGCCGACGCGAGCGGCGAGCTCAACCCCATCGATCGCAACCTTGCTCAATCGCAATGGCGCGCGGTTGCCGAGGCTTACAATTCAATCGGTGTCGAGGTTTCAACGATTGATGCGGGCAGTACGCACCAAGATGCAGTTTTTACAGCAAACCCCTCAATGGCGCTCCCTTTGCCCAATAAGGGGCTTGAAGTCTGGCTCGGCAAAATGGCACACCCTTCTCGTCGTGGCGAGACGGCCTTCCATCAGTGTTTTTTTGATGAGGCTGATATCACTACGCGCACTATGCCAGCCACCGTTTCAAGATTCGAAGGCTGCGGCGATGCCATCCACCACCCCGGTCGATTCTTACTTCACGCTGGCACGGGGCCGCGCACGAGTGCCGATGCTTGGCATGCACTTGCTGACGCGCATGCTGATTTAGACATCTTGCTCTATCCGCTTCAAGACGAGCGTTTTTACCATCTCGACACAGCTTTGGCGCCGATCACCGAGAGCTGCGCCATGTTTGTGAGATCCGCTTTTGACGCAAACGGGCTCGAACTTTTACACGCGGCATTCAGCGACTTAATCGAAGTAACCGAGAGCGAGGCGCTTCATTTTGCGGCCAACGCCCACTGCCCAGATGGCAAGCATGTGCTAATTCAGAGTGGTTGCAGCCACATTGAGGCCGAGTTGCGCTCACGAGGCTTTACGCCTATCCCTCTTGAAACAAGTGAGTTTATTAAATCAGGCGGGTCGGTTTTCTGTATGAAGCAATCTTATTAAGCTGACCCAGCGCTTGGCTTTGCGCGCTCAAGAGCTGCATCGACAAGGCGGTTGACTAATTGCTTCATGTCGACACCCGCGGCTGCCATCAGCATCGGAAACATCGAAATACTTGTAAAGCCGGGCAAGGTGTTAATTTCATTCAAAGCAAATCGACCTGTTGATTTTTCCATCAAAAAATCAACCCGAGCCATGCCGCGCAATCGCAAGACTCGAGCGGCTTTGAGAGCATGCTCTTTCATGTGCCCAGCCAATGCAGGCGCGATGGTCTCGCTTGGAGCCGTCAGGACGGCCGTGTCGTTTGTATATTTGCTGTCATAGTCATACCAATCTGCCGTCGAAATCTCACCCACTTCAGAAATGAGCACTTCACCTTGATTGTCGAGCAGGGCGATTTCATATTCGCGCCCCACAATCGCCTTTTCGACCATGATGGCGTCACCAAATTCAAAGGCGTAATCCATGGCTTCTTGCAGCTCGGACTCATCTTTGACCTTGCGGATGCCCACGCTCGAACCTTGAGCTGTAGGTTTAACAAAAAGCGGGAATTTATCGTGTCGCTTCATCACATTGGCCAAAACGGCATCACGCTCTTGATCCCATTCGCGGCGACGGATGTCTGTCCAGGGCACGACCGGGATATTGCAACTGCGTAGCACATGCTTGGTCAAAGCCTTGTCCATGGCAAGCGCACTGCCTACGCAACCGCTACCGACAAAAGGTACACCCAGCAACTCAAGCCAGCCTTGCAAAGTGCCGTCTTCACCGCCGGGGCCGTGCAGCACTGGGAAAACCACATCGACACCGTTAGGCAAAACGGGCACGCGACTTGCTGCTAATTTTGCGTCTTGCGGGAGTGCCTCTCCGGCCAACAAAGCGGCACTTGTGGCTTGATCCAGCCAAAGCCCGCTCGGCGAAATCCCGCAGAGAATGACCTCAAATCGCTCGGTGTCGAGGTGCTCGCAGACCGCGCGTGCGGATCGCAAACTAATCTCATGCTCGGCGGATGTGCCGCCAAATAAAATCGCAAGTTTCTGGGGAGTCGTAGCCATGAGCCATAAAGCATAGACTGACGGGGCTCCCGATACCGTGCTTACCCCTCTCCTTCTCGCCGCCATTTCCATTTTGCCTCTTGCAGGTCAAGAGGCCGTGGTTATCGAGCCAACGACCACGCCAAGCGAGAGCATCGCGACCACCCTTGATGTGCAGCGCTACGAGTTGGCGCTCACCTTGCTGCCGCGACACATGCATCTTGAGGGTTCGGCACATCTACAAGTTTTACTTACTGCGGCTAAGCCGACACTCGCACTCGACTTCCACCAAAGCTTTGCCATTCACGAGGCGACACTCAATGGCGAGGTTCTCGTTTTTGAACACACCGATGACCACAGGCTGCTTTTCCAAATCCCCGAGCACCTGCAAGGGCCCGGCGAGCGGCGACTATCGATCCGTTATGGGGGTCGCCTTCCGCAAGTCAAAAGCCTCGGCGACACGGTTGGCCTAATTTCTGACGGCGTTCATTTGGTGGCCTATCTTGAGCCAGACGGCGCGCGCAATTGGTTTCCGTGCCAAGACCATCCGAGTGACAAAGCGACTTTTTCGATGAGCATTCGCGTCCCTTGGGGTGACATCGTTGGCGGCATTGGCGCTTGGGAAGGCGTCTTGATTGGTGAGCCCGGCTGGTCGACTTTTCACTGGAGCACAAGAATACCGACGGCAACTTATTTGGCTGCTCTAGCGATTGGCCCTTATGCCGTCTCTCGAACGACAACAAACGCAGCAAATGGCCCGCTGCCTCTCTGGGATTTTTTCGAGCCGCGAGATCGCGAGCAAGCTGTAAAAGTTTTTTCAGTCCTTCCAGAGATGATTCATGTATTCGAGAAGCTCTTCGGCGCTTACCCGTTTGAAAAATATGGCCACGCACTGATCAACCGCTGGATTGGCGGCATGGAAGACCAATCTCTTTCCATCCTTGGCCGCCAAGAAGCTCTATCGAATGACCCGACTCTTTTGGCGCACGAGCTCTCGCATCAGTGGTTTGGCAACTGGGTCAGCCCTCATCACTGGGGCGCGCTGTGGCTGAATGAGGGCTGGGCGACCTGGTCGGAGTGGCTCTGGATGCGCACTCAATCCGCCAGCCGCGCCGATGGGCTCCTGAAAAGTTGGCGCCGAAGCACCATGCAGCTGGCGTCAACTCAGCACCCTTTTCCGTTGTCATCCCCAGACCCAAGCGACCCTTTCGAATACCGCTTGGTCTACAACAAAGGCGGCATGGTGATGCATCTCTTGTCTAGCTGGGTCGGCGAAGAGGCGTTTCTTGCGGCCACTCGAAAATGGCTTGAGCAACGCGGCGGAGGCAACATGACGACGGCCAGCTTCCGCGTCGCTCTTGAGCAACACCTCGGTATCGACCTGAGTGATTTTTTCGCGGCTTGGGTGGAAAACAACACTCTGCCAAATATCCAAGTTGCCCGTTCGGCGATTAAAACGGCCAAAGGCTATCGCATCAAGCTAAGCGGCACTCAAATCCAAGAAGGGCTCTTCCACCCACTGACCTTGCCCATCGTTTTACGAGACTCCTCCGGAGAGCTCTCCGCCACGACTCAATTACGATTTACGAGTCGTTCCGCCACGGTCGAAATCGACATTCCGTTTCAGCCAAGCAGACTTGTGCTCGACCCCGGGCGTCTCCTCCCTATCCTTATTGACTCGTAGCCGTCGTCCCCCGCGACTCCTTCCGAATCTTGCCTAGCCCTCGTCGCCTCTACTTACTCGCGCCGGCCTTCTTCGCGGCCGCGCTTTTCTTCCCCATTATTTGGGGGCAGTTCGTCTATGACGACTTGGTCCTACTCGAGCGCAACTCGTTCCTGCAATCCTGGTCGGCCCTGTGGCAATCCTTCGACATGCCCTTTTGGCGGATGGTCTCCGAAGACCGCATTTTCGCTGGTTTTTATCGCCCACTCGTTACGGTTTGCTTTTCCATTTTTTGGCACCTTGCCGAAGGCGCACCATGGGCGTTTCATCTTTTATCGCTCTTACTCCACGCCGCGGTTTCCGCTGCCGTAACGGCTGTTGGCCTTCGTCTATTCAAGACACCCGCGCCGGCCTTACTTGCCGGGATGCTGTTTGCTGCGCATGGCGCACATGTTGAGCCCGTGGCTTGGGCCTCTGGTGTCCCCGACTTGCTCTCAACTCTCTTGGCCATGCTTGGGGTGCTTGCCTTGCTCAAAGAACAAGTGCGCCGCGCGGTCCTTTTCCTATCTCTCGCACTACTCGCCAAAGAAGCCGCACTGGGCGTATTTTTGCTGGCTGGTTTTGCGTGGTTCCGCAAATCTTGCCGCCGCGAGCTTCTGTGGCTTCTGCTCGGCGCAATTGCGGTTTGGGCTCTGCGCGCCCATGCCTTTGAAAGTTGGGCGGCTGGTTTCGACATCGTAAACACGCGCCATGCACTTGACGGTGCGACCAAAACGGGTCTTTCGTTTTCACTGATTGCGCGTTATCTCGGTTTCATGGTTTGGCCATGGCCGCACGCACCATTCCGCCCGCTTTTCGTCAACATGAATGCGAGTGATTATTGGCTGGGCCTTGGTGGCCTTGGCTTCCTCATCAGCATGCTGGCTCTTGGTGCTTTCCTGCGGAAAGGGAAAAAAGATGCCCCACTTTTCTGGAGTTTAGGCATCTTATTTGCCTCGCTTCTTCCGGTGCTTAACACGCATGCTCTTGGGCAGTTCCCATTCGAAGAACGATTCACTTATCTCCCGAGTGTTGGTTTTGTGCTGCTTGTTGGTTATGGGCTTTCTCGCATCCCTCATCGGCCAAAACTGATTGGGGCACTCCTTGCTCTTCTTTTAACGGGCCATACTTATTCGACCGTGCGAGGCACAGCGCATTGGCAAGATGAACCAACCTTCTGGACTTGGGCGCGACAAGTTTCTCCAGGCACCATGACGCCGCACTTGCAGTATGCACGGCTCAAACTTGAGCGAGCGCAGCAACTTCCCATTAGCCAAGAGCGATTCCAACTTGCCGAAGAGGCCTTTGCCTCTTTCGAAACTAGCATGGAAATCGACCCAGACATTGTCTTAGTGACCGCTATCGATCGTGAACAAGCCAACATTGGTTTGGGCAACGCACTCTTTGTGCTCGAAGAATTCAAGGCCTCTGAGCAAGTCTTCCGCCTCTGCCTCAAGCCCTACCCTCTCTCATATCTCGTCCATCAGGGCCTCGCCAACTCGCTGGCCGCGCGGGGTGAGCAGCTCGGCAGAGAGCGCAAGCACACCGAAGCCACCGCACTTTGGGCGGAAGCCCTAGCCGCGTTTGAACAATCCAATTTGCTGCACGAAAGCACGGCGTCTGCATTTGGCCAAGGCGCATGCTTGGCCTTCCTTGGCCGCTACTCTGAAGCTCGCCCTTGGCTCGAAAAGTCTTTTGCTGATGCGCCCGACAACCCCGAATACGCAAGGGCTTTGGCTGAGGTGCATTATGCGCAAGGGCGGCATCTTTTTGCGAGACGAGCGCTCGAAGACCACCTCAAGGCGCGACCAGACTCTCCATTGCGAGAGGCCTTCCTCGAAACGATTCAAGGGCTTCAGCAAGAAGCACGCAAGCCGTGAGCGAGCAACCCCAAGCAGGTGCCGTCTTGCTGGCGCGGCCAGAGTTGCTTGACCCAAATTTCGATACGACCGTGGTCTTACTTTGCCAGCATGACGCAAGCGGAAGTTTTGGAGTCATCTTGAATCGACCCATTCAAAATTTGAGTCCCGCCAAGATGCTTCCCGAAGCTGACTGGGCAAAAGAGGTCCCACAAAGCGTTTTCTGGGGTGGCCCTGTTCAAGAAACGCGGATGCATGCCTTGCACGCCGCACCCCCGACAGGCAATGACGCGCTTCTCGTTCTGCCCGAAATGAGCTTCGGGGGTGATTTGCCCGCACTCGCGCGCTTCCATGCTGACGGGCATGCCATCCGTCTTTTTATGGGTTATTCAGGGTGGGATAGCGGGCAGCTGCAATCTGAAATTGATTTGGGTGTGTGGGCGACGACGGCGACGACAGCGCGTTTCATCTGGGACACGCCACCCGACCAGCTCTGGCGCCGACTCATTGGCCAGGCTGACCCGCAATATCAATGGCTCGATGCTGACCCGGAATGCAATTAAACCTTTCGAGAAATCACAAAGAGCAGAGAAATCACTCATCCGTTTGACCTAAAATACGCAGATGGATGTCGCTGCAATTTCCGATAAAGTGCTCGCGAGCGAGCGCATTACGCCTTCCGAGGCCCTTTTCCTGCACGACCATGCAGATCTCGCAACGCTAGCTCTACTCGCCGACGAGGTGCGTCAGCGCAAGCACCCTGAGGGCATCGTGACTTACATCATCGATCGCAATCTCAACCCGACAAATATCTGCGTCACTGATTGCACCTTTTGCTCGTTCTACGCTAAACCGCAAGACAAAGAAAAAGGCTATGTGCTCTCTCGCGATGACATTTACAGCCGCGTTGAAGAAACCCTCGCCCTTGGCGGTGTGCAGATTCTGTTGCAAAACGGCCATCACCCCACCATGGGTGTTGAGTGGTTCGAAGAGCTCTTTCGTGATTTAATGGCACGCTACCCTCAGCTGCACCTGCACGCGATGAGCCCACCTGAGATTCATCATTTGTCAAAGGTGTCAAAATGCACCACGCTTGAGGTCTTACAACGCCTTCAATGCGCTGGCATGGCTTCCATGCCAGGTGGTGGCGCTGAGATTCTGACGGAAGGCGTCCGTGAAAAAATCGCTCCTCGCAAGGCAACAACCGAAGATTGGCTTCGCATCATGGAAGAGGCGCACAGTTTGGGCATGAAAACGACCGCCACCATGATGTTTGGGCATCTTGAGTCTGGCGCAGATCGCGTAGAGCATTTAGATCGCTTGCGGCAAGTGCAAGACCGCACGGGTGGTTTTACGGCTTACATTGGCTGGACTTTCCAACCAGGCGGCAACCCACTCGGCGATCGATTGGTGACCGAAGGCTGGCACAAAGCGACGCATGCTCAATATTTCCGCATGACCGCTCTTTCGCGCATTTTCCTAGACAACTTCGACAATATTCAAGCTAGCTTCGTGACCCAAGGCGCTGACGCAGCGGCACTCGCGCTTCGCATGGGCTGCAATGATTTCGGCTCCGCCATGCTCGAAGAAAATGTGGTGTCTGCAGCCGGGTGCTTTGAATTAGTCGGCATTGATAAGATAGAGCAACAAATACGCGATGCGGGCTTTGAGCCTCGTCGCCGCACGCAGGCTTACGAGCTTGTTTAACCTGACCCCTGTGTTTCCATTTCACATGAAATTCTCCCTCCTTCCCATTCTGTTACTTTCTTCTCTTGTAGCAAGTTGCGCATCAACACCTTCTTTCTTAAAGAATGCTGACGCCCAAGCTAACAACAATGACAACTACACTTTCTCAGCAGGCGATTGGCGCATTGCTGGCATGAGCAGTGGCGCCGCAGCGCTCGACCTAGACTCCCCAGAAGATGACGGAAATAAAGCCGTTAGCGCCGGGCTCACTGACATCAATGTCATGGCTGGCTACATGCTAAGCGATAGCTTTGAATTCGGCTTTGGCACTTCAGCTGGGCTGGGTATCAACCGATCATTTGGCGGCACTGGCTTTGAGCTTAACGACAATTACCTTTATGGCCGCCAATACTACATTTCTGATAGCCATAGCTTTATCCCCTGGGCCCAACTCAGCTGGGATGGCCTTGACCGATTTGAGATTAACACCGACGACATCGCCATCAGCGGCTTCAATTTGGCCTTTGATTTCGATTTAGGAGTCAGCCATTTCTTTACCGACAATGTTGCACTTGAAATAGGTGTCCCAATCATGAGAGTCGATTTCGACGCCACTGATGACAAGGTTTCCTTCATGTCTGAAAACTCACTGGGCACTTCCGGCGACAATTTCGGTGGCATAGCGGCCTACTTCGGCATTTCGGTCTACTTTTAATCCGATTCCCACCCTCCAGGGCTGACCGTCCAAAGCGGCGCATCCGTAAACTAGACGAATGCGCAACATCGCTCGACGGTCAGCCCTTTTTGCTTTTCTCGCTCTGATTCCCGCGTGTTTGGGTGACTCAGACGAAACCACCACCCCGCCGCCACCAAACTCAGCTGTAATTCGCTTCTTTGAGGCGACCTCATTCACGCTTGAGATGGACAGCACCGTTCAAGTCATCCTCAAAGTGGCTACGAGCGATGGCAAAGCACTTTCTAGCGAAGTCACCGTTGTCCTTGAAGATTTAGGCACGGGTTCGGCAACCCCAGCCATTGACTACGATTTTTCTGCGACCCTCCCTTTGACGGTTGTCATCCCTGCAGGCACAGCAGATGAGCAGGGTTTTGCAATTGACCTTGGCGATATCCTCGCTGATGCCATAGATGACCCAAATGAAAACATCGATCTTGGCCTGACAGCAGGTTCGGGCAGAGTCACCGTTAGCAGCCCAAGCGCGCATTCGCTTGTCATCCTTGAGTCGGCTGGGTCAGTGGCATTCACGATGGGCTCATCCTCGGTCATTGAGGGCCATTCCGGCTTCCCTGTTTATCTTGAATTAACGACTTCCGATGGTGGTTTGCTCACCGAAGCCGTCTCGATTCAGGTTGCTGTCAGCCCAGATAGCACGGCTACAGCTGGCGTTGATTATCTTTTCACACCTCCTGATATTGTTTTTGAGGTCGGGTCGGCCGATGGAGCTTTTGCCAATTTCACAATTGAATCCATCATCGAAGACGGGCTCGGTGATGACGAAGAGACCATCATCTTTGAGCTTTCAAGTGTAGGCTCAGCAATCGGGGTGCCTCGCATTCATACGCTCACCATTACCGAGCCAGGTATTGCTGCAGCCAGTGAGCCAGGCACTTGGGTCTTTAACGGCACGGGTGAAAATTTGCAGTGGGCAGGCGTTCACCCCATTGACTCCGACGCCATGCTGCTCTTGGGCTCTGACCTAGATGGTTTGCGCGTGCCGGCCGTGGCTCGACTCAATTCTGATGGCCAATTGGCTTGGGTTTCGACTTTAGACACCGAAATGAGTGTTCTAGACACCGCCGCAATCTCGGCAAATGGCACTCACACGCTCGCTGGCAGCCGAGCTGACTTCCTGGCCAGCCTTGCTTCAGCGACCTCTTACCACCAGAGCGGTTCAGTGAAATGGATGAAGGAGTATCAATTCGCGCCAGCTGAACAAAATCCGAGCCATTCCTTCCGCGGGGCTACGACATTCAATACAGATAGCTTTTTCTCAGGTGCAATGAGTTCTATTTTGCTGCGAGTGCCAGGTTTCAACTCTGACACCTTTGGCTTAATCGCCAAGGCTGACCCAAACGGCAACTTGTTGTGGGCGACCGTCCTGGGCAACATCGTCGAGGGCTTTAGTTGCGCTTTTGAATCGATTGCCATGACTCAGGCAGGCGGTCTTTTGGCGGTGGGCAATGCAAGCCCAGAGATCACTCACACCGACGGCTGGCTAGTCGGGCTTGACCCCTCAGGCACGACTCGGCTTGTGACTGATAAATTTTATAACGCCAATGCAGCGGTTCCGGGTGATGACTATTTTGACCGCATCACTCCTCTCTCAAGCAACCAGTTTCTCGTCTTGGGCCGCACTTTAGCATTCGAAGAGCCGCTCGTTCGGCAAGACGCTTGGGTCCTTCTATTCGGCGCTGACGGTCTAATCATCAGCCAAGCGCGATACGCAGGCCCCAACGGCACGGCGCTCTCCTTTTCTGAGTCTCTTGAGGCTAATGGCTTCTACTATTTGTCCGGGACGATGCGCTACCTAGATGGCACAACCCCTTCCGAAGCCGTCCTCGTCTGTCTTAACCCAGCGACAATGGCCGTGAATTGGGCCTACTCTTTCCCTGGTGATGACCCCACCTCCTTGCTCGCAATGGCGCGCCGCAGCGATGGTGATCTTGTGATGGCTGGTGCAGTCGGCGCCGAGACGGCTTCATGGCGGGGTTGGCTCTTGCGTGCAGACCAAATGGGGCTCGCGGGCACAGATTGTTTTGGCGATACAGGCCTCCCTCTGCCACTCGGCACGTTCAGCCTTGCTGTTGATTTAAACATGGGCATCACCAATCTATATGTCAACGGCGAGTCCCAATTGCCTCAACTCATCTCCACCTCTCTCAGCCCCACCGCAACCACTCAGTCTTGGTCGCTCGTCGACACCTGCCCGTGATTTCCACATCTATTCTTGAAACGCGAGCCGCGCGCAGTGGGCTGGCTGGCATCCCTACAAAAGTGCGGGATGGCGAGCGGTTGACGCAAGCCGATGGTTTGGCGATGTATCAAACCGACGACATTGCGTTGCTGGGTTTATTGGCTAACGAAGTGCGCGAAAAGCTCTATGGCGACACCACTTTTTACAATGTCAATATCCATGTAAATTACACAAATTGGTGTAATCAATTTTGCGATTTCTGCGCTTTCCAGAAGCGTCCTGACGACGAGGGTGCATATTGCATGAGCCCCGATGATGTCGAAAAGGCTCTTGCCCAAGCCAACCCAGAGGCCACCGAAGTGCACATGGTCGCGGGCGTTTGGCCTGCCCTTGGCTACGATTATTTCCTCGACATCCTGCGTGCGGCTAAACGCGGCAAGCCTGATATCCATGTCAAGGCTTACACGATGGTTGAGATTAATCAAATCATCAAACTCGCGGGCAAACCGGTCGGCGAGGTTCTTGACGACTTGCGCGAGGCTGGTCTTGATTCTCTTCCTGGCGGTGGTGCCGAAATTTTCAGCGAGCGCGTGCGGCAAGAGCTGTACCCAAAAAAAATGGGTGCCGAGCGCTGGATTGAGCTCGCAGGGCAAATCCACGCGCATGGTTTCAAAACAAATTGCACCATGCTTTACGGCATGATTGAGACACTCGAAGAGCGCGTCGATCACCTCGCGCGCTTGCGAGCACTTCAAGATGAGACAGGCGGTTTTCAGACTTTTATTCCGTTGGCCTTCCATCCCGACAACACGCCTGGGCTGAGTCATTTGCCTCTTCCAAGCCCGCAAGAACGATTACGCTCGATTGCTTTATCACGGCTTTTCCTAGACAACATCCCGCACATCAAGGCCTATTGGGTCATGCTTGGCCTGCCTGTCGCGCAGCTTGCTTTGGGTTATGGCGCAGATGATCTTGATGGCACCGTAAGCCAAGAAAAGGTGTATCACGACGCGGGCGCGGCGACCCCCGAAAAGCTCACCCGTGACCGCATTCACCAGCTCATCCGTGAGGCGGGGCGCGTCCCTGTTGAGCGCGACACGCTTTATCAAGTGATTCGCTCCTACGATACGATTCAAGTCTGATGCCTCTTCGAATCGGCACGGTTCCTTATCTTGTCGCCCGCCCACTCACCTTTGGGCTGAGCGAAACGGCCGGCGTGCAGCTCACAACAGCTCCGCCCGCCGATTTGGCTCGCATGCTCAGCCGTGGCGAGATTGATGTGGCTTTGGCCTCATCTTCGATTTCACTCGAAAGTGAATCCCTCGCATTTTGGCATTCGGGCCCGGTCATTGCAGCAAAGGCAGCTGTGCGATCGGTCTTGCTTTTTTTACGGCCTGGCTTGACTGACCCAAGCAAAATTCGCGACTTTGTGCCAGACCCGCATAGCCGCACGGGTCGCGCCATGGCGGCCATCGTGTTGAGCGAGCACTTCCAAGCACCTTTTACTCGTCGCGAGTTAGCCGCCGCAGAAGACCCTTTTGAATCCGGGGCAGATGCCGTCCAAATCATTGGCGACCCAGCTCTCTTGGCGGAAAGCGCCCATCCCGATTGGTTGAGCGTTGACCTTGGCGCCGTTTGGCATGAAATGACGGGCCTGCCCTTTGTTTACGCCGGCTGGATTGGGCGGCGTGGTTTTGACCCAGCCGACGCAGCCGAGCCACTCCTGTTGGCCGCGCAACAAGGTGCTCAAAATCTTGAGCCCCTCATTCAGCAAGGAATGGCTACATTGGGTCGGTCGCGCAACTTCATGTTGCGTTACCTTGGGCAAGATTTGACCTATTTCATGCCTGAGGCTGAGATTCGCAAAGCGTTAAGCGCTTTTGGCTCTCGGCTCAATTTGCTGAAATGACCCATCCGCTCCCAATTTTCCCGCTCCCCAATGTGCTGCTCTACCCAGGGGCGGTTTTGCCACTGCACATTTTTGAGCCGCGCTTCGTCAGCATGATTGACGACATGCTTGCTGCTGACTCTGACGAATTTTTGCTCACCCTGCTCAAAGGCGACTGGGAGCTCAGCTACTTTGAGGCCAACCCTGAAATCTATGATATTGGCGGCTTGGCTCGCGTGCTGCAATGCTCCAAAGACGACTCGGGCTCGTTCAATTTATTAGTCAGCGGTTGTGAGCGAGTGCGCTTAACCGAGGTCGATTCAAGCGACAAAGAATACCGCTTGGCCAACTACAAAATTCTGACCGAAACGCCCATCCAAGACCCCGAGGTCTCTGAAAAGCTCCGACTCGCCCTGCGCGACGGCCTGGTCGATTTTGCCGATGGCTCGCTCATGCTCGCACCCAAGGCAAAAGTGGGTTATCTCAGCGATGTCTTGACCGTTGCGATGTCACTCGACATGGCCGAAAAGCAAAAGATTTTTGAGATCCTTGACCAAGAGTGGCGGGCGACGGCCGTGCTCAGTCATCTCAACGAGCACCTCGACACCCGCCAAAATTTCAGCGGAGAGCAGGGCGACCCCGATTTGAATTAGCGGCGATGCTTAAAATCAACCAGCACAGGGAAGTGATCGCTTGTGCATTGCATATCGACGCCATCAATTAGCGGGATGACTTTTGCCACGACCATCTCTTTTGCAAGTGACGGTGTAAGCAATGCAAAGTCGATGCGCGTGAGATAAGGCTCTTTGTTGTAAGAAAACTGCGGTTGACCCGCGCAGGCGTCAATGAGCCCCGTGTTGAGCAGCATCGTTACGGCGCCGTGCTCTTGATTTGGCTTGCGCTCTGGGTTGTCTTCGTCACGCACCTCGTTGAAATCACCAGCAACAATCGCACGATAACCTGGGCGACCCGCACGCTCTGCATTCAGGATTTCAGCAACTTTTGCCGCCTCGGCCTGCCGCTTGGAATCACTTTTGCGCCCCCCATGCTGCGACTTAAAGTGCACAACAAAAACATCGGTTTCCCAGTCAGCAATATGCACGCGCAGCAAATCACGACCAAACTGATATTGGGAGCCATTGTCTCGCGTAAGTTTCAAATGTCGATAACTCGTAACCGCTCCAATTGGCAAACGCGACAGCAGCGCATTATCGATACCACGACGATCATTACCCTCAATCAACACCACTTCATACCCCATCTTAGGCAGGTACTCTTTCACAAACTGCTCAAGGACGCCACGGTTTTCGACCTCTTCGAGAGCGACGACATCGGCATCAAGTAGCTTTAAGACATCGGCAACTCTTTGCTTTCGTTGATCAGACGGAAACGAAGGTTTTGTGATTTGATCATTGCGATATGGGTCGTCATAGACATCGAAAAAGTTCTCGATGTTCCAGGCGACGAAACGCAAGGCATCGCCCTTTTCAGGAATCGACGCGTCGGGCAGAGCTGTGCCGAGAAGCTCTTCTGCGAGAACCGACTTGGTTTGAGGGGTAAGCTCAGCCGATTGGGGAGCAAACGAAATCAGCAGGGCGGCTAAAACAAGGGGGAGCAATTTGAGCATGGTCGAAAAGTATAGAAGCCCCATAAAAAGGGTGCCGGAGCCTGAGTTCCCGCCACCACAACGAACTCTCGGCCCCGGACTTGATTGCAGTTGCTCACTGCTCGCTTTCGCGATGCGGGACGAGAAGAGCAAACTTTTCGCCCGCTGAGTTTAATTAAGGGCAAAGTAGTTCCCTACAAGGGCGTTTTTTTGCGAATATCATTCTCTTTCTATCGAATGTCAGAATATAGAGATATAGAATAAACGGTTTCCATGCCCTCTAAAACCGCCCCACCTTCGAGCTTGCGACCTGCCGTTTGGCGCGTCCGCGTTTCCTTGCTTTGCTTTGCAGGGCTTGGGATGGCCGTTTTGTTTTCTGGGCACCCATTCCGCCAAGGCTCTCTCGAAGCGCTACTCCTTCATTGCGCAGGCTGGGCTTTGATTGTCAGCGGCATCATGATGCGAACTTGGGCAACACTTTATTTGGGTGGGCGCAAGACCAAAGAGCTCATGACCGAAGGCCCATTCAGCCTCTGTCGCAACCCGCTTTACCTCGGATCTTTCTGCATTGCTTTGGGCTTTGCAGCTCATTTACAGTCGCTGAGTTTCTTTGCAGGCACCCTCTTGCTCTTCTTGGGCATTTTCTACCCGCTCATCCGCGAAGAAGAAGCTCGGCTGGTTGCAGCCTTTGGCGAGCCTTACTTGGCCTACAAAAAAGCAACACCGCGGGTATGGCCTCGTCGATTTGGCGGCTGGAAAACATCGACTCATGTGAGCGTGCATATGCTCGCCCTGCGCCGACATTGCGTGCGCTGTGTTTTAATTTTGATAGCCTCATTTGCCGTCGCAAGTATGAGTTATCTGCAAGATGCGGGCTCTATCCCGCAGTTGCTGCACCTACCTTAATTTAATCAATTAAGCGCAGTTGGCTCGGCTGGTCGAGCACGATTTCAGGTGTGCCTTTGTACATCAAGACCTCGCCCAAAATAGCGATGCGTTTGCCCAAGCAAAGCTCATCAAGAGGCGCGGCAAAATCACATCCGCCAGCTTTGGAATAAACCGTAAAGGCTTTACGATAGTCATCTTCGCGGAAGTTTAAAAAGGTTGAGCCACGACTTTCGCGCGAGCGGACGACAAGGCCTTCAACGATGACGACTTTACCGACCCATTTTTGAGCTTGTTCGGCGGTCATGATGTCGCGGACATCAAGGGTGGCATCTGCATCTGCCCAACTGTAATCGAGACGTTTAAAAGCCTGCAACTCGCCCTTTTCGGCGACAGCTTCTGGGTCAGAAGTTGGGTAGGAATTGCCATTACTTCCGGGCATCATCGCCACGGGAGGGCCTCCGCCAAAAGTGCCGGCGGCGTGGGCGGCGGCGGCAGTGGACCAACCACAATGCGTGAGCCCCTCTTGCGGGGACATGCCGCAAGCCATCGCGACGCTAACCGCGGCCAATGACACCAATGCCAAAATGCGCGCTAGGAGCATGAAGCACCTGCATCTGCGATGGCGGCCTTGATCTTTTCAATTGCTTCTTCGAGGGAAACCTTGTCGCGACCTTCGCTCGTGCGCGTGCCGTATTCGACCATGCGCTCAGCGGCGTCGCGGCCCACAACAACGCGCAAAGGGATGCCCACCAAATCAGCATCTTTAAACTTTGCACCCGGGCTGAGCTTTTTGCGGTCGTCGAGCAACACATCAATGCCCGCGGCCTCAAGTGCATCATGAAGCTCTGCGGCAAGTGCGTCTTGCTCTTCGTTTCCGGCTTTCATTTGGACAATATGCACGGTGTAGGGTGCAATAGGCAAAGGCCAAATCATGCCGTTTTCGTCGTGATTTTGCTCAATGGCCGAAGCCGCAACACGGCTTACGCCAATGCCGTAGCAGCCCATCCACATGTGTTGGATCTTTTGATTTTCATCAGCGAATGTCGCGCCCATCGCCTCAGAGTATTTGGTACCGAGCTGAAAAATATGACCCACTTCAATGCCGCGGGTGAGCTCAAAAACATCATCGGAGTCGAGCATCAAATCACCGCTTTGCACCACGCCGAAATCAACCGTCTCAGGTTGCTCAAGGTCACGGCCGAACCAAACATCAAGCCAGTGCATATCGGTTTGATTACCGCCACACAAAAAGCCTTTGACGCCCTCGACAGATTGATCGGCGAGCAAATGCACCTCATCAGCCAAGCCGATTGGCCCAGCAAAACCAGGCTCTGCGCCAGTGGCCTCGCGGACTTGTTTTTCATCGGCAAGCTCTAGCCCCACGCAATCAAGGTGATTCACGATTTTGATTTCATTGAGCTCTCTGTCACCTCGGCACAAGATGGCGATTGTCTGCTCGCGGTCGTCCCAGACGGCGCGGTAGAGCACTGTCTTGAGTAGGCGAGTCATCGGCAATTCAGGGAAGAGAGCGAGTAAATCATCGCAGCTGCGCGCATTGGGCGTAGCCTCTAAGTGCATTGAAAGCTCGGATTCAGGCTCATCTGGGGCAGAAATGCGCGATGAGGCCTTTTCGACATTGGCTGCGTAATCACGGGCGCGACACACGGCGATTGCATCTTCGCCTGTATCAGCATCGACCATAAACTCTTCTGAACCTGCACCACCAATCGCACCTGAATCGGCCTCGACTGGAGTAAAGCGCAAACCGCAGCGCGTGAAGATGTTGCGATAAACATCGCGCATGGTGGTGTAACTCGCCGCCATGGCTTCTGCCGATGTGTCGAAAGAGTAGGCGTCTTTCATGATGAACTCACGCCCGCGCATCAGGCCAAACCGCGGTCGAATCTCATCGCGGAATTTGGTTTGTATCTGATAAAGCGTCACGGGCAATTGCTTGTAACTTTGCACGAGTCGCTTGACATAAGTTGTAATGACTTCTTCGTGAGTTGGCCCAAGGCAGACCTCGGTGCCTTTGCGATCGCGGAAATGAAACAGGATGCCGTCTTGGACATAGCGGTCCCAGCGGCCCGACTCTTCCCAGAGCTCTTTGGGCTGAATGGCGGGCATCAGCATTTCTTGGGCGCCAACCTTGTCGTGCTCTTCACGCACGATAGCCTCGACTTTGCGCAAAACGCGCCACATCATGGGGCCGTAGACATAGATACCGGCAGCCAGTTTTTGCATAAAACCGGCGCGCATCATGAGGGCGTGAGAACGAACCTCGGCATCGGCCGGATCATCTCGGAGCGTGACAAACAACTGCTGGGAAAGGCGCATGAGTCGCGCATTCTACGATTGCGCCGCAAGATGAAGGCCTGCCGATTGCGTAGGATAATACGATGCGCCGCTTGCTCCCTCTTGCCGTGATTGCCGCGATTTTAATCGGGCTTGCCCTTGTATTGATGAGTGAACCACCTGGGCCGCGTCCGCCTCATGACGGTGGACCGCCCGCGCCAGAAAAGCCTGTCCCGACCGAGACGGCTCCTGAGCTTAGTTTCAACAAAGAAATCGATTCGCGCACAGCTATCGAGACAGCAACCACGGCTGAAGAGCTGGCCGAACTGGCCGACGGGATTGGCGCGCAAGATGGCTGGCCATCCTTCATTGGTCGTGTTTTATTACCCAGCGGTTTAGCCGCTGCCGAAACCGAAATCAAAGTGTGGGCTTGGCACGGATGGGCCAATGCCGCCAACCCCGACGACCCTCAAAACCCACCTGCGATTCGTTGGCAAGCCACAACAAACGCAGCTGGGCAATTTGCTCTACCTGAAGCGCCCCAAGACGGCTTGCGCTTTATCTTGCAATTCACCCACCCAGACTGGCCCCCACTTGAGATGGTGAATCTGCCCGGCCACCCTGGTCGCACGCGCCCTTTGGGTGATATCCCGCTCAAAGCTGGCTTTTCGATTTCGGGGCAAGTGGCCGACACAGACGGTCGCGCTCTAGCTGATATTGCGTTGCGCCCAACGATTGACGACGAGGCATTTACATGGGGCAGCCCACCCACGATTCCCGTTTACATCGGTGATTACGAGACAACCACTGATGTTGAGGGCAAGTTCACTCTCCACGACCTCCCCTCACGGCGTTTGCGTTTAGTGGCCACGGGCGATGGTTTCGCTCGCCAATTTTCATCGGTCATTTCGGGCAAACCCGAATCTAAGCAAAAGGGTTTGCACATCAAAATGTCAGCCGCCAATCTTTTGCAAGGCACTTTATTTTCGACCGACCGACAGCCCTTAGCCGATGCGCGCGTCCGAGTTGATTTCGACGGAGATGTCGAGCTCGAGTGCCAAACCGACGAACACGGCAACTGGTCATTCGACATGCCGCGCGAAACGGAACGAGCCTTCCTTCGCTATGCCGCAGCTGGGTTTTGGCCGGCGCGTCAGCGACTCGACCAAGAGTCCTTAACCACAAAAGTCTCTCAAGAGCTCACGCCGATGCCGCCAAGTACCGGCGTGGTCGTCGACGCACATGGGCGAGCCCTTGCCAATGTGCAAGTGGCCCTAACCACGGGTTACAGTAGTCGCAGCCGCATGCTTGACCCAAAGATGCTCGAGGCCAACGCCAGCACGACTACGGCAAGCGATGGCACTTTCGCTTTGTCTCCTGACATGTCACGCACTTGGGCTCGAGAATTCCATGTTGTCGCCTGGGATGATGTCCATGCACCGACTTTTTCAAAATCCCTCAAATACGGCTATAGCAACAACGCCAAAGACCGAGTGATTCCTGAGCTGCGTTTGGTGCTCGACGATGGCTGGAGCGCGAGCGGTGTGGTCTTAGATATTGACGGCGCGCCGCGACCTAATGCGCGCGTGCATTTGCGGCGGCTCAAGGCTCAGCAATCTGCCGTGCGTCGCGTGCCTCTAATTGAAATGAGTGTGCGTTCGGGCACAATTTTGCGGCGCGTGACAACCGATGAGGCTGGCGAGTTTCTGTTCGCTGGCTTACGCGAGGGCGACTACCGACTTGAGGCGCATTACCCCGACCGATCCCCTGCCGAGAGCGATGATTTCATCTTAGTCGGCACGAGTTTCGAAGGGGTGCTGCAGCTTCACCCATCATCAGGCATTGACGGCTTCCTTGATGGCGACTTGACTCCTTTTTCCACTTTAAGGGCTCAAGCGAGCGCTCCTGGCCGCGACCCGCTTGACACGACGCTTGACTCAAGTGGCCATTTTGCCTTTGACAATCTCGCACCTGACACCTGGAAGGTTGAGATCCGCGAGGCCGATGGCTCAAGCACAAGTCGCATGACCTTCACGATGGGCGGCGGTGGCGACCCACTTGCAGAGGCAAGCGACATTTTGGTTGCGCCTGGTGTCCGAGTGCCCCTTGATCTGTTGCTCGACTTTGAGGGTTTGGGCTCAATTAGCGGCATGGTCACGCTCAATGGTGTGCCTGCGGCTGACATGAGTCTGATGCTACTCCCCCGGGGTTTAGGCTCTGACGGCAATCCAAAAATTGCGCAACGGCAGATGTGGGACAACCTCCAAACGACCCAATCTGATTTTCAAGGCAAGTATCAGTTTCACGGCCTTCATGAAGACGACTACTGGCTAGTCGTGAGTCAAAAAGGCGATGCCGGTTCATTTTTCTTCAACTATGAAACAGTTGCTGAATCAGGGCCAGCTGGCATGGCGCGAGCAGAGATTGACTTGGCTGTCGATCAAAACCTAGTGCACGACTTCCCGATTTTTGTGGGCGACTTACTTGTCAAGACCTACAAAGAAAACGGCCAGCCCTGGCGCGGTTGGGGAGAGTTGCAGCCAAGCGATTCGATGTCTGGCATGCAAAAGCGATGGGTGAATATCCGCAAAAATGGCGAGATGTATCTAGAGCACATCCCCGCAGGAAACTGGGATTTAAAGCTCCGTGGCGGAGACATGTGGAAGGTTTCTCACACGCCTGTCACGATCAGTGGCGGCGGAGTCACGACCGTAGAAGTCAGCATGGAGCGTGCGCCTCGCAAAGACAAAACGAATGACCGCTCCGACGGAATTAACGAAATTTTTATAGAACGGCTCGGTCAATGAATTTCGTAAAATTAAGCCGAGCGAGCGGCCTTTTCTGGTGGCTTTTGCCGTTGGCTGTTTTGGTTTATCTTCTACCGCGCGACACCGACCCAGCGGCAGGGGCAGAGCGGCCGACGATGACACCACCGCGCGTGGTTCAGTTTTCTTTGCTTGATGCGCAGGGCAAAGCTGCGGTTGGCGCTGGTGCCGTTTTGCTTCAGCCAGAAGTCGCCGGCATGGTGGTCGATGATTCAGGCCTGGCCTCGGCATTTGTGCTTAACCACGGCCCGCTTGAATTTGTGGCTTGGCTCGACGGGCATCAGCTCCTGCGGGTTGGGCCCGTCGTCCCTGACTCGACGAGGGCTTTTTCGTTTACGCTTTCGCCAGAGCTTCCTGACCAAATCGCCGCACTCGACATCGGTGAGCCACGCAAATTTTCTTTTACTTGCCGCCCAGAGCAAACCCTAGAAAACGCCCTGCTTGTCATTCACCTGCGTGAGCTTCCCGATGCCGCGCCTTGGGTGGCAACGCTAGATGCGCAAGGCACTTGCCACCTCAAGGGCATCCCTTCTGGCGAGCTGATTGGGTCGATTTACGCCCCAGGGATGCCCCCCGTCGAGGTTTGCGCAATGGGGCATTTTTCTTCGGCCGCCACGCAAGCTCGTTTTGAATTGGAAACGACCCAGGTCATCCTGCAAGATTACGCGCCGGGCTCGATTTGGGCTTTGACTCATCTAGGCGAAAAAGAAACTCAACTTCCACAATTCCAGGTCCAAGAATCGGGTGCGCTTACTTTGCCACCGCTTCCTCGAAATCAGCGCTTCCGCATTGCGGGGCCAGATTCTGTCGAAGAATTTGAAACGACAGCGGGGGTTTATCGCATCCGCTGTAGCGTGCCAGCAAACAAATAAACTGGGCGACCGCTCAGCCCAAGCTCGCTGAGCAACTGCACCCGCTCAGTAGTTGATGAAAAAGTCGGGCGCAAAAACACCGGCTCACGCTCATCAAAAGACAAACGGCCCAAAGCATCAAACTGCGGACGCGATGGAGTGTGTTTTTTCATATCGGTCACAAAAACGACGGGTGCCGATTCGATTGTGCCGGCAGTCATTGCGTCAGCAACGGCCAACTGAGGCGCGGCGCGCTGCGCTCCTTGCTGAGCCAAAACGGGGTAGTGAGAAAAAGCGATAAGTAAACCGCCGAACACCAAAACGACAAGAGCGGTATCTCGATGATGAGAAGGCCAGCGTTGCAAAACACAAGCCACGCCTAAAACGAGCAAACCCATTGTTTCGTAAACATAAATAGGGCCCAAGTAGGCCCAATGCCCTGGGTACCAATGAAATGCGTAAACGAGAGGAAGCGCAATCAAAAGGGCAAGACCCGCACCACCATCTTGTTTGCGGATTTTAGCCAGACCCGCAAAGCCCAAAAGCACCACCCCAGCCACACCCGCAAAACCGAAAAACCACTTCGCCGCAACAGTCTGCAAAGCCATGAGAGGGTCGCCTGTGCCAAACTGATCTAAAGGTTGAAAGGCCGCCGCGTAAGCAGCATAAGTCGTTTGCCAAGCGTCGCCCGTGAGTGCTGCGTTGTAAGCGAGGAAAAGTAAAGTTAGCGCCAAACCGCTGATTGCTGCCCAAACGAGCCCTTTTATCGACTTCCTTAGGCCAAAGGCGAGTGCTACGGCGAAGACCACTGCAGTCAGAGGGCGGCACAGCAGCATCAAGCCTGCGCAGGTGCCAATAAGCAAACCCCACCGCTGGGCCGAGCAACCGCTCTGAATGCGAAGCAAAGCGTAATAGCCCATAAGCGCGAGCGGCAGAGTGAAAACTTCACTTTGAAAGGAGCTCTGCATCACCCAAAAAACGGGAGAGCTCACGAGCAACAAACCAGCAGGGAACTGTAAACCTAGTTTGCGTGCAATGGCCACGACCAACAACAAGTCGAGGATGCCCGCAAGCGCAACCGAAAGCCAAGGGGCGCCGAGCCAAGTGCCAGGTGTAAGAGCTGCCGCCGTGCCGGGCGCGTATTTGGAATACCGAATACCCCGCTCGCCATCTTGCATAATCTGCCGTCGAAAAAACGCATCGGCATGAGGAGGCAAGGGCTCACTCAGTCGCCCCTCTGAAAACATTTCAGCTTGCAGCAAATAGGCGCGCTCATCATTGGTCGCTGGGCCATCAAGGACAAAAGCCCCGACCAAGGTTGGGAGAAGCGCAAGTACAGCCAGAAGCAAAAGTGGCATACGCGAAAGCCATGCCGCAAGTGCCTGAAAGCGTTGCCTTTTTGAGTCAAGCTTGACGAGAAGCGCCCAAGTGCCGAGCAAACCAAAACCCAAGCACAGCGCCCGGAAAAGGCCGTCTTCCGCACTATGCGGGCGCTCGTGAAGCACCCACCAAGTTGAAAACGCCGCTAATGACACGACGAGCAACCACCAACGCCCAGAAAGTGTGGGAATTTCAGCCGAGGGCTTTTTGGTCTCCATGAACCTCCAGACTATCCTTTCTGCATGGCAATTTCTCGCCCGCAGGGCATCCCTTCGATTCTTGGTTTAGCACAGGTCGCATTCGCGCTCTTGCCTTTGCTCTGGCTGGGCACGGCATTGACTCACGCTGCGAGTGCGGGTTTTGAGCCAACCCCGGCTTCTTTTCCACGACCATCCTTTGAGGGGGCGGATGCAAGCCAGTACCTTCTCGATTTCTGGAGAGGCACGCGACGCGGAGTTGCGAATCGCACGATTGCTTTTTGGGGCCTGAGCGACGACGACCCGGCAGATGGGGTGGCATCCGCCTCACTCTCGGCTGATGGCCATGGCGTCCGAGTTGCGCGTGCGCTCATGGAAGCTGGTGTCCAACTGCGCATTGTCAGCCCCCACCTTGAAGAGCAAGCCAGGGCTCTCAAAGACGCATCAGGCAAACTCGTTTTCGATGACCGCGTTACCTGGATGGGGCAAAACGCAATCGATTCATTAACTGGCGTGGATGGTTTGCTGCTCGTTTCTGAATGGCCTGAATTCCTGGCCATTTCGCCGACTCAGATTGCGCAACAGATGCGAGGCCGTGGCGTGTTTGATGGCCGTGAAGCTCTCGACGCCACCGCCCTTGATGCCGCTGGCCTAAATTATTATTCCTTCGCAAAGCCCGGCTCGCCACCTTGGCTTGACCCCGATTTCCAAAACTACATGGCGCATCTCCGCGAAAGCACCGAGGAAGATGACGCCATCCTTATGTTGCCTGGCACGCGTTTAGGCACGACGAGTGGTCGAGCACGCTGGTTTTTGCACATGAATTACCAACTGACTCCGCGCGAGCTTTACCTTTGGCGGCCCGAGCTAGCTTGCGGCACGAGTGGGCAGTATCGCCAATGGGTCGACGCCTACAACAAGGCGCACCCTTGGAAAAAAATGGGGCGTCCGCAACCGGGGCCTCGTGAGTTATCTAAGCTTGTCGGCAACACTCCTGCTCGGTTTTTAAACGCAGCCGAATCTAATGCGGCGGCTGCACGAAAGGTTGATTCCGTCCTCTTCTGGACGCACAATTCTGATTTCCGCGTGAGCGACTGGGAGAACATCCCAATCGAAAAAGTCGGCGCAGGAGCCCAACGATGAGCGCCTTCTATGGAATTATCGGCGGCCTCGTTGCGGTCATCATCCCGCTAGCTTTTGGTTTAGCCCTGCTCCCGAAGCGCTGTGATTTACCGCGCAGTCGATACGAGGAATACTCGATCGGCTACCTACTCGGCGCGTCTATTTTTACGATTGCGCTCACTGCTTTTTATTCGCTTGGTTTTGAAAGCACCGCTTTCGTTCGTTTCGCCATCCTTGCTGGCGCAATGGTTGCTTGGCGTCATGCCTTCCGCAGAGAGAGCGTGCGCGTTTACGAACCACTCGGTTTCCAAAGTTACCAAGTTTGGGTTTTAGCTTTGCTGGCTCTCGGCTCAATCGCCCTCACTCTTTCTTGGCCGATTAACCAATTCGACCCCATGCTGCACTTTGCCTACAAAGGCAAAGTTCTCTTCTTCCACGGCACGCCTTTCGGAGAGGCCCTATCCAGTCTCCAAAGTGGCGACGGCTTCGGGCGCATGGCAACGCACCCCAACTACCCACTGGGCATCCCGATTCTCGAAGCCTTTTCAGGGCATTTCGCGCTCTCTAATTGGTCCGACCGCTGGGTGCAAATCCCGCTCGCATTCTGGGCCGCCTGCCTGCCTGGCGCGATTGCTTTTGGCTTACGCTTTCTTTCCAAATCGGCCGCTCGCTGGGGTGCACTCCTAACCGCCTCCGTCCCCATGCTCTATTTGCGCGACGGTTTTTCCTCAGACGGCCTCGGCGGCACAGCTTGGGGGACGCCCGGCCTCGGCAACGGCGTCACTCTTGGCGCGGGTGCTGACTTGCCCGTAGCCGCCTGTTTCGCCGCCGGGATGGCCCTCCTTTTGCGAGCGGGTGCGGCTCGATCCTTGCGTCTAGGAGCCGCAGCGGGGTTTGCCTTTGCAGGCGCGGCCATGATGAAAAACGAAGGTCTCGCGCTTTTCGGAGTTGTCGTCGTTGCCGTTTTGATTTCTGGGGTTCTCTTCCTGCCTAGCCCCTCTCTCGAAAAGCGAGGGCGACAAGCTATCGGGCTAGCCTTGCTAACAGGCCTGCTTGCAATCAGCCCCTGGCTACATTTGCGCGGACAAATGCCGGCCATCGATGAAAACTACAGCGAGCAACTCACCCTCGAAAACACTCTGCACTTCCTGGGTGGTGGAGATGAGCTCGCCGAACTTTCGCCCAAAGTTATCGCTCAGCAAAAAACGAAAGAAGAAGTCCTTGCCGAGCTTCCACCACGACGCGCGATCGTGGGCAAAGCCTTCATGAGTACCTTTTTTGACTTTGCAACTTGGGGGCCGATGTGGGTTTTGATGTTTGCGGCTTTGGGAGCATTAGCCATCCGCCCGCGCTCGCTCGCTGACCCTCTTCGCCGAGTTTTGGCCGCGACCGTTTTTGGCGGCGTGCTGCTCTACGCACTGATTTTGCTGGTTACACCTTGGTATTTGCCGCTGCTCCTAGAAAAGGGCATCCCGGAGCGATTGCTTCTGCATCTAGTTGGGCCGATTGTTCTGCTAATTGGCTGGTGGATTGCCTCGGCAAAAGAGGTCAAAGCACCTTAAACTTGCGGCAATGTTCCGCATTGCCACGCCCGCGTTTCTCATCCTCTGCACTCTCTTGAGTTGCGGTGGTGAGCCCCAACCTCAAGATGACCGCCGCCCTGTCATTTTCATCTCGATTGACAGTTTGCGTGCAGATCACTGCACGCCTTACGGTTACACCCCTGAGTTTGCATCCAACGAATCCACGACGCCTTTCATGCAGCGACTCGCCAATGAGGGTGCGCTATTCGAAAACTGCTCGGCCGCCGCACCCTGGACATTACCCAGCCATGTGAGCATGTTGTCAGGTATGCACCCGATTGAGCATGGGGTCCGCGCTCGGCGTTATCGCATGTCCAATGATTTAGAGTTAGTCTCGAGTCGTTTTCAAAATGCTGGTTATGAAACGGGCGGGTTTTACAGCGCACCCTTCCTGCATGGGGTTTGGGGTTTTGCGCGCGGGTTCGACACTTATGAGCCTGCGCTTGATTATCTCCAAGGCAACGACGCGGCTCACGCAATGGTACGTCGCGGTTCGCGCGAGATTCAAAAATTTCACGAATTGGCCGACGGC
>JABHIE010000016.1 GCA_018671175.1 Planctomycetota bacterium | reverse complement strand
TTCCTAGTTTTCCTGTAGGATGGCGTCATGGCCGAAATAGAAAAACAAGACGAGTCGCAAAAATCTAGCACAGGTGCCGACGAGCCCAGTGAGTCTGGCGTTGCGGTCGGCGTGGGTGTTGGCTGCGCTCTAGGCGCCGCGCTTGGAGCGCTCGCTGACAATGTTGCGATTGGCGTGGCGATTGGAGTTGCGCTTGGCTCTGCTTTGGGTGGAGTGTTTCAGAGCAAGAACGCGCGCGCGAGATGATATTTGTCTGCGAATGAAAAGTTCTTGCCTGATTCCCAGAGGGGTGTTTGGGTGGGGGTGTTTAAATAAATCGAGCGACCGATGCTAAGCGAGTTGTCGTGGCGGCATTCCCAAGACATTTCTCTAGCAGCATCTATAAAGTTACCGCGCAAATCCGCATTTTGAAATCGAAGCAGCCAGTTTTCTAAATGCCTCTGACTTGCTAAGTGGTGTTTCTTTGCGGCATTGCACTTACGGTGGGCAAGTACCAAATTTTCGAGGCAGTTGTTTGGGTAGCGAGCCCAAGGAATAAAGTGGTCGACATCTGTACCACCGTTCAATTCGCTTTGGCAGAAGAAGCACTTGTTCTCTTGCATGTCTTGCAAAAACCCACGAGTGCGAGTCGTTGAAATACGGTCAAAACCAAAAAGGTGAGCTTCAAGCCTTGCATCATCGAGTTTATTAATCCTAGCCACCATTGCCGCCCATTGACGATAGATGAGCGGGCGGAGCAAACTATTAAGAGTTGCGAAGTAACGGCCAACATTAGGCTGTAGATGCAATCGGTTGTCAAACCCCTGGGCATACAAGCCACCTCTTTGAAAGGCATGCGCTTTTTTGACATCGTCTGACCAGTTGATTTGATAGATGAACGGAGAATAGTGGCCAGCAATGCGTTGAAGCTTGGGGAGTGGCATTTCAATTAATTTCCACTCTATCTTGTGGATGAAACTCTGATATGACTTGATGTCAATAGCCTGCGCGCGGCGTAGAGTCGAAGATGCGCGCAACTTGTGTTTGGCTTGGTAGGTAATGATTTCGCTGACGATCTCGGCTTGCCCACCCTTGTTCTGCCTTAACTCCTTTGCCTCTCCTTGCGCGACCTGAAATGGCAGGGTTTGCCCCCAATAGAGTGAAGCAACCCTTTCAGCAAGTTGACGCGTCGTGATGGAATTGGGCGGGTCGCCGGTGATGGAAGTTTGTTCAATGCAGACATCCATAATTCCAAGTAGCACAGCGAATTTATAAGTTGCATTAAAACTACCCTCATCCAATAAAGCCATGACTCGCTCAGCGAATGTGATGACCTCACTAGATTGGACAACTTGATTCATTGCTCACTCCAATAATCCGCCCGCTCAGGGCAAATCCATCTCACTCCACCACGGGGATCATCGCAGTCATCGATATAGCGGGGGATGACATGCACATGCGCATGCATCACAGTTTGCCCGGCTGCGGCGCCGTCGTTTAAACCTATATTAAATCCATCTGCCGAGTGCGCATCATGCAACAAAGAGCGCACTTCGTTGACTAAATCCCACACACGCTCACGCTCGTTGTCATCTAAATCAAATAAACTTTCAACGCATCGTTTCGGTATGACCAAAGTATGCCCTTTTGAAATAGGGAAGCCATCCGCAATGGCGAAGGCGGACTCATTGCTCGCAATAAAAGTAGGCGTGGAAGTGCAGAAGGGGCAGGTCATTTCAGTTCGGCTAGTTTATCTTACGCGCGCAAAATGAAAATCTTCACCTACGGAACCCTCCTCCCCGGCCTTGAGCGACACCATGCACTTGAAACGGCCAGACCTCTTGGCCCAGCTATGGTTTCGGCGCAATTGCATGATTTGGGTTCGTTTCCGGGTGTTAAACCCAGTTCCAACAATGTGACGGGCGAGGTGTTTGAGGTCGATGAGCAGACGCTGCATCAACTCGACCGCATAGAGGGGTTTGACCCGAAACATGAAGGCGAGTCATTGTTTTTACGCAAGAGCATCGACGCGCGCATGTTGTCGAGCGGAGAGGTCATCCAGACTCAAACTTATTTTGCTGGACGCGCTATGCACGGTGATGCCATCCCACACGGCGATTACCGCCGCTATCGACTTGAGCAGGCGTCGACCGACACGCAGTGGGTGTTGTCTTATGGCTCCAACATGGGCCGTGCGCGCCTTGAAGAGCGTTTTGACAAACTCGGTGAACCGTTGGGCGATGCCGTCCGTGGGTATGCAGAGGGTTTTGAGCTCATCTTCAATAAAGCATCGGGGCTTGGCTCTACGGCGTTTGCGAATATGCGTTTTTGCGGCGGCGATGCGCAATGCCCTGGAGTGGCTTACGCATTGACTCGTCGCCAGGTCGCCCAGCTCGATGGCTGCGAGGGGGTGCGCGATGGTCACTACATCCGAATGGGTGCATTGTTTAGTGGCGATGTCTGGAGCGAGCCGCGCGTCGTGCAAGTTTATTTGGCCCACCCAAATAGATTGGTGGACGACCGCCTGGTGGCGGATGACTATTTTGACTTCATTCTTTCGGGGTATCGTGAGTTTGGTTTTGAGACTGAAAAGTTATTCTTGCAACGCCCAAAGAGTTAGATATAATTCAATCTGCATCAAGAGCCTAAGTGACCTTTTTTCTTAGGCGCCAACCGACCCCAGGTGGGGCACGGTGGCGAGGTCAGCCCTTCGGGGCGATGCGGCCAAGCCTTCGGGTTTAGCGCAAAACATCCACCGTAAATCTGCGATTCCGATCGCGATTTCCGTAAGAGACTGAGTTCTCTTGTTGCTGTCCTGAACTTCAAACAAAAAAACAGCATGGAAAAAACTCGACCCACTTCGCGCGCGATTCTGCACATTCCGCATGCTTCGCGTGTCATCCCTGAGCGTGTGCGCGCCGATATGTGCATAGACCGCCATCGGCTCGAATGGCAGCTCGACCTCATCACCGATCACGCAACGGATGCGCTTTTTCAGAGCTCCTATGCGCGGCGGGTGGTGGCGCCTTTGAGCCGATTGGCGGTAGATTGTGAGCGGTATATAGACGATGAATGTGAGCCCATGAGTCAACACGGAATGGGCTTTATTTACACGAATGGGCCCTGTGGGGAGCGTTTGCGCGATTCTGTTTCACCAGATATTCGCGAGTATTTATTGGCCGCGTATAACCAGCATCATGCCCACTTGGCAAAGCAAACTCTCGATTGCTTGAGCGAACATCGATGCGCGCTGATCGTTGATTGTCATAGTTTCCCTCAAGACCCGTTCCCTTACGAGGACCCCGCGCTGGCCCGACCTCAAATTTGTTTGGGCTTTGATGATTATCATTCATCCGAGGCGCTGCGTGCAAATGTTTTGATGTCGTTTCGCTCGATGGGTTTTGATGTCGCCATGAATGAACCTTTTGCAGGCTCGATTATGCCGAGCACTTTTGTGGGGAATACCGAGGTGCAGACTCTCATGATTGAAGTGCGGCGAGATTTGTATTGGGACGAGCATGAGCAAACCCCCAAGGCGGATTTTCGAAAGTTGAGGCAATGCTTGACTGCGTTGATTGACGAGTTGGCCGGGCAATTGCCAGCGTTGTTACCTCGTTAATTAGATAGGTGGATAAACTGAATAAAGGAATAGAAAATGAGTGATTACTACTTAATATTTGAATATGACATGAGCATGGAAGATGACCTACTGTTTTCGGAGATTCCACGGCCCTTGTTTGGGCCTCTGACTGGATGGCGCAGTATTGGGAACTGCTTCTCATCGCTGAATCACAAGAAAATCAAGAGCCCCAGGAGACCTCTTCTACTTGAGCGCCAACCGACCCCGCGGGGCACGGTGGCGAGGTCAGCCCCTTGTGGGCGATGTTTCTCTCTTTGATGTTGTTCTCCCTTAAAAACAGGAAACAACATGTCATTTTTTGACAAATTTAGATCATTCCGGGTCGCAAAAACAGCGGCCCATCTTCTGCAACCAATCTGGATTTTGCTTGCATGCTCGTTGCGTACCAAGTGGTGGCCCCATATCCTTTTGAGAGCGAAGTACCGCCTTTGAAATGAATGCGCCATCCGAAATTTTTCATTTCTTTCAAACACTGAACCACCCAATAATCTTTCTCTACCATCCCATCAGGAAGGCTAAGCTTTGCCGCCATCACCCGGATTAGATTGCCAAAATCTGGTTGTAAATGAAGAGCTTGCAGCATCATTTGTCGTCCTTGTTGACAGCACTTGCAACAAATAGTTGGGTCGTTTTGCGCCCAAAGCGCTTGGCCATTTTGAGCAACAGCGCAGGGTCAAAACGCTTTTCGGCTACAGCCTCAGTCAGCTTAGTTAGCAACAATGCTGTATCGACAGCGGCATATTTGGCGTGATTGAATAAATCGACAACAACCCATTCGGCGGGGGGGTGAGCAGGGAACGGGATTTTGCGCATGAAAAATTTATGCCCGCCAAGCTCTACTAGCCCAGAGCGCCGCTTGTTGTAAACCCAGCGTACAGCATGAACTGCGGTAGCGCCCAAGCCGAGTGCATTCCAGGATTCGCTGCCAGTGAAGACCCAATCGCTGCCCTGACGCCCCTTGAGCCAGGCATTGAGGAGCTGATCAGCCTGCGGGAGCAGCTCGCCCCAGCGCGATGCCGCTGGCGCGAGATATAGCCCACCCTGAAGGCGCTGCAATTTGCCGCAGCGCACTAGCTCGCTAACCAAGCGCGTGGGGTTTGAGCTGCAATTGGCAAAATAGCTGGTTCTGTAGACCATGCCTGGCTTTACCGGTGGCTTTCGTGTTGTGGTCATGTATGTTTATTTCGGAAAAAAGTATACAATGGATTTAGCGTTTTGTCCATGATTGCGTGATTAACTCGTTTTCCCACCTTTTGAGTTACCCAATCACCTAAACCGCCCCAGAAACACGCCGCGCCAATTTGTAATGCACCACCTTGCCTTGCTTACTCTTCTTCAACACCCCAAGCGCAACCATCTCATTCAAATCACGCCCTGCCGTTGCCGTGGTCACGCCATGATACTCAGCATGGCCCAACTGCTGTGCAAACGCGCCTATATGCGAACTTAAATAATCAACTAATGCCAACTGCCGCGCATTTAGGCTGCTTTCAAGTTTTAGTTTGCGGCGGAATTTATCATTAATTTCAGCGCGGCGTTCAAGAAACAGAGCGAACTTGTCCATTTCGAATAGCACACAGCCCACCTGATGGCGGATTAAATAGGTGGCGTCAAGCTCGTCGCTCTCTACATTTAGGAAGGCCTGATAATATGATTCGCGGCTTTTTTCAATAATGCGTGATATCGGCAAATATAGCATCCAGCGGTACTCGGGGAGGCGCACCAAGCTCCACCAAAACACCCAGCGCGCGGTTCGGCCATTACCATCGCCAAACGGGTGATCGTAGGCGATTTGGAAATGTAGTAATATCGCACGCACGATCGGGTGGATGAATTCATTCTCATCGTCACTTTGATTAGCGAATTTACATATACGCTGAATGCGTTCATCTAGCTCTTTGAATGGCGGAGGCTGATGTAAAGTTTCCCCGGTCGCCAAGTCAGCCACTTTGACATTGTTGTCTTCTCGGAATTGACCTACATCAGTTGGGTCGTCTAGAGTGTTTTCAGTGAGCACTTGCTGAATATGCAGCAGCAACTGAGGCGTCATGGGTTCATCCGCCCACTCGGCAAGCTGGTTAAGCGCGCGATAATTATTCATGATCATGCGCTCAGATTTCGTTTGTGGCTCGCGTTTGGTGCGCAACATATTTATTGCGGCTCTTCGCGTGGTGTCAGCGCCTTCGAGGCGTGATGAAAAATAGGCTTCGTCAAGCAAAGATTTTAGTGCGTAGGTGCCAGTGGCTTGACTAGCACCTGTCGGCATGCCCGCCTCGGTGATGCGTTGATGCAAATCAATTTCGCGGAGCATCATGCGCAAGGGGTCGGTTATGCAAAGCAGCACCTCGAGATTGTTCTTGCCGACGAAAGGTGTTTTTACACGGCAAGCTCTTCTTAGCATTTTTATCGCAGCCCACGCTTGCTGCGGGGAGTGCTTTGCGGGCAGGGTTAAGTGCTTAAATTTGCGCCAATGGCTGTAGCGCTTTCGGCTGTCTGACTGCCGTTTTATGTCATCAAAGACGCCATCGAGGCAGTGCACGATGAGGTCTGGAGACTCGATAAATTCTTGTCTCCAATCTGGAACATCTGCTCGGGCGTTTGGCATAAGCCCATGATAACATACTTTTAATCATGTTATTGAAATGTTGTCGGCTGTCTCGCCGTGCCCCGTAAACGGCTTAATTAAAACGATATACGACGAATAGCGCATGGGGGAGCCCGAAGATTACCCATCTTATTGAAGCGCAGCCCGTCTTGGGGTTGAGCGACTCGCTCTACGGTCAGAAAGCGTCGCTGCGGCCTAAACCGGCACCTGCTGAGTCACGCAATGCACACCACCGCCGTTGTAGCCCAGCGCGCGGCATTCGACGCCGACGATGTCGCGATTCGGGAAATGCGTTTGCAGCTCTGCCAACGCGGGTGCGTCGTCGTTGTTGCTGGCGGTCGGCACAATGACGGCGCCATTGACGAGGTAAAAATTGAGATAAGTGTGCTCAAAAGTCGCGCCGAAGATGGAAGTGTCGGACATCCAGTTCCAGGGCACGATGTCAATCACGCGGCCTTGCGCATCGGTCTGCCCTTGGAGAGCGGCGAGGTTTTCGGCGGCGCGTAATTGCACATCAGGCCGATCTGTGGGGCGAGCTTGCTGCAGCAACACTTTGCCCGGTTCGATGAGAGCGAGCACGCCGTCGATGTGGCCTTCCGTTAAATCATTGGGCGTCAAACCCCACGGTAGCCAGACGACTTTTTGTGCACCGAGCGTGGCCGCGAGTTGCGCCTCGACATCGGCTTTGGTCACAGAGCCATTGCGACTCGGGTGCAGCAAACACTCTTCCGTGGTGTAAATTGTGCCTTCCCCGTCGCCGTGAATTGCGCCGCCTTCGAGTACAAAAGGAACCGTGTGAAACGGGTGCTGGAAACGCTCACACAATCTTTGCGGGATGGCGTCGTCGTTGTCGCTCTGCCAATTTGGATTGCCCCATGCGTTAAAACCAAAATCCATTGCGACGCGAGTTGACTGGCCGCCGCCCGTTGGAGTCGCATGAATGAATACCGGCCCGTTGTCGCGCATCCAGCAATCGTCAAGCGGCAACTCAAGCACGCGCACGCTCGGCCCGCATTTGGATTGCGCCGTCGCGCCCTGGCCTGGGTGCGCAATCATCAAGACCGTTTCATATTGTGCGATGGCTTGCGCAATGGCCGCCATCTCGTCTTGCATCGCGCCGAGTGTGTTGAGATAAAACCCTCGACGGTGCGGCCAACTCATGAGCGTGGCAAGGTGCGGCTGATCTTCGCCAGGGAAGTGCAGGTCGTAGTTTGCCTTTGATAAAAACTGAAGCGCCGCCGGGCGACTTAAAAGCGATTGCGCCCAAAGCGGGCTTGATGCTGCTGTTCCGGCTACGGCAGCGATTGCAGTAAGAAACTGACGACGATTGAGGGGAGAAGCCATGATTGAATGCTATCACGGAATCGTGACTTCAGTAATTTCGCTCAACGCCCCGTTAGTGCCATGATTCGAAAGAGCTTGGAAGTAAAGTGTCAAGCCGGACCAGCTTGGCTGAATGGGTACATTGATTTCATCCCATCCGGACGACCCGAGAACATGGTCGCGAGCAATTTGCATCGAGCTTTGGTCTAGGCCTAATTCACCGTAGATGGTGTTTAAACTGCCTGTACTCATCGAACCTGCGATGCGCAGTCGCCAGGCGGGTGTGCCGAAACTGCCGAGAATAAGTTGCGCCGAATTTGACGGATCAATAAACGACCAGAGTGGAGGTGCTTTTGTATCGCCTTCGAGACTTATGTGCTGCGTTTGCGTAAAGTCGTAATAACAATTTTGCTCACCCTTTATTTCTGCAAGTAAAAAACCGAGAACGAGTCGCCGATGGGCGAGGTGCTGCTCATCGCCATCGAGTGAGCCAAACCCCCATAATGCATGAATGTCGGCATCGGTCGAGCCAAAGTGATCGCCGCCGTGCAGAAGTGCCCAAACGCGCCTGCGGCTGTTGTCGGCTTGCTCAAACCATGGCCGCACAACACTGTTGTAATTGTTTGTTAAATCTTCATCGGCACCGATGATGAGGGCGTTTCCGTCGTAACTTTGAAATGCATTAAAGCCGTTTGATGAACCACCCAACAACGAGCCTTGGTATGGCTCGAGCATAACAATCGTGCGCACTCGAGATTCGTAATTCACTAAATAGGACAAAGCGCCACCTCCCATGGAGTGGCCGCTTGCGCTCCAAGGATGGTTGTCAGTCATGCCGTCTAGCCAAGAACTACTCGACTGCGATTGGTCTTCGACCCATTGCATGAGCGCGCGCGTATCTTTGGCTTCGCTTTGCATCGAAACAAAGAGTAAACCGGTTTCAGTGTCGTTGGACATGACAACAAAACCCCAGCTGGCAATGTGTGTGCAAAGCTCATCGTAGTCGCTGGCTGGCTCGATGTAGCCGTGCATGAAACCCGTGAGTGGAAAGGGCCCCTGACTCGGGTCGGCAACTTGGTTTTCTCCGTGCGAAACAGCTGGGTAGTAAATGCGACCCTCAACTCTGCCACGACCATAATGTGAATCACGAAAAGAAATATCACGCCAGCCGACAGCGTGTGGCCCAGGCTCGTCAACCTGTTGAGCGAAGATTGGCGCAGAGTAGAAAAATGCGCCAAGCAGAATGAGGGGGAGGATGTGTTTCATGTGCTTGGAGGGAGCGAATCAGCAGGAATCAGAGTAGGGAGTCGCCTTTGTACAAGAGTATCATAATTTGCATATTTCCATTTCGTTAAAATCACATCCAGATGCTCGAACCAAACCTAGCCCGCACCAAAATCATCGCAACTCTCGGCCCATCGTGCGGCAAGCAGTCGCAGATGGAAGCCATGATTCTCGCAGGCGTCGATGCCTTCCGTTTCAATATGTCTCACGGCGATGACGCCACGCGCCGAAAGTGGGTGGCCTCGGTTAAGCGCGCTCGCCGCAAGTTGGCGCGACCCGTTTCGATGATTTGCGATTTGCGCGGCCCTCGGATTCGGATGGGGCGCCTCGACGACGATGTTGAACTAACGGTCGGCGAAAAGCTAACACTGAAAGTTGGCAAGAGTATGTCGAAAGACGGTTTTTTACCTGTTGATTATCGCGCCTTCGTCAAAGATGTGAGCAAAGGCGATCGGGTGTTATTGCGCGATGGGCGTGCCGAATTGGTAGTTTTGAGTAAGACTGACAAACTTGTGCAGTGCCGCATTGACCGCGGATGCACCCTGTCGTCCAACCAAGGCGTCAACTTGCCAGACAGCTCCGTTTCGGCTCCTGCGCTTTCGGCAAAAGATCGAGCTGACATTGCATTCGCCGTCGAGATGAAGATGGACTGGGTTGCTTTGAGTTTTGTGCGCACGGCTAAAGACATCAAAACGCTGCAGCGGGCGATTGCGAAGCAGGGTGGTGATATCCCGATTATTGCGAAGATTGAGCACCCTGAAGCGGTCGATAATCTAGATGCCATCCTTGAAGCAACCGATGCGGCGATGGTTGCACGGGGTGATCTTGCCGTTGAGATGGGGCATGAGGTCGTCCCGACGATTCAGAAGCGAATTGTTCGCCGTGCGATTGCGGCCTCCACGCCCGTCATTGTTGCTACGCAAATGCTTGAGAGCATGATGAGCGCGGCTCAACCCACGCGCGCCGAGGTTTCTGATGTGGCCAACGCCGTGGTCGATGGTGTTGACGCGGTGATGCTGTCTGGCGAAACGGCGGTGGGCGAATACGCGCTCGAGGCTTGTCAGTTGATGCATCGCATTGCATCGCGCACCGAATCTGAATTGTTTACCGAAAACTGGAGACTCAAGCCCAGCGTGAACCGGCTTGGTTTGCCTGGCTCGACGATTACTCTTTCCATTGTTAACGCAGCGATTCAAGCGACCCACCAAGCAAACGCGCAACTGATTTTGGCGTTTACGGAATCGGGGCGCACGCCTTGTTTGGTTTCATCGTTTCGCGCACAAGTTCCGATTATTGCCGTGACGAGTCGCCGCGCAACTTTTCATCGCTTGGCTTTGCTTTGGGGCGTACGGCCTGCCGTCATCAAAAGGTCTCGTGGCTTTGCCGATCGCAACCGCGCCGCGCATTTACTGCTGAAAGAAAGCGGCCTGCTGAAACTCGATGATTTACTCACTGTGCTGACGGGCTCGTTTCAGGTTTCAGGCACAACCCGCACGCTGCGTTTGCTGCGCTTGCGGGATTTGGTTTAAGGTTTAGAAGAAATGAGGTGGTGCGTTGAGGTGATGCAAGTCAGCACTCATCAGGCAATCGTGGCGAGACTTACCACGATTCTAATTTAGAAAAAGCCATGCATTAGAAACGCTTCAAATAGCGTGTCACTCTTTAATCTGCCTGCCTCGTTTTGAAAAGAGTGGCTAGCAGCACATGGGTTGTAAATGTAATTACCCAGATGGCAGAGCTTGCGAGGTGCGCAATGAGCCAGAAGTTGCAAGCCGCTTCAGTTTCGCATAACTGCAACGCGTAGGCAGATAGGGCCATGCATGGAAAGGTGGCGGCTAGGAGAGCCCCCGTTTTTTGCAGACGCCCTTTTTGACGAGTGAAATACTTCTTTAGTTGTGGGCGAATATGCAATGGCCAGAGCGCAGCGACGATTGCAATAAAAATAGGTGCAATGAAAATGTGAAACCGCTGCATCTCGCCTTCAAGCGGGTGGTTCCATAGCGCGAATTCATCGACAGGCTCGAGTAAGTAACGCATCCATGCCCAAGCAAGGCCTGTGGCAGAAATGCCAAAGCTGAGCCCGATGGTTACCAAGGAATGCAGGCGACTCATTTGCGCTTGCGTATGACTTCCATCAGTGCAAGAGAGCGTCGTGCAGCTTGCGTGACGGCTCTTGATGTTAATGTCGCTCCTGTAATGCCATGAATTCCCTTTTTAAGCCTAAGTTCGTCATTGAGTCGTTTACCGACGAATTGCTTAAGCCATCTAGGGCTCGGAAGAAAGTCGCGCGGTTCAGCAAAACCAAGGACGGTTGTGCCTGCCAGTGACCCATCGTTATTGATGCCAAATAAAACAGATTCGCGTTTTGATCGAACTCGGTGAGTGTCTAGGATTGCAAAACCCATGAGAGTTTTTCCTGAGTACACTGAGAAATATCGCACAATGCTTGGGGTATTATCACCAGCGAGTTTTTTAGCTTGTTCCACTTCATCTTTTGTCAAATAGACTGTGTGTGACTTGGCGATAGTGTCTGGAAATATGCGCGAAAGAGCTTGCGCGCGTGTAGGGAATTTACCGTCACCCAGAATGGGGGTGACGGTAAGAACAAAAAGGAGCGCCTTCCACATGATTTGTTGCGTTTAGAAATTGAAGCCCATTGCGACTTCAATAATATCGGCGTCGGGGGAATAATCGGCCTTAAAGACAACCCCAGCTCGTGGTTGCCAAAAAATGCCAAATGTCTTGCGCGTTTCAACATTTTCTAGTTCGAGTCGTTCTATGCGTGCAAATGGGATGAGAGCAGATTCTTTTCCTGCATGCAGGTCGTACCCAAACTCGAGCCATCGGCCTGCCACATCCTCAATGGAGGAAGGGATGGGGAGGCTGTTGGCGTCGCGAACACTTGCTTCTGCCCATAGAGCTCGAACTTGAACGGGACCCCTTTTGTATTCAGCGTGAGCATCCCACACAAAAACTTCGTGATCAATACTCGAATCTTGACCAGAATTGCCCTGATAGAAAGAAAGACCAATGGTGTGATTAGCAAGACCCCGGTAGTCGAGGCGCCCTGCTAAGGCAATGTCGTCGGCTTTTGCTTTACTGCCTTTTTGACGGCCACCGCGAAGCCCACTGTTAGCCAAGTCAAAGCCGGCAGCGTCAAAGGATGTCATTGCGTATGCGCGGTAGCGGAAGTCGCCAACATCACCGAAAAATCCGACAGCATTCTCATGCCACGTGGATGGCAAGATGTATTTTTCTGTTAGTGGGCGGTTTGCGCCTAAGAAGGTGGTTGGTTCATGCATTTCATTAATCCAACCCAATGGGGCGAGGACGTGGCCGATGCGAACATTCCATTCATCGGTGCCGAGCCAATCTAGGTAGCCAAATTCAAGGGCGATCTCATCAATGTGTTCAATTTCGATTTCAGCGTTAAAGAGCCAGTTTTCGTCAAAACGGTAACCGATGTAAGTAATCGCGCGGTAAAAATCCCACATGGCCCCATCGTTGCCATTGGTCGGTGAGGTGTAGAGCATTTCGCCGTAACCCCCAATCGAGACGCCTTGATCCAGGCCATAGACCTTGCTCGCAGCAGGGCCGAGGCCATGGGTGCTTGCCAGGGAGTGGGTCGCCGTGGCCCCTATTTCGATGAGTGCCTGTTGTTCTATTTGCTCGCTGAGCAAGTCGATTCGACGGGCCAGCTCTTGGTTTGAAGGAGCTTCTTGGGCCGGAGTGAACGCCGCCGCGAGGACGACGACGAGTAGCGTAAGCATTTTCATTGCAGTGGTTTAGGTTTGGTGACTTAAGGGATTGCCCCTTGGTTTGGGTGCCGGCCGCCTTTACTATTGCGACTCTGTCTCACTATTGTAGCAAGGTAGTGTTGATGGTTAATCTGTTTTTACGCAACCTGAATGAGTGGGACTCGGAGGTGAGCCTTTTTATGTAGTCGAAAAAGCTTCAGCCAACTTCGTCTCAATCGCATCCGCCCAGATTTGATAACCCCGCGCGTTTGGGTGAAGCAGGTCAGGCATGATTTCGGGTGAGAGCGTCGCGTTTTCAGTTAGAAAATGCAGATTGATATTCATGAAATCGAGTTGGCTTTGCTTTGCCGCCCATGGTTGCAGCAACTCATTGACGCGCCGATTCAAAATGCGATGGGGGTGGTCTGCTTTCGCGCCACGCGGGAAAATGCCGAGTAGCAAAATATGGGTTTGCGGCAACTGAAAACGCAACTCGGCAACAATCGCCTGAATGCCTAAAAAAGTTTGCTTGGGCTCTTGATTGATTTGCCCAGAATTGTTGCTGCCAATCATCAGCACCACAACTTTTGGCGCGAGCCCATCTAGATTGCCGTTGCGCAATCGCCAAAGCACATGCTCGGTGCGATCACCGCTGATGCCGAGGTTAATCGCTGCATGGTCGGCGTAATGCTTACGCCAAATTGCGTGGCCGGCATGCTCCCATAGGTGAGTGATTGAATCTCCTAGAAAAACGATTTTAGCGTCTGTGTTTGTGGCGGCCCGTTGATTCAACTCAGCCTGCCGCGCGACCCACCAAGGGTCAGTGCGGGGGGATGGAATGCGCGCACCCTTAAACCCCAAGTGCTGAAGCGCGGCTGGCGCGAAATCATGCGTTTCAGCCGAATCACGCCATTGCGCCGCGTTAGGGCCACTTGCCAACATAAACACTCTGCGACATTCAGGGATGTCAGCCCCATGCCCCTTATCTTTTCCGCCATGATCTGTGCCAACTAAGATTAGCCACGCTTCTTTTGTTGCAGCTTTCCGCGCGCGAATGGCCTTGAGAACCAAACCGATTTCGGCATCAACTTGCTCAATCGCGGCAATGTATTCAGGTATATCTACGGCATAGCCATGGGCGTGGCCTGCATGATCAACATCGTCGTAGTGCAGAAAGAGAGCGTCGACATCTTTTTGATTGTCTTGAAGTAAATCAATAGCGGTTTGTGAAACCATTGCCCCGCTATCTGCGGCCGCAGAAAAATCGACCGAGCCTTTAAGGAATAGATGTTGGTGAATGGGCGCCCATTGCGCAACAGAAGCGGTAAACAAATCGGGCTGAGCCAATTCGGCCTGGGCTAGCCAAGTGGGGCACTCATTCAGGCGCAGCCCCTCAAACGAATTGTCGTGAACCCCATGCATGCTCATGCGCGCGCCCGTCAAAATTGTCGCCCACGCTGGCCCAGAAGATGTGATGGATGTCGTGCGAGCGTTTAGCTTGAGCACACCTTTAGCAGCCAAAGCATCAAGATGAGGTGTATTGGCGCTCACCAGGCAGTCGGGGCGCACTCCATCAATGCCAATCATGAGTACTTTGGGCGCCGGCTCTTGCGCGGTTTGCAAGAGCAAGAGGAGGAGGGGAATGAGACTCAGCATTTGATATTTGAATCAAGTGTTTCGTGCTTGCTGAACGGCGGCCGCGCAGACCAACTGGAATCGCGCTGACGGCTTACGACAAGCCACCAAAAGAAAATGGCTGTGGTGACGCCCTGAGAAACAGGAGTAAACCAACTCGGCAAAGTGTGACTTAAATCGATTAGCATGCCATCGCCGGGGAAAAGGCCATGGCCAAAGAGAGCCGGAATGCGGTACCAGTAATACAAACTCACGCCCGCGGCTGCTGAAAGTCTGGCAAGTTGGTGATCGGTAAGGGAAGACCTGCGAAGTATCGAAAAGAGAAAGTAGCTAATAAGCATACTGAAAAAAGGCCATCCGTATGCTTCGGTGAGATGCGACCAACCTTGGCCGTCGGGCCAGTTTGGAACATGAAACCAACCCCAGATAAAACCGGGGAAGCCACCGACCATAAGCGCGCCTAATTCGCGTTTTGATTGCGATAAATCATTGTGTAGCAGATGGAAGCCGGCTGTGGAATCGGGGCAAGGCTCGACGCACTGTTCGCATTCGGTGCAATGAGCGTTTGGCGAGGGGATGGCATTGCGTAGCCCATAAAGTTTTTCGACTGGATGGACTGGGCATAAGCCCGAGCACCAAGCGCTTTTCCATTCCCAGTGTCGGCCAGCCCAAATGGCCAGTAGGGCGAGCGCGCCAATCACAATCGCCGTCGCAAGACCGTTTGTGTCGAGAATTACATGGCGAAGAGGCACAATGATGAGAAGCGCCCAAACGCTCGCCCATTGCAAGTTAAGCTGCGTTTTGGCGTTAAGCGGCTTACGCTTAGATCGACCAATATGGCGCAGAAACAGGGCGTTAGAGGCCATCGGGCATATATTCCGCCATATGCCAATGCCGAAAACAAACAAGGCCGGCGCGACAGGGATAAAGACATTCCAGAACGCGTGCAAGCCAACAGTCGGCCAAAAAACGAGAGCCATTAGGATTGCCGCGCCAATGAGCCAAACAAGTGTTTGCGCGATGCGCCAGATGTGGAGGTGTCTTGTGTTCACTAGGGTTAGGGTAAGTCAAATAAATCCTTCATGCAAGGCGGGGGGGGGATTGCCACAGATGTGATTCAATAATCATGTCACACATGAGAGTTGCGCGCGAACGCATGATATGAAGACATTCACAACATCTAAATTAATCTCACGGTTTAGCCGTGGGGCACTGGCCTTTGCTTTGTTGGGCGCATTCGTACTCATCCCCGCTTGCGCGCTGCCTGCCGAAGGACCTCTTTGCGACTGCGGCGCAGTTCAAGGCTCGGATCAATGTTGCAGCGCTGAAGCGGAGCATTGCGAGGCTTGTGGCAAAATCGCTGGCTCGCCCGGCTGCTGCTCTTCCATGTAAAGCCCATCGTTTAAGTTGCGCGCCGTCCATCAGGGCGGCGCGTTTTATATTGCGCGCCAAGGCTTTTTTGGAAGGCTGATAAATTTTGTCACAGGCGGGTTGCTTTGGCGAATACATAGCATGACAACACTCACCTCAACTTCTTCTTCCGCGCAGCAGACTGCAGGCGCAGCCTCACTCACGCACGAGCACAGCAAAGCTACGAAAGTCGTCCGCACGATGTTTGGCGCGGCCTTCGTTATGTTTGGCCTGAATGGTTTCTTGCACTTCATGTCGCCGCCACCAATGTCGGAAGGCGGGATGACCTTTATGGGCGCGATGATGGCTTCGGGGTATTTCTTCCCGTTTTTGAAGGCTACGGAAATCATTTCTGGTTTGCTGATTCTGTCGGGGAGAATGACCGCGCTTGGTCTGGTTATTTTGGCGCCGATTATTGTGAATATTCTTGCCTTCCATCTCGCCCTTGCGCCAGCGAGCTTGCCTATGGCCGTGATGCTCGTCGGTATTCAAGGTTGGCTCGCATGGAAACATCGCGCCGCCTACCGTGGGCTTTTTGATTGCGGTTGCTAAACTAACTGCATGACACATGAAAACGACTTGTCCCTTGCGCGCCGCATTGCCGCAAGGGACGATTCTGCCGCAACCGAGCTTATGCAGTCTCTTGGCGGTGAAATGCTTGGTTTTGCCAATTGTATGTTGCGCGACCACGCCGCCGCCGAAGACGCCCTGCAAGAGGCGTTTTTGGCCGTTTTGCGTGCGATTGAAAAGTATGACGGTCGCGTTGCTTTACGAGCTTGGGCCTTTTCGATTTTGAGAAATAAGATTTATGACATCCTCCGCAAGCGTGGCCGCGAGCCAATCGTTTCTAATGAAGACCCTGATGTTGATCGCTTTACTGATGGCGGCCAATGGAAGTCCGGCGAGCGTTTTGACCCCTGGGATAGCGAGGCTGAATTGAAGCGCGTCATCCAAGAATGCCTTGACGCGCTTCCGCACAATCAACGCGAAGCGATTTTGCTCTGCGGTCAAAGTGGTTTAGAAGCCCAAGATGCCGCCGTCGCCATGGACATCTCTTATACAAATTTTCGCCAAACGATTCATCGCGGCCGCAAGTCAGTGCGCCAATGTGTTGATGGTAAATTGGGGGCTACCTCGTGAAATTACTCACACAATGTCGCTCAGTAAATGAGGTTTTAAGTGACTACCTCGATGGTAAATTAAACTTCTGGTCAACCATGCTTTTGCGCGGCCATTTGTTGATGTGCTCGAAGTGCCGCGCTTATTTGATTCAATTCAGACGAGTGCGTGATTTGCTTGATGACCCTCAACAACAATCCGTCGCGCTGCCTGACGATTTTGATTCGGTCATGGGTCGCGCGGTTCAGCGCGCGCTGGGTGATTGGAAATCCGACACCAAATAGACGATGGCGCACGGTTCAAAAACAGTCATTTATGCCGCACTGGCGGGCAATACGCTGATCTCGATTACAAAGTTTGCGGCTGCATCCATGACGGGCTCAGCCGCAATGCTTGCCGAGGGGGTGCATTCTCTTGTCGACACAGGCAATCAGGCTTTGCTCTTGTTGGGCCTTAAACGGGCTAAACGACCGCCGAGCGAAGACTTCCCTTTTGGCCACGGGAAAGAGATTTATTTCTGGTCATTCATCGTGGCGATTTTGATTTTTGCAGCGGGCGCGGGTGTTTCGATTTATGAGGGTGTCCATCGCGTGATGCACCCTGAGCCCGTGACTAACCCGATGATTAACTTTGTCGTGCTTGGGCTTGCCGTTATTTTTGAGGGCGGCGCTTGGTTCATGGCCTTGCGTGAATTTCGCGCACAGCAGGGCAACCGTGGTTTTACAGATGCAATTAAGCATTCAAAAGACCCGACCGTTTTTGTCGTTTTATTTGAAGACACAGCGGCCTTGCTCGGTCTAATGGTGGCGATGATTGGTTTGGTTTTGGCGACCCAATTTAACTTACCCATTTTTGACGGCATTGCATCGATTGTGATTGGGCTCATCTTGGCCTTCACTGCAATTTGGCTTGCGCGCGAAACAAAATCATTACTCATTGGCGAGGCGGCTGACCCAGAGCTGGTTGCAGATGTCCGCCGCCGGGCCGCTGAGATTTCTGAAGTCGATAATGTCAACGAAGTCTTAACTCTTCACATGGGCCCCGATTATATTTTGCTCACGCTTAGTGTAGATTTCGCGGATGAAGTCAAAGCCGGTGAGCTAGAGCAAGTGATTGAATCACTCACGCAAGAAGTCCGCGCGGCACACCCTGAAATTAAGCGGGTGTTTGTTGAAGCTGAATCTGTTAAGAGTGCCTGAAATGTGCCTTTGCTTGCATAAAGCAACGCTTACTGATAAACCCGCACCCAATCGACGACCATAGAATCTGGGAATAACGCGGGGTCAATATGCTTTGCTTCCCATTTGCTGGCTAGCACGGAAAGAATGATATATCCAGGGTGATGGCTCACCGCTGTGGTCGTCCTCCAAGTCTCAATGCCGTCGGTGTAAAAAACATATTCTTCGGGCGTCCAGTGCATGGAGTAAACATGAAAGCCCTCGTCAGGATGCCCTGCGCTATCCGGCAAGGCGAAACTGCCAGAACCGATATGCTGCTTGTCGCTGCTGTCGTAAGCGTTCCAGTGGATGTTATGGCTGAGCGAATCGTGCCGCCCAAAATATTCAATTACATCTAATTCTGCCCCGCTTGCTGTCAGGTCGTCTTTCACAATTCCGTAGTCGCGCGATTGCAACCAAAACGCACCGTGATGGCCGGGCGCCGATTCAAATTGAACCCGCGCTTCAAATAATCCATATTGCCACTCTTGGATACCTTGAGTCGCAATCATTCCAGACTCGATTTCGCTACCCGCATCGTTAGTTAATCGCGTCATCAAAACGGCATGGCCCTTACCGTTTAGAGTAGTGCAGCTTTCAAGGATGAGACTCTTCCCGTGCATCAAGTCTTTTTGGCGAGTCATCCATTTGCTTGCATCTAATTCGCTGCCCATAAATTCATCGTTCCAGACGAGATGCAGTTGATTGGCATTCGGGACGGGCGCTACCGGTAAAACGCATGATTGTGCCATCAAGCAAAGGGCCGCCAACTCAATCGCTAAAGTGAATTTCATGCACTTACTTTACCCGCTTCAAAACGAATGCGGATGACCTGCGTAGCCGCTTCAGTAATTTTGCCTCTATGTGCGGGTGTAAAAACCCAAGCGAAAATGGCCTTGAGCGCAGCGGTATCTAATATGTCGTGCCCACTACTTGTTGTGATGCGCGCACCTTTGACCGCGCCCGTTGCTGATATTTCTACTTCGATAATCACCAGGCCTTCCCACCCCCGGGCTGCCGCTCGTTTGGGGTAAGTCGGCGGCTTGCACGCGCCTGGCTTGCGTTGAGCCTTTATGAATGGGGCTGGCAGTGCTTCAGGAGTAATGGTTTTTAATGGAGGCGTTTCTTCAAGCTGCGGCAACCCCTTCGGATTTTCGGGCTCAAATTCAAACTCAAACGGCTCATCGATCGTCTTTTCAAACTCGAACTTTGGATCAGCTTCCGTTTCGGTGAGCTGAGGTTCGGGAGTGTGCGGCGCAACCTCGCTTGGCGGTGCAATGATTTCTTCGACTTGCGTGCTCATTTGAGCTACCGCAAACTCAACGACAGGCGCTTTGGTTTGGGGGTTTTGCGCGCTCCAATAGGCAATACCCGCAATTACTGCCACGCCGCCTACGATATGAATCGTGGTCGATGCCGCAAATGCGGTGCGGAGTTTGATGGGGAGGGGCATGCGCAAAGTCAAACGAATTGCCGCGCTTGGCGTTCAATAATAAAAGCCAATGGGCGAGCGACCTGAGTCGCTCGCCCATCATAGGCCAACTGAAATTAAGCTGGTGCGATTGGCCGCCCGCCGCTTGGTGCTGCAGGTGGCTTGCCGCTTGATGAGAACGGAGGCTTGACCCCTGAATTGCCTATCGACATTTTCTGGCTTTCGGTTGCAGGCTTGACCTGCGCAATGATGACCGCTGCGGCGAGACAAAGCACACCACAAATCGTAAAGGCCATCGGGAAGTTACCCAGGTCGCCCAGTCTGCCACCGAGCATGGGGCCACCGATGCCGCCAATGCCGTAAGCCAAGAAAATAAAGGGGTAATTCTGGCCCACATGTTTCGTGCCAAATGTGTCGGCCGTCATCGTTGGGAATAATGCAAAATTACCACCGAAGTTAAACCCGATAACGGTCGCCGCCGCGTAGAGTAAATACTCGCTGCTTGCCATCCATTGGAAGAGAATCACGGCGATGCCCTGCGTGGTCATCATAATGATGATTGATTTTTTACGGCCCAAGCTGTCACTCATTGCGCCCCAAGCAATTCGGCCGATGCCGTTTGCAAGCGAGAAGAAAACCGCCATGGCTGTGCCGGCGATTGCAGACGCGGCTTCGACGCTCATCCCTGTTGCTTGCAGTGCTTGCATCGGAAATAATTTCATCAAACCGATACTCATTAGGCCTGCGCTTGCTCCGAAAACAAAGGTCATCAGAATCATGTAAAACTGCGGCGTGCGCAGCATTTGGCGTGTCGTAAAGTTAATCGACCCTGCTGCTGCAGCTTGCCCAGAACCAGCGATTGGAGCCGGATTCCAGCCCTTTGGCTTCCAGCCGTCGGGTGGGAAGACCATCCAGATTCCGCCAATCACGACCATTGCGGCAAACATAATTCCGTAAATCAAAAAGGTGGTAGGCAGGCCGACTTCAGCAATTAAGTGACCCCATGCACCAGCGAGCTTTACCCAAAGCATCGCGCCAAAGCCGAAGCCGGCAACGGCCAAACCTGTGATCAGACCCTTTTTGTCAGGGAACCAACGCATGCCGACCGCAATTGGAATCACATACGCCAGGCCAATGCCCGAACCGCCAAGAACACCAATCAGTAAAAAGATAGGCCAAAAACCTGTGCCTGCAAAAAGACCTGCGAGTGCGTAGCCCGTGCCCAGCACCAAACCGCCTGCAATCGCCAACTTGCGAGGGCCGAGCTTCGGAAGCATGAAGCCAGCCGACACCATCACGATCGCAAAGAATGCGAGGCCCGTTGAGAAAACTGCCTGCGTTTGCAGAGCCGTCCAGCCCGCGCCTTTGAGCTCGGGTGTGAAAACTGACCACGCGTAAATCGCGCCGAGTGCCAGTTGGATTAAAATTGCGCCAGCTACGACGAGCCAGCGGTTCATTACTTTTTGTTCAGACATGGTTGTGCCTCCGCCCACCTATTAGCCCCTATGCCCCGTGGCGCAATATCGGCGGCGACGATGGTTGCAAAAAGCGACAAATTAGGGATTTATGCTGCACTTAGAGGCGAGCCGAGGGGCAGTATTCTGCACTTTTATGCGTGCGGCAGCGCAGGGGTCAGCCGACTGTTAGAATTCTCACCACCACGGAAGCCGTTGCGCTTCTTGAACAAAAGGATGCAATCATGATAAATTGGGCCGGACTTTCATCAGAGTTAAGAACAGAGGCTTGCCACGCCTTCTGGGAATGCGATTTTTTTCCCGAAGATCAAGCACTTGCTCTGCGAGACATTGCTTTGGCTCGCGGGTTTCGGCTTCAGTCGATTCACAAAAAGAGCATCGACCAGCGCGTGCGCTTGCTGATGATTCAGCGTGATTTAACCGACACAGTGCAAGAGTCGATTCTGCGGTCGCTTTATTTGGGGCCACACAAGACGCTGCTCACAACTCTACTAGATGAGTTGGGCGTGCCGCACGAAGACGGCATGCTCCCCGACGACATGAGCGACATTTCTGCGCCTTCGCTCGACGCGGCTAAAGTTGCGCTGGCCAAACTTTCGGCTGAAAGCGGCGATGAGTTGGTAAGAGTCCTGTTCCAAGTGCTCAGTGATGATGGCCCGGCGTTTTATGTGAATCTCAAGGCCGTTTTATAAAGGAAATGCAAATGAGGTAGGTAACCTATCTCAGCCTCATCCGTCTACACGGCATGAGAGCTGCAAAATCTGTCGTCGAGCCCTGCCGGGCATCCACCCCCAATCACGCTTTCGCCATGAATTTCACCCGCAGCCAAGTCATGCATGTCCTTTCGGGCACATTCGGGCATTCTGCGTTCCGCGAGGGGCAAACCGAGGTCATCCGCTCGATTCTTAATGGTGGGCCTGCGATCGCCGTTTTGCCGACGGGTGCGGGTAAATCGCTCTGTTACCAGTTGCCAGCCTTGTTGTTTGGCGGGACGACACTCGTGATTTCGCCGCTGATTGCCTTGATGCGCGATCAGGTGCGGGCTTTGAGCGAAAAAGGCGTCCCGTGCGCTTCTTTAGATAGTGCGCAAACTCCCGACGAGCGGGCTTGGGCAGAGCAGGCATTTGTTGCCGGCAAACTGCAGTTGCTTTATGTTTCGCCTGAGCGTTTGGGCAGTGAGCGATTTTTGAGTCTGCTAAATCGAGCCGAGGTGCGTGTTCCGTTTGTTGCGGTCGACGAGGCGCATTGTGTCGCGCGTTGGGGGCATGATTTTCGGCCCGCCTATCTTGAGATTGGCCCGTTTTTGCAAAAGTTTGCCCCTGAGCGCGTGGCTGCATTTACGGCGACGGCTACTCCTGAGTTGCGTGACGAGCTGGGCGGTGCACTTGGCCTCAAAGCCCCCGATGTTTTTGTGCGCGGCTTTTTACGCGACAATATCACAATCGAAACGCGCAAGATGCCGACCGAAGACCGCCGCCGATTCGAGGCGATTGAGCTCGTGCGCAACCGTGGCGGCAAAGCGCCTGCTCTGATTTACGCCGGCACGCGCCGCGCTTGCGAAGAGCTGACCGAGCAGCTGAGTCATGCGGGTTTTCGCGCGGCGTTTTATCACGGTGGCTGCGACGGCGAGTCGCGGCGCATAGTGCAAGATATGTTTTTGAATAACGAAGTCGATGCGCTCATTGCGACGAATGCATTCGGCATGGGCATTGATAAGCCAGATATTCGCATGTTGATTCACTTGCACATGCCGCGCAGTTTCGAAGATTACTACCAAGAGTTTGGCCGCGCAGGGCGTGATGGCGAGCCGTCCCGCGCCGTGATGTTGTGGCGCGGCAAAGATTACCGTACGCATGATTTTTTAATCAAGCAGCCACGCGAAGACGGCACCGCCGCCGACCCGCGTTTTGTTGACGCCTCGATGCAGCGCCTCTCACGGATGTTTCAGTGGGCGCAATCAGGCACTTGTTCGTGGCGCTCGATTCTCGAATATTTCGGCGACCCGGCTGCGGCCGACTTAGCCGACGGCTGCGATCAATGTTGTCGCTGTGCCGCCCAGGCCAAAAACCCGCCCGTTGCTTTGACGGGCCTCCACGAAAAAGCGGCCCGCATCATGCTTGATTGCGTGCACCGTTGGGGTGTCAAGTACGGTCGCAAAAAAACAGTTGGCATCTTGGCGGGCAGTCGAGCAGTGGGCATCCCGACGGGGCCTGCCGGTTATGGCGCACTCGACGGTTGGCGGATGACCGAGCTCGAAGCGTTTGTCCAGGCGTTGCTCGATGGGGGCTATCTGGCCACCGTTGGGGCGGAATACCCAGTTTTAGACACCACCCCAAAGGCGACACCCGTTTTAAATGAGGGCGCAGATGTTTTCCTCAGCGCGTTTGCGTTTTCACCGAGCCACGGTGAGCGGCCGTCCGCACTTTGCAGCGACGCCACTCAGAGCGAGGCCGAGGTCGTCGCCGATGAAGCAATCATCGAGACGCTTAAGCGGTGGCGCAAATCAAAAGCCACCGAATTAGGTGTGCCGCCCTATCGCGTCTTCAGCAACAAAGTCCTTGCCCAACTCGCCAGCCGCGCTCCTGAAACCGAGGTCGACTTACTCCGCGTGCCAGGCATAGGCCCCGGCAAAGTCGAGGCGTTTGGTTTTGAGTTGCTTGGCGTGATTCAAGAGATGGTGGGTTAGTGCGCTTGGGTTTGCCGCTTGTTTACGGGGCAAGGCTTACGGAAGTCATTTGCAGCGCGTCTCAATCGAGCATCACATCGCTTTGACCCGCATGGGCAAGACAAAGTTATTTTTTCCCATGGCATATGATTATGCACCCATCTATCTGACCATTGAGAAAATTGCTCACCATCTGGCCCAAGGAAACAGTTGTACGGGTAATAGAGGTTTGAGATCCACTGATAAAACGGGTCATGTTCACGAATAGAAACCTCGCGAAGATGTTTATGCTTTAGAGTACGACGAGCTAAATCGTTTTTGGTTTTCGGAGGCGATTCTATATCCCAAATAATTGTTGCAACGAAATCTTTTTGCTGCGGATCGGTAAGCGTTAAGTCTTTCAAGTAAGGCAGTGCAACCGCGCCCATCTTGAGTAGAGCATCAGCGGCTGAAATAGCGGTCCATCTTCGATGATCATCTTTAAGCTCATCAGCAAGAATTTCGACAATTAGCTTTTGATGGGTGTTCCAACGATGAGAGGCAAAAGCAATTGCTGCGAAGGCGCGTCGGCGACCGTCTTCGCTTAGTAACCAGCGAGTCAGGACATCCGCCAAAGCATGCGCATGATGGGTGAGCCACTTTTGTCGATCGAAATAGGTTGGCGTCTGCCGGTTCCAGAACTCTCTGGGTTTATACTCGAAACACAATTTATCTAGGCAGGGCAGGGCCGCGGGGTGAAACTCATTAAAGCTTGTAGCAATAAGGATGTGAAACGCACTCGAACGGAGTTGCTCATCATCACTGGCAAGGGCTCGGTAAAGACTCGGTTTCGCATGTTTCCCCCAGGAAAGTAGGGTTGAATAGCCCAATGACCAGTTCCAGCGTTTCTCGTCATCCGCGAGTTGCTGCACAATAAAATCCCAGAAAGGCTGGTCATTTTGAAGAAGAAATTGTGGCTTGGGTGAAAGCTCAATCGGTTGCCCTGGGCCGGAGACATGTCGGTGTCGGAAAGAGTTTGTCAGCGCCATGAGTGCGTAAGCGCGCAACTTGACTTCATCAGCCTGAAGTGCCTTGATCAAGTGCGGCCGTGCGATGTCGAAATCAACTTGCTCGGCAAGCCTGCGGAAGTCAAAGCGCACTTGGTCCCAAGAGTCGGTTGCCCAGCTTTGAATCGCGCTTTCGACGGATATCGTGGGCGTATGAGTCTTGATTTCATGGCGGGAATATTCTTGAGGTGTCGCAAGAAAGAAAAGCATTTGAGCAATAATGAGGAGCATGGAAGACTCTACTCCATTGCAGGATTCAGTTTCAATAGTGGGGCGGTAAATACTACATCTTGTTTAAGAATGGGGTAAAGCGGTGTACCA